>NZ_CP173227.1:242500-577500 GCF_044880635.1 Caproicibacterium sp. XB2 | reverse complement strand
CTTGATATCGTTTTTCGCATTCTTTTCTTTATTCAGTTTTCAATGTACAGCTGCGGGTTTCCCCGTCTGGTGGGCTTAAGTGGACTCGAACCACCGACCTCACGCTTATCAGGCGTGCGCTCTAACCGGCTGAGCTATAAGCCCATTTCCCGGCTTTCCGGTTCTCACCAGAAGCCCATGGTGGAGATAAACGGGATCGAACCGTTGACCTCCTGCTTGCAAAGCAGGCGCTCTCCCAGCTGAGCTATACCCCCATACTGGTGGCTTTTCCCGTCCACCATCTTCTGAAAGTCTTGCATCGCAAGGCCTTCAAAATTAAACAACGATTGACAAGCTTTTGATCCGACCGACCTAGGATTTCGAGCAGCTTGTTTCATCTGCTCTGTTCTCCATAGAAAGGAGGTGATCCAGCCGCACCTTCTGATACGGCTACCTTGTTACGACTTCACCCCAGTCGCCAATCCTACCTTCGGCAGTGTCCTCCTTGCGGTTAGACTACTGACTTCGGGTATTACCGGCTCCCATGGTGTGACGGGCGGTGTGTACAAGGCCCGGGAACGTATTCACCGCGGCATTATGATCCGCGATTACTAGCAATTCCAACTTCATGCAGGCGGGTTTCAGCCTGCAATCCGAACTGAGACCGCTTTTTGAGGTTCGCTCCACCTCGCGGTATCGCTTCTCTCTGTTAACGGCCATTGTAGTACGTGTGTAGCCCAGGTCATAAGGGGCATGATGATTTGACGTCGTCCCCACCTTCCTCCGTTTTGTCAACGGCAGTCCTGCTAGAGTGCTCTTGCGTAGCAACTAACAGTAAGGGTTGCGCTCGTTGCGGGACTTAACCCAACATCTCACGACACGAGCTGACGACAACCATGCACCACCTGTCTCAACTTTCCCCGAAGGGCACCTAATGCATCTCTGCTTCGTTAGTTGGATGTCAAGACCTGGTAAGGTTCTTCGCGTTGCTTCGAATTAAACCACATACTCCACTGCTTGTGCGGGCCCCCGTCAATTCCTTTGAGTTTCAACCTTGCGGTCGTACTCCCCAGGTGGATTACTTATTGTGTTAACTCCGGCACGGAAGGGGTCAGACCCCCCACACCTAGTAATCATCGTTTACAGCATGGACTACCAGGGTATCTAATCCTGTTTGCTACCCATGCTTTCGTGCTTCAGCGTCAGTTAAAGCCCAGTAGGTCGCCTTCGCCACTGGTGTTCCTCCCGATCTCTACGCATTTCACCGCTACACCGGGAATTCCACCTACCTCTACTTCACTCAAGCCAAACAGTTTCAATTGCAGGCTATGGGTTAAGCCCATAGTTTTCACAGCTGACTTGCTTGGCCGCCTACGCACCCTTTACACCCAGTAAATCCGGACAACGCTCGCTCCCTACGTATTACCGCGGCTGCTGGCACGTAGTTAGCCGGAGCTTGCTGCCTAGGTACCGTCATTATCGTCCCTAGGTACAAAAGTTTACAATCCGAAGACCGTCTTCCTTCACGCGGCGTTGCTGCATCAGAGTTTCCTCCATTGTGCAATATCCCCCACTGCTGCCTCCCGTAGGAGTCTGGGCCGTGTCTCAGTCCCAATGTGGCCGTTCAACCTCTCAGTCCGGCTACCGATCGTCGCCATGGTGGGCTATTATCTCACCATCTAGCTAATCGGACGCGAGTCCATCTTTCAGCAGATTGCTCCTTTGATTTTCTGTCCATGTGAACAGAAAATGTCATGCGGTATTAGTGTCCGTTTCCAGACATTATCCCCCTCTGAAAGGCAGGTTCCTCACGCGTTACTCACCCGTCCGCCACTAAACTTTCTACCGAAGCAAAAAGTTTCGTTCGACTTGCATGTGTTAGGCACGCCGCCAGCGTTCGTCCTGAGCCAGGATCAAACTCTCTAAAATATGATATCTAAACGCCTTTCGGCATCCAAATCTACTCTAGAGCTTTTGTAGCTCGTTTTGATACGCTTGCGTATCGTTTTGCTGTTTTTTTACGAGTCAGCTTCTCGTCATTCCTCTCGGAATCTTTCGGGTCCGTTACTTGTCATCGTTGTTTAATTTTCAAGGTCCTGCGCCGCCTCAATTTCAGCTCCCTTAGGCCTTAGCCCCGGGCGCCTCTCTCGCGGCGACTCATATATAATACCACTGCCTTCTCCCTTTGTCAACTACTTTTTTAAAAAAATTCAAAAAAGTTTATTTCCCGTCAAAAAGGCCTTTTTCCTATCCTAAAGCCTGCCGCAGGGTCGTCATCAATTTCTTCTCTCTGCGCGAAACCTGCACCTGTGTCATCCCCAACTTTGCGGCTGTCTGCGTTTGTGTTTCACTCTGGAAATATCGGAAGTACAAAAGCTTTCTGTCCTGCGCTTCCAGTTTTCCGATTGCCTGCCGCAGACTGAGCACATCCGTCAGCTCTTCTTCTTTCGCATCATCCGGTATATCCATCGCATTGCCGCTGTCATCTTCAGCAGTCAAAGAAATCGGTGCTTGTGCCGCGCCCAGCGCCTGCGCTGCCGTTTCCGCATCTACCCCCAGCCGCTGTGCCAGTTCCGTGACAGTTGGCATACGTCCATACTTTTGTGCGTAAGCTTTGCTCTCTGCTGCCGCTTTTCTGGACAGGTCACGCAGCCCGCGGCTGACCTTAACCGCACCACCCTCCCGAAACAGCCGGCGCACTTCCCCTAAAATGACTGGTACCGCATAAGTAGAAAAACGAAGCCCACGGCTTTCATCGAAGCGGTCCACGGCCTGCACCAGACCCACACAGGCTGCCTGATACAAATCATCATACTCAATGCCTCTGCCGCGGAAGCGGTTTGCGCAGGCGCGTGCAAGGCCAAGATTCTGTGTAATACCCGTTTCTCTATCCATTGCAGCGCACACGCGGCGAAAAAGTCTTTTCCATAAAGACTGTCGTCCCAACGCCAAGACGGCTCTGCACACGCAGTTTGTCCGTAAAGCTTTTCATCACAGCAAAGCCAAGGCCGGCACGCTCGCTGCCGGAAGTGGTATACAGCGGCTCCATGGCCTTCTGTATATCCGCTATGCCGCAGCCGCGGTCCCGCACCCGTACCTGTATGGTGCTGTCCGGTAAAATGCGGCAGTCTATGTATACAACACCGATTGTATCCTGATAACCGTGAATAATGGCATTGGTCACTGCCTCCGATACAGCTGTTTTCAGGTCGCACAGTTCATCCAGCGTTGGGTCCAGCTGCACCGCAAAGGCTGCCACCGCTGCACGGGCAAAACTTTCATTGATGCTGACGCTGGGAAAATGCAGATGCATTTCATTCAACGTTTTCATGCTTTGTTTCCTCCTTCTGTACTTCGCACAGTTCTGAAAGCCCTGCCAAAGAAATCAGCCGTTCCAGCTTCGGGGGCATATGGCATATAGAAACTTTCCCCTGCCAAACCTGCATCAATTTACAGCGGCCGAGGATGAGACCAATTCCGGAACTGTCCATAAACTGCACATCTGCAAAATCCATTACCAGATGTCCGGGGTGCACACGCATGAGGACCAAGTCGATTTCTTCACGAATCTCACGGGCCGTATGGTGGTCAATTTCCCCGGAAAGTGAAGCGGTCAGCGTACCCTCTTTCAACTGCAGCTGTACTGGGCGTTTGCCGACAGCCTGTGTCTGTTTCTCACTGTCCATAGTCCGACTCCTTTCTTCCGGTTCCAATTCATTTTCTGTGGGAACTGCAATATCATGGAACTACTGAAACAGTGTAACATAATTCCCCCGCGAAAATGGGGCTATTCTGTCGCGGAAGCGCCCACGACAACAAAGAACGCAGCCCTGCTTTTTCAGGACTGCGTTCTTTCAGAAAGGAAGTGTATATAAAGATTTACTTGTGTACAAAAACACCGGTAATTGCACCCCATATTCCCTTAAAGAGATTTGCCACTCGTTCCGGGAATGTTGTGTCGGCTGCAGCGGCGGTCATTTTATCGCTGGACTTATTGTCACTTTCTTTAATTTCCTGTGTGCGAATGACCATTTGAATACTGTGCGGCGTGCTGTTTTGCGTAGATGTCATAGAAACCGGTTTTGCATTCGGATTCATATACAGTAGATTGTTTTTTTCACCTGTATAGGTATCCCACTGTTTGTCGATTTCATCACTGATAGTTTTCTGTGCCTTGCGGGCCGTGTCCGTCTGGCTAAACCCCCGGCTGGAGCCGCGCAGTGACTGGGACAGACCCTGCAGTGCTTTCTGTGTTGCGGCATCTGCTTTACCACCATTGGATTTTGCCAATGTTTCTATGGTTTTCAATGCCGACGCCGTATCCTTCATACCAGTTGTTGCGGAACTGACCACTGTTTTGCAGTCTTTCAGTGTGTTCTGCATATCGGGGACATAGGAATTGATTGTCTTAGTCAAAGAATTGATAACGGACAGCGCCTGTTCCGTGCTCTTTGTAATATCTTTTGCCGCGTTGCCCATATCTTTTAGGCTGCCAGTCAGGCTGCTGCTCATGGAGGTAACCTTCTGTTCACTTTCAGCCACCTCATTGAGGGCTGTGCCCATCAATAGGTTCAGGCTCTTCAGTTCACCAATGATACCGCTGTCGCCAAGTGTGCTGCACAGTCCGCTGACCGTATTCAGCATAGAGGAAGTCGCCGTTGACACGCTGCCGATAACCGTATTTAAAGTAGCAATTTCGCTGTTCACCGACTGCAGTGTACTGTCAATCCGTTCTCCCAAAGAAAGCAGTTCCTGCACTTCATCCATCTTGCTGCCGTATTTTGCGTAGGCTTGGCTGACCGCTTTGGCTTGTGCCTCGGTTAACTTTTTCTGCTTTACTAGCCCACCCAAGAACTCATCAAAGGAAGGTACTGCTTTTTGACCTGCTTTTTTCAGTGCTGTGCAGTATTCCATATATTTGCTGTAAAGTTCCTGCACATGCTGCAGCTGCTGTTTCAGCTGTGCTTCATCGCCGGCGGAGGGCTTCAGTGTACCGGGCGCCGTTATGGCGGAAAGCTGTTTCAGTTGGCCCTGCATCGTCTTCAGCTGGCTTTGCAGTGCTTTTAGGCTGGAACCGAGGTTATTCATATCCTTTTGCAGGTTTGTCATGATGCCTCTGGCCTTTGTTTTGCCGCCCACAAAATCTTTTCCCTGCTGCTGCACCAGTGCATTGATATCCGTCAGGTCTTTTTGCACTGCCGTAATATTTTTTCGGCAATTTTCAAGCGGAGTCTTCAATCCAGCCATATTGCTGGACAAACTCTGCACTTTGCTGGAAATACTGCTCAGCGCTTTGCTTGCCGTATCCAAATGTGCATTCATGGGCTGCAGCGAATCGGCCATCTTACTAAGATCTGCTAACGATACATCTATAGACTGGTAAGCCTGTGTTTTTCCGCTGGAAAGGCTTGCGCGGGCCTGATTCAGCTGGTCTATGCCGTCGGCCGCTGTGTTCAGACTGCCGCTGACAGCGTCTGCGGAACCAAGCATAGAATCCAAACTGTCCTGAATAGCCTTGTAGGAATTTTCTGTTTTATTCTTTGCTTTCTGCAGGTCGGTAATCTGATTCAACTGGGACAGCGTTGCCGGAACAGCCATAAAGGTCATGCCGGAGAATGTAAAAGAATTGGTTCCAACCCGAATGTTGACATGCTGTGTTTCACCCGGCATGACAAGGAACAAAACTGAGCGCAGATTGCCGAGCAGCTGTACCTGTGCGCCGTTTGCTTCCAGTGAAAGAATATCATCTTCATTAAAAGCTGTTGTGCCCATCAGAACTAGATTGTTTTTATAGTAGCTGGAAATGCCGCTGTCCTTTTTCGGTGTTGCGTCAATATTGATTTCGACCAGACCGCTTTTGCCGGCGAGGTCTTCCGCTTTGGCTGCAACACCATTCAAACGATAAGATACTTTCAGTGTCCATGGCATAGAAGCATACGGTTTAGAAGTTTTGCCCTCAAAGTAGAAATGGTCTGCATTGTTTTTATTCAGATTAAAAGTCAGCTTGTTTCCGGACTGTGACGGCTTGGCATCATCTGACAGGTTGTTGACACTGTCATACTGTCCATAGTCGCTGATAGTGCTGGCACCGTTCAGTGCATAACTTTTTACGACACTGCCCTCTTTCAGGTTTCCATAATAGTTCAGCATAGCATAGTAGGTTTCATCACAAACAGGATTCACATTGGAATCTGCAGCAAAAGCAGCCATACCATTTCCCAATGCCGCGGTAACGACTGCGGCGCTGAGTACGGCTGCAAGCACCCTCTTTGCGGTCCCGCTGGACCGCTTGTCGGAAGGATTGCCAAATAAATTCAGCACGTAGATTACTCCTTTGCTTTTTTATAAAAAAGAATATAAAGAATCATTCACTCAAATTACATTTATCTGCTGGTTGTGCCGCATGCCGCCCAAGCGTCTGCTTACGGGGCTTCGGCTTTCTCCACCACAAGCTGGTGTGTGCAAAAATCGGCTCACAGACATACAGAATTGCTGGCAAAACAAAAATAGTAATGAGTGCCGAAATAACAGCACCGCGCGCCAGCATCAGGCAAATGGTGCTGATAATCTTCATTTTGGAAACAATACCGACGCCCAGTGTTGCACAGAACAGCACCAGTGAACTGGCAATAATCGAATCATCTGATGTCGTGGCGGCAATGACAATCGCGTCTTCCCGTTTGTTGCCCTTCTGTAGCTCTTCACGAAAACGGGTTGTCATTAGAATCGCATAGTCAACGGTTGCACCCAGCTGTACACAGCCAATAACGGTTGGTGCAATGAACGGAATTGCCACATTCGTAAAGTATGGAACACCCTCGTTAATGAAGATTGCCAGCTCAATCGCCAGCACCAGAACAATCGGCACGGTCAGGGATTTGAACACCAATGCAACAATAATCAGAATCGCCGCCATAGAAATATAATTGGTAACATGAAAGTCTGTTTCGGAAGTGGTAATCAGGTCGTCGGTCATAGCCGCTTCACCGGTCAGATAGGCGCCTTTATCATAGGACTGTACCAGTTTGGTTAGTTCCGTCAGCTGATTCCCAACCTCTGACGAAGCGGCAGCATAATGGGAATTTATCATGATAATCTGCATACCGCCTTTTTTAAAGATATCTTTGACATCCTGCGGAACAAAGAAATCTGGGATGTCGGAACTGACCAGCTGATTATAAGAAAGGGTGTTTTCAACACCGTCCACCTTTTCAATGGCATCCGTCATCTGTTTAATTTTCTGGTTGCCGATACTGTCATGCACAATGGCAAAATGTGTTGTTGCCATATCATAGTCGTTGCGCAGCTTGTTGGTCGCAACGATGGAAGGCATATCCTGCGGCATAGCGAGGTCCAGTTTATAATACTGCGGTGCATTCTTCTGCGCGTAAAAGCTCGGGATAAAAAGCAGGATAAACAAGGCGACAAATGCCTTGCGGTGCTTAACGATAAAACGGTTGACATTTGTACAGTCCGGCAGCAGTACCTTATGCTGATACTTTGCAATTGGCTTGTCAAACAGCAGCAGGAGGGACGGCAGCACCAACACAACGGTCAGCACACCGAGTACAACGCCCTTTGCCATGACAATACCAATATCGCGGCCCAGCAGCAGCCGCATAAAGCACAATGCTGCAAAGCCCGCTATGGTTGTCAGGGAACTGCCGGAAAGGGACACAAACGCTGCCTGAATGGCAACCGCCATGGCGTCCTTGTTATCATCGTAGTTCTGCTGCTCCTCCTTATAACGGTTATACAGGAAGATGGAGTAGTCCATGGTAACACCCAGCTGCAAAATACCGGCGATTGCCATCGTAATATAGGATATCTGCCCTAGGAAGAAGTTTGTGCCGAAGTTATACACAACGGCCATTCCGATATCCAGCAGAAACGTAACCGGCAGAAGCCATGAGTTCATGGAAAAGGACATGGCAATCAAGGAAAGAATAATGGCCAGTAATATGTACTGCGGAAGTTCCTGGTCCAGCAGATCCTTGGTATCTTTAACAATACCCGCTGCGCCCGCCAACATACAATTTTTATTGCAGGTCGTGCGTATTTTTTGAATGGCCTGCATGGTTTCTTCGGAAGCGCCCGGTGACTGGAACTGAATAACCATCATTGTTGAATTTCCGGAATAAAACGCCTTTCTTATTTTCTCCGGAATCATGTCTTTTGGCACCTGAATACCTGCCATGCTGGAAATCCACAGGGCGTGCGTCACACCCGGAATCTTTTCAATGGACTTGCGCAGGTTGTTGGTATATGCCGGCGGCATATTCTGCACAATCAGCATGGATGTTGCCGCGTTATGGAACGGCTCCTCCAGCAGCTTTTCGCCCTTGGAGGAATTCGTTTCCGGCGGCAGATAGGTCAGCAGGTCATAGTTGACTTTGGTTGCTGCCACACCGATAAAGGAGGGAATCATCAGCAGAACCGCGATGAATACCACCAGCTTTGGCCGGCGCGTCAGTGCATGTGCTATTTTTTTCAGCAATTCATCCACCCTCAAAATAATCTTTCTGCCCTCTGCAGTTGATACACATTGAAAAAGTGCTAAGGACGGTGTACCATAAAATACTATAGGAGGAACGCCCTCTCCATGTCAAGGAAACACACGGAAGTCTCATAATTCTTAATAAACGGCTGATATGGAATCCGATATAATAAAAGAGTCGGGTTTCGCTGTTTTTCCACTTTTGCGGGAAAAGCCATGGCAGGGACCGGCCCTGTCCTCCAGAGCCTGCTGCTTTTGTGCAGTGCCCTCTCCGAACCATATTCAAAAAGAAGAGTTTTCATTCGTATAAATAAAGCATTGCAAAAGAGGAGGAAAAAGGAAGTTGGCAAACGCACCGCAAAAAATACTGGTGGTAGATGATGATGTTTCCATTCTCATGCTGCTGTCCGATGTCTTAGGGGAAAATGGCTATGCGGTCACAACCGCTCCCACTGGTGAAGAGGCAATCGCCCTCATTCGGAAAAACACCTTTGACATGATTATTCTGGATATCATGCTCAAAGGTATCAGCGGGCTGGACGTCTGCCGGCGCATCCGCGGCAGCGTCAGCTGCCCTATTCTGTTTTTAAGCGCGAAGGACACCTCCAAAGATATTGTAAATGGTCTGAATCTGGGCGCTGATGACTATCTGACAAAGCCCTTTATGCTGGACGAATTGGTTGCCCGCATCAACGCCCACCTGCGCCGTGAAAGCCGAACGGCTGGACCACAGCGGGCACACTCCGTGCTGCAAATAGGTGACATCACGCTGAACCGTGATGAAATGAACGTACAAAAAGGCGGCTCTCCAGTTCAGCTCTCCACAAAAGAGTTTGAGTTGCTGGCTTACCTTATGCAAAATGCAGGTCACACGCTTTCCCGGGAAAAGATTTACCATGATGTGTGGAAAACGTCCTACGGCGATGTTGGCACCGTTGCTATTAACATAAAAAATCTTCGGGAAAAGCTTGACCCCAAGTGGCAGTACATTAAAACCGTATGGGGTTCCGGCTACCGTTTTGTGACACAAAGCAGCTTTACTGATGAATGCGCGGGAGGTGAAAACACGCATGATAAAAAGGCAAATGGACCGCAGTGAAAATCCCCGTGTGGGGTGGCTGAGCAGCCGTCTTTCC
This sequence comes from Caproicibacterium sp. XB2, assembly GCF_044880635.1. NCBI lineage: Bacteria > Bacillati > Bacillota > Clostridia > Eubacteriales > Oscillospiraceae > Caproicibacterium > Caproicibacterium sp. XB2. The sequence goes on along the minus strand of NZ_CP173227.1, from coordinate 567,888 downwards.
CACAAAGCGCTGGTGGGACTGGTGCTGGTCGCGGTGCTTAGCGGGCTGATTATGTGCGGCTGTTTTCTTCCTTATTTGCGGTCCTCCGTGGACAACCTCTATAACGGCATTCATACGGAATCCAGCGACAGCGCCAAACAGGCCGCTTCCTTTCTCATGGACTGCGGCGGTGACTACAAGGCACTGAAAAGCTACGCGGTTGCCCACAGCATTTCCTGTGAAGTCCGCGACGAAAAAGGGGAACTGCTGTTTGAGTATCAGTCGCCGCAGGACAATAATTGCGTTGTCGTTTCCGGCAGCGCAAAAGTGACCCTGCCCAACCAAAAAGGCCCGCTGACTATCCGCACGTTCAGCATTCCGCTAAAGCGGCATCAGATAAGCGCTTCCATCAGCCGCAGCGCACTGGTGGGGCTTTGTGTACTGGATATCTGCATCTTCATTGTGGTTGCCGTTATGCTTTATCTTTTGGTGCTGGCGCCCATCATTCGGCTCCGCCACACATTTCGTGAATATTACGAGCATGGTGTTCTTCCGCAGCGCAGCACCCGGCAGGACGAACTCGGCAAGCTGCAAAATACCTTTGCCGATATGGTAGATGTAATCGAAAGCAAAGCGCAGTCAGAGCGGCGGCTGATTGCCTCCGTTTCCCACGATATTAAAACGCCGCTTACGTCGGTCATGGGATACTCGGAACGTTTGGTAACTTCCAAAAAAATTCCCCCGGAAAAGCAGCAGCAGTACCTGCGCAATATTCACGATAAATCCATTGCTATCAAAAATATCATCGACGAATTTGACGATTACCTGGAGGCCGGCCTGCATGATACTTCCCCCATGTACATGATGACACTCAATGATTTCTGCCGCACTGTCAAAAACGAATATCAGGCAGAGCTTGCGGACGCTGGTGTGGAACTCACCATAGAATGCGAATCGCCCGCCAGCCAATTCCGCTGCAACTATGAACATATGCGGCGCTTTATTGGAAACCTAATCAGCAACAGCATTCAACACGCAAATGCTGAGCCGCTGAAGCTCCGTCTTGCCTGCTGGCGTGAAAACGAGCAAATCATTCTTTCTTTCAGTGATAATGGGCAGGGCGTCCCGCCGGATATTCTCAGTCATATTTTTGAACCGTTCTTTACAACGGACCGCGGCAGAAAAGTTTCCGGTCTGGGGCTTGCCATTTGTGAAAACATTATTCATACACACGGTGGCACCATCACTGCCGCCAACCAGCCCGCCGGTGGGCTGCAAATACAGGCGCATCTGCCCTGCATCAATGAATAGGCAAAAGGGACCTACTATACAAAAGCCCTTTTTTGACCGTATAATTTTGCTGTGCCATCCTTGCAAGAGCATTCCCGCTGGAAAGGTAGTATTGAATATGTACACAAATCAAAATAATACCCGTCAGTGCCCACATTCGCCGCCGCGGCGAAAACACCATCGTATTCTTTTTGCACTGCTGGCCATTTTTCTGGTTGTTTTATTCCTCTGGAAAATCTGTATTCCCGCCGTTACCTGTATGCAGCGCAGCCATCTGCCCTCCGTTTCCCTAACCAGTACCGGTTCGTACCCTGTTTCCGCAAAAGGGCTGAACAGCAGCAATGTGGTCCTTATTCGGCGGCAGGACGGACGGATTTTAATGGATAAGGGAAGCACACAAAAAATCTATCCCGCTTCCATGACAAAGATTATGACCGTCCTGGTCGCCCTGCAAAAAACGCCGTTTCTGCATCATAAGATTCAAATAACCAGCGACATTCTTACCTATGCACAAAAGCAGGACGCCTCTCTCGCTGGATTCCATGCCGGAGAAAGGGTGCAGGCAGAGGACCTCATGTACGGTGCCCTGCTGCCCAGCGGCGGCGAATGCTGTATCGCGCTGGCAAGGTCCATTTCCGGTTCCGAAACCGCTTTTGTCGCACTGATGAACCAAGAGGCGAAAAAAATCGGCATGACCGGCACACACTTCGTCAATTCCACGGGCCTGCCAAATGTAAAGCACTATGCGACCGTCAAAGATATGGCTCTCCTGTTAGACTACGCTTTGCAGGATTCCACTTTCCGCAGCATTTTTACTTCTCATACACATCAATGTGCCGACGGCATTACCGTTACCAGCACAGTATTCGGCAGCAAATACAGCACCCGCCTGATAAACGGCGCCATTCTCGGCGGAAAAACCGGCTATACCAATAAGGCCGGCCACTGCCTTGCCAGCCTTGCCCTTGTCAACGGCAGCGAATACATTTTAGTAACCGCGCACGCCATCCCAAACGGCGCACATATTCAGGACGCTGTCAAAGTTTACAATCGTCTTTAAAAAGAATTCTTCGTTTAAAAAAGCTTCCGTGCATATTTGCACAGAAGCTTTTTTCATAAGCTGTATTGAAAGTTTACTTTTTCAGCAGTACCTCTACCTCATCCGCCGCTGGGTCCAGCCATGGAGCATCTACATCTTCCGCACAGCCCTTGTCAATTTTGAAAGCAATCTGCGGGTCAAGCGGTCCATGTGCTAAAACTTTCAGGCCATACTTTTTCGTGGCCTCTTCGATATGGCTTTCCCCAAAGACAGGGATTTTCTCCCCACAGGACGGGCATTTTACATAGCTCATGTTTTCGACTACGCCAAGAATGGGAACATGCATCATGTTGGCCATGGTCACTGCCTTGGCAACAATCATGGAAACCAGCTCCTGCGGAGAGGTAACTACCAGAATGCCATCCAGCGGAATAGACTGAAACACCGTCAGCGGCACGTCACCCGTTCCGGGAGGCATATCGACAAACAGAAAATCAATGTCTTTCCAAAGGACGTCCGTCCAGAACTGCGTGACCATATTTGCAATAATCGGTCCACGCCAAACAACGGGGTCTGTTTCATTCTCCAGCATCAAGTTCACGCTCATCACATCAATGCCGGTTTTGCTGGCGCACGGCAGCACACACTGGTCCTGCATCATGGCACGCCCATGAACACCAAACGCCTTCGGAATGGAAGGACCTGTAATATCGGCGTCCAGCACACCAGTGCGGTAACCGCGGCGATGCAGCAGAACGGCCATCATTGCGGTAACAAGGCTTTTGCCAACGCCGCCCTTGCCGCTGACAATGCCAATCACTTTTTTAATGCTGCTTTTCGGGTTTGGCTGCTTCAAAAGACTCTGTGGTTCCTGGCGCTCCCCGCAGTTCTGGGCGCAGGTGCTGCAGTCATGGGTACATTCGCTCATTTCAATCACTCCTGTTTTTCGATAACTCCTGCCTGTAAAATAAGAATGAAAATCCGCTGCAGTTATTTCGGATACTGCCGGGGCGATTTAAATTCTATGCTTTTTACAAGGCAAATATGCAAAGCGATACTTTTCTTATCATAAAGAATGAAACTGCTTTTGTCAAACAAAATCCGTCTTAAAATTCCATTTTCAGTGACCGCAGGAACAGGCCGCTCAAAACTTTGTTGGCGTCCTGCCCGCCGTTTAAAACTGCATCAACTGCCTGACAAATAGGCAGTTCTACCCGATACTGGCTGCCCAACCGCAGAAGGGCCGTCACCGTAGGGACACCCTCCGCCAGCTTATCGTAGGGAATTCCCCGTACAAAATCTTCACCAAATTGACGATTGTGGCTGTAGCGGCTGAACACAGTCGCTTCATAGTCGCCTAGGTGGGCAAGTCCGTAGGCGCTGATTTCTTTTCCGCCCATTGCCTGAATCAGCCGACCGACTTCCCTGGTTCCGCGGCTCATCAGCGCGCCCTTTAGTGCCGTTTTATTAAGGCCGTCCAGCATACCGGCTGCTATCCCAATCACGTTTTTTGCGGCGGCGCCTACCTCATTTCCCAGCAGGTCCTCCCCGTAGTAAAAACGAATCAGCGGGCTGGAAAAGGCATGAACCACTCGCTCCTTCACCGCCTGTGTGTCACTGTCAACAACCATGCAGTTTGGGATTCCCTGTAAAAAGTCCTGTACATGACCGGGGCCTACCCACACCGCCACATCAGCGTCGGGCAGATGTTCCCGCACAACCTGTGTCAGCCGCAGACCGGTGTCAGATTCCAGTCCTTTCATGCACAACACCAATGTTTTGCCGGCACATTCTTCCGGTGAAAGCGGCTGCAAAAACCCGCGCAGATTTTGTGCGCCAATTGAAATAATCACCATCTGCGCACTTTCCACAGCGTTGTGCAGGTCACTGCTGAAATTCATCTTCCCCGGCAGTGTAACCAGTCCGTTGGTATGTGTCCGGCGCAGCTGTTGAAAATGCACCGATGTTTCCCTTCCATACAGTGTAACAGTGTGATGACACTGCACGGCCGTGTACCATGCAAGGAAGGTTCCCCAGCGTCCACAGCCACAAACGGTTACATTCATTTCTGCTCCACTCCTTCTGCATTTTCTGCCTGCAGGCTGTTCTTTTTGTCCGCCAGCGGCAGTTCTCTTTTTACGGTCAGCGAAAACCAGAATGTGCTGCCTTTCCCGACCGCGCTGCGCACACCGTAGGTTCCGTCGTGCATATCCAAAATCGTTTTTACAATGGACAGCCCCAAGCCTGTGCCAATTTGTGCGCGTTTATGCTCTTTATCTACTTTGTAGTACCGTTTCCAAATATCCTTCAGCTTATCCTCCGGAATGCCCTCTCCGGTATCTGTCACTTCTACCTTTACCTGACTGCCATCAACAAGCTGTCGCAGCATAACCCGGCGGTCCTTTCCGGTATAGGTAATGGCATTGTTAATCAAATTATATACGACCTGTGACATTTTCAGTTCATCCGCATACACCACAACGTCGCGGTCTGCATCAAAAGACAACACATAGTCCGTCATTTTATCGTAGCGGTGCAGAATGTGACGGATATTATCGGTTAAGTTAAATTCCGTCTTTTGCACTTTCTGTGTACCAGACTGCAGCTTGCTGAGGTCTAACGTATCGTTGACCAATGAGGTTAGCCGGTTCGCCTCATCAATGATAATCTGCACATTTTCCGGCGTGTTTTCTCCCGGCAGGTCCCGCATAATCTCGGCATAGCCGGAAATCATGGTCAGCGGTGTGCGCAGGTCATGGCTGACATTTGCCACCAAATCGCGCTGTAAATGCTCCACCTGCCCCAGTTCATGGGCGGCATAGTTCAGCGTCCGCGCCAGCTGTGCGATTTCCTCATAACCCGTTTCCTCAAAAGCAATATCATAATCGCCAGTTGCCAGTTCTTTGGCCGTTTCTGTAATTTTAATAATCGGCTTTCCAATATGGCGGGAAAGATACAGTGCCAGCAGTGCGCCGGTCCCCAGCAGAATAAATGTCAGCCAAACAATCTGCGTACGAATGGTTCGAATGGTTGCGTCCATAGGTGTTAAAATGGTATACAGAAAAATCATGTAGGCGCTGCCGCTGTCCTGCTTTACAGTCGCGTACACCAGTGCACGGTCCCCCGCAGCAAGGCGCGAGCTGTGGCCGCTGATTACCTCGTAGTGATTGCCGCCTTCCTCCAACGTTTTTCCCATTACCTGCATCAGGTGTTCCCCCACAAAGCCGGAAAACCGGTTAGGTGAAAAGTCGCTGCTGAACAGGATACTGCCGTCCGAGCGAATGCCAACTGCATAAATTTGCCCATTGCGTGCTGTTTCCTCAATCATGCTGCCAAGGTTTGGACTATTTAAATTTTTCTGTATGGTTTCGGAAGCCTGCTGCAGTTCCCGTCTCTTCGTATGCTCATAAAAATTGTCGAACAAAACGGTTTGGAAAATCCACAGAACCACCAAAACAACAACCGTGAAGACAACAAAGACGCTGAAAATGCGCCATTTGATGCCCACGTTTTTCCATGAATCCCTCAAATTCCGAATAGAAAACAGGAATCTTCTTTTTGCTTTCGCAGCCGGCGGGGCGGCCGTTCTGTTCTGCTGTTTATTCGGCTTCAAAGCGATATCCCACCCCTCTGAGTGTGACAATAAATTTAGCATACGGTCCCAAACTCTTACGCAGCAGCTTAATATGCGTATCCAGCGTACGGTCATCTCCGTAAAAATCGTAGCCCCACACATTGGTAATCAGCTGTTCCCTGGTCAGCGCAATATTGCGGTTGGTAACCATATAAAAAAGCAAATCATATTCTTTGGGCGAAAGCTCCGTTTTCACACCGTCCACCGTAACAATGCGTGCTGTAAAGTCAATCTTTAGTCCCTCAAAGGAAATAACTTTCTTTTTCGGACCGTTGAAAGAACCGGTACGCTTGATAATTGCGGCAACCCGCATCATCAGTTCCTTGGGGGAAAAAGGCTTTACAACATAGTCGTCAATGCCCAGCTCAAAGCCGTGAATTTTATCGTACTCTTCACCGCGTGCGGAAAGCATCAGAACCGGTGCCTGACATACTTTGCGGATTTCTTTAACGGCGGAAAAACCGTCCAGTTCCGGCATCATGACATCCATAATTATTAAATCAAAATCACGTGGGTGCTCCCGGCATATCTGCACTGCCTCCATGCCGTCGCCAGCCTCTACTACAGAATAGCCCTCGAATTCCGCATATTTGCGGATAAGCAGCCGGATTTTTTCCTCATCATCTACAACTAACAGCCGATACATTCCGAATTCCTCCTCTAAATCTTTTCCGCATACTTTTCTTTCAGTATAGCGAAAGCGGGTGCCCTGTGCAAACCCTGTTTTCTTTCTTCCTGTTTATTTTATCCGATATGCGTGAACAGTCCGTGAAAAGCAGCATACAGTTTCATGAAAAAGTACAAAACGCTTGCACCCTGCCAAAGAATAGGATATGATTATATATAAGTAATTTACTGTGTTTTCGTCGGATAGTTTAACCCGGCGAACTATCTTTCAAGAAAGAAGGAACCTGATTGAAACTGTCCACCCGCAGCCGCTACGCCCTGGAAGGAATGCTGTACCTTGCCGCCTTTGGTCAAGGAGGCCCTGTGCCGGTTAAGGAAATTTCAGAGGCAACCGGCATTTCTACAGCCTATCTGGAGCAAATCTTCTTCCTGCTGAAAAAAGCTGGCCTTGTTGTGACTATCCGCGGCAGCCGGGGTGGCTTTCTTCCGGCAAAACCGCTGTCCGACATCACCGCCGGCATGGTCGTACGCGCTATAGACGGTGCCATCTGCCCCGTGCGGTGTGTCGCGGACCCGTCCCTGTGCGCTTCCAACCGGATTGCTGTTTGTGCTACCCGCCCGCTCTGGATTCGCGTGGCAAATGCTATTTCGGACACACTGGACGGCATGACACTGGAAAGTCTGAAAAATGGCTTTCTGGCAGAAAGGGAGGTACAAAAGCCGTGAAAATCTCTACAAAAGGCCGATATGGCCTGCGGGCCATGTTGGAATTGGTCCGTGCAAATGGGAAGCTGGTTTCCCTCTCTGCTATCGCCCAGCAGGAAAGTCTGTCACTGAACTATCTGGAAAGTATTTTTTCACAGATGAAGCACGCGCGGCTGGTTTGCAGTGCAACCGGTGCACAGGGCGGCTACCGGCTGGCACAGCCCGCCGACCAAATCAGCGCTTTTGATGTGCTAAGCTCGCTGGAAGGCGACCTTTCCGTCACGGAGGAAGGACCAAACATGCCGCCTATCCGTCAGTACTTAACCAAAAACGTCTGGGATGTTATCGACCAGAAAGTAGAAGTTATTCTAAAAAGCACTTCCCTAAAAGATTTACTCGACGCACAACAGAAGAAGCAGGACTAAAAACCTCTGCACAGAAAATAATCTGTGCAGAGGTTTTTTAACGAACAGTATAAACGGAATCTATCAAAAAATCAATAATTTGCGTTCTGATAAATCTCATGCGCCGCAGGGATATCCAATTTGCAGAACGTCCCTACCGTGCGTTTTCCGCTGTACATACAGCTGTCTGCCATCTGGTGCAGAACGGCATCCGGCTGAATGCCGACTCCCTGCAGCTCGGAAAAGCAGGTTGGCATTCCCAAAAACCGGAAGAACCGAATCGTCAGTGCAATTCCAGAACGGGACTTTTCCTCGTCGGAGCCATTATGAACGCCCCACACATTTTCCGCATAGCGGGCAAAGCGCTGCGGCGCACTGGGTGATGCGTAGTTGGCCCAAGAATCCCATACAGCGGACAAACTTGCCCCATGGGCAATGTCAAACTTGGCACTCAGTTCATGGCCCAGCTGGTGAACAGAAAAGTCCTTTTCGTTGCCGAGTCCCGTCAGACCGTTGTGTGAAATGCTGCCGCACCACATCAGTTCGCTCATGGCATCATAGTCGTGCGGATGGCAGTGTGCAATCTGCCCGTTGCGGATAATAATCCGCATAACCGCTTCGGCAATCTCATCCGTCAGCTGATTGTTGCAGTCAACGGTAAAGTAGCGGTCCAGCGTGTGCATCAGCATATCTGTAATGCCGCAGGAAAGCTGGAACGGCGGCAGCGTATATGTAAGTTCCGGATTCAGCACGGCAAACCGCGGGCGGTTAAAGTCTGTACTCAGCCCGCGCTTGCGTTTGCTTTCCTCATCCGTCAAAACAGCGGAGTCACTGGTTTCACTGCCGGAGGCCGGAATAGTCAGAACGACACCGACTGGAGCAGCGCCCGTAACCGGCGCTTTTTTACACCAATAATCCCAAATATCCCTGCTGTCGTCCGCAAGACCGATTGCTACAGCCTTAGCAGTATCTATGACACTGCCGCCGCCAACAGCCAAAATAAAGTCAGCACCAAAAGTCTGTGCACGTTTCACAGCTTCCCGTGCAAATGAAAGGCGGGGGTTTGGCTGCACGCCTCCCATCATCTCATAGGGAAGATCTGCTTCACGCAGGTTGTCCTTCATACGTCCAATTAGTCCGCTGTGGACCGCGCTGCCGCCGCCGTAAATCAGGAAAACGCGGCTGCCGCCAAATTTTTTGATTTCCTGCGCTGTTTTCTGCTCTGTACTTTTGCCAAAAACGACTTCCGTCGGGCAGTGAAATTCAAAGCTCTGCATCCTGGCCATCCTCCATTTTTCCGCACAAGTATGATTTCCTGTATCTTACTCTGCATCAAAGAATACTTTCATGGCCTGATAAGTCATATACTCATCCAGCTTGCTGACAACCTCGAAAGGAGAGTGCATGGAAAGCACTGGTACGCCCACATCAATGACATCCACATTCATGTTGGCAATATACATAGCAACCGTTCCGCCGCCGCCGGCATCCACCTTGCCCATTTCGCCAATCTGCCACAGAACCTCATTTTTATCAAACAGGCGGCGAATGTCGGAAACAAATTCCGCACCGGCATCGCTGGTGTCGTACTTGCCGGCCGCACCGGTGTACTTGCACACGCCTACGCCATTGTTCAGGTAAGTGGAGTTGTTTGTGTCGTAAACGTCAGCATAATTGGGGTCGAAGGCTGCTGTAACATCCGCGGAAAGGCAGTGGGACTTTGCCAGCACATGGCGAACCTTTACGCCTTCCGAATCGGCAAGGTCCTCAATAAAGTCACGCAGGAAATGAGACTGCATACCGGTATTGCCCATACTGCCAATCTCTTCACGGTCCGCAAAAACGGTGATGTTGGTCTTCACTGGCTTCTTCACTTTGACAGCGGCCATCAGTTCTGCATAGGCACAGGAGCGGTCGTCCTGACCGTAAGCGCCTACCAGCGCACGGTCAAAGCCGATATCGCACGGGCGATATGCCGGTACAAAGACAATATCCGCCGAAACAAAATCTTCCTCAGTAATGCCGAACTGTTCATTCAGCAGGCGCATGGTATTCAGCTTGAAAACGTCCTTGCCCTCTTCGTCCCGTACCGGGCGACTGCCGATAAGGACATTCAGCTTTTCACCCTCAATCGCCTTGCCCAGTGTCTTGGCTTGCTGTGCCCGTGCCAGATGTGGCAGCAGGTCGCTGATTGTGAACAGCGGGTCACCGGGCTTTTCGCCGACACACACGTCCACCATTGTGCCGTCCTTGCGGCAGATACGGCCGTGCATAGCCAGCGGAATGGTCGTCCACTGGTATTTTTTCAGGCCGCCGTAATAATGTGTTTTCAGCTGGACAAGGTCGTTGTCCTCAAAAAGCGGATGGGGTTTCAGGTCCAGGCGCGGGCAGTCAATATGGGCTGCCTCTATGCGCACACCGTTTTTGCAGCCCTCTGTGCCAATGGTGGCAAGCAGCAAAGACTTGCCGCGGTTGTCCACATACACACGGTCGCCCGGTGCATAAGTTTTATCTGCATCATACGGAACGAAGCCCGCTTCCTGTGCAATTTTGCATGCACTGGCTGCGGCTTCCCGTTCGGTCTTGGAATTCTGAAGGAATTCCTTGTAGCCCTCACAGAAGGTATCCGCTTTCTTGACCTTTGCGTCATTTACGGAGAAATAACCATTTTTGCGGTTGACCAGCAGTTTTTCTGTTAATGCCTTGGTTTCTGTCTCATTCTTTTTAGCCATATTAAATGTCCTCCATTTCCTATTAAAAGCCTATCTGTGGCTGGATGTGCCACCGGAACCATTCGTATAATAGAGCCTTTTATATTGAAAATAATAGTCTGTCACTTTTTGTGTGTATTTGCTGGTTTCCGCAAATGGAATGCTGTCCAGCGTTTTGCCGTTAGAGGACAAGCTTTCATTTTTCAGCCAGCCGCTCACATTTCCCATGCCGGCATTATATGCCGCCAGCGCAGTTGTGCGGTTCGGATATTTTTTCAGCAGAATGGAAAGGTACTTGCAGCCAAAATGAATGTTTATCTGCGGATTGTACAAATCCTCCTGCGTATATATTTTTCCGCCGCTGGAGGCGGTCCCGTCATCTTCCGAAAGCCACGAAAAGGTGTCCGGCATCAGCTGCATCAGGCCTATGGCACCAGTAGAAGATACTGCCTTCGGGTCGAAGTTGCTCTCCTGCTTAATCACCGCATAAATCAGTGCTGACTCCAAATGGTAGTTTGACGCTTCCTTTTCCACGTATTCCGCATAGCCGCGTGGGCAGGAGGAAAGCTCCAGTTTATGCCGGGAACGCTGAATTATGACGGTACACAGACACAAAAGAACCGCTGAAGCGGCAACGACGGCAATAATAATCAGAATGCGGTTTCGCAGACGGGCTGAGCGCTCTCTGCGGGAGCTAACTGGTGTTCTTATCCGATTCATATACATTTACCTAACCAGTCCTGCAGTTTTTGGGCTGCCAGAGCTGGAATCTGTTCTGCCGGTGCAGAACCGTCCAGAATCTCATCTGCATGCTGCTGGAAAAAGTGGTCATCATGCTGAGAAGCCATGCGCCGCTCCGCCTCCGCTTTGGTAATACCATCACGCCCCTGAATCCGCGCAAGCCGCAGCTCCCGCGGTGCCAAAACAGCAGCGGTCATGCTGCACAGGGTGTCCAGCTTGCCTTCAAAAAGCAGCGGTGCATCAATAATGATAGCCGGCAGGTTAAGCTGCTTATAATGCCGCATTAGCCGGTCAATATCGGCGCCGATTGCCGGGTGCGTAACGGCATTCAGCCTTTTTACAGACTGTGCGTCCACAAAAGCGCGCGCGGCCAGTAGGCGGTGATTCAGGACGCCGTCCTTAACCACGTCCGCACCGAATTCTTTCTGCAGCGCCTGCTGTACTTTGGGTTCTTCCGTAACCTGTCCTGCCAGTGCGTCACAGTCAATAACCGCACAGCCAAGCGCACGGAACGCGGCCGTCCAGGTCGATTTTCCTGCACCTGTCGGGCCGGTCAGACCAATGACGCAGTCAGTCAAGGTGAATCACCTCGAACCCTGCCGCACGAATTAAGCGGTTATAAACAGCCAGTCCAACGCCCTTTGGCGCCGGACAGCGGGCATAAACTGTGGTGGCACCGCGCTCATCGAAACTGCGCAGGGCATCAAACAGTTCATGTGCCTTTGCACTGTCATTGGTACGGCTGCCATAACAGATAGCCGGTACTTTCAGCGACGCGTCATCACCGTCATAGCACAAAGCCATAACGCCAGGCGCCGCATGTGCATTGACATACCGAATATACTGTTCATCATTTCCGTCCAGGATAATGACATCTGCCTTCGGTGAATAATGTTTGTACTTCATTCCCGGAGAAGCCGCACGTACACCGGGTTTCAGCGGATGCAGAACAGCATCGTCCATATCCACCGTTCCCAAAACGCTTCTCAGCTGCTCCAGCGTGATGCCGCCCGGACGCAGCAAACGCGGCGGATTTGTTGCCAGTGTAATGACTGTGCTCTCCACACCGACACCACAGGAACCGCCGTCCAGTACCGCGTCAATTTTGCCGCCGAGGTCGTGCAGAACGTGCTGTGCAGTTGTTGGGCTAGGCCGGCCGGAAGTGTTGGCCGAGGGTGCCGCCAATGGCAGACCGCTTTCCCGAATCAGCCGCTGGGCAGCCGGGTGGGATGGGAACCGGATGGCGACTGTCGGCATTCCGGCACTGACAGTATCCGGAATACAGTCGGCTTTCGGTAAAACCATGGTCATAGGGCCCGGCCAAAATACCTCCGCCAGTTTTTTGGCGGCGGGGGGCACTTCTTTTACCAAATCATAAATCTGTTCAAACTTTGCGATATGGACAATCAGCGGATTATCCGCCGGACGTCCTTTCGCTGCGAAAATCTTTGTGACAGCTGTGCTGTCCAGCGCATTCGCCGCCAAGCCGTAGACTGTTTCCGTAGGCATGCCGACCAACCCGCCGGCCCGCAGAATTTCCGCGGCACGGGCAAAGCCCTTATCATCTGCCTGTAAGGATTCTGTCTGCAAGCAAATTCCTTCTTTCCTGATAAAATCATAATTGTTATATAGAGCCCGATTCCTGCTCCATTGTTATTTTCATCTGCTGTGCACGGTCCGCCGCAATCAGCGGGTCAATAATCTGGTCCAGTGCACCATTCAACACGTCCTCCAGCCGGTAAAGCGTCAAACCAATACGATGGTCCGTCACCCTACCCTGTGGATAATTATAGGTGCGGATGCGCTCGCTGCGGTCACCGGTGCCCACCTGGCTGCGGCGCTCTGATGCAATCGCGTCATCGTGCTTCTGCTGTTTTATATGCAGCAGACGGCTGCGCAGGACACGCATGGCTTTGTCCTTGTTTTTATACTGGCTGCGTTCGTCCTGACACTCTACGACCATGCCTGTCGGCAGATGCGTTATACGAATAGCAGAACTGGTTTTATTGATGTGCTGACCGCCGGCTCCGCTGGAACGGAACGTGTCAATCTGCAGGTCTTTGGGGTCTATTTTCAGTTCCACTTCGTCCGCTTCCGGCAGCACGGCAACGGTGGCAGTGGAGGTGTGAATTCGGCCCTGCGCCTCGGTTTCCGGCACACGCTGTACACGGTGCACCCCGCTTTCATACTTCAGGCGGGACCATGCGCCCTGCCCGGTTACCATAGAGCTGATCTCCTTGTAGCCGCCCAGTTCTGTTTCGTTTAGGTTTAGCGTTTCCGTTTTCCAGCCGCGGTTTTGCGCATACATGGTATACATACGGTACAGGACGGCCGAAAAAAGCGCCGCCTCTTCCCCGCCGGCACCGCCGCGAATCTCAACAATGACATTTTTCTCATCATTGGGGTCCTTAGGCAGCAGCAGAATTTTAATTTCTTCCGTCAGCCGGTCAAGGTCCTGTTCGGCTTCTTTCAACTGCTGGAAGGCAAGACCGTGCAGGTCCCGGCTGGCGCTGTCCGTCAGGATTTCCTGTGCTTCCTGCTTCGCCTTTTGTGCCCGCAGAAAGCGGCGATAATGCGTCACCAGCGGTTCCAGCTCGCTGTACTCTTTCATCAGCTGTGCATACAGGTTTTGGTCCGCTGCCACAGTTGGGTCGCACAGACGCACATTCAGTTCTTCCAGCCGCTTTGTAAAAACGGCAAGGTTTTCAAACATACACGAAGTCTCTCCTTTGAGCAAGATGCTGGTCAACGGAAAAAACAGCCCCTGCCGCGTGAAAAATGAAAAGTCGTTTCAGCTGTGGGGTTGTTTCTCTACAGAAGCATGTGTGATTTTTCGTATGTTTTTCTCACATTTCCGCCGCGGCAGCATAACTTCATGCCCGCAGCCGGTACAGCGAATTTTGAAGTCCATGCCGACACGCAGCACCAGAAAAGTGCTGCAGCCACACGGATGCGGCTTTTTCATCAGCAGGAGGTCACCAGGACGAACATCCATAGCTGCCGCTTCCTTTCAAAATACATATATTGTTAGTATATCATTCGTATCTATTAGAAACAACAGGTTTTTTCAATTTTTCTGAATTTTAGGGCGCAGATGTCTTGCTCTTTGTCTCTCTTTTGTCTAATATGAGATACAGAAACGTAAAGTTTTCACAATGCGTACCGCACGCACAAAAATGCAGAAAGGAACCTAAAAAATATGAGTACAGATATTTCTTTGACACCGCAGGCTGTCCGTCAGGGCCTATGTACACATACACTCGGGCAAACGGTCCGCTGCCTGCAAACCACGGTTTCAACCAATGAGGACGTAAAAGAAGCAGCTCGGTCCGGTGCTCCGGACGGCATGGTTGTCACGGCAGAACACCAGACCGGCGGAAAGGGACGACTCGGCCGCAGCTGGGACAGCCCCCAAAACGGCGGCCTGTACTTTACCATTTTGCTGCGCGGGGCACATCTGCCGCAGGCGGTCACTATGGTCCCCCTGTTGAGCGGATTCGCCGTATGCACCGCTTTGCGGAAGTCATTTTCCGCCGACGCCCGCATCAAATGGCCAAATGATGTTGTCATCGGCAGCCGCAAAGTCTGCGGTATTTTATGTGAGGGCGGCACGGATGCTTCCGGCAGCTCATGGGCCATTTCCGGTATCGGCGTGAATGTAAACAATCCGGCGTTTCCGCCGGAACTGCAAAAGCGTGCTACTTCCCTGTTGCTTGAAACCGGCCAACAGTACACACGCTGTGCAGTGCTGCAGCGAATCCTGGAAAAAATGGAGCCTTTGCTGGAAAGCGGCTCTCTGCCGGAAAGCTATGCCCCGCTCTGCGTTTCTCTGGGTCGGCAGGTCTCTTATTTCCGGGGAAAGCAAAAATACACTGGCACTGCCTGCAGCATTACACCGGCAGGAGAGCTGCTGGTACGTTTGCCGGACGGTCAAACAGAAACGGTCAATTCCGGTGAAGTCACGGTACAGGGCATTTACGGCGAATAAACAAATACCTCGGTTCAGCCCGCCTGTTTGGGGGAATCTTCTGCAGGAAGATGCACATCTACCTGCGGGAATGGAATGTGATAGCCGTGCTCATCAAACGCAAGCTTCACTTTTTCCTGCACCGCATAGTACACATCCCAGTAGTCCTCCGTTTTACACCAGAAATGTGCGGTCAGCAGCAACGCGCTTTTCTCGTGTTTGTTGACCGCCACCAGCGGTGCTGGAACTTTCAGCACGCGGCTGTCTTCCTCTGCGATTTGCAGGAGCAGTGCTTTGGCTCCCGCCAAGTCATCGCTGTAGCTGATGCCGAAATCAAAGTCCACCCGCCGCTTGTCCATCGCCGTATAATTTGTAACGACACTGTCACACAGCCGGGCATTGGGAAACACAATTTCTTTATTGTCAAAAGTACGCAGCGTTGTAAACATCAGCTCCATACGCTCCACGGTACCCTCCACGCCCTCTGCCGCAATGTAGTCACCGGCATGGAACGGCTTTGTAAAAAGCATTTGTACGCCGCAGGCAATATTCGCCATATTATTCTTCATGGCAAGGCTGACGCCAAGTCCCAACGCACTGAATGCCCCAATAATGGCACCGGTGTTTAGGCCCAGGGAGGACAGCGCCATAATAATAACGATAATCCGCACGGTTACTTTCACCGTTGAGGAAAGGAAGGAAACAACCGCACTATCCCGCTGCGCACGCTGAAGCATCTTCACGCAGATATGCCGTACTACCCCGCTGAGCCACCAGCCGATTCCAAAAACGAGCGCTGCTTCCAACAGACGCGGCAGAAAAGAAAGCATATTCGTACCAATCAGATGAAACAGATTTGTCATGGTAAAATTCCTCCCGCCATCACCTTATACGACCTGGAATAAATAGAATTTCAGGTAGTCTGTTTCGGGCACATTCCACAGTACCGGATGGTCCGGTGCCTGCTGGCGTGCTTCAATCTGCCGGAGGGCAACACCGGCGTCTGCCGCAGCATCGTGCAGCATTCGGCGGAAAAGGGAGTCCGTCATAAAGTGGGAACAGGAGCAGGTGGCAAGATAGCCGCCGCGTGGAAGCAGCCGCATGGCCCGCAGGTTGATTTCCTTATATCCACGGGAAGCGGAACGGACTGTTTTTCTGCTCTTCGTAAAGGCCGGCGGGTCTAAAATAATAAAGTCATACTTCTTTGGCTGCAAAGACGGCAGCAGGTCAAACACATTGGCCTGCTCGCAGTCAATGATCGTTTCCATTCCATTGCGGCAAATGTTTTCTTTTGTCATGGCAACAGCGTCCGCGCTGATATCCACAGCATGAACATGGGCAGCACCGCCCTTGGCAGCATTCAGGGCAAAGGAACCGGTATGCGTAAAGCAGTCCAGTACTGTTCTGCCTTTTGCCAGCTGCGCAACAGCCCGCCGGTTATACTTTTGGTCGAGGAAAAAGCCGGTCTTCTGTCCATTTTCAAAATCGACCAAATAGCGAATGCCATTCTCTGTAATCTCCGTGACCGTACTTTCCGGCATCGGAACGCCTGGCAACTGATAAAAGCCTTTTCCCTGCTGCATTCCTTCCAGCTCCCGGATTGCCACATCGTTTCGCTCATAAATGCCATCTATTCTTTGTCCGTCCTGTGTCAGCACTTCATACAGTGCCTGAAACAGCATGGGTTTCAAGCGCTCAATTCCCAGCGAAAGCGTCTGCGTCACCAAGATATTGTGAAAGCGGTCCACCGTCAGTCCCGGAAACCGGTCCGCTTCCCCGAAAATGATACGACAGCAGTCGGCGTCCGGCCCCATAACCGTTTTCCGGTAATCCCACGCATACTGAATACGCCGTTTAAAAAATGCTGCGTCAAAGGTGTCGTTTGCATTGCGCGAAATCAGCCGTACCCGAATTTTGCTGTGGCTGTTATAAAAGCCTGTTCCCATGTATCTGTCCTTTGTGGAAAGGACATCTGTCAGGGTCCCATCCTGCGGTGCCTGCCCAATTGGTGTGACCTCTGTATCATAAATCCACGGGTGCCCACCGACAATAGAATCCTCTGCTTTTTTTGTCACGGTTACCTGTGGAAAATCTCTATTTTTCATGGTATATCTCCTTTTTCTATACGGCGGCATAAAAACCAGCTGCCGTGGCCTGTCCATCCTGCAAAAATACCGCCCTGTTATGATAACGGATAACGCCGGAAATTGCAACAAAAAGCATAGCTTTCTTTTCCGGTATTGCCATTAAATCGCTGTTTTTCCGGCAGAATGTTGACTTCAATACCACAAATGTTATAATAAATAAAAGGACCGCTGCAAGTAAAAAACAGGATGGAATATTCGCATAATTTACCTATGAGGAAAAGGAGCGTTTGTTTGATGGCAGCAAAAAAAACCGCAACCGAAAAGTTCTCTTCTAAAAATAGTTTTTATCAGATTCTTTCCCGCCAGTGCGGCAACGCAGTCAGCGTAGAAGGCCGCAATGAGGGCAACGGCACGCTGCTTACCATGGACGTCCCTGACCAGAAAGCAAAAGAACAAGAGTGGAAGATTGTTCCTGCTGCGGGTGGCTTCTGCCGCATTCAAAATGTTGCTACTGGCTGTTGCCTGGATTTAATCGAGGGCGGTACAGAAAACGGCACATGGCTGCACCAGTGGGAAACATGTGACACAGACACACAGCTGTGGAAACTGGAACCCGCTTCCGACGGGTTTTATAAAATCATCTCTAAAGCAGCTGGACGGTGCGTAGATATTGTAGATATTTCCAGTGAAGCGGGTGCCCACCTGCAGATTTGGGAACAGGTCAGCGGCGAAAATCAGGAATGGAAATTGTCGGAAATTCCTATGGCCAGTGAAACAAAAAAAGCAAGAAAGCACCGCGGCACTTCCCGCAAAGCGACAAAAGCCAAAAAGCCCGCAGCAAAACCGGCAGAAACAACCACTGTAAAAACAGAAAAGCCTGCTGTTGCGGCAACTTCACTTTCCTCTATCAAATCTTTCATTGAGGAAACGCCTGCCGTTGCACGGACTGCTTTCCCCGTTGTAAAAGAAGGGCCAAAAACAATGATTAAACCGGAGGAACCGAAAAAGGCGCAGGCCACAGCTCCCCATGCGGAAAAAGAAAACAAAAAAAACAATAAATAAAAAATGCAGCAATCTTTTTGCCGCAGACAAAACCGTCTGCGGCATTTTTATATTTTCATTCATTTGCGGGAATACTTTCTGCGGGGGTGATAAATATGGAAAATCAAAATAAAACGTACCGCGATATGTTTACGCTCATGCGGGAGGAACCGCAGGCAAAAGCCTACTTTGAAAATCTTCCCCACACGGTGCGGGAACAGATGAGTACACGCGCTTTTCGGGTGAATTCGTTCGATAGTATGCAGAGTTACGCAGAAAATTTGACACGCGGAGACCACTAAATCAAAAAAATGACCACTACACCGGAATTTCCGGCGGCAGTGGTCATTTTTTCTTCATGCACAAAGTATAATCGTTCAAAGTGTCATCTGCTGCATAGCCCATACAGCAGATGTTTTGGGATTCAGTCGTCGTCTTCTTCTAAACGGCGTGCCAGTTTTTCCATGCAGTGATGGCAGACGTTGTGTCCCTTATACGTGATAATGCCGTCCATCCCGTTGCAGAAAATGCAGGCAGGCTGATATTTGCGAAGAATAATTTCGCCACTTTCGCCGACAAAGATTTCCAGTGGATCCTTTTCCTTAATATCTAATGCTTTCCGCAGTTCCTTTGGCAGCACAATACGGCCCAGTTCATCTACCTTACGCATAATTCCTGTTGATTTCATTGTAAACTTCCTTTCTGTTTGTAAAAAACGGTTCAATTAGTAAATAGATTACCTTTCTTTCATAATAGTAGTTGATTCGACAAAAGAAGTCAATATTAACATTTGAATTTTTTGTGAACGTTAGAATAATTTTCTTTATATTTTTGTATACATGATAAAAGGGGGAGATGAAAATGCTTAATTGGATATGGGTCGGAATGCTCTTTGCCAGTTTTATTTGTGCACTCTGCACAGGAAGAGTCCCTCAACTTTCTGATGCTATTTTAAGCGGCGCTGGAAATGCAGTTAAACTTTGTCTGGAAACAATGGGGATGATGTGTTTCTGGACTGGACTGATGTATGCCGCGGAACAGGGCGGCCTTACCCGCCTACTTGCGAAGGTGCTTTCTCCCTTGCTGCGCTGTCTTTTCCCAAAACTGAAACGCAGCAGTTCCGCGCTGGGCGCTATTTGTATGAACTTGACCGCTAACCTTCTGGGACTCGGCAACGCCGCCACCCCTCTTGGCCTTGCCGCCATGCAGGAACTGAAAAAAGAAAGCCAAACACCCGCCGGCACAGCTGACAATGCAATGGTCCTATTTGTCGTTCTGAATACCGCTTCCCTGCAGCTGGTTCCCACCTTTCTGGCTACTCTGCGCAGCAAATACGGGGCGGCCCAGCCATTTGACATTCTGCCGGTCATCTGGATTACTTCCGTATGTGCACTTTTGACGGCTGTAACCGCGGCGAAGCTGATGGAGAGGCGTTTCTGTGGATAAGCTAGGAACTTACGTCCTTCCGATATCCGTAGTCTGTTTGGTCGCGTTCTGTGTCCTGCGAAAAGTGCCCGTCTTTGATTCCTTTGTATGCGGCGCAAAGCAGGGGCTAAAAACTGCGGTTGGCATTCTGCCTACTTTAATTGGATTGATAACCGGTATTACGATGCTGCAGGCTTCCGGTGCACTGGACTTGCTGGCAAAAGCGCTGGCACCGTTGACATGCCGCATTGGCCTGCCATCGGCGGTGGTGCCGCTGATTCTGATGAAGCCGGTTTCCGGCAGCGGCTCTACCGCTGTGCTGACTCAAATTCTGCAGCAGTATGGTGCCGACAGCTTGACTGGACGCATTGCCGCGGCGCTTGCTGGCAGCACAGAAACCGCTTTCTATTGTATTGCTGTATACTACGGAAGCATTGGCATCAAAAAGACACGGCACACCCTGCCGGCGGCGCTTTTAGGGGACTTGGCCGCCTGTCTTGTGGCGCCGCTTGCTGTCCACCTTGTCTTTTACGCATAAAAAACAGGCTGGACGCTTTCCCCATTCTAAAGAAAGGCCCTGCCCATTCTATAAAAAGCGGCTTATAAACGCCTTGTCTGATTTTTATTTGCAGAGGACCTGCAGGTCTTTTGTGTAATGATTCAGTACCTCACAGCCGTCTGGTGTTACCAGCACAAGGTCCTCAATCCGCACACCCATCTTCCCGGGCAGATAAATGCCCGGTTCCACGGAGAAAACCATGCCGGCCTGCGCGAGCATTTGACAGGAAGCGCCGTTGTCCGGCGGTTCATGGCAGTCAATACCAAGGCCGTGTCCAAGCCGGTGGGTAAAGTACGGCCCATAACCCGCGTCCTCAATAACCTGACGCGCAGTGCGGTCGATGTCACACATCATAACACCGGGACGAATCATTGCTTCCGCCGCTAAATTCGCCTTTAAAACGGTTTCATAAATGCGGCGGTCCCCGTCACTGATTTCTTTAAAGAAAACGGTTCGCGTCATATCACACCAATAACGCTGAATGGGAATATAAATATCAAACACCATAGAATCGCCGCGCTTGACCAGTGTATTATCCGGAGAATGGTGCGGGTCCGCGCAGTTCGGCCCAAACGAAGTAATCATGCCCTCCGTTGCGCGGTCTGCGCCATGCAAAGCAAACTGATGCTCCACAAAAGCGGCCATTTCTTTTTCAACGGCCCCTTCGCGGACAGCTTTTAAAGATGCTTCCATTACTTCATCATTGATACGAGAAGCACTGCGCAGTGCTTTAATTTCTTTTTCATCCTTCAACATACGGGCTTCATCCACCGGGGCGCTGCCAAGTTTCGGCGTTACGTCCGGACGCTGCTTCATCAGGCTAAGCAGATGACAGCTGGGCCAGCTCTTGTCCACACCCAGCACACCGGAGCGAACAACCTTTGCAAGGTCTGTAAGCGGGTCGTCTGCATCCGTATGTATATACAGCGGCACATCTCCGCCAGGCGTCAGACCAAACAGCGCATTGCCGAACAGTGCGCACTCGCCGTTGTCCCGGATGTATAGGACGAGCAGGCGTTCCATTGGCTCTATCCATAGGCCAGTCAAATAGTAGACCGATGCCGTAGAAGATACCAAAATCTGCGGCAGACCGCGCCGCTTCATGTTTTCCGTAACCGCCTTCAGCCGCTTTTGATGAATTTTAATCATGCCTATCCTTCTTCCCCATACTCAAATGGTACTTTTCAAGTATACAACGAACCAACAATTTGTAAAGATGAAAATGCTTTTTTATTCTTTTTTCGCATACACTGCTGCCCGCAGCAGTGCAATTTCTTTTCCGTGCCCTGCTGTGTCCTGCGGCGTTTCCAAAATAAACGGCAGACCACACAGCGCCGGGTGCGTTAGCACACGCACCAGTGCCGCAAGCCCCAAGGAACCGTTGCCGATTGATTCGTGGCGGTCCTTATGACTTGCATAAGGGTTCTTGCTGTCATTCAAATGAACTGCTTTCAGCCGCTGCAGACCAATGACACGGTCAAAGGTTTCCAGTACACCGTCCAAATCATTGACAATGTCATATCCGGCGTCATATACATGGCAAGTGTCCAGACAAACACCGACCTTGTCCGTCAGCTGAACCCCATCCAAAATGGCACGCAGTTCCTCGAAGCTGCGGCCTACTTCTGTCCCTTTTCCGGCCATGGTTTCCAGCAGAACGGTCGTGTGCTGTTCGGGTGTCAGCACCGTATTGAGTACCCCTGTAATTTTTTGAATACCGGTTTCCACCCCCTGCCCCACATGGCTGCCGGGGTGAAAATTATAGTAGTTGCCCGGCAGGTATTCCATGCGGCTCAGGTCGTCCTTCATCGCGCGGAACGCAAAATCCCGCACCTCCGGCTTTGCCGCACAGGCGTTCATGGTATAGGGCGCGTGCGCAACGATTGGCCCAAAGTGGTTTTCCTGCAGAAAACTGCACAATGCCGCTGCGTCCTGCGGGTCCAGTGTTTTGGCCTTCCCGCCGCGTGGATTGCGGGTAAAAAACTGAAATGTGTTCGCACCAACGGAGAGCGCCTCTTTTCCCATGTGCAGAAAACCGGCTGAGGCGGATACATGCATACCCAAAAACATATGATTTTCTTCCTTTCCTGAAAATGCCGCAGAGAGTTGCGGGACAGCGGCAAAAAAGATACAATAGACAATAATCAATAGTATATACTGTTATTATAGAAATTTACAGGGATGATTGCAATGGAGAAATATCAGGAAGTGGAACGCAGCATCATTAAAAAATACCGCAAACCCATCTGGAACCGCTTTATCGGCGGTATCAAGGACTATGAGCTGATAAAACCCGGTGACAAAATCGCCGTATGTATTTCCGGCGGTAAAGACAGCGTCCTGCTGGCCTGCTGTATGCAGCATCTTATAAAGTATACGGAAATTCCGTTTTCCCTGCAGTTCATTGCCATGGACCCAGGGTATAATCCGCAAAACCGTGCACTGCTGCTTTCCAACTGTCAGCTGCTGCACATTCCGGTAAAGGTCTATGACAGCGACATTTTCCGTGTAACGGCCGGCGAAGAAAAATCGCCCTGCTATTTGTGCGCGCGTATGCGGCGCGGCTACCTGTACCGATATGCACAGGACCTGGGGTGCAATAAAATTGCACTGGGGCATCATTTTGATGATGTGATAGAAACCATCCTGATGAGTATGCTGTATGGCGCAGAAATGCGCACCATGATGCCCAAACTGCACAGTAAAAACTTTGCCGGCATGGAGCTTATCCGCCCACTGTACTACGTGCGGGAACGTGACATTCTGGCATGGAAGCGTTACAACGGCCTGCAGTTTTTACAGTGTTCCTGCCGTTTCACCGAAGAGGGCGCCCATAAACCAAACGGCGGCGGAAAGCGTGCCCAGGTGAAGGCACTGATTGCTGCCCTGCGTGCGGACAACCCTCAGGTGGACACCAATATTTTCCGCAGCGCACAGGGCGTTAATCTAGAAACCGTGCTCAGCTGGCGGCGCGGCAGCACTGCCCGTAACTTTTTAGATGACTATGACGGCTGCAAAAAATGAATTGGTTTTGCAAGAACTTGCATTTTTTTGCCGGCAGGTTTATAATATTGGCATAAAATAAAACATGTAGCAAAGCAGAGTAGGAATTTATGCGTAAAGTGCCCGCCGAACGGAGAGTTGTCGGCAGG
The DNA here is from genome assembly GCF_044880635.1 of Caproicibacterium sp. XB2. Lineage (NCBI taxonomy): Bacteria > Bacillati > Bacillota > Clostridia > Eubacteriales > Oscillospiraceae > Caproicibacterium > Caproicibacterium sp. XB2. The sequence goes on along the minus strand of NZ_CP173227.1, from coordinate 544,527 downwards.
ACGAAAAGCAGGGGCTGCATCCCCCGCTTGCGGTATAGGTTTCGCATCCCGCTGCTGCATTTCCTCCGGATATGCAGCACCTGATAGGGGTACCAATTTAGTGCCCTTTCTGCGTGTGCTGCCAACTGGAGGTATTTTTATGCAAAAGCGTACTGCCTTTCTGTCGTTGTTCCGTGATTCCGCCGCAGAACTGAAAAAGCTGCCGTCCTTGGTAACTGCGGCACTGCTGCTGGCACTGCAGGTTGTGCTGGCCGGGTACAGCATCGATGTGCTTCCTTTCCTGCGCATCAGCTTTTCCTACCTTGCCAGCGCGGTGACCGGTATGCTTTTTGGCCCGACCGTCGCCATGCTGTCCGCCGCGGCGGGAGATATCCTGGGTTACTGTGTGCACCCAAGCGGCGTATACTTTCCACCGTATATGCTGACCGCCATGTTCAGCGGCTGCCTGTACGGCATTTTCCTGTACCACAGCCCCATACGTCTTTCCCGTGTCATCGCCTCCAAATCACTGGTCACGGTTTTTAGCAATCTATTGATGAACACGCTGTGGAATTCCATGGTATATGGCAAATCTTTTTTTGCCATTCTGCCCATCCGTATTGTGAAAAATCTAGTCCTTCTGCCGGTGGAGATCGCTCTGCTCTTCGTTGTTTGCAAAGCCGCACAAAAAGTGTACAACACGGCTTTTCTGCGGTGTGGCATTTCACCGCGGAAAGGCTGAAACGGTCAAAAAAGGACGAGCACTGTCCGTTTTGTCACTTTGCTGTGCAAAAGCGTTGACATCAGCCGGGGGTTGCGGTATGCTAAATGGAAACGGTTACTTTTCGCGTATCTATGCAAAAGCGGAAGCATCTTTAGCAAAAGACAGGACCAGGAGGTAAATAAACAGAATGAGTAACTATGAACTGGTAGCCGGATTAGAAACACACGTGGAACTGGCCACCAAAACGAAAATTTTCTGCAGCTGCACAACTGAATTCGGCGGTGAGCCAAATACCCACTGCTGCCCTGTGTGCATTGGTCTGCCTGGCTCCCTGCCCAAGCTGAATAAAAAAGTAGTGGAATACGCCATTATGGCGGGACTTGCCACACACTGCGACATTGCAGAAGTCAGCAAAATGGACCGTAAAAACTACGTCTATCCCGACCTGTCGAAAGCCTACCAAATTTCGCAATATGATATGCCGCTGTGCACCAACGGCTACATTCAACTTTCCAATGGGCGGAAAGTGCGTATTACCCGTATTCACATTGAAGAAGACGCCGGCAAGCTGGTTCACTCCCGTGGAAACACCTATGTAGACTACAATCGTGGCGGTGTTCCGCTGATTGAGATTGTCAGTGAACCGGACATTCGCTCACCGGAAGAAGCCAAAGAATATGTGGAAAAAATGCAGTTTCTTATGCGCTATATCGGTGTTTCCGACTGCAAAATGGAAGAAGGTTCTATGCGCTGTGACGTAAATATTTCCGTACGCCCACAGGGCAGCAGTCAGCTGGGCACCCGCACCGAGATTAAAAACATGAACAGCATCAGCTTCATCACCAAAGCAATGGCATATGAATATGACCGCCAGTGTGACCTGCTGGACAGCGGCGAAAAAGTAGTGCAGGAAACGCGCCGGTACAATGAGGCGGACGAATGCACCGAAAGTATGCGCGGCAAAGAAGATGCACAGGACTACCGATATTTTCCGGAACCAGACCTGCCGACCATTCATGTTTCACACAAATCCGTGGAAAGGCTGCGGAAATCTTTACCAGAAGACCCGTGGGAACGCGCAGAACGCTGGGAAAACCAGTACGGCATCAGCGATACAGACTCACAGCAGCTCATGCGCTACCGCAGTGTTGCAGATTATTTTGACAAAGCAGCCGCTGGTCTGGAAAATGGAAAAGCCGCTGCCTCCTGCATTTTGGGGCAGATGTTCCGCCGTATGGAAACCGAAGCGGATAAAGAAGCTTTCGCTGTCACGGTTCCGCCGGAAAACCTCAATGCCCTGCTAAAGCTGCTGGATGCTGGCAAGCTGCGGATGAATCTGGTAAAATCCACACTGGAAAAGATGCTGGATACCGGCAAACCCCTGTCCGCTTTCTTGACGGAAAAGGACCTCGCCGGCATTGATGACAAGCAGCTGGATGCATTGTGCCATGAAGCACTGCAGGAAAATCCGAAAGCCGCAGAGGACTACCGAGCTGGAAAAGAAAAAGCCGTTAAATCACTGGTCGGTTATGTAATGAAATCTACCCGTGGACGTGCAGACGCACAAAAAACAGAAGCGCTGCTGAAACAGCTGATTGCTGCCGAAGCATAAAACAGAATAAAGACAGGCAATTCCGTCCGCTGACAGCCGTACGCACTGCCGGACAAACGGGATTGCCTGTCTTTTTATATATAAATATCTTCACACTTTTTCAGGGACCGTTCTGCATTTGTTTTGTTTGGTCACCCCGCTTTCTCAAGGTCATGCCGCAGCCGGGCAATAATTCGCTTTTCCAGCCGAGATATGTAAGACTGCGAAATGCCAAGTGCGTCCGCCACCTGTTTCTGCGTATGCTCTTTTTGGGAGTTCAGCCCGAAACGCATTTCCATAATCCGCCGCTCCCGCGGAGGCAGCGCATACACCGCCTCCAGCAACATGCGGCGGTCATTCTCGGTCTCGATGCCGGAACTGACTGTATCGCTGTCGCTGCCCAATACATCGGCCAGCAAAAGTTCATTGCCGTCCCAGTCGACATTCAGCGGGTCATCTATGGAAATCTCGTTTTTCAGCTGGCTGGATTTGCGCAGATACATAAGAATTTCATTTTCGATGCAGCGGGAAGCATAAGTCGCAAGCTTAATTTTCTTTTCCGGCCGGAACGTGTTCACTGCTTTAATCAGCCCGATGGTGCCGATGGAAATGAGGTCCTCAGCCCCCGCCCCCGGCGACTCGAACTTTTTGGCGATATAAACGACCAAACGCAGATTGTGTGTAATCAGCGGTTCCCGAGCATTGGGTACATCTGCCGCCATTTCTTCATAAACTTTAGCTTCTTCCTCTTTGGTGAGCGGCGGCGGCAGTGTTTCCGGTCCGTTTATGTAGTGGACGGGCGCGGCGAAGAGATGCAGAAGCCATTGCTTCAGTTTTTCCAGCATATCCAGTTTCCTTTCTTTGTATTCTGGTGTTTCTGCTGTCTGTTTCCACGTCCTGCAGTAAAGACGGCGGAACCAGTGCCTGATATTCACCTCCGGCAAGTTTACCTTTTGTGCAGGCTATGTAGCACTCTGCACGGCAAAAACCACCCTCTGGGAAAACCAGTGTACAGTCCTCCGCCCGCCATGCACGCAGCAGTCCCTCCCCGCCAACGGAAGTATACGGCACCGCACGCGGCGGGTCGTCTGGCAGGGGCAGCAGGACCTGCTCCTCCGCTACAATCACGGGCAACCCTGAAAATGGCTCTGTCAGTGCGCTGCCGGTGTCTATCCGTGCGGAAAAGCTAACCTCTCGACCGCCAAGTTTTGCGTGCACCTGACACACTGTATGGCGAAGCGGTCCTCTTCCTGCAGCGCGCTGCACCAATCGCAGAATAAAATAACTTATCAGCGTCAGTACAATCAGCAGCAGCGGCGGCACATAAAAATAAATGACGCTGTTCTTTACAAACAGCCCGCCGGGCGCCACAAAATACCACACTGCCAGCAAAATACCTGCCAGCGCAAAGCTAAAAAGGAAGAAGGTTAGTACCCGCCGGAAAAATGCGGCGAATCCGCCAAAGCCGAACGCTGCCAATGTAATAGGCAGCGACAACCCCAGCCGGAGGAGCAGCTCTTCTGCCGGAGCAAGCGGCGGAAGAAGAATCATCAGGGAACCGCCGGACCCAATGAGCGCGCCCAGCAGCAGCCGATACCGGCGTACGCTGATGTGCAGGAATTTAGCCGTCAAAAGGAGCAAAAAATAATCGATAAATAAGTTGACTGCCAGCAGCACATCCACATACACCGTCTGCAACAAACTCACCTCCCATTGACATGTATTATAATCAACGATAGACCGAAAATTTGTCAAAGCACAGTCCCGACGAGCGGAATTTTTCGGCCTGCCGGTTTGTTTGCCGCCGTGCCGGCCAGCATCTGTCTCCTTAAACGCAAAAACAGCCCGCCTAAAAAGGTGGGCTGTTTTGAGAAAACAAAGCCGGACAATAAAAATCTCCAACTGGCCACGCATCCAATTCCGTTGGCATCATATGAGATTTTTACGCCAAAAGTAGAAAAAAGATTCCGTTGTTTTATGTGGTCCACTGCCCCGGCAGCTTCCGTTTTTCCAGATACGGAAACAGACGGTCGTACTGGTCTACTTCCCACTGCGGCAGATGGCTGTATACGTCCGGTTCATGGAACTGACCACTGATACCCTTCAGTCCGTCGGAGACGAGTTCGATCCCTTGAAATGCCGGAAAATTTTTGCCGTCCGGCGTGGTAATACCGAAATGGTCGCAGGTTATAAACCCATGTTTGGGGTAATACTCTGGTTCCCCATATATCAGGATTGCCTTCCAACCAGCCTGCCGGGCAAGGTCCATTGTTGTTTCCAGCAGTTGGCTGCCGACTCCCTGCTTTTGAAAGGACGGTTCCACCGCCAACGGGCCAAAAGTCAGCACTTCGGTCCGCTCATCACCATTTTGTACAAAAGCACGGGCATAATAAATCGCGCCGACAACCTGTCCGTTGCTTTCCGCCACCCGGCTTAAAAGCGGCAGATAGGCTGCATCCCGGCGCAGCTTATGCACCAAATAATGCTCACTGCATCCCGGTACATGCAGGTTCCAGAACGCTTTCTTTGTCATGTACTCCGCTGCATACCGGTCATCCGGCTTTTCTCTGCGAATAATTAAATTCAACTGTATATCCTCCTGTAATCATTCATCTGCCAGCCGATATTCAACGCCGACTTCGGTCATAATGTAGTGCGGCTTACCGGGATTTTTCTTGATTTTCCGCTGCAGGCCCGCCATCAGTGCACGCATCGCCTCATTGTCCAGCATCTCCCTGCGAATTTGTTTATCCGGCCGGACCTGCGCACAAAGGTTTTGTCCAGTATGCCTTCCTTATCAAAGCACAAAAAAGCTGTCTTGCAAGAAAAGGCGCGAATGAAATGTGCCGCGACGCCTAGTCCGCGCAGTTCTTGGCGCCCGTCAGGCAGCGGGTCAAATTGTGCGGCGCAAGTGGAGAAACAGGCTGCCAGCTTCACCGCCAGCAGATAGACAATTACAATGTTCGTTTCCGGGAATCCGAGAAAGCGGAAAAAACAGCCGGTTCCTGAAGCCGCTGCAATCATCCCAATCATCACCGCAAACTGCAGAAAGTGCCTTTGCTGTTTGGTCCTTTTCACAGGCGACCGTGCCCGTTTCAATTTCCTTTATTATATTTCATTACCCAAGAAGAAACAAGCGTGCAGTGCGGTCTTTCGCCGAAGAATATAAAAGGAAGGGAGCATCCCCTTTCCGGGGATACTCCCAAAAGCAGGAACGAACCTAAAACAAATTACGCTTTTACTTTAACGGCCGTACCGTAGACAATCACTCCCGCCGCTCCCTGCATAATTGAAGAAGTCGCATAGCGAATATTGACAATCGCGTCGGCCCCCATCTTTTCGGCTCGCCACCCACCAATGTTTTTGCACCGAATGGTGGAGTCCTTCACAATGCCCAGCATCATACTTGTGCACTGCCTTACTATATAGAATGTAGAACAAATATATGCTCCGCCGTCACGGCAAAAACCACATGAGCAGAAACAAAGCCACCAGTAAAACGCAAATGCAGATCGTCGCAGCGCGGTGAACCATCAGCCAGCGGTTGCCCAACTTTTTGGAAAAGATGTGACTGAAAAAAGTTGCCAGCACACACAGAAACAATAAAATTCCAAGCAGAAAGGACACAGCCGGCCGCTGTCCCGCAAGGTGCCACGCACAAATACCGTGTGCGATGGAAAACGCCAGCAAAAGCAGGCTGGAAACCACATGAATTTTGCCCGCGGCAGCATCTAAGCGGGGAAGTGGCAGACGTTTGGTGAGAAATTTAGCAGCCGTCACCAAAAAAGCGGCCAGTGTCAATATTCCTAAACAGTCTGTCATTTGTTACCTGCTTTCTATGAAACCTGCCGTAATTCATTTTAGAATACCGTATATTCCGCCGGTTGTCAAACTTTCATGCCCTTTTACACAGAAAAAGCGGCCTCTCCGCTGCCCTTTTGCTGCAGAGAAGCTGCTGACTGTCCCCTATTATATAAATGTTTAGAAAGCCCAGCCGCCGTCACGGAAGACCGGAACTTCTGTGCCGTCCGCCGTAATGCCTGTAACAGAAAGGTCGGGCGTCCCCAGCATAAAGTCCACATGCATGCTGGAATTGTTAATGCCATGCTGGATAAGCTCTTCTTTGGACATATTCAAACCGCCCTGAATGCACTCCGGAAAGCCCAAGCCAATCGCAAAATGGCAGGAAGCATTCTCATCGAACAGTGTGTTGTAGAACAGCACACCCATTTCAGAGATGGGCGACTGTTTCGGAATCAGGGAGCACTCACCGAACATTTTGGCACCATCGTCTGCGGCGATGATTTCCTTCAGCGTATCCTCACCTTTTGCGGCGGAACAGCTGATAATGCGCCCATCCTTCAGTGTCAGACTGAAATCATCAATCAGCACACCTTGATAGCTCAGCGGCAGTGCGCTGTGCACCGTACCGTTCACACGGGTGCGGTCCGGGGAAGTGAAAATCTCCTCGGTCGGCATATTGGGATAGAACGCAACGCCGTCCACTGTTTTGGAGCCGCCGCCCTCCCAAATATGATTCTTCGGCAGACCGACCGTAATATCCGTACCAATGCTGTTGTGATACACCAGCCGGTCAAACTGCTTCTCATTCAGGAACGCACAGCACTTCTCGAAACTCCTGCGGTGTTCCTGCCATGCGGCGACCGGGTCCGGCGTATCCACATAAGCGGCGTGAAAAATGGCTTTCCACAGTTTATCCATTGCCATGACCGTGGAGCAGCGCGGGAAAACGCGCTTTGCCCACGATGGCGACGCCGCACCAACAATGCACCAAACATTGTGGCCAAAGTCCATCCCATCATAAAACGCTTTTGCGCCCAAATGGGCCGCCTTGCTGTAAGCCAGAAGCTTTTTTGAGTCCACGCCGGACAGTGCCTGCGGGTCGGAACTTAAAATGGAAAGGATTGCCGCGCCGCGTTCCGCCATGCTGTTCTGCAGCTGCGCACGCCACTTCGGGAAATTTTCAAGGCATTCCATCGGCGCGTTCTCAAAGCGCAGACGCGTCAGCTTGTCGTCCGCCCACTCAACAGTTACATCTTTGGCACCGACACAGTAAGCTTCTTCCGCAACCAGACGCACCAGCGGCGCCGCCTCCAGGGAAGCATTAATAAACAGCTCCTGCCCCTTTTGCAGATTGCAGCCGCCGCAGACAATGAGATGTGCGTACTTTTTTAGGTCTTCCTGTAAATTCATAAATGATGCCTCCCGTTCAGTCCGCAAGCGTGCCCATCGGGTCCCACGGATTCAGGTGAATCGGTTCTGTTTCCAGCGCTTTCTTCTGGGCATCGGAAAGGTACTTTTTCTGAATAACGGCCTGATACACAAAGTTGTCAAACCAGTCGGCACTCATCTGATAATAGCCCTTATCGCCATGCTGGTCGCTCCAGCTGTTTTCAATCTTCCACTTGGTTGGCTTGCCGTTTTCGCCCAAATTGACACCGGTAATCAGCATGGCGTGGTTCATGGCACTCTCGCGGTAGTCCAGCCGGTCAGCCTTGCTCATGGTAAAGTCCATGCCGAATGTGTTGTCCAGGTCAATCAGCTGTGTGTTCCACAGGCCGTGCTCCCGGTCGCCGCGCTGGCCGACATCGCTGCCGAACCAAACCAGCTGGCCGTCCTTCAGCTGACGGACAATAAGGTCCTCAACCTCCTCCATAGGCAGGTTGAGGTAATGCACCGGGCTGCCATCCGCCACGTTGCCCAGATAGTCAACGGTGTAGGTGCGGCTGAACGGCTTATCCTCGGTAGGCGAATTGATAATACTCACATAGTTCCCGCGCAGGTCCAGCCCTATATATGTATCATAGAATTGCTTCGGGTTCATGCCGCGGACGATATTGTACTTGCCATCCCGGTCGACATACTCAAAATCAAACTGCTTCGGCGGCTCACCAAAGCACATGCACAGGAAGCGGTACATTTCCGCCAGCATAGCGGATTTCAGGCTGCGGGGATTGTCAGCCGCGCGCAGCTTTGCCGCGTACTGGCGCAGCTTGGTATTCAGCATATGGTTCATGTCCGCCGTGTTGCTGCTCTGGAACGTTTCACCCATAGCCGATTTTGGCACAACACCGTATTTTTCTATTAAGTTTACCAGCATATCCCACTGACCGCCGTCCGCAACGCCGGTCTGCAGTACAAAGGTCAGCAGACGGTCGTCCACCGGCCGATCCTTTAGGTCGATGATTGTCTCCAGGAAGTAATTGATTTTTTCAAATTTATCCCAAAAAGAAATATAGTTCTGGGACAGTTCAAACTTTTTCAGGCCGCATTTTTCGGCGACACGCTCGCGCAGCAGGTTCAGCGCGGAAAAAATCCAGCAGCGGCCGCTGTGCTTCTGGTTGGTTACCTCCAGCGTAGGGATTTCCACTGAATACTGGAACTGAGTATCCGGCATGGCGGCGCCGCAGTAGGCAAGGTCCTTTACGTTGTTTTTATACAGTGCGTTGGTCATGGCATGGCACAGCGTGCTGCTTTGGTAGGACTGGCTGCAAGCAACAGCCTCCTCTTTTGTAATTCCTTTAAAATTCATAGTCACAGGTCCTTTCCTTATCAAACATATACATTACAACGCGTTTTAGTATAGCACAGGCCCTGTGCGTTTGCAACGGACGCCACGCCGCGGAAATTTTGCAGGATACACAACAAAAAGCTTGCATTTTTCTTTTTCCTGTTTCATAATAATAGAAACAGAACGCAATGGTGCGCGCCCGCTTTGGGCTGCGTGCCATTTTTTATTGAAGGAAGTCCTCCGTACAGGGGACCGCAAATTTCGGAAAGTGAGATGATAGGTTTGGATAAAATTGATGCAGCCCTGCTGGAAAGCCTGCAGGAGGACGCTCGCACCCCAATTAAAACCCTGACCAAAAAAGTGTTTCTATCCGCACCGGCCATTTCTGCCCGTATTGAAAAGCTGGAGCGGCAGGGCATCATCCGCAGCTATTGTGCCGAGCTGGACCCCATCAAGCTGGGCTATCACATCAAGGCCTTTATTAACCTGCAGATGACACCGGACCAGAAAACCGAATTTTATCCTTTCATTCGCCAGTGCCGCAACGTACTGGAGTGTGACTGCGTGACTGGCGACTACTCCATGCTGATTAAGGTGGCCTACCCCAGCACCGCCGAACTGGACACTTTCATTGGGCAGCTGCAACACTTCGGCGTCACCTCCACCCAAATTGTTTTTTCCACCCCAGTGGAGTCCCGCGGTGTGCAGGTGGACCCGGAACTTGCTGGAAACTAGATGCTCTCTTTCATAATTTTCTTTTCCAGAATAATACAGGGATAGTTCACAAATATTACCGTTCACGCTTGACTTTACCATCCTATTATCCTATAATCTACATAAACGAATGGTCTTCGCCGGCGGAAAAGCGGCCAGTCAGCTGTTTTGCTTCGGGTGTTTTTTGTGCCGCGGCGGCCATGCGATACACTGTGGGTTTTCCCATGGTACGCAAATGCATACATTATTTAAGAAGGTCGCTGCGGTCGCCTTGGCAGCAGCGATGGTCAGCAGCGCTTTTGCTATGAGCACTGCTACTGCTTTTGCTACTGCACCAACACTGCCGACCGCGAAGGCACAGCTGGAAAACAGCACCGTCTATATGGCAAAGGGCGGCAACACCACAGTTAACGTTACAAAGGCCGCTACTTCCAACCTGTTCAAAGAGTTGGATGCTAACAGCACTGCCGCTAACCTGAACATTAAGTCCGTCACCACAACGGATGGTACCGTTCTGGATACATCTGACATCACCGCGATTGGTGATACGAATGCTACCGCGACCGCTGACAACACAGTTGTAAAGGTTGATAACGCCAAAGGTAACATCTCCTTTACTGAACAGAAAGCCGGCACACAGCAGGTTACTGTTTCCGGCCTGCAGTGCACCGCTGGCGGCAAGACATATAACTTGGTCCCAATCACCTTTGACATTGATTTGGTTGACACCGCAAAAGACGACGGTGGCTATATCAGCACTGTCTGGTCCTCCGCCAAGACGGATGCTAACATTGGTAACACAGTGGATTCCATCAACGTCGGCGGCAACGCTTATCTGTACAGCGAGACCGTAGCAGCCGATGATTCTAAAGACGCTTTCGCCACACCGGCCTACATCTCAGCTGTTGACAAGACAGCCAGCAGTGACACGGCTGTTTTGACTGTGGATACTAATAAGGCAACCGGTGTCGCTGTCGGCAGCGCAACCGCTTCCTACCTCTACAACAATAAAAATAAAGGTGTAAAGGAAACCAAGACTTCTCCTGAACTGTCCGTTACCACTGCTCCCGTTATCACTACTTATGATAATGTGAGTGCTATTAAGGCATCCACCACAACCAAGGGCTCCTATGAGGTTACTTATGGCAGCAATAAGAAGCCGGTTACCATGACCAACGACCAGCTGGCAAAGGTTACTTTGAAGTTGGCCGGCACAACTTCCATCCCTGCCGGCGCAACCATTGGCACCCTCGACATCAACGGCAACTCAGTTACCATTGACGGTGCAACCGTTAAAAAGGTTACCGATACCAAGGCAGGCTCTAAAGCAGAGGTCACTGTCAATAATACACTGGTTGGCACAACCAAACACGACGCAGCTGTTTCCACAAAGGTGGACAGCATTGATACAAAGGGTGCTGTCAACATCGGCAATGAAAACGACGTTGCAACCACAACAGTCGGTTCTGTCAAGACAACTGCCAGTGCCAGCACTGTTGACGTTAGCGCAAACAAGGATAAGGCCGCTATCCGCACAAAGGTTAATTCCATCACTGCTAACAATATAGAAATCAACAGCGCAAAGGCTTCCATTGGCGTCATCACAAAGGCCTCCACTGATTCCCAGGGTACGTTACAAATGAATAATTCTTCAAGCACTGAAGACATCATTCTTCCAGCAGTGGATGGTTACAATCTGACTGTTAACGGCAACACAACCGTTGCTTCCATTGCAGATTGTCCTTCCGCTTCTATTGCAAGCGGAAAGACACTCACGGTTTCCGGCAAGGCAACTTTCACTGGCAATGTTATTACTACCGGCACTACCGGCGATGATAATACTGGCACTACCGGCGATGATAAAACTGGCACTTTGGCCATTGCGCCGAACAGCTTGACCATTCTGGGTAACGGAAGTGATGCCTTCACACTGAAGGTCAACGATGTAAAGAACGGCGATACTGCTTTCATGACCAAAGACAATGCTAAAGCTATTGCCTATACCAATGACGGCAATGACAAAGAGAATGAAAATCAGACTGCTTACGCAAACATCGTGACACCTGGCTACACTGCTGAACAAAAAGCAGGTTCCAAAAATGCTGTTGTCAGAGATGTTACTGTTGGCAGTCTGACAGACGCAACACAGGGCAGTAAACTGAACAGCAATGGTACCTATGACGTTGAGATTGTTTCCGGCGAAACTAAGCAGCTGGCTGTTAATCCATATCCGGCAAGCAGCTTTGGCGATAACTTCTACATTAACTGGAGCTATACTGATGGCAAGAATGCAGACTTTAAGCTGGGTACAGTCGGCGCCAGCGGCCTGACCAACACCATCACTGGTACTTACGATAAAAACAACACAGCTACCAGCAAAACACAGAAGGTAACCGCACAGCTGTATAAGATGGATGAAACGACTGGTAACGCAGAACCAGTAAAGGGTAAGTCGGTAACTTATAACGTAACTGTCACTGATAAGAAGTCTGTTGCTACAACTGACTTCACCCTGACCGCTGACAAGAACGTTATCAAACCGTCCGAGTCCATGACTCTGACTGCTGCCCCGAACGGCAGCAGCCCACTGACCGATGTCACTGCCAAGTCCTCCAACGACTTTGTTGCAACTGTTCCTACATCTGCTACCGATAATGCATTGAAGGTTACCGCAACAGGTAAGACCGGCACTGCCGTTATCACTGTAACCGCTACTCTGCCGGACGGCAGCAAGGTTTCCCACGTCTACACTGTTTCCGTAACCAACACACCGGTTGTCGCTATTGTTAACGGCAAGATTGTTGGCCCGACGGACATTGTAAAGGTTACCCAGAGCACCGCACAGCATGTTACCTTCATAGCTGCTGACGGCAAGAAGTTCACAGACTTCAAGTACACCGCCGGCAACGACAAGGTTATGCAGACCCGTGCATATCCGAGCAAGGGTTACACCTTGTGGGACGGTATGTCTGGTGACTATGGCATGTACATGAACGGTGGTGTTAAAGATGGTGTTGGCGATAAGACCGGCGTTTACGTGAATGGCCAACTGGCCTTCACAGTACAGGTTACCGACCGTCCGTTCCAATGCGACACTACCCAAACTGTAGATCTGAAAAAGGGCAATACTTATTGCTTTAAGATTACCCCGAAGACAACGGTTGATAACTTTACCTTCAACACCGCTAGAGATGCTGCTCTGACAACCTGCGGCCTGCAGAAGAACGCCGATGGTTCTTACCTCTGCAAGGTACATGGTACACAGACTGGCTCCTATGGTGTGTACATCACTCTGAACGGCCAGCAGTACAAAGTATTTGCTGTCAACGTGAAATAATGGAGTGTGTAACTTCAATTAAAACAAATCTCAACAAATTAATGTAGTTGTATTTGCGCAGCGGCGGTACTGGAGGGTTTCCTCCGGTGCCGCCGCTTTATTGCAAAAGAAACACCGCCGTTATATGAATGAACGGCGGTGTTTCTTTATGCCTGTTTGTCTGGAAAAAACCGATGGCACAGCTGGCACAGGTCCGCATAAGTGGTCAGGGTGTTCAGAACCTCCAGCAGTGCATTGGCGGACAGGCGCTCCGGCAGGCGCAGTGCCCGCTGTACTGCCCGGCGTTTTTCGGCGCTTTTCGTTCCGCCGGAAAGGCCCAGCTCGTAAAAATCCGTTTTGGTGATGGGGCGTTCTGGCAGCGGTGCGTCCTGCACCTTCACGCCCGCCTGCAAAAGGCACTGCCGCAAAATGGGCATCGGAATGCCCTCCACGCCCAGCTTGCCCTCTTTTCCCGGTGCAGACTTGCGCTTTTCCTTGCCGTATATGTCTGGAATATACGCCTGCTTCATCTTTTTCGGGTCTATGGCACCTTTCAGGTAGTTGCGTATCAAAAAGCCCGCCGAGTCGCTATCTGTTAAAATTAACAGACCGCGCCGGTCTGCCATTTGCCGCAGCAGTTCCAGCTGCTGCTGGTCACGGAAAATACCAAAGCCGTTTGTCACCAGAATGGGCGCGTCGATAAGCGCCGAGAGCTTAATTTTATCATACTTGCCCTCCACCACTACGGCTTCCCGAATTTTCAGTTTGTTCACGCGCTCTTCTCCCCTCTTGCAGCCAACAGCAGCCGTGCCAGCGCCTTTTCCAAAATTAGCTGTTCCGCCGTGTGGGAACCTTTCAGGTCGAGGTCCGCCGCCAGCAGAATGTCCAGACTGGCACGCAGCCTTTGTGTGGAAAGACCGTGCGCGTCCCGCTCCGCATTGGTCAAACGGAACTGGCGATTTTTGTACTCCGGAAAATACTTGGCTGGTTCCATGGCGCTTTCGCCGCTCTGCAAGGCAGTACGCACACGGTATAAATCAACATAAGCACCCGTCAGCACCGCCAGAATGCGAACCGGCGGCTCGTTCTGCTCCAGCAGCTGATTTAAAATCCGGTACGCCTGCCCGCTGTGTCCCGCCAGCAAGGCACGACTTAGATTGTACACACGTGCCTCCAAATTGCGCGTAACCAATAGGTCAATGGTTTTGGGCGCAATCGGTCCGCTGCCGGTGTAGGCACAGACTTTTTCCAGCTCGCCGTGCAGTGCGGTCAGGTCGTCACCGACATAGCGCACCATCTTCCCCGCGTCCACCCGCTGCAGCACACAGCCGCGGCGGTTTGCAGCCGCCACCAGCGTTTTTTCCAGCTCCGGCCGGCTGTGTTTCCGGCAGGCAACGCACGTTCCGGATTTACTGCATTCTGTATATAACTTTTTCCACTTTTTGTCCTTCTGAAACGGCGGGTCACTCGCCGCAAAGGACAGAACCAGTACCGTTGTGTCCGGCACATCCGCAAAAAGCTGCAGCAGCTTTTTGTTTTCAGACGGCGTGCGGCCGTCCAGTGACAAATCAGACACCGCCACACACTTGCGCGACGCCATAAACGGCAGCGCCTGCACCGCATCGTCCAGTGCGTCCGCGGCGGCGTCACCAGAAAAACACTGTAGATTAAAGTCCAGAAACGTTTTACCCGCCGCTTTTTTTATCAGCCGCTTTGCCCAGTAGGCGACCATATACTTTTCGTCCCCGTACAGGACATACAGCCCGGTTAGCGTGTTCGCTTCTATCTGCTTTTTTAGGTCGCTTTCCCTGCATTCTGGCATCAGTCATTCCTCCTAAACTGCACCGCGCCGGTCTGTTCCGGCAGCAGCACCAGGTCCTCTTCCCCGCCCAGCACAACCGGCAGTCCCCGCTGGGCGGGCGCATAGGCCTTGTATGTATTGGGAGCACCACATAAAATAGTCATATTCGACGGCAGCTGTGCCGCACCCTTTGGCAGACTGCTGCACACCAAAATCTGCGTACCGACAAAGCCGGCCGCCGCAGGGTTGGCGCTGTCCCCGCAAAAAAGGATGCTCAGCCGCCCCATACGAAGCTGTGTCACGCCGTCTGCGTATGTCAGCAGTACAGAATTCCATAGGGAGGCCTCTGACCTGCTGCCGGAAAAACAGCGGCAGTGAATTGCTGCCAGCGTTTGCTCCAACAGGCCATCCAAGACGGGACCCGGCGGCAAAACAACCTGCGGTGGGTTCCACTCTGAAATGACCGCTGTTGCCTGCTGGCTTTCCCTATTAGACTGGCTCAAAAGAACAACCATGTCCAGCTGCCTAACCTGCTCCCGCCGCAAAATGCGCTCTATGGCATAGCTGCCCGCCCCAAAACCGACAACCGCGCCATGCCTGCCATACGTTAAGATTGCGCTGACGCCCTCACTGCTGGCCGCAATCGTAATTTTATACTTTTGATAATTCGTCAGCTGCCAAATGTACCCGTTTGCAAACAACAATACCGCCGCAAGCAATGCGGTCAAACGCAACGGCAGCTCCTTCCGGCGGCAGCACAGCAGACAGGCCGCCCCAAAAAGCAACAGTGCGGCACCCAACCATAGCCGCACAAACCGATATCCGGTCGGCACCTGCGCAAACGGCAGGGATGCACACCATGCCGTACTTGCAATTAGGTAATGTGCCAGCCATTCAGTCAGCTTCCACAAAACAGCGGCTGCTCCGCCGAGCACCGGACAGGCACCCACCAGCACGGCCAGCAGTCCTGTATAAATCATTAGACTGGAGGGCGTGAGCACCAGCAGATTTGCCAGCGGTGAAACCAAAGAAAGTTCCTCAAATGCAAGCAATGACACCGGAAGCGTAAATAATGTGGCGGCCAGTGACATCATAAGGGTGCCCAGAAAATAATTCAACAGTTTCTTTTGTACTTTATTTTTGCTGTATGTCCTTACAAATTTCTGTACCGGACCTGTCCACAGCAAAATCCCCAAAGTTGCCGAAAAGCTAAGCAGCAGGCTGCAGTCAGCCGCAGCGAATGGGCTAAAGAGGCACAGCAGCAGTACCGCAAAGCCAAGGGAATTAAGGCTGTCCGCACGGCGGTAAAAGCACCTGCCGCACAGCATGATTAGGTACATAATACCACTGCGCACAACAGAAGGCGTAAAACAGGTGACGCCCATAAATAAAATGACACCGGCTGCGGCCAAAACGCTGCGCCCTCTGCGGGAAAGTGGAAGCAGCGACAAAAACAACAGGAGAAGCTGTGCTGCGGCCGCCATATGCAGCCCAGAAACGCTTAGCAGATGGGATACTCCCGCGCCGCGGAAGGCTTCTTCCACTGCATCCGGTATCGCTTGTTTTTCGCCGGCCAATATGCCGCTGACCAATGCATTTTCCGGTGACGGCAAATTCCATGCAACACTGTCCAAAAGGTACCGGCGGGCACTGTAAAACACACGCTTCCAAACCGGCGGAGAACCGGTATTCAGGGTATATGGTTCTCCCGTCTGGATATACCCCTGCAGCACCGTTTTGTGGGCCAGCAGTCGGTTGCGGTTGGAAAAATATCCGCTGCCGCCCGACCGATACAAATGTACTGTCCCCCGAAAATCATCAAATGTTTCCGCCGAAAACGACTCATTCGCCGACAGACGCAGCTCTTTCCCAGCCAGCGGTGTCTGCCGACTGCCACCGCAGCTAGTAACCGTCAGCGTATAAAACGCCTTTCCGGAAGAATAGTCCGGTTCTTCGGACACCATTCCCTTTACCAACACATTTCTGCCCGCATATTGCTGTACTGCCTGCTCATATGAAAAGCTCATCCAGCAAAAGAGCAGACAGGCAGCGGCCGCCGTAAAAGCCGCCGCAGGCAGAACACAATCCTGCCCTGTCCGTTTTTTGCGCAACAGCAACAGCAGCAGCCCGGCTAATAGACAGGCAGCACCCAAGATACCTGCCGCCTGTCTTCCCAGAAAAATAGAAACCGCCTGTGTCAGCAGATATGTAAAACCTACCAACGCAAGCGGTCGTTTCATTTGGAATCTCCTAATTATTTCTCATGTGAAAACATCGGCAGCGGCTCCAGATAAATAATATCCTTGCGGTCCTTTGCGTCCCCTTCCGCCAAAACAGAAGCACGGCCGACAATGTTGCCGTCAAAGCGCTCAACCAGTTTTTCCATAGCGGCCAGTGACTCGCCGGTGCTGATAACGTCGTCCACAATCAGCACCCGTTTGTCCTTCAGACCTTTATAGTCGTCCTCCGCCAGATACAGTTCCTGCATATGGTCGGTCGTAATGGAATTGACCTCCACATGAATCGGGTTGCGCATATACGCCTTGACGCTCTTGCGTGCAACGATGTAACGGCCGCAGCCCTGACGGGCCATTTCATAAGCCAGCGGAATGCCCTTTGTTTCCGCTGTGACCACCACGTCATGTTCCGGGCAGCACTTCAGCAGTGCAGCAGCACTTGCCTTTGTGATTTCCACATCACCCAGCATAACGAATCCGGCAATGTCCATGGTATCGCTGATGGGGCAGATTGGCAAATCGCGCTCACAGCCCGCGATGGTCATATGGTAATATTTTAAGCCATTGATTGTAACAATTTGATTCACAGGTAACCGGCCTTTCTCATCTTATAAGTATAAAATTCTGCTTGCTGACCTTCAGCCAGTCAGCCGGGCGGCCACGCCATTGGGCGCCCTCCTAACAGATGAAAATGCAGGTGTTTAACGGACTGACCGCCTTCTTCACCAACATTGCTGACAATACGCCAGCCGCGGTCCAAATGGTTTTCTTTCGCCAGCTTGGCTGCTACCTCAAAAATATGGGCAACAATTGCGCTGTTCTTCGGCGTAATTTCCTCCGCAGAAGCAATGTGTTCCCGCGGGATAATCAGCAGATGAACCGGTGCCTGCGGCTCCAAATCTTTAAAAGCAACGCAGAGGTCATCTTCATAAACACGCGTGCTGGGGATTTCCCCGGAAGCAATCTTGCAGAATACGCAATCCATGCTGTCTTTCCTCCTTTCCCCGTTTTTCATGACAAATGTTCCGCAAAAAAGCACTTATGCAGAACTCCCACCAAAATAATATTATAATCAGTTTTTGGAAAATGCGCAAGTACAGAATTCACTTTACCATATCTGCAACAATTCCCGCGGCGGCCTGCAGGGCTGTATCCAGCTTGCTGAAGTCACGGGCACCAGCCATAGCAAAATCGGGCTTGCCGCCGCCGTTGCCGCCGGCGAGCTGTGCCACGGCCTTTGCAATCTTTCCGGCATGCGCGCCCTGTTTCAGGGCCTGCTTGCCAACAGCAACTGCCAAATTGGCCTTTGCGCCGTTCACACCGGCAAAAACCGCCACCAAATCATCTGCACTGCTGCGGGCCTGGTCGCACATGGTGCGCAGGGCAGCCGCGTCCGCGCCGTTCACCTTTGCGGTGCAGACACGCACACTGCCAGCCGTTTTGGCATTGGCAAGCAGGTGTTCCACCTTCTGAGCTGCCAGTTTCGATTTTTCTTTTTCCAGCTCATTTTCCGTCTGCTTCAGCTGTGCGGCGACCTGCTCCGCGTGTTCCGGCAAATCCGCAGCATTGTTAAGTTTTAAGGCAGCCGCCGTACGATTGATGACGGAAAGGCTCTGGTTCAGTAAACGGCTGACACCGCGGCCTGTCACCGCCTCAATGCGGCGCACACCGGCAGCCGCACTGGTTTCGGAAATGACTTTAAATAGTCCAAGCTTCGCTGTATTGTCCACATGGGTGCCGCCGCAGAATTCCTTGCTGAAATCGCCCGCAGAAACGACACGCACAATTTTGCCGTACTTTTCTCCGAACAGTGCCATTGCGCCCAGCTTTTTCGCCTCATCAATCGGCATCTCACGCACTTTTACCGGCACTGCCGCCAGGATAATGTCATTGACCATATTCTCTACTTTCTGCAGTTCTTCCGATGTCAAGGCTGCAAAATGCGTAAAGTCAAACCGCACATGCTCTTCATTTACCAACTGCCCGGCCTGCTCCACATGTGTGCCCAGTACACGGCGCAGAGCCGCCTGCAGCAAATGTGCCGCCGTATGGTTGCGCATGATGGACTCCCGGCGCTTCCAGTCCGGCTGTGCTGTCACCGTATCGCCGACACGAATGGTGCCTACCTGTACAGTGCAGTGATGGATAAAGTTTTTGGCATGATTTTTCGTGGTATCCTGCACCAGCAGCACCGCGTCTTCCGCACTGATGGAACCGGTATCGCCAACCTGTCCGCCGCTTTCACCGTAGAAGGTCGTTTTGTCGAGGACCAGTCCGATTTTATCGCCTGCGTCCACGGACTCTGCCCGTTTGCCATCCTTCACAATTGCCACGACTTTTGCCTGTACCGTCTTTTCGGTATAGCCATGGAACTCGGTTTCCGGCACACTTTCCAGGAGGTCACTTTCACCCGCCCAAGCATCTGCACCGGCGTTTTTACGGGCCGCACGAGCACGCTCTTTCTGCTCCTGCATACGCTTTTGGAAGGTATCCTCATCAACGGTCATATCGTGTTCGGCAGCAATCTCTTTTGTCAGGTCAATGGGAAAGCCGTAGGTATCGCTAAGCTTAAAGGCATCGTCACCGGAAATGACCTTATCCTTATTCTGCGCAATGATGTCGTCCAGCAGCTGCGAGCCCTGGTCAATCGTGCGGGAAAAGCTTTCTTCTTCTACGGAAATCAGCTTCAGAATCATGGCTTCCTTTTCTTCCAGCTCCGGATAAGCACCCTTATTTTCGTGGATGACCGACTCGGCAACCTTTGCGAGGAACGGTTCATGAACACCAAGCAAACGCCCGTGGCGAGCCGCACGACGCAGCAGACGGCGCAACACGTAGCCGCGGCCCTCATTGCTGGGCATAACGCCGTCACCTATCATAAAGGTTGCCGCACGTGTATGGTCGGTAATGACGCGTAGGGAAATATCCGCCTGCTTGTCTTTGCCGTACTCCACATGAGCAATGCTGCCGATGGTCTTCATAATGTTTTGTGCTGTATCAACAAGGAACATATTATCAACATTCTGCATAATGCAGGCCAGTCGATCCAGCCCCATGCCAGTATCAATATTCGGGTGCTCCATGGGCGGATAATGGCCATGGCCGTCACAGTTAAACTGGGAAAAGACAACGTTCCAGAATTCAACGTAGCGGTCGCAGTCGCAGCTGACACCACAGGTAGGTTTGCCGCAGCCGTGTTCCGGGCCGCGGTCAAAGTAAATCTCGGAGCAAGGGCCGCAGGGACCGGAACCGTGTTCCCAGAAGTTGTCCTCTTTTCCAAGGCGGACAATATGGTCCGGCGATACGCCGATTTCTTTGGTCCAAATATCAAACGCCTCGTCATCGTCCAAATAAATGGTAACCCACAGCCGGTCCTCAGGCATCTCCATTACTTTCGTGCAGAACTCCCATGCCCACGCAATGGCCTCATGCTTAAAGTAATCACCGAAGGAGAAATTGCCGAGCATTTCAAAGAACGTGCCGTGGCGGTCGGTAATGCCGACGTTTTCAATATCGCCGGTACGAATGCACTTCTGGCAGGTCGTTACACGGCGGCGGGGCGGTGTCACCTCGCCGGTAAAGTATTTTTTCATAGGTGCCATGCCGCTATTAATCAGCAGCAGGGAGTTATCATCTTTTGGAATCAGTGAAAAGCTAGGCAGCCGCAGGTGCCCCTTGCTCTCGAAAAATTCCAGATATTTTTCTCGGATTTCATTCAATCCCATCCACTTCATATTGCTGTTCTCCATCCTTTTATTCGTAAAATTTTGCGTTTATAGAAATAACAAAAAAAGAAAGGTGCCCCGTCCGCAATGGGACGGGAACACCCGTGGTACCACCCAAATTGCGCCTGAGGAGCGCCTCTCTTTGCCCTTAACGCGGGAAAACGCCGCCGCTCGCCGCGGGGAACTCTGGGCCGGCCGGCCGCCAGCAAAGAAGTCCGGCTTTCACCATATGCCAGCTCTCTGTACAATCCTGCTGGGGCTTCATGCCCTTCATCGTCTTTTCCTTATGGCATTATTATAAACAGGAAGACGAGAAATGTCAATCTTTCGGGTACAGTGTATCCGCAATGCGGCGGAAGATTGGGCCGCAGCTGACGCCGCCGCCGCTGCCGCCGTCCTCCATAATGACCACAACATACCGCGGCGAATCCACCGGAAAGAATCCCGCATACCAGCTGACTACGTCCTCTTTCCCCGCCGTGTAATGTCCGGTTTGTGCCGTTGCCGTTTTCACCGCTGCCTTAACATACTGCGGTTTTCCCGCGCGCCCGGTGCCTTTTTCGGCGCTCATCTCCATGCCGTCACGGATAAGGTCCGCCGTCCGCTGCGTAAAGGCCCGTGTGCCGGCCGGCTTTTCCGCTGGCACAACTATTTTCCCTGTGGCATTCGCAGTGCCCAGCGACAACGATGGCCGCGTATAAATGCCGCCGGAAGCAACAGCATTGACCATAGCTGCCACCTGCATGGGGGAAGCCGTCAGTGTTCCCTGTCCAAATGAAAAGTTTGCTAGCGCCCGCGGATTTTTGAGTTCCAGCAAACTCGGCAGCGTTCCGGCACCGCCGCAAAGCTGCGGTGCGATCTCTGTTTTCTGCCCAAATCCCAACCGCCGCGCCATCTGCAGAAAAGCGGTCGGCGGTACTTTCCGCATACAGGATACAAAATACGAATTGCAGGACTGTGCCAGCGCCTGCTGCAAAGTGATGCGGCCGTGCGATTCTCCGCCCGCACAGTGAAAGGCAAAGCCGCCGGCCGTTTCACTGCCGTGACAGGTATACACTGCGTTTGGGTCCAGCCCGTTTTCCAGCGCTGCCGCCGCGGCAGCAATTTTAAAGACCGAACCCACACTGCATGGTGCAAGGGTGCGGTCCACTAAGGCTCCATCTGCCTGCTGCACCGTTTTTGAAAGGTCCGCTGGGTCGAAGGACGGCAAACTGGCACTGGCTAAGATTTCACCGCTTCCGGCTTTTAGGATAACTACGGCGCCTTTTTCAAAAGCCGTTCCTGCCGCCGTTTCCGCCAACTTTTGCAGGCCACTGTCTATGGTCAGCACTTCGCTGGACGATGTGCCTGCCGCGGTGGAAGTGACCTGTGGCTGTTCCCCCGGCAGTGGGTGCCGCAGTGCATCCACCGTATAGGTAATGCGGGTTGTCGATGCGGCGCTGGAAAGGACCTTGTCAAAGGCTTTTTCGGCACCGCAGACACCGTGCCCGCTGCCGTCCAAATAGCCAACCAAATGCGGTGCCAGCGGATGTGAGGGACGGCGCTGCTGCTGTGGAAAGCTCAGCACACCTTCCCCTTTCACCCGTACCGGCAAATAGGTGAAAAATGGATACCCCTCTTTTAGCTGCGGATACAGTGCCTGCATTTGCTGCTTTGACAGTGACCGGCTAAGCGCCGCCGCCGACTCCCGCCCAGGCTCCACCGCTGTCAGATAGGTGATTCTACCGCCGGTCAACGCCTGCATATTCCGGTCATATACCGTACCGCGGCCCGCTGAAAAAGTGAGGGTAAGATGCTGCTGTGTGGCAGCCGTCTGTGCCAAAGTTCCCCGCCAAAGCGTTGCCTGCAGCAGCTGCGCCATACAAAAAGCGAACAGCAGCAGCATGACGCCCAACGTCCAGAGAACTCGTTTTTCCGTCTTCTGCATACAAAAAGCCCCCCGCTGAAAGTATTCCCAGCAGAGGACTTTTTCATTCCTTATTTTGGTAACGATAATTTTTTCTGTTCAGTCTTTTTGTTTGCGGATACGCAGCAGCGCACCGGGGGCAATCGGTGTATCTGTGTAAAGCAGTACACGCATAACTGCATGGTTAGCGGACTCAATTGGTTCCCCATCTCCGTTTTCAATATGGTCCATTTTTACAAGATAGGGTGCCTTTCCGGGCTCCAGCACATCGGCTGTATCGCCGCGGAAAAAGCGGTTGCGCTGTGACAAAACCGCTACGCCGTTGTGGTACGATTCGCACACAGCCGCAACTTCATAGTCACGCACATAGCTGCCCAGCGTCAAACTTTCATCCGGACGGCCAAAGTAAAAACCAGTACTGTACTGGCGGTGACTGATTTTATTCAGTTCCTCTTTGACCCACGGCGTCAGCGGTTTGCCCGCTATAGCGTCATTCAGTGCCCGGCGGTACGCGTTGGTTGCGGCCGCTGTGTAGTATGCCGACTTGGCGCGGCCCTCTATTTTCAGGCTGTCCACACCGGCCTGCAGCAGTTCCGGGATATGTTCGGACATATTCATGTCTTTTGCATTTAAAATGTAGCTGCCGTTGCTGTCCTCATCAATCGGCAGGTACACCCCGGGGCGGGTTTCTTCACACAGGGCATATTTCCAGCGGCAGGGCTGCGCACACTCGCCGTGGTTGCCGTCCCGTCCGGTAAAGTAGTTGGAAAGCAGGCAGCGGCCGGAAATAGAAACACACATGGCTCCATGCACAAAGCACTCGATTTCCAGGTCCTTCGGTGTTTTGGCACGCAGGGTTGCCACCTCTTCCAGGGAAAGTTCCCGTGCCAACACCACACGTTTGGCACCCAAATCATAAAGACGTCGTGCAGCCGCATAGTTGGTTACGCCGGTCTGGGTAGAAATATGAATGTCCACCTGCGGCGCTACCTTCTGTGCCATTTCCATAACACCCATATCCGTAACGATAAAGGCATCCACACCGGCATCCCGCGCCATGCGCAGGAACGGTTCCAAATGCTCAACATCACTGTTGTGCGGAATAATGTTGCAGGTCAGATAGATGCGCACACCGTGGCTGTGGGCAAAGCGGACGCCATCCGCCAGCTGCTGCGGTGTAAAGTTGGAGGGCGCACTGCGCATGCCAAACTGTGTGCCGGCCAAATAAACGGCATCTGCACCAAACTGTACGGCGGCCTGCAGCCGCTCCATATCCCCCGCTGGAGCCAGCAGCTCCGGCAGACGGTCGGGTATTTTTTCAAAGCTCATTTTGTCAGTCCTGCCTCTACTAAGTTATCGGTATGCTCTTCCTGTGTGGACGCATAGTATGCTTTTTTGGTCTTTGGATTATGACAGAAATATAAATACGAAGTCTGATTCGGGTTCAGCGCCGCGTTAATAGCTGCAATACCCGGATTGCACACAGCACCAGCAGGCAGCCCCTTCATTGTATAGGTGTTATACTTACTCTTATAGCTGCTGCCCAAACTGGACGGAACATCCGATTTGGAGCGGTAAGGATAGTACATGGTAGAATCACAGTCCAGCGTATAAATATTGTACTGGCTGCCATACTTCAGCCGGTTTTGCAGTACCGAAGAAACATTCAGCATATCCGCTGAATCCGCTGATTCCGCCTGGATAATGGAAGCCAAGGTAATCAGCTGGTCCAGCGTCATGTTCTTTGCCTTTGCCTTTTCACGGATTTCTTTGGTATAGCGTTCGTTGGAATCATTCAGCATCTTCTGCAGCACATTCTGCGGGTCCTCATTTTGGTAGAATTCATAGGTATCCGGGAACAGATATCCTTCAAATTTATAATACCGTCCCTTTAGGTTCTTTAAATCGGAAACCATCGTATAGGTGCTGTCAAAGGCATTGGTATTCAGCACGTCCAAGAACTTCTGGGAAGAAGAAATCACACCGTTTTTTTGCAGAAGGCGGGCAATCTCCACCGCATTCTGTCCTTCCGGAATGGTTACCTTAATAGTGTCTTTGCGGCCTTCGTTGGACTCCAGCGTATTGATAAGTTCTTCATAATCGGTTTTGGCGTTAATTTGCCAAGTGCCGTTGTGAAAACAGCCGTCCGCTTTGCGCAGACGTACATACATACAAAAAACATCCGGGTCGTCCACCAATCCTGCTTGGTGCAGAATATTTGCCACTTTGCGGGTAATTTCACGGTTAGAAGATTTTGCGCTCTGTAGTTTCTGCCCGTTCAGTTTTTTTAGGGCAGATGGTTTTATCGAATCCTCCGTTGTGCTGATGGGTATCTGCACGGTTACATTGGAACTGGTACGGTTTACCGCCAAAATATCATTCAGTCCCGTAATGAGGAACTGCCCCAGCACCAGCCCCACCAAAATAACCATGCACCACCATACAGCGAGAAAAAAATGACGATTCTTTTTTCGCTTCTCCCGGTTGCGCCGCTTATGGTTGCGGATTGCCCTCTTTTCATCGGCAGCTTCCCTTGCAGCTTCCGCACGCATTGCCGCATCTCCGCTGAAGCTGCTAAGGGACTGCTGATGTTCATTTTCAGCCATGACGTACCTCCTGACGGCTGGAAGCGTGCTTCCCTGCCCTGTGGATATTTCGGATATATTTTTCTGTAATTAAAAGGTCAACTGGACGATCATAGTAGCCGTGCGGGAGCTTCCACGGGGCACAGTTCCGGTAACAAATACCGATTGTGCTGCCGCCAAAAGCGGCCAAGAAACGGTCATAATATCCTTTTCCGTACCCCAGCCGATATCCCTGTGAGTCAAAGCTTAGCCCCGGCACAATGCACAGTCCTTGACTAAGGTCCGTTACGGGCTGACAGCGTTCGATATCCGGCTCCAATACTCCAAAGGTCCCCGGCGTAAGGTCGTCCAGGGAATGAATGAAGTAAAACTGCATCCGATGCGTGCCCGGGATACAGCGCGGCACAGCTACCTGCCTGCCATGCGTCAGTGCATGGCGAATAATCGCAATGGTGTCCACTTCAATTGGTTTGCTGACATATGTGAAAAGGATTCGGCTCTGTCGATAAACAGACAGACGAAACAGACGGGTGCGGATTGCCGCATCCATCTGCTGTTTCTGCTGCGGAGAAAGCGATTCCCGGTACGCCCGGCATTTTTGGCGCAGCCCCTGTTTTACTTCTTTAATATTTCCCTTTATACGCATTGAATTGATTCTTTAACTTCCTTTGCTTTTTCCGGTCCGCACAAAACCGCCGTGAGCTTCAGTGCGAAGTCTACCGCCACACCGGCACCACGGGCGGTAATCACATTTCCACTTTGCACCACAGATTCTTTGCTGACCGTACAGTGCAAGTCTTTTTCAAAGCCCGGGAAGCAGGTGGCTGTATGGCCGTTAAGCAGGCCCCAATGTCCCAAAACAGAGGGTGCCGCACAGATAGCAGCCAGATATTTTCCGCGCCGCACGCAGTCATTTACTGCCGCACGAACGGTTGCGGACCGCTCCAAATGAAGGGTACCGGGCATTCCACCGGGCAAAACCACCATGTCTGCCGGACGCTGTGCCATATTCAAATCCGCTTCCGATACATCAGCTGTTACCGGAATATGATGTGCACCGACAATTTCCCTGCCGCCCACACCGACCGTCAAAACTTCCTGGCCGGCACGGCGGAGAATATCGACCGTGGACAGTGCTTCTACTTCTTCAAAACCATTTGCTAAAAATACATATACCATACAAAAGGCTTCCTTTCGATGGGCTTTTTTACAGCAGACCGGCTTTCTGCACCGTCTGCCGAATTTGTTCTGCAATTTGCTCCGGTGTTCGTACAGCTCCACCGCTGCTGCAGGGAATCACTTTCCAGTGCAGCACATTGGCCGCATACAGAGCTGCCGCACGGCAGTCATGCTGAAAGGCGGTATCTTTTTCATGAATATCTTTTTGCCCCTCGTCCCCGTGGTAGCGCTTTTCCAGCAGCTCCTCGGAAACCGTCTCCGGCATATCCAAAAACAAGGTCAAATCAGGTATTGGCAGTTCCAGGCGATGATATTCATAATCCAGCAGCCATTGGGTGAAAGCGTCCCACTCGTTTCGCGGCAGCTTCGGCAGCTGATAAACCAGGTTGGAGGTTGTATAGCGGTCCGCCAAAATGCACTTGCCGTTGTCATAGTCCTGCTTCCAAAATTTTCGGTAAGAAGCGAAACGATCCACCGCGTAAAAAGAAGAAGCGGCATACGGGTTGACATCCTGCGGCTGTGTGCCGAATTCACCGTGCAGGTACATTTTCACCAGTGCAGAAGAGGGCTGGTTGTAATCCGGAAAAGACACGCGTCGGCTGGGAGCACCGGCTTCAGAAAA
This sequence comes from Caproicibacterium sp. XB2, assembly GCF_044880635.1. Lineage (NCBI taxonomy): Bacteria > Bacillati > Bacillota > Clostridia > Eubacteriales > Oscillospiraceae > Caproicibacterium > Caproicibacterium sp. XB2. Next base: position 517,616 of record NZ_CP173227.1, on the reverse strand, counting down.
TGCACGATCCAGCAGCGCTGTCTGTGTTTGCTTGCCGCTGCCGTCAAGGCCTTCCAATACCAGGAGTTTACCCATTCTGTGCCTTTTCTTTCGCCGCATAATGCGCTTTCATCTCCGCCTGCTTGCCGCAGCTCATTTTTCCTTCCGGGCAAGTGCCATACAGACAGGGCGGGCCAGCCTTTGCAAACAAATGGGGTGCAACCCCCTTCACCAGCCAAAGCATCTGTTCTGCAACCTCGCGGATTTCCCACTGTGCACGGCTGCAGCAGCGCAGAGAAAAGAAATGTAGCAGGCTGCGTGCGTCCATAGTGCAGACAATTTTTGTTGTGCAGGCGTTGGGCAGAACAAAGCGGGCATCCTCATTGGACATCTTCTGTGCCTTGCAGGCCGCGGCTTTTTCAGAAAGGCCCTCCTGCATTAGTTCCGCTTTATGCTTTTCCTGTAATAGCGCCGATAAATGGTCGTAGTGCTGCTGATCCTCTTCCATGGCACGCAGATACTCTTCCTTGGCGGCCGGAATCGCGGCAATCTCCGGTGGCACCACATAAGAAAAGTGGCTGGCAGCCACATAGCGCTGGCTCTGCACGCTGTAGCTGGCAATGCGGTGGCGGGTAATCTGTGCCAGCAGCGAACGTGACACGCCCTCAATGCCAAACGTGAAGGAAGCATGCTCAATCGGGCTTTCATGATGGTTTTCCACCAGGATGTCCATAAAATGATTGATTTTTTCCTCTGTCATATCCTTCTGAATCGCGTCTATATCGGACGGTGAATAGCACAGCTTTGCCGCCGAAGCGACCGTTTTTTCGGGAAACTTAGTGTAGGTAAGCAGCTCTACGTGTGGCATGACCAATGAAACCTCCTGCAAGGCAGGGTACGCCCTGTCGTTTTTTGTCACTCTATTATAGCAAACTTTCTCCTCGCTTTCAACCGCTGCAGCGGCAGAATAGCCTGCCGCTGGGAACGTTTTTCTCCATCCTCCATAAGATAGTACTGAACGAGAACCATTTTGCCTGATAGGGGGATTGCAATATGAGTGAAACAAATGACAGTACGCGTACAGAAAGTATGAAGAATGCTGTATGTATCGATGCCCAGCGGGTTTACGACTCCTGCAGCGCAAAGGATTGCCTGGAGGACCTGCAGGTATACTTTACCAAAGAAAAACGTCCCATTATCGAACGGAGCGTCAGTGTACGCCTGCACAGTGTCAATGTACTGACTGTGTACATGAATATGGAGCCGGTGCCCTTTAACAAAGGCTTCTACTCCGTTGACATGACCTTTGCCTTTGATGTCGGCCTGGATGTGTACACAGCACCGGCTACCTGCCCCATCGCTGTAAACGGCGTTGCGCTGTTCACCAAAAAGGCGATTTTGTATGGCAGCGATGGCGACGTAAAAGTTTTTACCAGCAGTGACGGTCCCTGCAGACCAGGGCACAATGTCGGCAGCCGTGCCCTGCCAAAAGCCGTATGCCAGGTGGCCCAGCCGGTCGGCCTGTCCGCACGGGTTGCGGATGCTCGTCCCGGCTGCTGCCCTGGCTATAAAATTCCGGATGAATTGTGCGAACATTTCGGCGGCGATTTCGACTTTGAGTGCGGACGCAGTGTATTCGTGACCATCGGCCTGTTCTCCATTGTGCAGATTGTGCGCAATGTACAGATGCTGATTCCCACTTGCGATTTCTGCGTTCCCAGCAAAGAATGCTCGCCCGCCAGCGATAACCCCTGCGAAATGTTCAAACGCATCGACTTCCCCACCGATTCCTTTTTCCCGCCGCGGGTGAGTGACTCCGGCTGCGGCAGCTGCGGGAAGCCACAACCAGAAAATGGCTGACAAAAAGGCAGATGCCGAAAAGCATCTGCCTTTTTTATATGCTTATGCGCGCTTCAGGTGGGCGAAGTTTGCCATAATTCTTTTGGTGCCTTTGCTTTCAAAGGCAATCTCCAGCAGGTGGTCGTTGCCCATCGGGGTGACGGACAGAACCATGCCCTTGCCAAATGCCCTGTGCTCCACCTGGTCGCCGGGGCGGAACTGCAGGGCCTTGTGTGCCTGTGCTGACTGCGGCGCGCCAAAGTGCAGTGCCGACTCCATGGCCGCCTCCCGCACCTCTTTGGAGGACACCGGAAGCGCCGTGCCCGGTTTGGGCTGCTTCCAGCTGCGGGCCGCTGTGTGCTCCATCAGCTCCTCTGGGATTTCCTGTAAGAAGCGGCTGGGGCGGTTCCGATTTGTGGAACCGAAAATCATGCGGCTCTGTGCGTTGAGGATATACAGCTGTTCGCGTGCGCGGGTAATCGCCACATAGGCCAGCCGGCGTTCCTCTTCCAGCTGTTCCGGACTGTAAATAGCCTGTACACCTGGAAAAATGCCGTCCTCAAAGCCAGGCAGAAACACGACCGGAAACTCCAGCCCTTTGGCTGAGTGCATGGTCATCATCACAACAGTATCGGCTTTATCGTCATAGTTGTCTATATCCGTCATCAATGAAACTTCCTGCAGGAAGCCGTCCAAGCTGGCCAGCTCACCGTTTTCCTCCTCGTACTGCTGAATATTGCTCTCCAGCTGGCGCAGGTTGGAAATACGGTCCTGTACCTCCAGGTTCGCGGGATTGCCAAGGCTTGCTATGTAATTGGTATCTTCCAAAACTTTATCGTAAAGTTCTTTCAGCGTATGGCTGCCGCTTTCGTTCATATCCATAAAGCCGCGCATAATGTGCGCAAACTGCAGCAGTTTGGGTGCGGTGCGCTTCAGCGGCTCAAACTCGTTCGCATGGTCAATTACATAGAACACACTCTCACCGAGCTGGTCCGCAATTTGGGAGGCAGCCGCCAGCGTTTTGTCGCCGATACTGCGCTTTGGCTGGTTGATGATACGGCGCAGGCGCATTTCGTCGCTGGCGTTGTTGATAACGCTCAGGTAAGCAATCATGTCCCGAATTTCCTTGCGCTCATAAAAGCGCAGGCCGCCGATAATGCGGTACGGAATACCGGATTTTACAAAATTCTTCTCCAGTGCGCTGGACTGTGTATTCATGCGGTACAGAATGGCATAATCGCTGAACTTTCTGCCATCCGCAACGCCTTCCAAAATCTGCTTGCCGATATAGTCGGCCTCGTCCTGTTCATTGATGGCCGTATGGGTCTGTATCTTGCTGCCAACGGGGTTCTTTGTCCACAGGGTTTTCCCCTTGCGTTCTTTATTGTTGGAAATAACGGCATTGGCCGCGTTCAGAATGGTCTGTGTGGAACGGTAATTCTGCTCCAGACGAATGGTTTTCGCGGTGGGAAATGTCTTTTCAAAGCTGAGAATATTTTCAATGGTGGCCCCGCGGAACTTATAAATACTTTGGTCGTCATCACCGACAACACACAGGTTACCATCTGTTCCGGCCAGCAGCTTAATCAAAACGTACTGCGCATGGTCTGTATCCTGATACTCATCTACCATAATATAGCGGAACTTCTTCTGGAAATGTTCCAGAACATCCGGATTCTCCTGCAGCAGCTGGACCGTACAGCTGATAAGGTCATCAAAATCCATGGCGTCCGCTTCCTTCAGGTGCTGCTGGTACATCTGATAGGCGCGGGCAATCGTTGCGGTGCGATTGTCGTCACCGGCTGCCTGCTGATAAGCCTTCGGTGTGGTCAGCGTGTCCTTTGCTCTGGAAATCTCGTTCAGCACAACCTTGCAGGAGAGGATTTTTTCGTCAACACCCAGCTCCTTCAGGCAGTTTTTCATCAGCCGTTTGGAGTCATCGGAATCATAAATGGTAAAATGGGTGCTGTAATCCAGCCGGTCACCAAACTGGCGGAGAATCCGCGCACAGGAAGAATGGAACGTACTGGCCCATACCTGGCTGCCGGCTTCCCCCAGCATATTTGCCAGACGCTGTTTCAATTCCCCGGCAGCCTTGTTGGTAAAGGTTATTGCCAAAATATGCCACGGCGCCACTGGGGACACCGCCAAATGGCTGCGTGTGATTTCCGACAGCGGCGTATCATGATGCAGGTATTCCTGCATATCCGCTATGTCCTGTTCGCTCAACTGAGACGCAGTATCCTGATAGGCGCTGCCATAACGAATTAAATTGGCAATTCGATTGACCAGCACAGTGGTCTTGCCGCTGCCGGCACCGGCCAGCACCAGCAGCGGTCCATTCACGGTAAAAACAGCCTCCCGCTGCCTGTCATTTATGCGGGAAAATTCTTTTTCCAAAACCTGTCGTCTTAACTGCAGTGAAGCTTCACTCAATAAACTCACCATCTAACTTTCATTTTTCAGGACTGGCCTGTACAAAAAGGCCCCGTGCCATCCTGTTGTGCGGGCGTACGGGGTGCTGCGGTGCTTTTTAGCGGGAATGTACACCGGCACTGCATTTGGGAATTTCCCAACCTGCAGGCTGTCCCCGCAAAGCGCTCCTGTCTGCTTTCCTGTGCCGACCAAAGGCCGGCACTCAAAAAACGTTACTTTCTTATTATAGCTTATTCTGTGGGCGATTTCAAATTCATTTTTTTATATGTTTCGACACGGAATTGCGCAATCTTTCGAAAAGTCATATACTGATGAAAATGGGAAAGGCGGCAGAATGGAATGAAAAAAGATGCTTTTCGGCGTTCTTACAAAGGAGAAAGCTATAACCTCGGTCTGGCTGTATACAGCTGCGGCATTCAGCGCTGTCCTCCCTCACACTCTTGGGGGCCGGGCATCCGCGACCATTACCTTATCCATTATATTGTCCGCGGCAAAGGCCGCTTCTCGACCGGCGGCAGGACCTGGCAGCTGCGGGCAGGTGATGCGTTTTTGGTGCGGCCAAAGATTATTGCCAGCTACCAGGCAGACCAGGAGCAGCCGTGGGAATACGACTGGGTTGGCTTTAATGGCAGCGATGCCAGCCATTTGCTGTGCCAAACTGGCCTGCTGGATATGGCACCGGTTTTTCACTGCCCGCCGGACAACCACTTTCACGAGCTTCTGACCAATATCACCTCCGTTTCCGGCTCCTCCTCCAGTGCGGAAACGCGTATGGAAAGCGGCCTGCTGCTGTTTTTGGCAAACTTGATGGATACTTTTGGCGGCCAAATGCCCCGCAGTGACGTTGGCTACAGTTATGTACAAAAAGCCATTCAGTTTATCGACCGCAATTATTCCAGTGATATTGATATTGCCCACATCGCACAAAGTGCCGGCGTTTCCCGCAGTCACCTGTACCGGCTGTTTATGACCTACATCAATATGCCGCCCAATGAGTACCTGACACGCTACCGTATTAACAAAGCTGCTTCCTTTCTACGGGAAGGCGGGCTGACCGTTGGGGAAGCTGCCTATTCTGCCGGCTTTTCGGACCAGCTGTATTTTTCCCGTGTCTTTAAAAAGTATATGGGCATACCGCCCAGTCAGCTGTGTCCAAGGAATTTTAAAAGGAAATAATGCATATCTTTATTGAGATTCATCTACATCCCTATCACACATTTCCTTTTTTTCTTCTTAAAAACGCCGTTATTTAACCCAAAAAGAAAAATCGTGTTACAATTTTACTGTTTTGTCACTTTTTTTTACAAAAAAACTTTCTTGTCTAAGGACAAAACCAAAATTTGAATTAAAATTTCTTATATACACAGAATACAGCGCTGCAAATTCTTACGCCCTTCTGCGTATTGAGAGTATCTATCTTTGTAGGAGGAATTATATATGGCAAATAGCAGTATAAAAGAAAGCCTCGAGAAATTTGGCATTAAAACCGCTCTCGGGTACCTGCGCAAGGATCCGGAAAAGAATGTTCCTAAACTTTTAGATATGATTGAAAAGGTAGATACAACCCATGCCTTTTCCGAAGCGCTCTACAATTTCCGCTGGGCAATGGATAACCCGGACTCCAACTGGTATAAACTCATTATGAAAGTCCTGAAGGAAACTGACCGGCACATTCTGGAAACATTCTTTACAAACTTCTTTATGAACGCTACCCTTATCGGCGGCAAAAAGCAGATGGAATACCGCAAAAAGTACGGCTGCAACGTCCCGTGGGCAATCCTGCTGGATCCCACAAGCGCCTGCAACCTGCACTGCACCGGCTGCTGGGCTGCTGAATATGGCAACAAACTGAACCTGACTTTCGATGAAATCGATGACATTATCAACCAGGGTACCGCAATGGGTACTTATATGTACATTTACACCGGCGGTGAACCGCTTGTGCGTAAAGATGACCTGATTAAACTGTGTGAAAAGCACAACGACTGTGTCTTCCAGTGCTTTACCAACTCTACCCTGGTTGACGACAAGTTTGCTTCCGAAATTCAGCGCGTAGGCAATTTCAGTCCGGTTATCTCCGTAGAAGGCTTTGAAGAAGCAACGGACAGCCGCCGCGGCAAAGGTACTTTCCAGAAGGTCAGCAAGGCAATGGATATCCTGACCGCGCACCATGTGCCGTTTGGTGTTTCCTGCTGCTATACCAGCCAGAACGTTGCCTCCATCGGCAGCGAGGAATTCTTTGACTGGATGATTGCAAAGGGTGCTTTCTACGCTTGGTTCTTTACATATATGCCTATCGGCGTAGATGCACCAACCGACCTGATGGCAACTGCGGAGCAGCGTGAATATATGTATCATAAAATCCGCGCTTACCGTGAAAACAAAGCAATCTTTACCATGGACTTCTGGAACGATGCAGAATACGTCTATGGCTGCATTGCCGGCGGTCGGTCTTACCTGCACATCAACGCAAACGGTGACGTGGAACCCTGTGTCTTTATTCACTACAGTGATTCCAACGTTCGCCAGAAGAGCCTTCTGGAAGCATACTGCAGCCCAATGTTCATGCAGTACCACAAGAATCAGCCTTTCAACCACAATATGCTGCGTCCCTGCCCTGTTCTGGATAACCCGTATCATCTGGAAAAAATGGTTGAAAAAACCGATGCGCACTGTACTGACCTTTTGAAGCAGGAGTCCGCACATGACCTGTGCGCAAAGTGTGCACCGATTGCAGAACGCTGGAAAGGATTTGCGGACCGTCTGTGGAAAGAAAGCGGTCCGGATGGCCGTCATCATATGCAGTGCGAAGACACAATTCTCCCTGAGAACCGTCTGAGTGAAGATGAACTGGCAACCATGCAGGAATCTGTAGACTTTGCGAATGCAAAGAAAGAGGAAAGAATTTCTGCTGGGAAAAAGAATTTAGAATAATAAAGAAACTGTCGTTTTCAAAACGGAAGCCATTGAAAAGGCTTCCGTTTTTTATATATGTATATAAACAGAAAAAAGGCACCCGCAAACAGCGGATGTCTCATAATATTTGGTCCCGTGTAACGCCCGGGTTATCGACTGCTATACCTGCTTTTGTTGATTGGCCTTTGGAACAGTTCATAAATGACTTCAACACCGAATTCGAAGCCTCCGGTTTGGCATGAAAAGATAGGCTTGTTGAATATTTTCAACTTATTTAGTATAACACACTCTGTTGCTCTTGTCAAGTTTCCTCACGGCCTGTCGAACACCGCAAGACACGCAAAACATATTAGAAAGTATTGTTTTCACAATAAAACTAATGGGGTACATCGATGGTGACAGTTTATTTCAATTTTGATAAAGAAGAATCCCCAAAAGCCTTAAGAACACCGGCTTTTGGGGATTCTTTTGTTTGGCTGGGCTGGCGGGATTCGGACCCACGCGTGATGGAGTCAAAGTCCATTGCCTTACCGCTTGGCTACAGCCCAATAAAATATTGATATTATAAAAATACGGAGCGTGGAAAATTCCACGCCCCGTAATCGTGTGCTGTGGGGTGGAAGATGGGATTCGAACCCACGGTCTCCAGAGCCACAATCTGGCGCTTTAACCAGCTAAGCTACATCCACCATTTGGCGCGCCAAAAGGGACTCGAACCCCTGGCCCACTGCTTAGAAGGCAGTTGCTCTATCCAGCTGAGCTATTGGCGCGTATCCCTTTTATGGAGCGAGTGATGGGAATCGAACCCACACTACCAGCTTGGAAGGCTGGAGTTCTACCATTGAACTACACTCGCAATTAGCAACGATTAGTAGTATAGCATGTGGGAACATATTTGTCAAGAAAAATCTACAAATTTCTGCATTCTCATTTCGTCGCTGCCAACGCTGTTTTTTACTGTACAGCACCCGTTCGGGGCGCAGATGCTTCCGGCGGATGGGGAAGCACTTCCGTCAGCAGTTCCTGCAGTGTATGGTCCCGCAAGCTGCGGGCTTTCATCGGATAGCAGCCCGGTGCCGCCTCGGAAATGCCATCTGCATTAAAAGTCAACACACAAGGGTCCGAAGAAATGACACCATCAATAAAGGCAAGATCCGCATAAAAATCGATGCAGAAGACCGGCTCACTTTGCGTCTGACGGCATTTTAGAATCTCACTGCGTACTTCCCTGCGTTTCTGAGAAGAGCATGTCCTGAGCGCTATAAAGAAAAAGAAAGGCGTTCTGGCCTGCAGAACTTGCGGCAGCAGTTCCCGCTGATAAAACGCCTTTTGGAAGGTATCATCGTACGGATACCATGCGGCAAAAAAGCAGTGTCGGCTGTTCATCTGTTTGGCTGTCTGTAAGAAGCCGTCGTCACAGTGCAGGCATAGAAGCGTATTTTTCACCTGCAATATTACAGTAATCAGTTCATCGGACACCTGCCGGTTTTCGCAAAACAAGACAAAAGCACAGTCAGGATGATTTTCCAGCACAGGGACCAGCTCCATGGGGGCCTCTTCCCCATTGCTGAAAATCATATAACTATAAATGCCAAGTTCTTCCCCCTGCTGAATGGCACGGTCCAACATCTGTGGGGTAAATAAGCCACTTTTTGAGAAATGAAAGATAAGCGTCCACGGGACATTGTAGCCGGCTGCCTTTTCCAATGTACGCACCGTGCGGGCACCGACCGTCCAGCCGTTGTAGGCAAGATTCATTCCGAACGTTTTCAGTTGCTTTTGGTCAGCGTTTACGACCAGGTCATGAATCCATTTATAATAAGAACTGTTTTCATTGTGCAGCATTTCACCAAAAATATCAAAAAAATAGCGCTGAAATCTGCCTTTTGCAAAATAAGTACCCAAATCCACCAACTGCCGCACACTGCGTTTCGGGTCCCGTTCAATATCTTTAAAGCCCTTCTCTACAGCAGCACTGATGAAGGACCGCAGCATTGCATCTGACCTCATCTTGCCACCCGCTTTCTTTCTTAACTTCCCTGTTCATACAGGTTTTCTATTTACAATATCATTTATTACTATAACCGTTTTCTACAGCAGTCTAAATAGACAAACTTTCGCATATGTCATAAAAGCAGACGCTTTTTTTCAGTTGTCGTATCACTTTTTGTAGAAAAATCCTTTAATGCCGATTCTTTTTTACAGTGCGGTAAAAAGAATATTTGTCAAAACAATTTTTTTCTGCTATTCTTATTAAAGTATCGTTTTGCACAGCGAAAGCTATGCCGTTTCCTTTTCGGCAGAACAAAGAAGGAGATATATTTTATGAAAAATTATTGTCTGATGACTGATGCTACAGCTGAGCTGACCCCAGAACTGGCACAGGAACTGGACGTGGTTGTACTGCCCATGCCGCTCGACCTTGATGGGAAAGCCTATCAGTTCACTTCTTTTGACGACAAGTTGAGCGCCCATGATTTTTACGACCATCTGCGTGCAGGAAAATCTGCACATACGTCCCAAATCAATGAAGCTACCTATATGGAATACTTTGAGAAATATTTGCAACAGGGCATCGATATTTTGTATCTGTGCTTTTCTTCCGGCCTTAGCAACACCTATTGCGCGGCCTGCCGCTGCGCGGAAGAACTGCGGAGAAAATACCCGGAACGTACACTGGAATGTGTAGATACGCTGTGTGCTTCCGCCGGCGAGGGACTGCTGGTATATACCTGTGCCAATATGCGCAAATCCGGCACGCCGCTGGAGGAAGTAAAGCAGTGGGCCTACGACCACCGTGATACGGTCTGCCAATGCTTCAAAGTGGACGAGCTGGAACATCTGCGCCGCGGTGGACGTATTTCCACAACCACGGCCGTTATCGGTTCTGCCCTGCAGATAAAGCCAATCCTTGTTGTGAACCATGAGGGAAAGCTGGAGGTTGTGGCAAAAGCGCGCGGCCGCAAGCGTGCCCGTGACTATCTTCTGCAGATTATCGAAAAACATCTGCTGAACACGCCGGAAAACGATACTATTTTTATTGGTCACGGCGATACGCTGGAAGAGGCGCAGTCTTTGGCGGCGGATATTCAGAAAAACCTGCCGCAGATTAAGCGCACCATTATTGTGCCGATTGGTCCTATCGTTGGCACACACGTCGGCCCCGGCATGATGGACCTGCTTTTCTACGGAACAGACAGAATGTGCCGTTTAAGGTAAATTTCCGCTTTTGCTTTTATTTTATAAGAAAAGGCAGACAGCCCGCACATAAAATGCAGGTTGTCCGCCTTTCTTTATTTTATCCGCTGTTACACCAATGTGCACAGAGAGAGTTCATCGTTCTGTACCGTCAGGCTGACACCGCTCAAACCGGTATCCGACGTCTCAATGAGAATCTCCGCCAAACGGTCCTCCACCTTGCGGCGAATCAGGTTGCGCAGGTCACGTGCACCACTCTTTCCGCCGTGGGCGTGCTCCGCAAGCCATGCGGCAGCCGCGTCATCATAGGTAAAGGTAACTCCGCGCTCCTTCAGCGTGCCCACATATTCATTGAGCATCAGCTTTGCAATTTCGCCGAAGTCCTGTTTGGAAAGCTGGCGGAATACGATAATTTCATCCACACGGCTTAAAAACTCCGGACGCAGGAACTCGGAAAGTGCCTTCATGGCATGTTCCCTGCTGACATTCTCTTCACTGCGGTTAAAGCCCAACGCCGACTCATGGACATTGCTACCCGCATTGCTGGTCATAATGATAACTGTGTTTTCAAAGTTGACATTGCGGCCTTGTGCGTCCGTGATATGTCCTTCGTCCAGAATCTGCAAAAGGATATTCATGACATCCGGGTGCGCCTTTTCAATCTCATCAAACAACAGCACACTGTACGGCTGACGGCGTACCTTTTCGGTCACCTGTCCCGCCTCGTCATAGCCAACATAGCCGGGCGGGGAACCGATGATACGTGAAACACTGTACTTGTCCATATATTCGCTCATATCCAAACGAATCAGTGTTTCCGGCTTATCAAACAGCTCTTTGGAAAGCACTTTGGCAAGCTCGGTTTTGCCGACACCGGTCGGTCCAACAAAGATAAACGATGCCGGACGGCGGCGCGGGCTGATTTGCACCCGGCTGCGGCGAACAGCCGCTGCCACTGCGGAGACAGCTTCTTTTTGGCCAATAATCTTTTGCTTCAGAATGTCCTCGATATGTGACAGTTTTTTCAGTTCGCTTTCCTGCACACGGCTGGCGGGGATTCCTGTCCACATCTCAATGACGTGTGCAAGGTCCTGTTCCTCCACCGGTGCGCCCAGCGCCTTCGGTGCCAGTTCCGCTGCACGCTGCTCGGAACGGGAAATCTCCGTACGGACCTCCGCCAGCTTTTCATAGTTGGTTTCATCCCCGGCCGTCAGCTCATCTTCCTGTCGGCGCAGTTTCTGAAGCTGCTGGTTCAGCGTATCATATTCAGTCATGGATTTGTTGCGCAGAGCCGCACAAGCACAGGCCTCATCCAGCAGGTCAATCGCCTTATCCGGCAGAAAGCGGTCATTGATATACCGCTCAGAAAGGACAACCGTGCGGCGGGCAATCTGGTCAGAAACAGTTACATGGTGGAACTTCTCATAGTATTCTTTTATTCCCAGAATAATCTGTGTTGCTTCCGCAATGGACGGTTCCTCAATGGTAACCGGCTGAAAACGGCGCTCCAAAGCGGCATCCTTTTCAATATACTTGCGGTATTCACTGAAAGTAGTTGCACCAATCACCTGAATTTCGCCGCGGGAAAGGGCAGGCTTCATAATATTCGCCGCATTCATACTGCCCTCGGCATCGCCCGTCCCCACCAGATTATGCACTTCATCAATAAACAAAATGATATTTCCGGCGTCCCGTACCTCCTGCAGCAGGCCCTTAATGCGGCTTTCAAACTGACCGCGGAACTGTGTGCCTGCAACCAGTGCGGTCAGGTCCAGCAGCATAATTTCCTTGTCCTGCAAGCGGGCTGGTACTTTGCCTTCCGCAATGCGTAGGGCAAGGCCCTCCGCCACCGCTGTCTTGCCGACACCCGGCTCACCTATCAGGCAGGGGTTGTTTTTTGTGCGGCGGGACAGTATCTGCACCACACGGTTGATTTCCCTGTCCCGGCCTATGATACGGTCAATTTCGCCCTTTCTGGCACGGGCAGTCAGGTTCGTACAATAGGTATCCAAATGACGGTGTTTCGTTTTCTTTTTTTCGGCTGGTCTCCGCCCCGACGGAGCCTGTCGGTCTTTGCTGTCCTCCCCGGCTGCCGCAGTGCCGTTTTCGCTGTTTGTGTCATACAGATTTTTTAATAATCCAGCGGGGAACAGTGCCGCACCGCCCGGCTGAAAGCCGTCGCTGTCGCCATCGTCGCTGTCCTCATTGGCTTCATCCATAAAAGCGTTCAGTTCATTTTCCATGGCTTCCATCTGGTCACTGGTCAGGCCCATTTTGTCCATCAGGTCGTTTACCGACTTAATTCCCAGTTCCCGGGCACAGGTCAGGCAGTAACCTTGGGGTTCGCCGCTGTCCGCTGTAGAGGATAAAAATACTACAGCAGGGCGTTTGTGACATCTGGAACACAACATATTAAAAATCACTTCTCTTTTTGAATTGGTAATCCATTTTATGTGCCGTGCCTATACTGTTTGGACACGGTCTCATTTTTATTATAGCTTATCCTGAAACGATAAAGGTAAATAAATTATAAATATTACAGAAAATATAAAAACCCCGGCAGAAAAATCCGCCGGGTTCTGTCATTTTTTCTCCCTGTACTTTTTCTTGTCCATCATTTTGTCCAGGTCCAGCTGGTCTTCCGGCGCAGTGCTGTTCAAGATGCGAAAAAACGCACGTCCGTACATAACCAGCGCATAAATCATAAAGAAAGCCGTTACAATCAGCAACACAACAACCGCCGTTATTGCCCACTGCCACACACGGAACATATCCACCATCAGAATAACTGCAAATGTAATGTAAAACAATACCGTAGCAAACTTGCCGTACCACTGCGCCGCACAGGGGCGCTTCCTCTTTCTCAGCAGCACTGCACCACCAACCAGCATGATGCCCTCTTTGATAATAAAAATCAAAAACAGCGGAAGCAGCATGGGGTGGCGAATGGCCAAACTGATAGCAACGGACCCCTGAATAATTTTGTCAGAAATCGGGTCCAGCAGCTGGCCCAGCTCCGTATACTGATGAAAACGGCGCGCAATAAGGCCGTCCAGCACATCGGTCAGTCCTGCAAACAGCAGCATAATGATAGCCGGCACAACCGCTCCATTTAAGTAGAAATACATAAAGGGAATGACCAGTATGATGCGCAGAACGGTCAGGGTATTCGGTACATTGAAGTTTTTGTTTTTGTCCTTATTTGACATTCGTTTGCACGCCCTCTCTCAACACCTTTTGATAAAACGTGTACACCGGGTTGCGCACATCTGCAGGCAGCTTGTCAACGAATGCACGTACTTTCTGTTCCGCCTCACTCTTCGTTGGTGAAGAAGTTCCCGATGAATGGGAGGACGCAGCCGAAGAAGAATTTTCCGGCATTTGCAGCACAACAGAGCTGCTAAAATCCTTCAGCTGTACTTTATCCGGATACTTAACCGCAAGCACCGGCAACAGCAGCCGCAGCACTGCACACACCAGCATGACCAGCAAAACACCTTTCACTCCGCCAAAAATGCCGCCAAAAACGCGGTTAATGGCATGTAACCCCGGCAGACGGCACAGGGCATCCAACAGACGGCACAGCAGGCCCACTGCAACCAGAATCAAAACAAACGCAAGAACTGTACACAGCACTTCACGCATCGCCTGACTCTGCCCTTTAAAAGCCGGCAGAACGCCGGAAAGCCACTTCCCAAGTTGTGGTGAAAGGAACACTGCCGCTGCCAAACCAGCCAAACCGGCCAGCGTGCGGACAGCTCCTCTGCAGGCACCGGAAATAATGCAGGCAATGAACACTACCAATAGAATAACATCCAATATAACGCCCATTTCGGCTGCACCTCCCTGTTTTTCCGCAATATTTATTGATTATACTACAGTTTACAAAATCCCGCAACCGAACCAGACCTATGCTTTTAGGCCCTCCAGCCGTACTTCCGAAACGTCCAATATGTACGCCTGCTTTTCTGTGCGCAGTGCCACCGCGCGGGCATTGGTTCCCGCACTGCAGGTACCCGCGGCACCGCCTCCGGCAATGGAATAAGCCTGTATTTTGCTGCCGCACAGCGCCGCCATTACCTGCCCCATGCGTGACACGCTGGATGGCGCACGGTCCACCTGCACAACGGCTGTCTGTTTGCCGTCCGTACCGACCGCCGCCAGCGTGCCCGCCACGGCATTATGAAACTTGGAAATGCCCAGAACAGCACCGCCTCTCTGCAGGTTCCAGGAGCAAAGCTCACCGTCACCATAAGAATAGGCAGAAAGCTTTTTGCCGCCTGCACTCAGTGCCGCTGTCTGTGTATCCCCAACCGCCAGTACACCGTTGCTGTCTGTATAGCAAATGTCCAGAAACGTAGTATCACTGTAAGAAGCGATCGGCTTTACTGTCTTATTGGAATTAAAGTCCAGCTCATAAATAACACTGGTCAGCACACCGTTGCTGGCGCTGACCGCTGTGACCGCGGCATGTGTACCAGAAGCATTCATCGCTACAGCAGTCGGCGAATACTCCGAGAATGAGTATGAGAAGGCGACCTGCCCGTTCGGCAGGTAAACAGTCAGCTTTCCGCAGTAACCGTCAGCCTGCGTCAGCAAAGCAAAACGTCCGTTGGCGCATACCGCACCGCCTAGAATTTTATTGTCCGCGTTCCCTGCCAGCAATGTGTTTAGCTGGTTGCCCAGCTGATAGCCCGTCCCGCCCAGATTATACACCAAAATGCGGTTTCCGTTCACTTTCATAACTGGTTCAGAAAAACTATGCTTGCGGTTGAACAGCTCCTTTGCGGAACTGTTGTAGGCACGGACTGCCGTATCGCTGGTAAAGAAAATATCTTTTCCGGACGACACAAAATTCCGCGTCATAACATTTTCCGTATTAAAATGCACCGGATATCCCTTACCTGTGCCGATTCCCAGCATTTGCGTCTGCACCCATTCCGAAATGTTGGCAGGTTTTAGGTTGTCACGGTTCACCCACACCGCCAGCACCAGCGCACAGGCCAGCAAAATAGCGATTGCCGTATAAATGCCGCGGCCGCGCTTTCTGCCCCTTTTTTTACGGGAAGAGGTTCTCAATGGCGGCAGCTCCCCCGGCAAAGGCTCCTGTCCGTCACAGGAGTTGTTTGGTTTGTCCTGCATTGAGATCTGCCTCCTCATAATAAACGTGGTTCAGGTAAAGCCCCTGCGGCGGGGCAGTCGGGCCGGCTTGGCTACGGTCTTTCGCGGCAAAGATGCGCGGAATGTCCCGCGGCATTAGCTTGCCTTGTGCCGCATATAGAAGCGTGCCGGTCAGGATGCGCACCATATTGTACAGAAAGCCATCGGCCGTAACAGAAAAGGTAATCATGCTGCCGCTGCGCTGCACTTCCGCCTGTGTAATGGTGCGGGTAAAATCGCCTTTTTCCCGTTTGTCTTGGGTACAAAAAGATGTGAAATTGTGCCGGCCGATATACTGCTCAGCCGTCCGGTTCAGCAGTTCCTCGTCCAGCGGATACCAATAGTGCAGCGCACGTCTGTACAGAAACGGGTCACGCACCGGTGCGTTCCATATCTGATACACATACTGTTTGCCCCGACAGGAATAACGTGCATGAAACGCTGGCGGCACTTCACGACAGGCTGTCACCGCCACATCCGGCGGCAGAAAATGATTGACTGCCTGCACAAGCCGTCCGCAAGGAATCTGCCGCTCAGTATGCAGGGAAACGCAGAACATACGCGCGTGCACACCGGCATCTGTGCGGGAGCAGCCCTTCAGGTTCGGCGTTTCCTGCAGCACATTCTGCAGGGCGGTCTGAAAGACCTGTTGGACGGTCACAGCATTCGGCTGTATCTGCCAGCCATGATAGCCCGCGCCATCAAAGCAAAGTGTAAAAAGAAGATTGCGCAAGGGACTGCTCCTTTCCGGAAAAGATTGCTGCGGACACGGCTGTTTTCAAGTAAGAGAAGCTGGCAGCAGAATATTCAAAAGGATAATCGCCGCCAACATCAAAATTGCAAAAACAACCGCGACAAGGTCAATCGTCTGCAAATGCAGGACTTTCATTTTGGTACGGCCCTCACCGCCGTGGTAGCAGCGGCATTCCATTGCCATGGCCAAATCATACGCCCGGCGGAAAGAGGAAACAAACAGCGGAATCAGCACTGGAATCAGTGCCTTAATGCGCTGCATCAGTCCACCGGATTCCATATCCGCGCCGCGGGCTTTTTGCGCAGACATAATGCGGTCCGTCTCGTCCAACAGCGTAGGCACAAACCGCAGTGCGATTGTCATCATCATGGAAATCTCGTGGACTTTGACATGAAAGACCTTCAACGGGGACAAAAGGCGCTCCATCGCATCGGTCAGCTCTGTCGGCGACGTCGTAAACGTGAGAATAGAGCTAAAGAGAATCAAGCTGACAATCCGCACTGCAATGAAAATAGCGTTGCGGATGCCATTTGCTGTAATCTGCATAAATCCCAGCTGAACCAGCACCGGTCCGGTTCCATAAAAGAGATTCAGAACAGCGGTGAACAGTACAATGAACAGAATTCCCTTCATGCTTTTAAAGTACAGCTTTATCGGTACGCCGGAAACCGCCATCAGTGCAAACGTGGCCACCACCAACAGCACCAGTCCCGCGAAATTCTGTGCTACAAAAATATAAACAATAAATGCGACGGTCAGCACAAGCTTAATCCGCGGATCCAGCCGATGCAGCAGGGACTTGCCGGGAATAAACTGACCCAATGCAATATCTCTGGTCATTCGGATGTGCCCCCTTTCCGCGGCAGCAGCGGCAGTAGCTGTTCCATTGCTTCCTCCAATGTCAGGCAGGTATGAACTGGATAACCATCCGCTTTCAGAATAGACATAATTTTGGTAATCTGCGGTACCTGCAGACCAATGGACTCCAATTCCTTATCTTGGGAAAAAACTGCCTGTGTGGTGTCAAACATCTGCAGATGTGAGGAATTCATAACCATCACCCTGTCTGCCACACGTGCCACATCTTCCATGCTGTGTGATACCAGCATAATGGTATTGCCGCGCTCCTCATGGTAGCTGACAATTTCACTTAAAAGGACATCCCGTCCGGCGGGGTCCAAGCCCGCTGTTGGTTCGTCCAAAACCAGCACATCCGGGTCCATGGCAATCACGCCCGCGATGGCAACACGGCGCTTTTCACCGCCGGAAAGCTCAAATGGGCTTTTGTCTAACAGCTCGTCCTGCAGTCCGACAAATTTTGCGGCATCACGCGCACGCTTTTCTATTTCCGCATCTGTTAGGCCCATATTGCGCGGACCAAATGAAATATCCTGCATAACCGTTTCCTCAAACAGCTGGTCCTCCGGATACTGAAACACCATACCCACCCGAAAGCGCACCGCGCGTATCTTCTTCGGTTCTTCCCAAATATCTTTTCCTGCCAGCAGCACGCGGCCGGAGGTCGGGCGGATAAGGCCGTTCATCATTTGTATCATGGTACTTTTGCCGGAACCGGTGTGACCAATGACACCGATAAACTCACCCTGCTGAATTTTGAAGTTGACATTCTGCACGGCCTTTTTTTCAAAGGGCGTGCCTGTTCCGTAGGTATAGCATAAATTCTGTGCTTCCAGAATCGGCGTCATGCTTCTGCCCCCTTCTGCGCAAGCAGCGGTTCCAGTGCAGAGACACACTCATCGATAGACAAAACGCAGTGCGGCATGGGACATCCCGCCCCGCGCAGTCGAAAAGCCAGGTCTGTAGCCTGTGGGACATCCAGTTTATGCGTTTTCAGCAGTCCCACCTGCGAAAAGACCTCCCGCGGTGTTCCCTGTGTTAAAATACGGCCGCTGTCCAGTACGACAACACGGCCAGCCTGGACAGCCTCGTCCATATAATGTGTAATTAAAATAATTGTAATGCCCTTTTCACGGTTCAGCTGCTGAATGGTGTGCATAACTTCCGCCCGGCCGCGTGGGTCCAGCATGGCGGTCGGTTCGTCCAGCACGATGCAGGCTGTCTGCATTGCCAAAATGCCTGCAATGGCTATGCGCTGTTTCTGCCCGCCGGAAAGCTTATACGGTGCGCAGGTTCGATATTCATACATATCCACTGCCTTCAGAGCCTCATCGACACGGCGGCGGATTTCCACCGGTTCCACACCCAGATTTTCCGGCCCAAAAGCAACATCTTCCTCCACAATGGAAGCAACCAGCTGATTGTCCGGATTCTGCTGTACCATACCGACCTGGCGGCGAATATCATAGGTTCTGGATTCATCTGCAGTATCCATACCATCCACATATACTTTTCCGGCGGCAGGGATTAACATGGCGTTGAACATTTTGGCCATGGTGGACTTGCCAGAACCATTGTGTCCCAGCAGCGCCACAAATTCGCCGCGGTCTATCGAGAGGGTAACTCCCTTCAACACATCATGCAGCGGCTTTTCAGGTTCCTCCGGATGCGTCTCATCATACGTAAAGTGCACATCTTCTGTTCTGATAAATTCCATTGCTGGCTCCTTCATGTGTCGTGTGGCCGGGCGGCGGCCTGCACGCACCTCCCCTTTCACGGGCAGAAATCAAGATAAATATAAGAGAAATAAGACTGACAAACCGGCAGTCCCTCTGTGAATTTTTGTATTCAGCCGAAATATGCAATCGCGGTGCTTCCGCAGGGTAGCGTGAAGCCCGTACTGCTGACACGCAGACCAATCTCTCCCGACTCCACTGTGCCGCCGAACTGCGGCTGCAGCATAACGCCCAGCAAGTACTGCATAACGGCCGGAGAAAGCCCTGTCGTATAAGAATTAAGCAAAAAGAACAACGGCTTTGCACTGAGGATAGGAATACATTGACTGACCAGCCCATACAGCTGCTCTTCCAGTTTCCAAACCTCCCCGCCGGGTCCGCGCCCATAAGACGGCGGGTCCATGATAATGGCATCATAGTGATGACCGCGGCGGTGTTCACGCTGCACAAATTTGGTGCAGTCGTCCACCAGCCACCGGACCGGCCGGTCCGCCAAACCGCTGGCAGCGGCATTTTCTTTTGCCCACTGTACCATGCCTTTGCTGGCGTCCACATGGCAGACAGAGGCACCCGCCGCCAAACAGGCCAGCGTAGCCGCGCCGGTATACCCGAACAGGTTGAGCACCTGAATGGGACGGCCGGCGGACCGGATACGCTGCATGGCATACTTCCAGTTGACTGCCTGTTCCGGGAAAAGGCCGGTATGCTTAAAGCCCATGGTCTTTAACCGAAACGTCAGTCCTTCCCAGTGAATGTCCCACACCGGCAGAACTTTGTGCAGCATCTGCCAATGTCCGCCACCTGAACTGGAACGGATATAATGTGCATCCGCCTGTTTCCAGCGGGGGTCCCTGCGCGGTGTATCCCAAATAATCTGCGGGTCCGGCCGGGTAAGCAGTACACTGCCCCACCGTTCCAGTCTCTCTCCGCGGGAAGTATCCAAAAGTTCATAGTCCTGCCATTCTGCGGTGCGCATTCTGTTACTCCTTTAATCTTTGCAGATATATAAAATATAAAAATACGGCAGACAGCGGTCAGGCAAGCTGCTCTTTTACAACCGCCGCAACGGATTCCGCAACAGTATGAATCAGCTTTTTGTCCAGCCCTTCCACCATAACGCGCAAAAGCGGCTCGGTGCCGGAGGGGCGCACAATAATGCGTCCGTCGCTGCCCAGCTGTTTGCGTGCCTTTTCAACTGCGGCAGCAACTTTCTCATCGGTGGCAAAACGTTTTTTGCCGTCCGGCTCCACTTCCACGTTAATCAGCACCTGCGGGTAACGTGTCATCAGTGTAGCAAGGGAGCTAAGCTTTGCCTGACGGCGCTTCATGATTGCCAGCAGCTGGGCGGCGGTCAGTTCACCGTCACCGGTTGTGGCATAATCCAAGAAAATGACATGGCCGCTCTGTTCACCGCCAAAGTTGTAGCCTTCCTGCTGCATTTTTTCCAGCACATAGCGGTCACCGACCTTGGTTGCCTCAAAGTGCATGCCGTTGTCCTCACAAAAACGGCTGAAACCCATATTGGTCATAATGGTACCGACCGTGGTATCCTTTGCCAACACGCCGCGGGATTTCATATCTGCCGCACAAATGGCCATAACAAAGTCGCCGTCCACCAGCTTGCCCTTGTCGTCCACCGCAAGGCAGCGGTCCGCGTCACCGTCAAAAGCCACACCGGCGTCCAGTCCTGCTTCCCGTACAAAAGCCATTAAGCTTTCCATATGGGTGGAACCGCAGCGGTCGTTGACATTTACGCCGTTTGGCTGGTCTGAAATCATGTGGCACTCCGCGCCGAGCTTGGTGAAAAGCTTTTCCGCTGTGCGGGAAGCGGCGCCGTTGGCACAGTCAATGCCAATATGCAGGCCATCCAAAGAATCCAGAACCGTTTCCGCAATATGATTGATATAGTCCTCCACAGCATCCGGTTCAACGGTCACGGTACCGATATTGCCGCCGACCGGAACCGGTACACCTTTGCCGCCGGAGAGGACAATCGTTTCGATTTTATCCTCCAGTTCGTCCGGCAGCTTATAGCCGTCGCCGGAAAAAATCTTAATACCGTTAAACTGGCAGGGGTTATGGCTGGCGGTCAGCATAACACCAGCATCTGCCTCATACTTGCCGACCAAAAAAGCAACGGCCGGCGTGGGGATAACCCCCAGCTGTACGACATCGGCACCTACGCTGCAAAGACCGGCCGTAATAGCAGCCTCCAGCATATCAGAAGAAATACGGGTATCCTTGCCAATCAGAATACGCGGGTGACGATTTTCAGCGTCCGTAAGAACCGTTGCCGCCGCACGGCCAATCTGCAATGCCAGCTCACAAGTAAGTTCTTTGTTTGCAATTCCCCGGACACCGTCCGTACCAAATAGTCTGCCCATTGTTTTTCACTCCTATATCAATCTGTCTGTCTATATTTTCTATCTATAAAATCCCTATATAGGGAAAGAAACCTTAGTAAATCTTCTGCTGCTGCGGGACGTCCTCTCCCGGCGGCTTCAGGCCCAAATGGCAATACGCCGCCTTGGTCGCAACACGGCCGCGCGGCGTGCGTGCCAGAAAACCAATCTGCATGAGATATGGCTCATATACATCCTCCAGGGTGACCGCCTCCTCCCCAATGGCAGCGGCCAGCGTTTCCAGGCCGACCGGTCCGCCGTTGTAGTAACGAATCATCGTGGTTAGCAGCCGCCGGTCATTGGCATCCAATCCCAATTCATCGACTTCCATGCGGTCCAATCCCAGCTTAGCGGTATTGTAATTGATAACACCGTCGTCACTGGAAACCTGCGCAAAATCCCGTACCCGTTTGAGCATTCGGTTGGCAATGCGCGGGGTACCGCGGCTGCGCGAGGCAATCTCCAGCGCACCATCGGCATCGATAGCAATGCCCAGAATTTTCGCAGACCGTGTGACTATTTGTGCTAACTCCTGCGGAGAATACATTTCCAGACGCAGCACCACACCAAAGCGGTCCCGCAGCGGTGCGGAAAGCTGACCTGCCCGGGTAGTGGCACCCACTAGTGTAAACTTCGGCAGCGGCAGGTGGTAGCTTGCCGCCATCTGTCCTTTGCCGGTAATAATATCAATGGAGTAATCCTCCATTGCCGGATACAAAATTTCCTCTACGGTACGCGGCAGGCGGTGCACCTCATCAATAAACAGTACATCCCCCTGGTTCAGGTTTGTCAGAATCGCCGCCAAATCGCCGGGCCGTTCAATGGCTGGACCGGAAGTGACCCGCAGGTTTACTCCCAGCTCGTTTGCAATAATACCTGCAAGCGTTGTTTTGCCCAGTCCCGGTGGCCCGTAAAGCAGTACATGATCCAGCGTTTCCTGCCGCTGGAGGGCCGCTTCTATAAAGACAGCGAGGTTGGACTTCACCTTTTCCTGCCCGATATAATCCGCCAGGTGGCGCGGCCGCAGCGGATTTTCCGTTTCTTCATCGTCCGGTGAATATTCCGGTGCGACCATTCGGTTCTCCAAATCAAAGTCGTCTTCCTTGTACTCCAAGCTGGCAGCCTCCTTTCCCCGGCGTTTTCACCGGCACCCTTTCCGCTTATCTGGCACTGCCAAAGCTTTTCAGTGCCAGACGAATCAGTTCTTCCACCGGCAGGCTGCTGTCCAGTTTGGCGACCGCGCTGTTTGCCTCACTGACAGAGTATCCCAATACCGTCAGGGCATTGACTGCCGCTTCCGCATTGCCCGCCGCCGAAAGAACGCCAGTCGGCTGCTGCAATAGGGACGGGTCGGCGGCCTGCATAGATTTTACTTTATCTTTCATTTCCAGCACAATGCGCTGGCCAAGTTTTGGTCCTACCCCGTTCGCACGAGTAAAGGCCTTGCTGTCACCCGTAGCGGCCGCGGCAGCGACCTGCTCCGGCGTCAGTACAGAAAGAATGGACAGCCCTGCCTTTGGTCCCACACCACTGATAGTTGTCAGCATTTTAAAGCAGTTCAGTTCTGCCTTGGTTGCAAAACCAAACAGCTCCAGCGCATCTTCCCGCACATTCAGGTGTGTATAAAGTTTTGCTTCCTGTCCAAGCTGCGGCAGTGCCTTTTGCGTGTTCATAGTCGTACGGCATAAAAAGCCAACACCCGCGCATTCTATCACTGCAATGTTAGGCTCTATGTGTGTTAAAGTACCTTTTAAGCTGTAAAACATTCTGTGCCTCCTACTGACGGAACTGTTCCAAAGTCTGGCGGCGCATGGCGCTGGCACTTGCCTGCCCGTGGGTAATGGCCATAGCCAATGCATCCGCTGTATCGTCCGGCCGAGGAACCTCTTTCAGGCACAGCAGGCGGCGTGTCATTTCCATGACCTGCGGCTTTTTGGCATTGCCATAGCCGGTTACCGCCTGCTTCACCTGCATGGGCGTGTATTCGTACACGGGGCACACGGCCTGCTGACAGGCCAGCAGAATAACGCCTCTGGCTTCTGCCACACCGATGCCGGTTGTTTTATTGTTCGTAAAATACAGTTTTTCAATCGCGGCGGCCTGCGGCTTCCAGCGTTCCAGCACAGCATTTAATTCATCATAAATTTGCTGCAGACGCAGACCGAACGGTGCACCTGCCGGCGTAGTGATAGCACCGGATGCCAGCGGAACATAGCGCCCTGCCCGCGTGCGCAGAACGCCCCAGCCAACAATGGCATAGCCCGGGTCTATCCCCAAAACAATCACGCCGGCGCCCCCTTTTCTGCCAAATTCTGCAGACATCAGTTACACGTCATTATAACACATTTTTATGCAAAAGCAAAACGGAAACGCGGCGGTTTTCACTTAGAATTTCTTCGTGATTTTTAATAAAATGATTGCTGAAAATAAAAAATCCGTGTATACTTAATACCGATTTTTGGAAGGTACCTCTCCTTTCTGTCAAATATCTGCAGTGGTGCTAGGACATACCGCCGTTTCTATGAACAGGAGGCCCCTCTTATGCTGGAAAAAGTAAATATGAAAGAAACCGTTTTCAAAGAAGACTACAAAAAGCGAATCAAGCCGCTGCAGGCATCGCTGTCCGCACTGGACGGCCCGATGAAAGCCGCCGGTCTGCCCGTTATCATTCTGTTTGAAGGCTGGGGCAGTTCCGGAAAGGGCCGTGTGATTTCCCGCCTGATTCTCAATTTTGACCCGCGCTGGTTTACAGTCGTCAACACACAGCCGCCCACCCCGCTGGAACGCCGTGAACCGGTCATGTGGCGTCACTGGCTGACACTGCCGGAGGCCGGACAAATGTCCATTATGGACCGCTCCTGGTACCAGGAAGTCAGCATTCTCCGACTGGAGGAAGCGGTGGATGACCTGACAAACCTGCGCCATATGAACGAAATCAACAATTTCGAGCGTAACCTGACCGACAACGGATATTTAATTATTAAGTTCTTTCTCCATATTACACAGAAAGAGCAAAAGGCACGGCTGGAAAAACTGGACAGCGACAAAAACACCGAATGGCGCGTCACGCCGGATGACTGGCGCCGCTGCCGTCAGTACGACAAATACTATAGTGTCTTTGATGAAATGCTGGAGTATACCAACACCCCCTATGCGCCGTGGCACGTCATCTCCGGCATGAACGATGAAGTGCGCACGCTTGCGGTGTTTCGCACAGTAAACGACGCTGTACACAAAGCGCTGAAACTTCATGCGGAAAAGGCCGCTGTACCGCAGACCGCTTCCGGCGCCATTGACCCCGGGCTGTATCACTTGCTGACCATGCCAAAAATACAGAATGTTGACCTTTCTCCAACCTTGAAAAAGGACAAGTATAAAAAACATCTGAAAAAAGAGCAGGCGCGCCTTTCGGAACTGCACAATATCATCTACCGCAGAAAAGTGCCCGTCATAATTGTATATGAGGGCTGGGACGCCGCCGGAAAAGGCGGCAATATCAAGCGTGTTTCCGAAGCGCTGGACCCGTGCGGCTACGAAGTTGTGCCGATTGCTGCACCAAGCTGGGAAGAAAAAGGCCGACATTTTCTATGGCGTTTCTGGCGGCACCTGCCAAAGGACGGCCATATTGTTATCTTTGACCGTTCATGGTACGGCCGTGTCATGGTGGAACGCATTGAGGGATTCTGCACGCCGGAGGATTGGCAGCGTGCTTACCGCGAAATCAATGAATTCGAGCGGCAGCTGCACGACTGGGGCGCCGTCATCATCAAATTCTGGCTGCAGATAGACCCAGACGAACAGCTGCGCCGGTTTGAAGCCCGGAAGAATGACCCCACAAAACAGTGGAAAATTACAGATGAAGACTGGCGCAACCGCAAAAAATGGCCGCAGTATGAAACAGCTGCCAATGATATGTTGCAGTACACTTCCACCGACTTTGCCCCATGGCACATTATTGAAGCAGACGATAAAAAATTTGTGCGTGTAAAAACGCTGGAACTCATCAATCAGTCAATTGTAAATCGGCTGGAAAAGGATAAAAAACATCATCTCTGATTTTTCCGACAACAAAAGAGGGCCCTGCCCACAGATTTCACCATCTGTAGGCAGGACCTTCTTGATTTTCGATGTGTCAAATCTATTTGGAAGAGGCGTCACTCTGTCTTCTGAGGCGTTCCTCTTCTTTTTGATGTTTTACCGTCGTGAACAAGCGTACTGTGGAGGAAACCAGCAAAACACCCAGTGCAATTGCACCTGCAATGCCAAAGGTATGCAGACCTGTACTTAAAAACCTGCTGTTGTCACCGGAAACCGCGTACTGCATAGTGTTGTAAATGCCGCCGCCTGGCACCATGGGCAGCATGGAAACCAGTAGGAAACCTGTGACCGGTGTTTTATTCAGCCGCGCCATCACTTCCGAATAAGCCGAAACGGCGATGGAGGCCATTAGGTATTGAAACAAATCATTATGGGAAAAGCCAAATAAAAGATAAATGCACCAGCCAATCGCACCGCCAAGTGATGCCCAGACCATTCGCCAGCCTTTCAGGTGCACACACATACAGTATGCCACACAAGCAACAAAGCCATAACAGCACGGAAGCAGGAACTGCATTTGTCACACCCCCCACAGAATTCTGGAAATGACCATGACAACGCCAACTCCCAGTGCAATCGCCATGGCAACCAGCATACTTTCCACAAAACGCAGCATACCGGAAAGGTAATCAGCAGAAAGGATATCCCGCATAAAGCTGGTAATCGCGATTCCAGGAACCAAATTCATAACACCGCCGATAATCATGTGGTCAATGCTTAAACTCGGGAAAAAATGTGCCGCGCTCAAACAGATAATGCCGATGCCCGCACTTTCCAAAATGGTAGAAAAGAAAGAATTGGCATGGTATTTTAAAAAGACACCCTGCATCCAACAGACCAGCAGACCGGTCAGAGCACTGACTGCCGCATCCGCTGCACTGCCGCCATAGAAGAGTGTAAAGCCAAAGGCCACACCCGCAAATCCGAGTGTGCGCAGCCAGCGGGGACTCCCCGAAGATTTTTCTATCTCCAGCACCTGTTCTTTCAGCTTATCCAGCGGTGGCCGCACATGACAGGCATGCCGGCACAGGTCATTCAAACGGTCAACTTTTTCCAAGTCCATGCAGCGGTCTTCTATTTGGCAAATACGCGTAATAGGCACGCCGTCTGGCCGCGAAATGGTCACATTGATGCAGGTCGTCAGGGCAAAAATATTGCTGTCCGCAACGTGATAGGCCGCAAAAAAACGATGCATAGATTCCTCTGCACGGTAAATTTCTGCACCATATTTTATCAGCAGACAACCTATTTCCATGCATACTGAAACCAGTTCATTATAGTCCATCCTCGTATTCCCCCGGCCAGATTATAAATGAAGCCTTCTGCGTAGTTCCTCTCTGACTTTCCTGCCGCGAAAAATCAGCATAGCCGCCAGCATAACCGTGCTTACACCTACACACAGCAGGCTGGGCAGCGGCACCGTAATGCAGCCTGTTAAAAGCAGAACCAGCTGAATAACACCCATCAGGGCATCCACCAGCAAATACACAATCAAGCTGCCAGCCGCCACATGGAACAGGCGGCTGAGAAACACAAGTACAACCATAACACCCATGCTGACGATTGGCAGTACATAATTGATGCTCCATCCCCGCCAACCGGTAAAATAATCCCACAGGACACTCAGCAGACCGACTAAAAAGACTTCCCATACCATGGTCTTTGGGATATTCCGCTGTTTATAAAGTGCCAGCCCCAGCGTCATCCACATACAGACAACACCGCCCAGCACAAAAAGACTCCACTGCCCATGTTTGCGAAACAAAAAATTCAGCAGCAGACAGATAATACACGCCGACACACTGGAAAGCGCCAGAATGGAAATCCACAGCTTATGTTTTTTATGTTCATTGGGCAGTCTTGGGAAGCCGCTCGGCTCCGCTTCACCGTGCAGAACTGCATTGCAGAGCGGGCAGTGCTCCCGATTTCCCCGAACACTAACTTTACACTTATCACAGTATTTCAATATCATGCGCCCCCTTACCTGTTTTCTGAAAGGTTTGTGTCAACCTCCACTGGAATTCCCTCCGCTGTCAGAAAGCGGAAAAAGCAGCGCTGAATATCTGTATCCGCAAAAGCGGAAGAAAAGCTGAATGTAATTTTGTCCTCATAGGTCAAACTGCATAGCTGCATCTTTTCTGTACTGACAAAGACCGCAAACTGGCGCAGATAGGGCGCAACCTGCGGCGGCATATGGATAATGCCAACATTAGAAACCGCGCTGGTCTCTTTTCGGCTGGTGGAACGGTAGCCCACACGCATGGCAAAATCCTTACAAGACAGCGGTGAAATCCGCGCAAACGGGTTCCGGATAAGCCCTATATACTGGTTAACACGGTACTGCAGCTCCGCCGGAGAAAGGCCCTTCTGAAACTGCTGTTCCAACGTATGCAGGATATCCTGCATACTGCCGTCTCCTTTGGAAAAGTTGTAGCCAACGTCCATAACACTGAAAAAGTTGCGCGCTGAAGCGGAACGGAAATGGTTGCGCAGATTGACTGGAACAGCCAATACAACCGGCCGCTTCAGGTCCCGCACCGGCATTTCGCTGCGAATGGCACGAATCACCAGCGCGCACAGCACCATCGTCAGGCTTGTTTTGCAGCGGTGACTGTAGTCCAACAGGGCTTTGACCGGCGCCGTTCCAATGACAACATTCAAATTTCCGTCCGGCTCTTTCGTTCCATGCAGGTGCAGAGCACGGTGCACATGGCGTGTTTTCGGCTTTTTTTGATGATTCGCATACCGCTCAAAACTGTCATCCATGCTTTGTGTTTCACTGGCATCATAGTCAAGGTCCGGCAGTCCCCCCAGTTCTTTGGGGTGTACAATCTGCAAATACCGAAAAATAAGAACCCGCAGAAAGTGCATAGCACCGGTTCCGTCCGAAACAGCGTGAAACACTTCCAGATTAACATGGCATTCATAGTAAGTTACTTCAAACAGCAGCGTGTGTACGTCACGGTCATAAAGCGGCGAACACGGCGGCCGATACTCTTTTCGTGCCACGGGGCGAATATCTGATTCCTCCAAGTAATACCAAAACATGCCACGTTTCAAAATGACTTGAAAGCCTGGGAACAGCTCCAGTGTCTGCTCCAGCGCCTGCTGCAGCGGACCCGGCTGTACCAGTTCCTTCAGTTCGCAGACAAAACAAAACACCTTGGGGTCGCGGCGGCTGCTGGTACATGGAAAAATTTTCGCTGCTGTATCCAGCCGTGCCCACCGAAACTTCGAATGGCTCAAGATTCTCCCTCCTTCGCCCGCCGAACAGGTTTTCACAATTCTTGTGTGAAACTTTCAGCTGCGTTTCTCCTCCCATTGCTGTACGGAATGTTCTGTAACATCCAGAAACGCATTGATATATTGATAGGCCGTCCGCACAGGCACCGGATACCCCGGCAAAGACAAAAAGCCGTGCAGACAGTCCGGAATGCGGTGCATTTCCACCACATTGCCGGCATTTTTCAGTTTTTGGCCGTACGCTTCCCCCTCGTCCCGCAGCGGATCGAACTCCGCTGTTAAAACCAATGTTTTCGGCTGACGAGAACAGTCCGTTTCATTCAGCGGTGCAAAATACGGATTGTGCAAATCCTCATCGCTGCTTTTATACAAATCGACATAGTCTTCTACCCGCTGGGAAGTGAGCATATTGTTCCACCCATTGGTACGGATAGACACATACGGGGAAGTTTTCGGATTGTGGTCATAATGGGTGCTGGGATAAAGCAAAATTTGGCGTGCGGGGACCGTTTTTCCTTGGTCGCGCAGAACCAAAGACACCGCCGCCGCCAAATTTCCCCCAGCGGAATCGCCAATCAAGGTAATGCGGGAAGCATCTACAGAAAAAGTATCCGCGTGCAGAAAGACACTGCTGACCGCAGCCAAACAGTCCTGCAGTCCTGCCGGAAAGGGGTGTTCCGGTGCCAGACGATAATCTACGCTGATGACCTGGCAGCCCGTCAGACGAGCCATCAAAATACACACATCATTATAGGAGTCAATATCCCCCAGCACCCAACCGCCGCCATGGAAAAACAGGAGTAGGTCCCCCGGGCGGCGTTTGCTGCCGTCCGGTGTAAAAATGCGTACAGGGACCTCATGTCCTTGGCAAAAAACCACTTGATTCCAGGGGCGGTACAGTGGCTGCAGCAAAGACGGATGTGCGGCACGGTCAAACCGCCGCGCCAGTTTATAACTTTTTTTAATGTTGATTTTACTGGTATTCCTTGTCAGTGCCGAAATGGCAAAGCGCATTGGCTTTGAGAATGCCATAGTATCCTCCTTCTGCAAGGGGTGTCATTTCGTTTGGGATGCTTTTTTACAGATGATGCTTCAGCGGCTGGTCAGCCGGACGGCTGCGCAGCGGTTTCGGCAGATATTTCATCAGGTCACGGCGTACCTGCCGATGTGCTGATTCCTTTGGCACAGGCACACGTGATTTCTCCACCGGACGACTGTGCTTTTTTGCGGCGGGAACAGATGCCTTCGGAAAGTTCTGCTTTTTCGCTGCGTCAATGCCAGCAGATGCTTTACCTTTGGCCCCATTTTTGTGGACGTTCTGATGTGCTGTATGTTTCTCCGGCTTTTTGGGCGCACTGTGTTTCTGTGCAGGTGCTTTCTCCATGCGGCGATTGCGTGCCGCCTGTGCTGCAGCACGGCGTTTCACCTGCTTCTTTTGGCGCTCCTCTTTACTCATGGGCACCAGATTCTGCATGGGATACGGGTGCTCTTTAATCTCCGGCACTTTTTTCCGAATCAGCTTTTCAATCTGTTTGAAATCCGCTTTTTCATCGATGCTGCAAAAAGAAATCGCAGTGCCGCTGCTGCCGGCACGGGCTGTACGGCCAATACGGTGGACGTACGTTTCCGGTACTTCCGGAATATCAAAATTAAAGACGTGCGAAATATCCGGAATATCAATGCCGCGGGCGGCAATATCCGTTGCCACCAGCACACGCACCTGATGGCAGCGGAACTTGGTCAGCGCTGCCTGACGGGCATTCTGGCTTTTGTTTCCGTGAATGGCTGCCGCTGTAATGCCGGCACGGGTAAGGTCACGCACCACACGGTCCGCGCCGTGTTTGGTGCGGGTAAAGACCAGTGCCGAAGAAATACGCGGGTCTTTCAACGCCCAAATCAGCAGCTTGCCCTTGTTGTTTTTATCGACATAACAAACTTCCTGCGCAATGGCGTCTACTGTAGTAGAGGGCGGCGTTACACTGATTTCTATCGGGTCCTGCAGGATGCTGTCCACCAGTGAACGAATCTCTTTCGGCAAGGTAGCGCTGAACATCAGGTTCTGCCGCTGCGCGGGCAGCTGTGCAATCACCCGCTTCACGTCACGGATAAAGCCCATATCCAACATGCGGTCCGCCTCATCCAATACAAAAATCTCCAGGTGTGACAGGTCGATATAGCCCTGCCCAATCAGGTCGTTCAGCCGACCAGGCGTGGCCAGCAAAATTTCGGCGCCTTTCTTCAGCTGCTGAACCTGGGCATTCTGGCTGACACCGCCGTAAATGACACAGCAGTTTAAAGGAAGTCCCTTTCCGTACAAGCGAAAATTGTCGTAGTTTTGAATGGCCAGTTCACGGGTAGGCGTTAATACCAATGCGCGGATAGGGTGACCGGAAACCGGCGCCTGTGCCAATCTTTGCAGAATGGGCACGGCAAAAGCAGCTGTTTTTCCGGTGCCTGTCTGGGCACAGCCAAACAGGTCGCGCTTTTGCAGCACCTGCGGAATGGCTTTCTGCTGAATCGGTGTAGGTTCAGTATAACCGGTACGCTTTAAATTTTTGAGAATTTCGGGCATAATTTGCAGTGATTGAAAATCCATAGTATTCTCTTTTCGTTCTTTTTTCTGCTGATAACACGGGAAAAACAAATTTTTCTCTTTTTCCGCATTTTTACAGTATCCTGTTTAATTGAATAGATTATACCATGCTTTTGCCTGCAAGACAAACGGAATTCGCCGTGCGGACATACAAGCGGCAAAAAGACGACATGAAAAAGCCGCAGGATTTTCCCCCGCGGCCGGAAATTAAATATATTTTTTAGGCAAATTTTTCTACACCATCCGCTGTTACTCTCGCATGAATCAACGGAACCGCGGTCGGCTTCTGGCTGCTAATTACAACCGCGCTGCGGAAAAGCTCCGCAGCTGCACGGCACTTTTCGTCCGTCGCGGCATATAGGACAGCAATCGGCTCCCCGCGCTGCACACGGTCGCCGGTTTTTTTCTGCAGCACAATACCGGCGCTGTGGTCAATGGCTTCCCCTTTCTTTTCACGTCCGGCACCCAGCTCAACCGCCGTAATGCCGCACTTTTCTGTATCCATGGCGGTCATCCAGCCATCCTGTTCCGCTGCAACGGTATACGATGCTCCAGCCTTGGGGAAACGGTCCGGGTTTTCCAACACAGAAATATCTCCGCCCTGCGCGGCAGCCATTTCCTCAAATTTACGAAAGCCTGCGCCGTTGCTCATTTGTTCCCGTGCCATTTTGCGGCAGACGTCCGGTTCGCCTTTTCCGGCAAGATACAGCATATTGGCCGCCAGCTCCTGACAAACAGTCGTCAGGTCATCCGGGCCCTCGCCGTGCAGTGTCTGACAGACTTCTTTTATTTCCAGTGCATTGCCAATACATCTGCCAAGCGGACGGTCCATATCGGTAATGAGCGCAACTGTCCTGCGGCCAACGTGTTCACCAATCTGCACCATTGCCTCCGCAAGACGAATGGAGTCCTCCTTGGTTTTCATAAAGGCACCGCTGCCGGTTTTGACGTCCAGCAGAATCCGGTCCGCGCCCGCCGCTATCTTTTTACTCATAATACTGGAGGCAATCAGCGGAATAGAACTGACGGTAGCAGTTACGTCCCGCAGGGCATACATCTTTTTGTCCGCCGGCACCAGGTTTCCGGTCTGTCCGACAACACAGCAGCCCACTTCCTGTACAATCTCAAAAAAGCGTTTCTGACTCAGCGCCGTGGACAGGCCGGGAATGGACTCCAGTTTATCAATGGTGCCGCCTGTATGCCCCAAACCGCGTCCGCTCATCTTAGCAACCCGCACACCCAAAGAGGCAGCCACCGGTGCAACAATCAGGGTAGTTTTATCCCCTACACCGCCGGTGGAATGTTTATCTACCTTAATGCCCGAAATAGCAGACAGGTCCACCATATCACCGGAATGTGCCATGGCCAGTGTCAGCTGTGCGGTTTCCGCTGCTGACATGCCGCGCAGATAAATCGCCATTAGAAACGCGCTGGCCTGATAATCCGGAATGTCTCCGTTTACATAACCTGTAATAAAATACTGAATTTCTTCTTGTGTCAGTGTGCCGCCGTCGCGTTTTTTTGCGATAATATCATACATGCGCATATCAAATTTCTCCCTTTCCACGCAAACCTATTAGCCCTGCGCTTCCTGCTTTTTCAGAATTTTAATGATGCGGCTGGTGCCAAGTCTGCTGGCACCCAGCTCAATGAATTTCTGTGCATCTGCAAGGGATGCAATACCGCCCGCGGCTTTAATACGCACCTGTGGGCCAACATATTTCCGGAACAGCGCCACATCTGCAAAGGTTGCGCCGCCCTCTGAAAATCCGGTAGAGGTCTTAATAAAGTCAGCGCCGGATTCAGTCACGACTTTGCACATATGGATTTTTTCTTCTTCCGTCAAAAGGCAGGTTTCAATAATCACTTTCAGGATATGGTTGCCGCAGGCTTTGCGAAGCTGCTGAATCTCGTCCAGCACTTTGTCATACAAGCCGTCCTTTACCCAACCGATGTTGATAACCATATCGATTTCGTCCGCGCCGTTTGCCAGTGCGTCCTTCGCCTCAAAAACTTTGGCTGCTGTGGTCGTGTATCCGTTTGGAAATCCAATTACCGTACAAACCGCCATGCGGTCCCCGACATAATCTTTTGCTTGTTTCACATAGCTTGCCGGTATACACACGGAAGCCGTGTGGTAATGCATAGCGTCGTCACAGATTTTCTGAATCTGTGCCCAAGTGGCATCCTGTTTCAGCAGGGTATGGTCCACCATACTGCATATTTTTTGTGTATCCATTATAAAATCCTTCTTTCTCAATTTTCCAAAAAAGCAAAAGCGGGGCGACCACACAAGGGAGTCGTCCCGGTTTTTACATTGTTCAGCGTGTACCCTTTTCGTAGGGCAGGCCGTCTGCCTTCGGTGCTACGGAACGGCCGACAAACAGGACCAGTACCACAATGCTTAAAATATAAGGCAGCATTGCCAGCACTTCGGTTGGAATCGGCACATTCTTTAAACCAAGGAACACCGACAGCGCTTCGGCAAAGCCGAACAGCAGGCAGGCACCATAGGCACCCTGCGGTGTCCATTTGCCGAAAATCACTGCGGCCAGTGCAATAAAGCCATGGCCGCTGATAGCGGTTGGTGTAAACTGCTGGATAACGGCCAGTGTCATAGAAGCGCCGCCCAAACCGGCCAGCATACCGGAAACAAGGACACAAATGTAGCGTGTACGGTCTACGCTGATACCCAGCGTATCCGCCGCCGCCGGATGCTCACCGACAGAACGAATACGCAGACCCCACTTTGTGCGGTACAGCACAAACCACATAATCAGCATAGTTGCCAGCGCCAGCACAACCGTAATGTCAAGGTTCAGGTTCTGTGCGACGGTATTTTCCTGTGCGTCGCCCAAAATTTTCGGCAGCTTGTGCGGAACTGGCTGGCTCATAGTCGCACCGGAGAAACACAGGCGGCACAGGAACAGCGCCAGCCCGGGTCCAATCAAATTCAGCGCAATGCCAGAAATGGTCTGGTCCGCTTTAAACGTAACTGCTGCAATGGCATGAAGCAGCGCAAAAGCCGCGCCCGCAATCCCAGCCGCCAGAAACCCAATCCACGCGTTTCCAGAAAAATAGCCAACTGCCGCACCCACAAAGGCACCAACGGTCATCATGCCCTCAATACCGAGGTTGACCACGCCGGAGCGTTCGGAAATGACACCCGCCAAAGCACCAAAAATCAGCGGTGCCGAATACATCAGGGTAATTCCTACCAATAAGGAAATGTTATTTAGCATTGCGCATCCCCCTTTTCTCCAGCCGCACAGCCAGCGCCGGAACTACTTTTGTCAGGGCAACAAAGAACACAATCGTGCCAATCATAATGTTGATAATTTCACTGGGGGCACCAATGTTGGCCTGAATGGACTGGCCGCCGTACAGTAGACCGCCGAAAAGCAGGCCCGCAAAAATACAGCCGATTGGTGAGCTGCCCGCAATGAAGGCAACTGACAAACCATTAAATCCGTTGTTTTCAAAGGCGGAAAGGATAGAAATGCGGTGCGGATTTGTGCCGGTAATGGCCATGGATGCTGCCAGACCGGAAAGGGCACCGGCAATCAGCATGGTAAGCACGATATTTTTAGTGACGGAAATGCCGGCAAATTCCGCCGCGTCCCGGTTAAGACCCACAGCACGCAGTTCATAGCCGCGGGAAGAACGGTACAGCAGCAGCCATACCAGAATGGCAGCGGCAATCGCCACCAGGAAGCCAAAGTTGACGTCCGTTTTCAGCAGCACTTCCTTCAGCAGCTTATGCTGACTGAGAAAAGCGATGCCCGCGTCGCTGGTTTTCCAGTTCGGCAGCAGCATGGTATAGCTGCTGGGATTCACCGGATAAGCAGCCGTTGTGTTCGGCTGGTGGAAGACAGAGGACTGCACCGCCAGATTGGAAAGGTACAGCGCAATCCAGTTCAGCATAATGCTGGTCAGCACCTCATGAATGCCGAACTTTGCCTTCAGGAATCCCACAATGCCGCCCCAAAGCGCGCCGGCAACCATGCCGGAAATCACAACCAGCGGAATTTGAATGACCGGTGGAAAATTGCACAGATAGCCTACAATATTTGCGGTCATCGCACCCACTATGTACTGCCCTTCTGAGCCGATATTGAACAGCCCCACTTTATAGGCAAACGCCACACTCAGGGCAGTCAGCGTAATGGGGGTTGCCTTGATAATCACGTTGGAAATGTACTTTGGCCGCCCCAAAATGCCGTTGAACAGGGCACCGAAGGACGCCCCCGGGTTGTAGCCGGTTACGGCCAGCACGATGGCTGCCACGAGGAAACCGCACAAAATAGCGATAATCGTAGAGGTAATCGGCTTTTTCAGGATTTTTACTGTTCTATCCATTCAGTTTGCCTCCTGCCATCAGCAGGCCTATTGTTTTCTCGTCCACTTCGCCCTGCTTAAAACTGCCTGCAATCTGTCCCTTGTACAGAACAGAAATCGTATCAGAAACGCTCATAATCTCGTCCAGTTCCAACGACACCAAAAGAATGGCACAGCCGTGGTCCCGTTCCCGAATCAGTGTCTTATGTACATACTCGATTGCGCCGACGTCCAGTCCGCGTGTCGGCTGCACGGCAATCAGCAAATCCGGCTCGTTCGCCACTTCACGAGCGATGATAACCTTTTGTTGGTTGCCACCGGAAAGACCGCGGGCCGGTTCGTCCACACAGTCCGCCGGACGAATATCATAGTCCTTAATGAGGTCCTTTGTGTAGGACGCAATTTCACCGCGGTTGAGCAGCCCCCGGTGACAGAACGGTTCCTGATTGTACTTTTCCAGTACCATATTTTCTTTTACTGAAAAGTCCATAACCAAACCGCGGCGCTGGCGGTCCTCATGAATCGTTGCGACCTTGTGGTGCACTGTATTGTACGGTGTGGTATTCTGAATTTCCGTACCGTTTATCCGAATGGTTCCGCTTTCCGTTTTGCACAGGTTGGTAATGGCCTCTACCAGCTCTTTTTGGCCGTTGCCGTCAATGCCTGCCAAACCGACAATTTCGCCTGCGTGCACCTTTAGCGACAAATCATTGACCGCTGGCAGACCGCGTTCGTCCTTAACGTGCAGATTGTCAATTTCAAAAACTGTCTTGCCCGGTTTTGCCGGCGTCTTCTGTACCACCAACTGTACCGCATGGCCAACCATTTTGGACGCTAAGTCCTCCTCATCACAATCCGCCACATTCACGGTATCGATATACTTGCCGCGGCGAATGATGGTGCAGGTGCTGGAACTTGCCTTAATCTCTTTCAGCTTATGTGTAATAATGATAATGGTTTTGCCGTCGGCAATCAGATTGTGCAGGATTTTAATCAGGTCATCAATTTCCTGTGGTGTCAGGACAGCTGTCGGTTCGTCCAAAATCAGCAAATCGGCACCGCGGTACAGCGCCTTCAAAATTTCCACACGCTGCTGCATACCAACAGAAATGTCCTCTACTTTTGCGTCGGGGTCCACTTCCAGTCCATATTTTTTTACCAGATTTTTAACGTCTTTCCGTGCTTTTTTCATGTTCAGCACACCAAAGTGGCTGGTCGTTTCGTTGCCGAGGATAATGTTCTGTGTAACCGTAAAATTATCCACCAGCATGAAGTGTTGATGCACCATGCCGATGCCGTGGGCAATGGCCACATTAGGGCTGGTGATATCTGCCTTTTTCCCGTTCAGGTAAATCTCACCCTCATCTGCCTGGTAAAGCCCGTACAGCACATTCATCAGCGTACTTTTGCCCGCACCGTTTTCGCCCAGTAAAGAGTGAATCGTGCCTTTCTTTACATTCAGGTCCACATGGTCCAGCGCACAAAAAGTACCAAAATATTTCGTTATGCCGCGCATTTGCACAGCATACTCGCTGCTGACCTCCATTTCGTCTTACCTCCGCGTAGGATGACTGAATTCCGAAAAAGGCGGAGCGCCCAAGGAGAGCGTTCCGCCCTTACAGGGAACTCAATGAGAGTATCCCGATTTTATTCGTTCTTACAGTGTTTTCTGGAACTTCTCGTACTCTGCCTTGTTTGCCGGAGGCACGATTTTGCCGCTCTTAATGTCGGATTCGACCTTCATAGCAGCATTATAAGTAGCGTCGCCCATCAACTTATGCTCGGTCGGAATGCCAACAGCATCTTCGGTCAGGCCGTAGGTGTAGGTCTTGCCGCCGATTGCCTCGCCCTTCATGGACTTTTTGGAAACGTCCTCAACCGCGGAATGAACCAGCTTCAGTGCAGAGGTCAGGACATTGTTCGGTGCCAGGTAAGCCTGGTCACGGTCAACGCCGATAGCGTATTTGCCACTGTCTTTTGCAGCATTGATAACACCAACGCCAACACCACCGGCTGCATGGAACACAATGTCGCAGCCGCTGGAGTACATGCTGTTTGCGATTGCCTTGCCCTTGGAAGAATCGGAGAAGCTCTCTGCATACTGTGCATTGACCGTAATCTTCTTATTCAGTTCTTTTGCCGCATAGGCAACACCGGCCTTATAGCCATACTCGAACTGGTCGATGATGTTGCTGTTGATACCGCCGACAAAACCGACCTTACCGGTCTTTGTAGTCTTGCCTGCAATGTAACCGACAATGAAAGAAGGCTCCTGTGCACGGAACATAACGCCCGTCACATTTTTCGGCATGCTGGAAGCATCATAGCCGTTATCAGCGATGGCATAATTGATATCCGGA
Source organism: Caproicibacterium sp. XB2 (assembly GCF_044880635.1). Lineage (NCBI taxonomy): Bacteria > Bacillati > Bacillota > Clostridia > Eubacteriales > Oscillospiraceae > Caproicibacterium > Caproicibacterium sp. XB2. The sequence continues at coordinate 479,706 of NZ_CP173227.1, read as the reverse complement.
TTTGCCTTAGCTGCTGTGCTAATAGCCTTTGCCATAGCGAAACCGATGCCCCAGATAAGCTTTGCGTCATCGTCAGCAGCCTTGTCCAGGTTGGTGGCATAGTCGCTTTCCTGCTTGGATTCCATGTAGTTGATATCCGCACCGGCTTCTTTCTTCAGGTTCTGCAGGCCCTCCCAAGAAGATTGGTTGAAGGACTGGTCGTTGACTCCGCCGGTATCGGTAACCATGCGAATCTTATAGCCCTTTGCGCTGCCTGCTGCGCCGGAAGTGCTGGCTGCAGATGCGGCACCGCCCGCTGCTGCAGAAGAACCGGAACTTGCGGCACCACCGCAGCCTGCTGCCGAAACAGCTACGGCGCCGGCTAGAACAGCGGCCAGCAGTTTGTTCATTTTTTTCATTTTTTCTTCCTCCTGTAAAAACAGATGAGATAAAAGATTTTATGCAAACCCGCACGGATACACGGCACACTGCCGTACTGCAGGCTGTACAGCAAAATAAAAGTTCCAAGTCAGCCTAAAATCTGTGTTAAGCGGGAAGTGCCGGTAATCTTCTGCGGCACATCAAAAGCGTCCAGAATGGTTGCGCCAATATCCGCAAAAGTCGGCAGGGTACCCAAATTTGCGCCCGCCTTCACTTTTGGTCCAGCAATCATCCACGGCGTATATTCGCGGGAATGGTCGGTGCTGGGCGTGCTGGGGTCACAGCCGTGGTCAGCGGTGAACATCAAAAGGTCGTCCGGTCCCATATTCTCCAGCAGTCCCGGAATCGCTTTATCCACAGCAGTCAAGCCTTTGGCATAGCCCTCCACGTCGTTGCGGTGACCATACAGCATATCAAAGTCCACCAGATTGACAAAGCAGAGGCCGTTAAAGTCACGCTTTGTCAAAGCAAGCGTTTTCTCCAAGCCGTCATCATTTCCGGTTGTGCGGGTAAATTCCGTAATGCCGCAGCCCGCAAAAATGTCATTAATCTTGCCGACCGCTATGACGTCTTTGCCTGCGTCCGAAAGCTGGTCCAGCATGGTAACTTCCGGCGGCCGGAGGGAAAAATCGTGGCGGCGGGTTGTGCGGGTGTAATTCGGCCATGTGCCGATATACGGCCTTGCAATGACGCGGCCAACGCTGTTCTCTCCTGTTAAAATCTTACGGGCAATTTCACAGTCTTTATAAAGCTCTTCCACCGGAACAATATCCTCATGGGCAGCCACCTGAAACACACTGTCCGCTGAGGTATATACAATGAGGGCACCCGTGCGCTGCTGCTCCTGTCCGTAGTCCTTAATCACTTCTGTACCGGAATACGGCCGGTTGCACAGCACGCCGCGTCCGGTCCGGCGGCTGAACTCTTCCAGCAGGTCCAGCGGAAAACCATTGGGGTAGGTTGGCATCGGCTTTGTAGAGTTAATGCCTGCTATTTCCCAGTGACCAATCGTTGTGTCTTTGCCTTTTGAAACCTCTGTCATGCGTGCGAACGCACCGGTGGGATTTTCCGCCGCGGGGCGGCAGGAAACACCATCGATGTTAAAAAGGCCCAGTTTCTGCATATTAGGCATGGAGAAAGAAGGGCTGGTGGCAGCTGCTGCCAACGTATTGCTGCCCTCATCTCCGTACACGTTGGCGTCCGGCATTTCGCCGATGCCAACACTATCCAGTACAATTAAAAAAATGCGTTTCAAATCTGCATAGTACCTCCCTGTCAATGGATATGCAGAACTCCCCGGGTGAGTGAGTCTCTGCCTTTCTCTGCAACGACAATAACGACAATATTATAATACTTTTTGTATGTTTTTTCTACCCCTTTTTAGCAAAAGTATGTGAAAACGTTCTTTTCCTGTCACAAAGACGTGTTTTTTCCGCTTCTTTGGTTTCTCTCTCTTTATATATTGGTATGGGAAAATACTGCAGCAATGAATTTTGAAAATGCGGGAAAGCTTTTTTGTTAGGCAAAAGGTCTCCGTTTCCTTGTTAAGCGACGCCATTCTGATATCAGTTTATCAAGCTGCCTTTCTAAATTCCGGCTAACGAAAATCCCTTTTTCAGCAAATAAATATCTCTTCTGCACAAATATTTTGCAGGCTGAACTCACATGTTTGTGCATCTGGGAATTCTTATCAAGTGCCGTATGCTTGCAATTCCCCTACCTCAGAAGTATAATATGCGATGTAGCGTGTTGAGTACGAAAGAGTGAGAATGAACAATCGAATGGAGGAAATGTTATGAAGAATGCGCAAAAAGTCGTTGCTCTGCTTCTTGCGGGTACCCTGGCCGTTTCCATGGCTGCCTGCGGCAGCAGCGCAGGCGGCACTGCTGCTTCCGGGGCTGCTTCCGGAACCTCTGCTGCATCTACCAAAAATTTATACCCTGGCACTCCTGACAAGGACATGGTCACCGTAAACCTTCGTGCCGAGCCCCCAGAGCTGAACACTGTTCAGACACAGGATGTTGCCTCTTCCGATATTCTGCGTATGGTTATGTCCGGCCTGACACGGCTGGACAAAAACAACAAGCCGGAGCCGGATATGGCTACCCAGTGGGAAGTCAGCGCGGACAAAAAGACCTACACCTTCCACCTGCGGCAGGACGCAAAATGGAGCAATGGCGACAAGGTCACCGCAAAAAACTTCATCTACGCATGGGAACAGTGCATGGACCAGTCCAACGCCGCAGCCTATGCTTTCATCGTGTACACAAACATCAAAAACGGCCGGGCTTACTTTGATGCCACCAAGACACCGGCCACAAAGCGCACCGCTGCCGAAAAGGCAAAGGTCGCAGCTGCTGAGAAGAACCTCGGCTGCAAAGCAAAGGACGACTACACCATTGAGCTGACCTTTGAAAACCCGCTGCCTTACGCCCTGCAGATGATGGCCTTTACCGCTTATATGCCTTTGAACCAGAAGGCTTATGAGTCCATCGGCGCTGACAAGTACGCCAAGGACGCAACGAAAATCGTCACCAACGGTGCATATAAGCTGACCGAGTGGACACATGACGACCACATCATCGTAACCAAGAACCCTGATTTCTGGGATGCGAAGAACAACCAGATTAACAAAGTAAAGTATGTTATGATTAAGGACGCTAACTCCAACATCAACTCCTTCAAGGCTGGCCAGGTTGACTGCATCAACGTCAACGGTGACCAGCTGGACGCCCTGAAGACTCAGGGCCAGCCGATTGAAAGCTATGTTTCTGGTGCGAACTGGTATTTCCAGTACAACACCAAGAAGAAGGGCCTCGACAACGCCAAGATTCGCAAGGCTCTGGGCGAAGCAATCGACGTCAACAGCCTTGTAAAGAACGTTCTGCGCGACAACTCCGTCGCTGCTGACGGTCTGGTACCGACCAACATCAGTGGTGCCAACGGCAAAAACTATGCAAATGGCCGCGAAAAGCTGGTCGGCTTTAACGCTGCAGATGCAAAAAAGCTCTTTGAAGAGGGCCTGAAAGAAGCCGGCCTGACAAAGGATACCTTTAAGCTGTCCCTGATTACAGACGATACTTCCGGCGCACAAAAGCAGGCTGCTTTCTATCAGGAGCAGTGGAAGTCTGTATTGGGCATCAACGTGGAACTGAAGCCGATGGCTTTTAAATCCCGTCTTTCCGCTATGAACAACCACAACTTCGATATGGTCTTTGCTGGCTGGTCCCCGGACTACAACGATGCTATGACTTATCTGGATATGTGGACAACCGGCAACGGCAACAATAACGGCCAATATTCCAGCAAAGAATACGACAGCCTGATTACAAAAGCTACCAAAGAAGCTGACGAAACAAAGCGTCAGGATTACCTGCGCCAGGCAGAAAAGCTGGTCTGTTCCACCGACTGCGCTATCTACCCGCTGTACTTTGAAACCGTTCCGTATGTCGTTTCCTCGAAGCTTACCGGCATGACCCGTTCCGGCTTCCAGGAATTCGACTTTACGGACGGCGCAAAAATCGTTGGCTAATTTCTGTATACACACGCTGCGTATTTAAGATTCCCAGTAAAAGAACGAACGATAACAGACAGGCAACTGCGCTTGTTTCAGTGCAGCTGTCTGTCTGTTTTTCTTTGTCGTCACGCAAAAGTATACCTTCAAAAGAGAACAAAGTGTGTCGGGAAAATGTTGCTAATGTGGATTTTGGCTTGCAATATGCCGCTTTTTGCAGTATTATATGCAAGTAGTCTTTTTCTAAAATTCATATCTTGTTTTATGGGTATAAGGAGCGGAAAATGGTTTTTATACAAACCGGACAGTGTCCTCTCCCTGCCCAGCTGCAGCGGTACCGGAGCTTTCTGAAAGCGGCCGCTGCGGTTTTCCGCCACGCTTTATGAAAAGGGACAATGCTGAAGCAGTTTCCTGCAAACAGTTTCGGTATTTCACTCTATTGTGTCTATCTGCAAATAGAGCCATGGTCACCGTGGCTCTATTTGCTTATGAAAGGTGCAAAAGACAAACCGCCTTTTGCACCTTTCATAAGCAGGGGAAACCTTTTCCCCTGCGGATATTTTCAGGCTGCAGACGCCTCATGACCACTGGGTTCACGAAAATCTGCAAACACTATACTATTGCAGCGCTGTACCGCACGGGCAAATGGCTGCCACGGGAAGCGGGACGCTCTTGGCCCCCCCCTTGTGCCCAGACGGAAAAGGAATGCTGCTAATTCAAAGGAGTTGATTTCGCTTGCCAAAACAGGTTTCGTACATACTGAAACGAGTGGTATACTCCCTGATCACGATTTTCGTGCTCATCGCTGTCACTTTTATTCTGATGCATCTAATCCCCGGCGACCCATTCGTCGGTGCTAAGGCCATCCCCCCCGAAACCAAAGCGGCCATGAACGCAAAATATGGCCTGGACAAGCCGCTATTCACACAGTTCATTTTATACGTTGCCAACATTTTCCACGGTGATTTCGGCATTTCCCTGGCAGACAAACGCCCGGTTGCCGATGTTATTGGGCAGGCGTTCCCTGTTTCACTGGACCTTGGCATTCGTTCCCTGATTTTTGCCTTTGTTATCGGCCTGCTGCTGGGCATTGTCGCGGCAGTTCACCGCGGCAAAGCCGGAGATACCATTGCCATGCTGGTGGCGCTGATTGGTGTTTCGGTCCCGTCCTTTATCATCGGTGCTCTTTTGCAGTATTTCCTCGGCCTTAAGCTCTTTGAGGCAACTGGAATGTGTGTATTCGCCATTATGGGCTGGGACTCCGTCAATGCTAAAATTCTACCCGCTCTTGCCCTTGCGTTTGGCTCTATGGCTACCATCAGCCGATTGATGCGTACCAGTATGCTGGACGTACTTGGGCAGGACTACATTAAGACAGCAAAAGCAAAAGGCCTTTCCCGCAGCCAGATTATTTGGCGGCATTCCGTACGCAACGCGATTATGCCGGTGGTCACCGTTATGGGCCCGCTGGTCGCTGCTGTACTGACCGGTGCCTTCGTGGTGGAAAACATCTTCACCATTCCCGGCCTGGGCAAATATTTTGTTTCCTGCGTACAGACTAACGACTACACCATGATTTCCGGCACAACCATGTTCTACGGTGCATTCCTTGTGTTTGCAAACCTAATTGTTGATATTATTTACTGCCTGATTGACCCACGCGTCAAACTGACTGGCGGAAAGGAGTGAGAAGGACACGATGGCTAAAAAACAAACTGCACCACAGCCTGCGGCCGCTTTAAAGTATGACCTTTCCGGTCATATTGATGAGCAGGCATTTGAACTGGTTGGAACGGATTCCACTAATATGGAAGCAATCGCGCGGCCTTCTATCAGCTTTGGCAAAGATGCTTTTAACCGTCTGCGCCGCAGCCCAACCGCCGTGGTTTGCATGATTATTTTGATATTATTGATTTTGGGTGCTATTTTCCTGCCCGTATTTAGCGCCTTTAGTGTATCTCAGCAGAATGTGGCCTTTGCGAACCAGCATCCCATGTCAATTGATACAGTTACCCATAACCTGCATATCTTCGGCACAGATGCACTGGGCCGTGATATTTGGGTGCGTACCTGGGCTGGTGCCCGTGTTTCGCTGACTGTTGCCTTCGCCGTTGCTTTGATTGATTGTGCGGTAGGTGTCGTATACGGCGGCATTTCCGGATATTTTGGCGGTGCTGTCGACAACGTGATGATGCGTATTGTCGAAATCATCAGCGGCATTCCTTATTTGATTATCGTTATGCTTCTGATGATTGTTATGGACCGTGGCCTTGGCAGCATTATCATTGCCTACTCCATTACCGGGTGGACCGGTATGGCACGTCTGGTACGAGGACAAGTTATCAGCCTGAATGAACAGGAATTTCTAATTGCCGCAAAGGCAATGGGCGCAAAGCCAAACCGCATTATCGGCAAACACCTGGTTCCAAACATTTTAAGCGTGATTATTGTCAACGTTACACTGGATATCCCGAACATCATCTTTACAGAAGCGTTCCTGTCCATGCTGGGTCTGGGCATTGCACCGCCAAACTCTTCCTGGGGCATTTTGGCCAACGACGGCATTGCTGTATTCCAGCAGTATCCGTTTGAGCTGGTCGTTCCCGCCCTCTTCATCTGCGTCACAATGCTTTCGTTCAACCTGCTGGGTGACCAGCTGCGTGACGCCTTCGACCCGAAGCTGAGGAGGTAAGGAAATGGAACAAATACTGGATGTTAAAAATTTACATGTTTCTTTTGATACTTATGCTGGTGAAGTCCATGCCGTGCGCGGTGTTACCCTGCACGTCAACGCCGGTGAAATTCTTGCCATCGTCGGTGAATCCGGCTGCGGCAAAAGTGTAACGGCACAGACCATTATGAAACTGAACCCTATGCCGCCGGCCCGTATTAAGGAAGGCAGCATCAGCCTGTGCGGCAAAGATATTGTCGCAGCAAGCGAAAAGGAAATGCAGAATATCCGCGGCGCACTGGTCAGCATGATTTTCCAGGACCCGATGACCTGCATGAACCCGACCATGCGTGTGGGCAAGCAGCTGACAGAAACACTGCGCAAACACAAGCATCTTTCTAAAGCGGAGTGTAAAGAAGAAGCTATTAAGCTTCTGAAAATGGTGCAGATTCCAAACGCAGAAGAACGCGCTATGCAGTATCCGCATGAATTCTCCGGTGGTATGCGTCAGCGTGCCATGATTGCTATGGCGCTCTCCTGCAATCCAAAACTGCTGATTGCCGACGAACCCACTACGGCTTTGGACGTAACCATTCAGGCACAGATTATGCAGCTGATGGGTAAAATCCGGGAGGAACTCGGAACCGCCATTATTTTGATTACGCATGACCTTGGCGTTGTTGCCAATTTGGCTGACCGCGTTTCCGTTATGTATGCCGGCAAGATTGTAGAAAACGGCTCTTCGAAGGATATCTTTTACAATCATAAGCACCCTTACACTTCTGCCCTGCTGCGCAGTCTGCCAACTGTTGACACCGACCGCAGCAAGGCATTGGTCAGCATTCCCGGCACACCGCCGGACTTGTTTGCACCGCCAAAGGGCTGTGCATTTGCCAGCCGCTGCAAATATTGTATGCACATTTGCCGTGAACAGCAGCCGCCGGAATTTACCGTTGGTGAAAACCATACCGCTTCCTGCTGGCGTCTACACCCAGATTTCCCGGGCGACAAAGCGGAACCGTCTGCTGCTCCGGCAGCGGATACCGCCGCAAAGAAGGGGGCTGACAAGTAATGGCAAAAGAAAAGCTGATTGAGCTTGACCATATCTCCAAACACTTCCAGATAAGCAAAAAAGAAACACTGGTTGCTGTCAACGACATCACCATGGATATCTACAAAGGTGAAACACTGGGTGTCGTCGGTGAATCCGGCTGCGGCAAGTCCACTCTGGGCCGCGTTGTCATGGGCATTTATCACCCAACAAAAGGCACCATCAAATATCGTGGAAAGCCGGTTGACCTAAAGCGTACCAAGGACCGCTTTGCCTACTCGGAAAAAGCGCAGATTATTTTCCAGGACCCGTATGCTTCGCTGGACCCCCGTATGACCGTCGGCACGATTATTTCCGAAGGCATGGAAATTCACAATATGTATGACGCTCAAAAACGCCAGGAGCGTGTCTATGAGCTTCTGGAAACGGTTGGTCTGAACCGTGAACACGCCAACCGTTTTCCGCATGAATTCAGCGGTGGCCAGCGGCAGCGTATTGGCATTGCCCGTGCGCTGGCCATTGAACCGGAGTTCATCGTCTGTGACGAACCGATTTCCGCACTGGATGTTTCTATTCAAAGCCAGATTATTAACCTGCTGAAGGACCTGCAGAAAAAGCTTGGCCTAACTTATATGTTCATCGCCCATGACCTGAACATTGTCAAATACATTTCCGACCGAATCGCCGTTATGTATCTTGGCAATCTGCTGGAACTGGCCGACAGTGATGAAATTTATGCGCATACGCTGCATCCGTACAGCCAGGCTCTGCTGGCAGCTGTTCCAATTCCGGACCCGGACAAGGAAGCGCAGAAAAAGACACAGATTCTGCGCGGTGAAGTCCCAAGCCCCATCAATCCAAAACCGGGCTGCCCGTTTGCAAGCCGCTGTCCTTATGCAGATGATGTCTGCCGCAGCAAATCTCCAAAGCTGCAGGAAATACGCCCGAATCATTTTGTCGCGTGCCATAAGGTACAGCCTGAATAAGTCATTTCTTTTATCTTCTGTTCCAATATTAAAAAGAGCAGCGAAAGCCGTATGAAAATGGTTTTCGCTGCTCTTTTTATATAAATTGGTCGGCTGTCTTGGCCTACTTTTATACGGACTTTGCTTTATCGGAGCAGGCCTTCATGGCGTCCATAACGCAGCCACGCAGGCCTTTTTCCTCCAGTACACGCACGGCCGCTATGGTCGTTCCGGCCGGCGAGCACACCATGTCCTTCAATTCGCCCGGATGCTTGCCGGTTTCCAGCACCATTTTTGCGCTGCCCAAAACGGACTGTGCCGCAAATGTATACGCCTGACTGCGCGGCATTCCGTCCGCCACCGCGGCGTCCGCCATCGCCTCAATAAACAGAAACACATAAGCGGGAGAACTGCCACTGACAGCCACCACAGCATCCATCAGATTTTCCGGAATGACTTCTGCCTTGCCAAAGCTGCGCAAAACCTGCAGTGCAGTATCCAAAAGCTCCGGTGTCACATATTCGTTGGGGCTGGCTGCCGTAATGCCCTCCCCCACCATGGCAGGTGTATTCGGCATAGTCCGGACAATCGGGATTGGGCCGCTGAACTGCTCCGCAAGCCATGAAAGTGTTTTGCCCGGCGCAATGGTGATAATCAGCTTGCTGGAATCGACACAGCCGCGAATCTCCCGGATAATTTTCTCGTAGTACTGCGGCTTAACCGCCAGTACCAAAATGTCCGCCACCTGTGCCACTGCTGCATTTTTCTGCTGTGTGCAAACGCCGTACTGTGCTTTGGCTTTTTCCAGTGTGGCGTCCGTCTTTGCCGAGACAGTAATGTCTGCCGGTGCACATAGGCCGTTTTTCAGAATGCCGGCAATCATTGCCTTTGCCATATTGCCGCAGCCGATAAACCCGATTTTCATATGTCTTGCTCCTTTTCCCGCGCCGCGTAAACGCGTCCGCATTTTCTCAATTCTATTCTGTTTCTATTGTAAACGGATTGCGAAAAAAGAGCAAGTTCCGCCAAAAGTGTCCGGCTGCATTTTTCCCTTCGGTATGCTATAATAAAAATGATTAAACCGCAGGAGGGAAAATTGATTTGTATCGCATTTTCATTGTAGAAGACGACGCAATTATTGCGTCCGCTATTGCAAAGCACCTGGAAACATGGGATCTGCAGTGCGCCACTGTACAAGATTTTCAGCACGTGACTGAGGCATTTGTCAAGACCGCTCCGCAGCTAGTGCTGATGGATATTTCTCTGCCCTTTTACAACGGCTATCACTGGTGCCAGGAAATTCGGCGCATTTCCAAAGTGCCGATTATCTTTCTCTCTTCCGCTTCTGACAATATGAATATTGTCATGGCCATGAATATGGGCGGAGATGATTTTATTGCAAAGCCTTTTGACTTGAATGTGCTGACGGCCAAAATACAGGCTGTACTGCGTCGCACATATGATTTTGGTGCACCGGCAGACCTGATTGAAAACGGTGGCGCTATCCTGAATCTGTCAGACAGCACGCTGTCCTATCAGGACCAAAAACTTTCCCTAACCAAAAATGAGCTGAAAATCCTGCAGGCACTGATGGAAAAGAAAGGCCGTGTCGTCCGCCGTGATGACCTGATGACACGCCTATGGGAAACGGACAGCTATGTAGACGAAAATACGCTGACGGTCAACATCAACCGTCTGCGTAAGCAACTGGAAAAAATAGGCCTTAAAAACTTTATTCTGACGAAGAAAGGCCTTGGGTATATGGTGACCGTATGAAACTGTTTTTTTCGTATCTGCAAATGCACCACAAATCTCTGCTGTTGGTAGAAACCGCGGCACTTATTTTTATCGCTGTGTTCTTTTTGTATAACCTGCCGCTGCAGGCGGTCGGTTATGCTTGTCTGCTGTCCGCTGTGGCTGGTGCGCTGATTGCACTGGTTGATTTTCTGCATTTCCGCCAGAAGCACTTTTGGCTGCAAAAGTTACAGAAACAGGTTATGTTCGGTCTGGACATTCTGCCGGAACCGCGCACTTTGATGGAAAAAGATTATCAAGACCTTCTGAAATCCCTGTTTGCCTATATGTCCATGCAGACAACCACATATGACCAGAAGCACCGGGATATGCTGGACTACTGCACGCTGTGGGCACACCAGATTAAAACACCAATTTCTGCCATGCACATTCTGCTGCAGTCCGACCAAAGTGAAGACCATGACGCCCTGTGTGACAGCCTGTTTCACATGGAAGAATACGTTAATATGATTCTATCCTACATTCGTTTGGGCAGTGACAGTACGGACTTTGTTATCAAATTCTGTTCTTTGGACCGCATTGTCCGCAGTGCTGTGCACAAATACGCCCCGCTGTTTATCCGTCAGAAAATTGCCCTGCATTATCAGCCCATCTCCTGCCAGATACTGACCGATGAAAAATGGCTTTCCTTTGTCATTGAACAGGTCTTGTCCAATTCTCTGAAATACACACACGCAGGCTCGGTCAGCATTTATCTGGAACAGCCCGCTACCCTGGTCATCGCCGACACCGGCATCGGCATTGCACCGGAAGACCTGCCGCGTATCGGGCAGAAAGGCTTTACCGGCTGCAACGGCCGCATGGATAAAAAATCGACCGGCATTGGGCTGTACCTATGCCGCTGTGTCCTAAAAAAGCTCTCTCATACGTTTGCCATTACATCAACCGTTGGGAAAGGCACAACCGTAAAAATCGGCCTTGCAAGCAAAAACCTTCCTATTGAATAAATCTTGCGCTGATATGACAGGCAATCTTACAGGAATGTAAGGTTGCGGCACAAAGTGTAAGCTATTTCTATGGCAGCAGTTCCTCCTGTTCTGTTATACTTGGTATATCAACAGAGCAGGAGGAATTTTGATTATGTCATTCTTAGAAGTCAGCAACCTGAAAAAAATATATACAACCCGCCTGGGTGGCACCCATGTACAGGCACTACGCGACGTCACTTTTTCGGTGGAACGCGGTGAGTATGTTGCAGTAATGGGTGAAAGCGGCAGTGGTAAAACCACGCTGCTGAATATCCTTGCAGCACTGGACACACCCACTTCTGGCAAGGTTGTGCTGGACGGCAAAAACACAGCCGAGCTGCGGGAAAGGGAACTTTCCGCCTATCGCCGTGACAATCTCGGCTTTGTGTTCCAGGACTTTAACCTGCTGGACAACTTCAATCTGCAGGACAATATTTTTCTGCCGCTCGTCCTAGCAGGGAAAAAATATCCGGAAATGAAAAAGCGGCTGGACCCCATTGCAAAGAAACTGGGCATTTCTGACCTGCTGCAGAAGTTCCCCTATGAAGTTTCCGGCGGCCAGAAACAGCGTGCCGCAGTAGCCCGCGCAATCATCACCAACCCAAAACTGCTGCTAGCTGACGAGCCGACCGGTGCACTGGACTCCCGCTCCGCCGATTCACTGATGCAGATTTTTGACCACCTAAACGCCAGTGGCCAGACGATTGTGATGGTAACACACAGCGTGCGTGCCGCAAGCCATGCCCAGCGTGTTCTCTTCATCCGTGACGGCGAAGTGTTCCACCAACTGTACCGTGGTGAACATACCACGGAGGAAATGTTTTCCCTGATCTCCAACACTGCAACGCTGATTGCAACAGGCGGTGAGAAAAATGGGTAAGAATTTCTACATGAAGCTCGGTGCGCAGAATCTGCGTCTAAACAGTAAATTCTACATTCCGTACTTAGTTGCCAGTTCATTTACCGCGGCGATGTTCTACATTATGTCTTTCCTTGCTAACAACCGCGGCGTTGCAACAATTCATAGCACATGTACTATGATGCTGCAGTTTGGCACCGTCATCATCGGCATTTTTTCGGTGATTATCCTATTTTATATCAACAGTTTCCTAATGAAGCGCCGGCAGAAAGAACTGGGCCTTTACAATGTGCTGGGTATGGAAAAGCGCCATATTGGCCGCATCCTTGGCTGGGAAACCATATATGCGTATCTGATCACCATGGGCGGCGGCATCGGCGGCGGCATTCTGTTAAGTAAGTTGTTCCTGCTTATCCTCTGCAAAGTGACCAGCCTAAGCAGTTCCATTGAGTTTTATGTTGACCCAAACAGTATGCTGCTGACTGCCCTGCTTTTCGGTGCTGTTTTCCTTGTGATTTTAATTGTCAATCGTCTGCGTATTCATATTCTGCATCCGGTGGAACTGCTGCGCGGCGGCAATGTCGGCGAAAAAGAGCCAAAGGCAAACTGGGTGCTGGCAATTATCGGTCTCGTCTTAACCGGCATCGGCTATTATATTGCCCTGACAACGGAAAGCCCGATTGCGGCGATTAGCTTGTTCTTCGTTGCGGTCGTTCTTGTCATTATCGGCACCTATTTCCTGTTCACTTCCGGTATTGTTGCCCTGCTGAAGCTGCTGAAGAAAAATAAAAACTTTTACTATAAGCCCAATCATTTTGTTTCCGTTTCTGGACTAATTTACCGGATGAAGCAGAACGCAGCCGGCCTTGCCAGCATCTGTGTATTGGCGACCATGGTCATGGTCATGGTTTCCACAACCATTTCCCTGAATATCGGCGCTGACAACTGCATTGCAACACAGTGCCCGCAGGACTTCTGTCTTTCCATATCAGATGCAAACAACACCGCAGCAGATACTCTGCCGGCCTTTGTAAAAAAGATAGCCACCGAAAAAGGGCTGTCCGTGAAAAACCAAAGCAGCGGCCGCAGTTTGAACGTCATGGCAAAGGGCACCGCAAACGGAATTTTTAGCTTTACCAGAATTAACGATACCAATATATCCTCCAGCACTTTCTTCACTTTCCTAACCGAAACCGATTATGACGCCTCATCCGGCAAAAAGCTGAACCTTGCCGATGATGAAGTGGCTGTGCATACCTTTTACGGCAATCTACCGGACACTTTCCAGCTGAACGGGAAAACGTACCGTGTAAAAACCCGCCTGCAGACCGCTTCCCTCGGCCAAGATATGTCCGCTTTTATAGCGAATTCTCATACTGTCATTGTAAAAGATGAAAAGGTGCTGAACACGATTTATCAGGCGTACAAAGCCTATATACAGAAAAAACCGAGCGGCAGCCCCAATGCCTATGAATATCAGTATCTGCTGAACTTCGACACCGGCGGCACACAGGCGCAACAACTGGCGCTGCTCCATGAGCTGACGGGCAGCATCCCAAGCAATATCCGGACGAGCAGCAACGGCTCCATGCGGATTTCTGTACACAGCCGAGCGGATATGACCATATCCTACCGCGATATGTGCGGTGGACTGCTTTTCCTCGGCATCTTCCTGAGTGTGCTGTTCCTAATGGCCACTGTTCTCATCATTTACTACAAACAGATTTCCGAAGGCTATGACGATGTGGAACGCTTCGGCATCATGCGCAAAGTTGGAATGAGCACCGCAGAAGTAAAGAAAGCCATTCACAGCCAGGTCCTGATTGTTTTCTTCCTGCCGCTTCTCATTGCATGCATTCACATGGCTGCGTCCTTCAAGTACATGACAAAGCTGTTGGCGTGCCTGCAGCTGCAAAACGTGCCGCTGTTTGCCACATGTACGCTGTGCACCATTGCGGTTTTTGCAGCCGTTTATGTTATGGTCTATGCCATTACCACACGTACTTACTATAAAATCGTTTCGCCGCGGCAAAAATAAGATTATAACTTTTTTCTCCTACTGCTCCATATAAAAAAGTCCTCTGTCATTTCTGGCAGGGGACTTTCATTTTATCCTTTTTTTTGCGGCACACGCTTTTCCGCCGCACCACGCCGCGGTTCCGGTTTTCTGCTGTTTTTCTGGTACAGCAGCAATAGTCCCTGCAGCATAAGGGTATCATCCAAAATAATCTTATGCTTACACTCTGCGATAATAATCGGTGCCACACCGCCGGTGGCCACTACGGTTGCCTTCGTGCCGATTTCCTCCTCGGCACGGTCAATCAGACCGTCAACCATGGCTGCATGGCCATACACTGCACCAGAACGCATACAGTCCTTTGTATTATTGCCGATAAGTTTCGACGGTGCCTCCAAGTCCACATGGGAAAGCTGGCTCGCATGGTTTGCCAGCGCATTCATGGAAATGACCGGTCCGGGAATAATCATGCCGCCGATGTAGTTGCCCTTTTTGTCAATGACCGAAAGCGTTGTGGCGGTACCCATATCAAACACAAAAATTGGTTTGGGGTACTTTGCACTTGCGGCCACCGCGTCCACAACCAAGTCAGCACCCAGTGCGGCTGGATTTTCCATCAGGATATTAAGTCCTGTTTTCAGCCCGGAGCTAACAATGAGTGCCGTTTTGCCGGTTACCAGACAAATTGCCTGCTGCAGCGGCAGCGAAAGCGGCGGCACTACTGAGGAGATGATTGCACCTTCAATCGCGTGCCGGTCCACTCCATGCAGAGAAAACAGGCTGCGAATCATCAGTGCATATTCATCGCTGGTCTTTTTTACGTCGGTCGAAAGCCTAGCTGTAAAATAGGTTCTTTTGCTATCCAAACACCCTAATACAATATTGGTGTTTCCTACATCGATTGCAATAATCATGAAAATGCAGCCTTTCTTTTTGCAAAAAGCGCACACGAGAAACCCTGCCCGCCGTGCGCTTCTTTACCTTTATTGGATATTTTTTCTATTCAAGTATTCTTTCCAGCAGCTGGCGTGTTGCCGTGCCTGCCAGAGGACTGGGTAAACCGAAGCAGCACTTTACCCAGTGCCGCTACCAAAATGCCCGCGGCAATCGCTTCAATGACGCCGTTAAAACTGACAACACCCATAATAATGCCCGGAACTGCTTCCGGTGCAATGCCCTTTGCCGCCGCATAAGCGTCACGGAACAGGAAATAAATAAGCCCCATAACAAATACGGTATTGGTCAGTGCACCAACTACGCCGCTGACCGCCAGCGACGCCACATGCTTGTCCCGTCCTTTCAGCATCTTTTCCATGCCGCAGTACACGTAATACGGGAAAATGCCAACCAGAATACGAGGCAAGAAGCAGATGAGCAGTGCCACTGGTGTGCCGTGGGTCGTGCCCGGCAGCGGAATAAACGGTGAAAATGTAAAGGAGGTAATCGCTGGCATAAAGGTATTATTGATTAAACTGGTCATACCAAAAAGGGCACCCAAAAAAGCGCCATACCGCGGCCCTAACAGGATAGAACCCAATATGACTGGGATGTGTATAATGGTCAGTTTAATAAACGGCAGCGGGATAAATCCCAGCGGCGTCAAGCCCATAACCAGCGTAATCGCCGCAAAAAGGGCCGCCAACACAAATTTGTAGTACTTTGCATTTTTCTTCATTCTGAATAAAAACCTCCTGCTACCGCTCTTCTTTCAGATGCAGTGCAATATTTTAAGACAGGTTACATTATACCAGAAAGTCCGCTAAAATCAAGCGTTTTCGGCATATTTGTTACAAAAATCACAATATGCAGTTGCATTTCTGTCTGGTCTTCCTGTATAATAACAGAAGCAGACAAAACAAGATTTTTCGTGCTGCAAACGCATTCTGTGTAAAGAAAGAAGTCATTGAAAAATGCTGTTACAGAATAAAACCATCCTGCTGGGCGTAACCGGCAGCATTGCAGCCTACAAGGCCGCCGCCCTTGCCAGCCGCCTGACACAACAGGGCGCCTGTGTACACACACTGCTGACGAAAAACGGCGCGCAGTTCGTCACGCCGGTCACCTTTGAGGGTGTCACCGGACAAAAATGCGTGGTGGACACCTTCGACCGCACCTTTCAGTATAGTGTAGAGCACGTGGCATTGGCAAAACAGGCAGATTTGGTCCTCATTGCTCCAGCCACCGCAAACAGTATTGCCAAACTGGCAAACGGCCTTGCTGATGATATGCTGACAACAACCGTGCTGGCCTGCCGCTGTCCTAAAATGATTGCACCGGCCATGAATACCGGTATGTATGAAAATCCTGTGACACAGGACAACCTGCAAAATCTGCGCCACTATGGCTGGACTGTCATAGAGCCCGCCTGCGGGCGGCTGGCCTGCGGTGACACTGGCGCCGGGAAATTTCCGGAGCCGGCGGACATTTTGGAGGAAGTTCTGCAGGTGCTAGCCGAAGAAAAGGACATGGCAGGTGTGCGCGTATTGGTGACCGCCGGCCCGACACAGGAGCCGCTGGACCCTGTCCGTTTTCTGACAAATCATTCCACTGGAAAAATGGGATACGAGCTGGCGCGGAATGCCTCCCGCCGCGGCGCCGAAGTAACACTGGTAACGGGTCCCACAAACCTGACACCGCCGCCGTTTGTCAAAACGGTTTCGGTGCGCTCTGCTGCGGAAATGTTTGATGCCGTGACAGCCGCCGCCCCGCGGCAGGATATGCTGGCGTTTGCCGCGGCGGTCGCAGACTATCGGCCCGCAAAAACAGCTGCTGATAAAATTAAAAAAAATGGCAGCGACCTGACTTCTCTGCCGCTGTGCGCCACACAGGATATTCTGCAGTATGTCGGTGTGCATCGTCGGCCCGGTCAGCTTCTGTGCGGGTTTTCCATGGAAACGCGTGATTTGGTGGAAAATTCCCGCAAAAAGCTCGACAAAAAGCATGCGGACTTAATTGCCGCAAATAATTTAAAGGTTTCCGGCGCCGGTTTTGGCACTGACACCAATGTAATGACACTCATTACCCGCGAATTTACAGAAGAGCTGCCGCTTTTGAGCAAATATGAAACGGCCGGCAGAATCTGGTCCACTCTTCTGCAAATGCGCTGCACATAAAAGCAGCTTTCCCGTACAGACTATTGCCATACCCAAAATAAAAGAGGTGTGTGACAATGACAAAACTGCAATGCTCTGTCTGCGACTGCAGCAACAACAGTGATAACTGCTGCTGCCGCCCTGACATCATGGTCAGCGGCAAATGTGCCTGCGGCCACGAACAAACCAGCTGTGCCGATTTTGAAAAGAAGGACAGCTCCGGCAGTGCGCAGAACAGCCGCGGCTGCTCTATCCCCAACCCTCAGATGCACGTTCGCTGTGAAGCTGAAAAGTGCGTTTACAACCAGCACGGTGACTGCTCTGCTGAGAATGTAGATGTCAGCAGCTGCGACAGCCAGACAACCTGCAAATCTGATACAGAGTGCAAAACTTTCAAAATGAAATAAGCCGAACAATCCTTCAAAAAGGCGGTTCTTCCTGTGCTTTCCGTATAGGGCGAACCGTCTTTTTTTATTGCCGTAAAATGATATTTTACGCGTGCAGCTGGGATAGGACCTTTCCCACAGACGCGTGAATGACCAAATTGGCTGCCTTATCCGCATCTGTTTTGGATTTATTGATAAGCACCAGCCGGTCGCCCCTATAATAACGGATAAGTCCCGCCGCTGGATACACAACCAGAGAAGTGCCGGCAATAATCAGCATATCCGCCTGCATAATGGCCTGTACAGCACCCTCAATGACTGCTTCATTTAAAGATTCCTCATACAAAACCACATCCGGTTTAATGACACCGCCGCAGGAGCAGTGTGGTACACCGCTGCTGTGCAGCATCGTTTCAACCGAACAGCCTTTATGGCAGCGCTGACAGTAGTTGCGCAGCACGCTTCCATGCAGTTCAAAAACGTTTTTGCTGCCGGCAGCCTGATGCAGACCATCGATATTTTGTGTAACGACCGCAGAAAGCTTTCCTGCCCTTTCCAGCTCGGCCAGCTTTTTGTGTGCCGCGTTCGGCTGTGCATTCGGGTACAGCATTTTATCGCGATAAAAATCAAAGAATTCTTCCGGATGCCGTTCAAAAAAAGTATGGCTCAGCATGGTTTCCGGCGGATATTTGTATTTCTGCTGGTACAATCCGTCCGTACTGCGAAAGTCCGGAATACCGCTTTCAGTAGAGACACCTGCTCCGCCAAAAAAGACAACCCGGCTGCTTTTGTCCAGCATTTCCTGCAATGCTTTCACTGAATCCATTTTCGGCCCTTCTTTCTGTCATTTCCTTCATTCTACCGCTTTTGGAGACGGCACACAAGGGTTCTTTTCTGCTATAACAGTCCGAATACGGCCAAGAAAAATTTTCATTTTCTCTTGACTCGCATGGTGCACTTGTAGTGTAACGTTTTTAATCAGTTATACTTTTCATACTTTTATGATTTAGATGTTTACTTTACACGAAAACATATAACATTATATAAAGCAATTGACAATGTTGCCCATACTTATTATACTGAACATAAACGGTATAGGTTGCGCGTGCCGCATGAAAACAGGCGGATGCAAAAAACTATACAGTATGAAATCATCCGAAATTTCATTTGCAAAAAGGAGGTTTCCTATATGTTCTATCAGACAACAAACGAGCAGGAAGCACTGCGCACAAAGGTACGGTCTTTTGCCGAAAGTGACATCAAGCCGCAGGCTTTTCTGCTAGACAAAGGGAATACTTTTCCAAAAGAAACAGTTAAAAAAATGGCCGAGCTTGGCTTGATGGGACTGCCCTATGACACCCGCTTCGGTGGCGCTGGACTGGACATGGTCTGCTATGCCATTGCTGTGGAAGAACTTTCCCGCGTGGATGGCGGTGTCGGTATTATTCTTTCTGCGCACACCTCCCTGGGAACCTGGCCCATTGACGCCTTTGGCACAGAATCACAGAAACAAAAGTATTTGGTTCCGCTGTGCCGCGGTGACAAATTGGGCGCTTTTGGGCTGACAGAACAAAACGCCGGCAGCGATGCGGCTGGAATGGAAATGACCGCTGTACGGCACGGCGACTATTATATCCTAAATGGCAGTAAAATTTTTATTACCAACGGCGGTGAAGCCGATACTTACGTTGTCTTTGCCGTCACACAGCCCGGAAACGGTGTGCACGGCATTTCCGCTTTTATTGTAGAAAAAGGCTGGGAAGGCCTTACATTCGGAGAGCATTATGACAAAATGGGCATTCGCTCCTCCGCTACCTGTGAACTGCACTTTCAAAATGTAAAAGTGCCGAAGGAAAATCTGCTGGGCAAGGAAGGCGAAGGCTTTTCCATTGCCATGAAGACACTGGACGGCGGTCGCATCGGCATTGCCGCACAGGCATTGGGCATTGCTCAAGGTGCATACGAAGCGGCACTGGACTACGCAAAAGAGCGGGTACAGTTCGGCAAACCAATTTGTCAGCAGCAGTCCATTGCATTTAAGCTGGCGGATATGGCCACCAAGCTCCGTGCGTCCCGTCTGCTTGTCTACAGTGCTGCTGAGCTGAAACAAAGCCACGCTGACTACAGTAAAGAGGCAGCCATGGCAAAGCAGTTTGCCTCTGACGCGGCACTGGAAATCACCAATGACGCACTGCAAATTTTCGGCGGCAGCGGTTACTTAAAAGGTATGGACGTCGAGCGGTTCTACCGTGACGCGAAAATCACCTCCATATATGAAGGCACCAATGAAATTCAGCGTATGGTCATTGCTTCCCATATTCTTAGTACGGCAAAGAAAGAACCTCCGGCGGAAAAGAAGCTGACTGCTGCCCAGCGGCTGCTTGCCCGCGCCGCGAAATATGCACAGCCTGTGCAGACAGCTGGCACCCGCAAGTGCATTCTCCTGAAAAAAGGCACCGCAGAAGAACGTGTGGATTCGCTGGTAAAAAATCTGCGGCAGGAAGGCATTGACTTCACCGTTGGAATGCCAATAGATACACCGATAGCAAAAGCCGACCGTGTGGTCAGTGCCGGTTTGGGCATTGGTGCTCGGGAAAATATGAAGCTAATCGAAGATTTGGCCAAAGCAGCTGGTGCCGCCGTTGGTTCTTCTCGCCCTGTTGCCGAGTCGCTGAAATATGTACCGATTGACCGTTTTATCGGCATTTCCGGTCAAAAATTCCACGGCAGTTTGTATATTGCCTGCGGTATTTCCGGTGCCGGTCAACATTTAAAGGGCATTCAGGACGCCACTCTTGTAGTTGCCATCAATACAGATGAAGACGCCAATATCTTTAAAAACTGTGACTATGGTATTGTAGGCGACATAAAAGAAATCCTGCCTCTGCTGACCAAAGCACTGGATACCGGCGCACCCAAAAAGCCAGAAGCTCCTTTGCCGAAGGCGGCGCCCGCACCGGCACCCGCTCCCCGCAAGATTTACGTCTGCAGCGGCTGCGGTTACGAATACGACCCCGCCAAGGGGGACCCGGAGAGCGGTATCCTGCCCGGCACGCCGTTTGAGGACCTGCCCGCCGGCTGGACCTGCCCCTACTGCGGAGCCACAAAAGAAGAATTCATTGAAACAGTCGTTTAATTGGATACGATATAAGGAGGTCTTTCCACGATGTATTGCTTTCGAAAAGTGACAGACGACCTGTATTGGGTCGGTGCAGATGACCATCGTCTTGCCCTGTTTGAAAATATCCACCCACTGTACCACGGCATTTCCTATAACTCCTACCTGCTGCTGGACGAAAAAACGGTCCTGTTTGATACCGTGGACTGGGCCGTTGGCCGTCAGTTTATGGAAAATGTCCGTGCTGTCCTGCGCAACAGGCCACTGGACTATCTGGTTATCAATCATGTGGAACCGGACCATGCTGCGTCGATTGAGGAAGTTCTGCTTCGCTGGCCAAACGTAAAGATTATTACATCCCCCAAGGCTGTGCTGCTTCTGCATCAGTTTGGCTGCCCGATTGACGGCTGTTCTGTGGAGCAGGTAAAGGAAGGCGACACCCGCTGTTTCGGAAAGCACACCGTCACGTTTGTCAACGCACCCATGGTGCACTGGCCGGAAGTGATGGTGACCTATGACCAAACCAACGGTGTTCTGTTCTCTGCCGATGCCTTTGGTTCCTTCCATGCATTGGACGGCAAGCTGTTTGCCGATGAGGTGGATTTTGACCATGAATGGCTGGATGAAGCACGCCGCTATTACACAAATATTGTCGGAAAATACGGTCCACAGGTACAGTCACTGCTGAAAAAAGCCGACACACTAGACATTAAGATGATTTGCCCGCTGCACGGTCTGGTCTGGCGCAAAGACATTGGATATTTTCTGGATAAATATATGCACTGGAGCACCTATGAGCCGGAAGAAAAAGGCGTGATGATTGTTTATGCCTCTATGTATGGCAATACAGAAACCGCTGCGGAGATTTTGGCCGCCAAGCTTGCCGAGCGCGGTGTGACGAACACGCGCCTATACGACGTTTCCAGCACACACGTTTCCTATCTTATCTCTGACCTATTTAAATACAGTCATTTGGTACTGGCAAGCGTTACCTACAATCTGGGGATCTTTCCACCCATGCACAACTTTCTAATGGACATGAAGGCCCTGAACCTGCAGAACCGCACCTGTGCTATCATAGAAAACGGCTCCTGGGCCTGCCGCTGCGGCAGCCTGATGCGCACCTGCCTGTCCGAAATGAAGCATATGCGAGTACTGGAAGACGGCGTCGTAATGGCTTCGTCTCTGCATGAGCAGGACCTGCCGGAACTGGATACACTGGCTGACAGCCTTACTGCCTCTCTCAAAGAATAATCGCTAACGCATACAAAAAGGTGCTTTCCCCTGTTACGGAGGAAAGCACCTCTTATTGTCTATCACATCAAAGTTCCAGCGACAGACCCAGTTCTTTTATTTTGTCGCGCAGACCGAGAAAATCCGAAAAGGCGTCCTCTTTTTTGCGCGGGTCACGCAGCAGTGCCGCCGGATGCAGCGTGGCCATCATCCAAATGCCGCCTTTTTGTATCCACTGGCCGTGCTGTCGGGTAATTTTTATTTTGGGGTCCATAATCCGCATAGCGGCAATGCGTCCCAGGCAAACGATAATCTTCGGCCGCAGCAGGCGTGTCTGCTCCCGCAGCCAGCCAATGCACTGTTCCTGCTCCTCCGGCAGCGGGTCACGGTTCTTTGGTGGACGGCACTTTATTATATTGGCAATATAAATATTTTTATGCCGGTCCAAATCAATGGCATCCAGATATTTGTCCAGCAGCTGACCGCTGCGCCCAACAAAAGGTTTCCCCTGCAGGTCCTCCTGCTCACCAGGGCCCTCGCCGATAAATAGGACCTTTGCCTGCGGATTTCCTTCCCCAAAGACCAAATTGGTACGCGTTTTGCCCAGCGCGCAGCGTTCACAGCCGCGGCAGGCCTCCTCCAGCTGTTGCCAGTCTTGATACATATTCTTTCCCCCTGTCGCAGCTGAAAGCTGCTTCCTAATTATACTTTTTAGTATAACGCAATCAGGAAAATGTGTAAACATGCAAAACGCTTTTGCCTTTTCTTCGATAACCTAGGAGGCCCTCTCTTTTGAGAAGGCCTCCTCTGCTTTATATTTGCTTTTAAAAATCGACGGGCGAACCATAATAGCAGGCTGTCAATAGCTTTTCCATGTCCTCCTGACTTGGCTGGCGGGGATTGGTGCCGGTGCAGGCGTCGCTGATGGCAAGCTCCGCCACATGATGCAGCTTTTCCTGGAACTCATCCTCCGGCACCATGCCATTTTCATAGTCTTTCAGGGCGTGCGGAATGTGCAGCAATTCATTATAACTGTCAATTTTTCTGCACAGTGCCTGCACAAGGCCCTCTCCGCTGCCGGTAAGTCCCGCTGTGCGGGCAATCGTCGCATAGCGTTCCCGTGCTTCCGGCACTTTTGCATTGTACTGAATCACCTTCGGCAGGTACATGGCGTTGGCACAGCCGTGCACAACATGGCCGTTCCGATAGGCTGCGCCGGTCTTATGCGCCATAGAGTGGACAATTCCCAGCAGAGCATTAGAAAAGGCCATGCCGGCAAGGCACTGTGCATAGTGCATTTGCTCACGAGCTGTCTTGTCACCCTTGCAGGAGGACGGCAAATACTCAAAAACCATTTGAATCGCCTGTAAAGCCAGCGGGTCCGTAAACGGTGAATGCAGGGTGGAAACATAGGCTTCCACTGCGTGTGTCAGTGCGTCCATGCCTGTATAAGCGGTTAGCTTCGGCGGCATAGTTTCCGCCAGCTCCGGGTCAATAATTGCCACATCCGGCGTGATATTAAAATCTGCCAGCGGATATTTAATGCCCTTCTGATAATCGGTAATAACCGAAAAGGCGGTCACTTCAGTAGCTGTTCCGGAAGTGGATGGAATCGCCAAAAAGTGGGCCTTTCGGCGCAGAGTCGGAAAGCTGAACGGCTGCAATAAATCTTCAAACTTTGTTTCGGGATATTCATAAAACACCCACATCGCCTTTGCCGCATCAATAGGGGAGCCGCCGCCCATTGCCACAATCCAGTCCGGCTGAAAGTCCTGCATGGTTTTCACACCGCGCAGCACCGTTTCCACGGACGGGTCCGGCTCCACGCCCTCAATTAAACACGTTTCAATATCGGCTTCTTTCAGGTTCTGCAAAACGCGGTCCAAAAAACCGAAGCGCTTCATGGAGCCGCCCCCGATAACAACAGCGGCCTTTTTGCCGGAAAGTTTCTTCAGTTCCTCCAGCGCCCCATGGCCGTAATAAATATCTCTGGGAAGTGTAAAACGCATATTATTTCCTCCTGTCGGCCGTCCCCTACGCAAAGATACGGCCTTTGTTAAGGATTGTTTGCAAAACTTTCCAAAATATGTGTGCAGCAGAGGAACGGTCCATTTTGGACATAAAAAATTGCTGCCCAACGGGCAGCACCAAAGTTTTTTCTTCGGTCAGATGAAAAACATATAATTGCCTTGACTGCGGGCCGCTTCTTCCTGCAGGTCCACAAGCGTAATGCCAGCCAGCACTTCTTCCACTGCTTTTTGCAGACGAGCAGCGACCAAATCCAGCGCCGCTTCCGCGTCCTGTGCATCCGGCCCCAGTGTTTTTCCGGGCCGCTCAAACAGGGCGCTGTCCGTTGCCCGCAGAATGTCCAGCACCCGTATCTGCTCTGGCCGGCAGCTCAGGCGGTAGCCGCCCTGCGCTCCTTTGATAGAAACGACCAGCTGAGAACGCTTCAGAAGTGAAAATACCTGCTCCAAATAAATGTGAGAAATTCCAAGGTCTGCGGACAACCGTGTAACATTTACGATGGTGTCGCTTCCGGCCTGTGCCATACGCAGAAGCGCCGCAATGGCATAGCGTCCTTTTGCAGAAATGCGCATACGACTCCTCCCCTCTATATATTACTATTTCACTACGGTTAATATATTATACAGGATTTTCATATTTGTCAATCATCTTTCCCGCCGATGGTCAATCTTCATTCGGCGTTTTCTCCTGCTGGCGTACGGCTTTATAACAAAAGCAAAGCATTCCTACCACCATGACAGCCGGAAAAGCCGTCGCAGCAAGCAGGCCCTGCCGCAGGCCAAACTCACCGGAACCAAACAGGCCGGTCAGCCATGGGCCCGCGGAACAGCCAATATCGCCGAATACCGCCAAAAGTCCGAACATAGAAGTTCCGCCGTGCGGAAACGAATGAGAAGAAAGTGAATACATTCCCGGCCACATTAGTGACACAGTAAAGCCGCACAGCGCACAGCCCATCAGTGACAGCAGCGGCAGCCGTGCCAGCGCCATCAACACATAACAGCCAGCACAGGAAACACTACACCACAGCAGCACCTGATGCAGGTTCCATTTATCCCCGTACAGGCCATACAGCAGACGTCCCATTCCCTCCAGCAGGGCAAACAGGCAGGGCCCAAGCAGGTCGCCTGTCATTTTTGGCACACCAAGCCCACGCTCAGCGAACAGAGAAGACCACTGGCTCATAGAAAGTTCCGCCGCGCCGGCACACAGCATCAGCACCAAACACAATAGGTACAGCCGGGAATGCAGCAGACTGCTGATGGGCGTTTTCTCTTCCGGCGGAAGTGCCGGTGCCAGCGGCACCCGCAGAAAGCGAATCAAATTGACCGCTGGAATCACTGCCCAACAGATGGGCAGCAGGTACCACTGGCTGCTTCCCAGAAAATGCAGTGCCAGTGTCGTACCGGCAATCACTGCGACCTGCCCCCAACAGTAAAAAGAATGCAGCATACTCATAGAGGAAGACTTGTGCTCACCTGGCAGCGAATCCAAAATCGGACTGACCAGGTCCTCTATCAGGCCGCTGCCCATGCCGCAGCAGACCACAGAAAAGGCGATTCCGCCAAACGGAGAAACCACACGCGGTAAAATACCCATCAGGACCAAACCGCCCGCCGCCAGCAGGTGCGAACCCGTCAGGCAGCGGCGCATACCAATTCGGTCGACAAAAAAGACAGAAAAAATATCCATACATAGCTGTGTCCCAAAATTCAGAACAATCAACTGACTAAGCTGCGCAAAATTCAGGTGATAACTGTCTTGAAACACGGTGAAAAGCAGCGGCGTAAGGCTGTTAATAATCCCCTGGGTAAGATACCCGGAGTAACAGGCCCTTTTTGTTTGCCGCCAGGACCCTTGCATAGGCTTCCCTCCTTCCATAATAAGTATTATACCATATTATTGAAGGCGGTGCCGTTTTGTTACCTTAGAAAATAAAGAAGAGTGGATAAAATTCTATCTTTCCGCAAGTAGCAGACAGCAGAAACAGCCGACAAACTCCGGCCGTTTCTGCTGTCTGCTGTGCGGAAAATTATTTATTTTATTCCAAATTGTTTTGTACCAGCTTGCTTGCCTCGGTCAGGGAACAGCCATGTTCCCGCGCAATGCGTGCCAAATCCTCGTACTCTACTTTTTGGCGATGGACGCCCCAGCCCGTTGCCGCTTTCACGTGCACAGGACCATACACAGTATT
The DNA here is from genome assembly GCF_044880635.1 of Caproicibacterium sp. XB2. Taxonomy (NCBI): domain Bacteria; kingdom Bacillati; phylum Bacillota; class Clostridia; order Eubacteriales; family Oscillospiraceae; genus Caproicibacterium; species Caproicibacterium sp. XB2. The sequence goes on along the minus strand of NZ_CP173227.1, from coordinate 453,375 downwards.
GGCGGCCCGCTCCGTACGAGACAGCGTACAGCGGCGGCACAGTGTTTCCCTCACCCCCAGCGTTGTCGTATATTCAAACAGCAAATGTATCATTTCGCTGCGCATTTCCGGACGGCACAGGCAGGTCAGCAGCACCGCAGAGCGGTTTTTCTTCATTCCGATGGCTGTTGTATAGACGTCAAGCGCACCGCCTGCCAGCAGACGTTCCTGGGCAAAACCGAGTGCTTCCGGTGTCATATCATCTAAATTGCAGCGAAGCTCCAGCACTTCTTCCTTGCTGTCCGCCGCTTCACCCAGCATGGCACGCACACAGTTTGCCTGTGAAAAGTCTTTTGTGCCCATGCCGCAGCCAATTTTACTGACCTGCATAACTGGCATATCGCCAAAATCGTTGACGAAGTATTTCAGCAGGGCTGCTCCAGTTGGAGTACACAGTTCCCCTTGTACACTGCCTCCGTATATCGGAATGCCACGCAGCAAAAACGCGGTTGCCGGTGCCGGGACCGGCAGAATGCCGTGTGCACAGTGTACCTCCCCACTGCCAACGTGCACTGGTGACGCTGTAACATGGTCCGGCGCCAGCATATGCATCAGCAGACAGACGCCTATAATGTCCGCTACCGCGTCCATCATGCCAACCTCATGGAAATGGATCTCACTAACCGGCTGACCATGCGCATGGCTTTCCGCCTCTGCCAGCAGGTCATATACTGCCAGCACGTCTTTTTTAACCGCCGCCGGCAGGTTCAGCCCATTTATCATTTCCTGAATTTCCTGCAGCCTGGTATGATGATGATGTTCTTCCTGTGAGCAGTGTGTGGCCGGTGTACTGCCTGCCGGAACATCTTCTGTTTTTTCCTCTTCACCATGAATGGTTACCCGCATATGAGTGCCGGTAATCCCGCACTTTTCGGCTGGAACAGCTTCCACATGTACACCGGGCAGCCGCAGGCTGTTCATCTTGTCCAGAAACTTCCGCGGCTCCGGCAGCAGTTCCAGCAAAGAAGCCACAAGCATATCTCCCGCCGCACCCATTGTGCACTCCAAATACAGTGTTTTCATTTGTGTCCTCCCATATGATTTATCATACTGGCAAGATAGCCTGCACCAAAACCGTTGTCAATATTGACAACACTGACACCGCTTGCACAGGAGTTCAGCATAGACAGCAGTGCAGAAAGTCCGCCAAAAGACGCCCCGTAGCCAACACTGGTAGGCACGGCAATAACTGGGCAATCCGCAAGACCGCCAATCACGCTTGCCAGTGCCCCCTCCATACCGGCAACAGCGACAATGACATACGCGCTCATAATTTCATCCAAATGTGCCAGCAGTCTGTGCAGTCCGGCAACGCCGACATCATATAAACGGTCAACATGGTTTCCAAGGACCTCAGCTGTCAGAGCCGCTTCTTCTGCAACCGGCATATCGCTGGTCCCACCAGTTGCCACAAGCACGGTGCCCGTTCCGTCTGGTTCCGGTAGTTCCCCAAGGTAGCCGATACGGCTCATTTCGTCATAATGCAGAGGAAGCGTCTGGCTTAAAATTTCCGCTTTTTCTTTGTCTAGGCGGGTAATCAGAATGTTTTTCTGCCCCGCTTTCAGCATTGCCTCAGAAATGCCGGCAATCTGCTCCGTTGTCTTTCCGGCCCCGTAAATGACTTCTGCGATTCCCTGCCGCAGACCGCGGTGATGGTCCAACTTGGCAAATCCCAAGTCCTCAAACGGTTCCATTTTCAACTGCAGCATGGCTTCATCCACACTCATGCTGCAGTTTTGGACATCATGTAAAATGCTTTGTATCTTTTCTTTGTCCAAAAGTCTCACCTTCCCGCGAGGTCCAGCAGGACAGTCTGAAAATATGGATTCAGCTGCCGGCGAATATCCGCTCGCTTCTGTACCGCACGCGTCATCTGGTCCTGCGGGAACTGCAGGCGGGCAGCGTCCGCATACAGACGGACACGAAAATCTGTAAAGCCAAGTTTAAACAGCGCATTTTCAGCCCCCTCCACGCGCCGCAGCAGTTCGGCTGTAATCTGCCGGCCGGCCGGAAAGCGAGTTGCCATGCATGCATATGCCGGCTTGTTCCAAGTGAAAAGTCCCGCTTCCCTAGAAAGCTCCCGAATCTCCGGCTTCGTCAGTCCACACGCCCGCAGCGGGGAACAAACGGAAAGTTCCTGCAGTGCCTTCATGCCCGGACGGTCCGCTACCTGATCCGAAGCGTTTGTGCCGTCTATCAGCAGCGGGCAGCCGTCCGCTTTTGCCCGCTCTTTCAGCACTGTAAACAAAGACTTCTTACAGTAATAACAGCGGTTCTTCGGATTGTCCGTTACCTCCGACCGGGAAAGCAGGTCCAAATGCAGCACCGTAAGCGGTACGTTCAGCTGCTGTGCCAGCCGCTCAGCATCGTCCACCTCAAACTGGGGCTGAAATGCCGTTTTTATAAAATATGGGTGTACTTCCGCACCCGCCTGCACGGCCGCGTACAGCAGATAGGAAGAATCGGTTCCCCCGGAATAGGCCAGCGCGCACTTGGGATGTTCCTTGAAGAACTGCTGCAGTTTCCTGCTTCCGTCTTGTTCCGTCTTTGTTTGCTCGTCAATCATTTGTAACTCCGCCTTTCTTTTTTGCAGTGATTCAGCGGATGCAAAGAGCTGCTTTTTCGTATTCCGCGGCCGCATAAAGCAAAAAAACCATACCCGTTTCTGCGGATATGGCAACCTTCCTGGTTACACACGTGATGAAAAAGCAATTCTTTCTTTTCCATGGAAACGGCTTCTGCCATTTGCAGCTGATTCTTTCAGCTATCTGCGAGTATAGCATTTTGTTGCGGTTTTGTCAATAAAATTTACAGAACAGATCACAAATTCCTGTATAAATTCACCGATTTTAAAGAAGGTCTTTTCGCTGCTCCTGCTTGTGTTTTCCTGCAATCCATGCTATGATTTTATTGTACTGTAGTATGTAAATAAAATAAAAAGCCGTTTCTGACGCCAAAACAAAATTGAGGCGAAAGCAGGGCATTGCTACTCGGAACGATAGCCATATCCTGCACACTGGAGGATATGGCTATTGTTAAAACAAGGAGTACGACAGGACATGACAAATCGGGAGCGAATTGATAATCTAAACCAAAAAAAAGCACTGCCGCGGACAGCATGGGTCACACTTCTGTCCACCTTTACGGCGGAAGACCAGGAATATGCGCGCACGCTTGCCCAGACACTTGCCGTCCAAAAATTTGGGAAACAGATTTTTTACCGCGGCATTATCGAATTCACAAATATCTGTAAAAATGACTGCATTTACTGTGGCATCCGGCGCTCCAACACGGCCGTTTCCCGCTACCGCCTGACCAAAGAGGACATTCTCGCCTGCTGTGCGGCGGGGTACGAATATGGGTACCGCACCTTTGTCCTGCAGGGCGGCGAGGACGTCTACTTTAATGACGACCGTATGACAGATATTGTCAGCAGCATTCATAGTGCTTACCCTGACTGTGCCATTACGCTTTCGCTGGGAGAACGCAGCCGTGAAAGCTACCAGAAGCTTTTTGACGCGGGTGCCGACCGCTATCTGCTGCGCCATGAAACGGCCAATAAAGCCCACTACGGCAAGCTGCACCCTGCACAGATGTCCTTTGACCACCGAATGCAGTGCCTGCGGGAACTCAAAGAAATTGGCTACCAAACCGGCTGCGGCATGATGATTGGCTCTCCATACCAAACTGCAGAAGACCTTGCGGAGGATATGGCATTTCTTTATGACTTTCAGCCGGAAATGGTGGGTATGGGACCGTTCATTCCTCACAAGGACACGCCGTTCCGTGACTATCCGGCGGGCCGGCTGGACTTGTGCCTGTTTTTGCTGAGCCTTACTCGTCTGATGCTGCCGGACGTCCTGCTGCCCGCCACAACAGCGCTTGGCACCATTCACCCACAGGGTCGAGAACTTGGCATTCTCTCCGGTGCCAACGTCATTATGCCGAACCTCTCTCCCACTTCTGTGCGGAAGCAATATATGCTTTACAACAATAAAATCTGTACCGATGAGGGCAGCGGACAGTGCCGTTTCTGCCTTGGCAGACGGTTTTCATCCATCGGTTATCAAACTGTTGTTTCCCGCGGCGATTATCAAAAGCAATAAAAGGAGCTGCCTTTTGTGGGCAGCTCCTTTTATTTTATATTGGTTGCAATCAGCGGCAGATACAAAGAAAGGCCGTACACAGAAACACGTTCTGCTGTACAGCCTTTGCCTTGATGTGAGTGTCCTTATGGCGTTTATTCAAAAAGGCGGCGGCGGTAAAATGTACGTCCACCGCACCAGCAATGGTAAGCATATTCCGCAGTACACTTGCGGAGCGTACAGCAAAACCTCCGTTGGTACGCGCTGCCCCACCCAGCACCGCATTAACGCCTAGGTTGTGACAACCCTCATTTCCGATACGCTCCGCGCTATCGCGGACTACTCCAAAAATGACCAGCCCGAGTTTATTAAGGCTATGCAGAAAACGCAAGGCCAACGGAGCACAAAAACGATATGAGGACCAAAATCAAGGCGGTGAAAAAGGCCGTTCTACGCGCCGAGGATACGGCAAAAGGGGAATTTATCCCTGTTGGTAGCCTGCCTTAGGGAACCACAAATAGCCGCAAATCACCCCCCATGCCGCCACCCTGCACGTTCTTTGTAATTAAAATGCTTCAAAGTAAATGTAAATTTTATACTCCCCCATTGACATAGATGTTTATTTGCGATATACTAAACGCGTATTAAACGTGTTTAGTATGGAGGGAGCTTTTTGTGGAAAACGAGAGCGTAAAAGAACAGCTTATTCAAGCAACTGTCAAGTTGCTGCTTGAAACAAATGATGCAAGCAAAATAACGGCACGGCAAATTGCATCAGAGTCCAAAGCAAACTTAGGAATGATAAACTATTACTTCACCTCTAAAGATGCACTTGTGCATACCGCAGTCAATCGTCTGATAGAAGAAAGAGGAATTCAGTTAAAGGAGATTATGAACGGCGATACCCCATCCAAGCAAAAACTAATTGATTTCTTAATAAAATTGTCTGATATAACCATTGAGTATTCACAATTTACCAAGGCAACGATTCCTTATACTTTGTTGAAACGTGAGATTGAGGAACCATACTATATTCTTCCGATGATTAAGGATTGCTTTGGTGACAGGAAATCAGAAACAGAGTGCAGAATTATTGCTTATCAACTAACGTCATTTTCTCAAGTGGTTTTTTATCGGTCAACTGATTTTAAGAAATATACCGGCATCGACATTATGGATAAAGTACAAAGAGATGCTTTGTTTCATTCACTTATCAACATTTTCGGTCTTTAAAGAGAACTAATTATTATGAAAAGTATGGGTATTATTTCAATTCTTTTGATTGCGTGTGCAATGCTATGTGGACTTTGGATGAAATTCGGTCCTGGCGAAAAAGACGCAAGTTTTCATGGGTTACTTTCGATTGGAACACTTGTGTTTTGCCTTGTAACAATCATTCTTTTTATGTTTAAAAGATAGGAATCAATCTGGAGGTGTGCCATGAACGTAGATGATATGTCAGTTATCCAAGAGCCAGACGCACAGACACAGAGCCGATAACCAATGAGAATGATACTCGTGGTTGTCGGCTCTTTTTCGTAGAAGGATTGCCATGTTTTCAATGCTTTCAAAAACTGTCCAATTGAAAAAGGACTATATTATCACAATTTGCCTGTAATGCGGTAACTTTTTGTTACGGCCAAATACAAAAATACAGCTATGCCCGATTGAGATTTAATGAATTTCAGTCGGGCATAGCTACATATATAGACCCTCGTTGCCGTTCCCCCATTCAGACCCAAAAATCCGAATGGAGGAACGGTTATGGAGATAACCATAAAAATTGACGGATAAGTTCTGTCCGTAGAAGTATCCGTTAAGGTCTATGAATATCTTGACCAAACCAAGCACAAACAGCGCCGCCATTGGGACGGACGCGAGTTTGACGAATACATTGCCGCCTATGAGTGCAGCCAGAGCTACTACGAAACACCGGAGGATTGGTTCTATCGGAAAGAAGCCATGCATGGAAATTCAATGCCAACGTTTTCCACTTTTTACTCTGGACGGACTAAGCTATTCTGATATTGGGAAGCGGTACGAAAGAAGTGTAAAGATTTTTTTTGAAAACACGGCTCCACAGAACATAAGTTTTAGGGCTAACCAAGTGAAGGACATTTGCCCTATCACATAAACAAACGAGGCAGACAGTTTTAAGCTGTCTGGAGGTTTGCCGTATGCCCACCATCAATCCGCGCAAGCATTATCCGTTTCTCAATGAGGACTGTTTCGTTGAGGTCAGCGACGAAGTTACCGAAGCCTTTCTTTTAAGCTACTCGTCAGGAAAACGATTACCACCAAAGGACATATCGGCACAAAGCCTACTATTCTCTGGACCACAGCGACGGTATATGGTAATTTTTCGCTGGGCAAGTTGAATATATCATGTAAAGGAGCATATTCCTTTCCACAAATCTGCCGTTTAATAAAACGACATCATTCATAGACGTGGAATTACGGCTGAAGAGCGGAAAGGCTATTAGTAGAGCTGGAACATATAAAATTATGCAAAAAACATGCTTAGCTTACTATTGATTTCTTTGAGCGATAATACTATAATTATGTTAATCTTCCATAATTAAATAGGCATTTTCCCTAAAATCAAGCCAAAAATTATTTAATTTAAATCGGGTGTACTCCTGAAAATGTGGCACACTGATAAATGCCGCAAATCTGGATTACCATAATAGATCCTTTTAAAGGAGGTCAAATTTATGAATAGTCCCGAAAAAAGCAAAAAGTATCTGCTTGGCACGGACGAGTCACAGCAATGGATGAAAAAGTATTTTTTCAATCCAAGAGGTATCGGCTTCCTTGAACCCGGTTTGGATGCATTGGACAGTGCAGCGCTAAGTGCCTACAACATTGCCAAATCGTCCTATCAGATTCATCCTGAGGTTTTCAACATGGAATACCTATCTAAAACCCTTTCAATTAGTAAGGACGAAATCATCAAACGGATGAAGCGAATGTATCAGGATCGCCTGATTATGTTCGTGATGAATCCGGCTGTTCAGGTCAGCGGTTGGGGCTTGTATTATTGGATCGTAAAGCTGCACGATGGCACTTCTCCGGAAACAAAAGAAAAATTGGCCAACTGGTTTCAGAATAAAGATGATATCTGCACAGGGTATCAGACAAAAGGCGACTTTGATTTCTTCAACGGCAATCATATGAGGGTATTGGACAATCTGCTTTCCGATGTTATTGAGCCGTGGAGGCATAATCCCGAAGTCGAGTACGTGCATCTTTGTCCGGTCAGAAGAGACTTGAGAGAAAGTCATATCAACATGTGGGATGCACCGGATGACGATTACCGTGAGTGCGTATTCGGAGACGGGCAGCTCGAAAAGTTAGCGAAAATCCAGAATAAAATGGATCTTACCGATCTCAAAATAGTGGCGGCGTTGAATGCCAAGAGACCAATGGAGCAGGTCTATGATTTCAATGTACTGTCGGAGATTTCCGGGCTTGATCCTAAAGATATGCTCACCGGCATCAAATCGATTGTCGAGGACAAACGTACTGTTCTTCCTCTGTTCTATCTGGATTATGCCAACCTCGGGCTTACAAATCATATGTTTGTAATTCGTACGTTCCAGAATCTCCCGTGCGTCCGCAAGGCCGAAATAGCGGACGAACTGTCGAAGATTAAGGAATTCAATACGGTGCTTGAATTTACGGATTCGTTCTATGATATATCCGTTTGGGCCTATAACGAGATATCCGATATCAAGGCACTCCGAGAAAAGCTGTATTCTTACAGCGAGATTGAAACCGTATTGGAAGCCGACAGCGACAGGCAATTCAGAAGATGGGTCTGCAGGCTGGATAATAAAGACGACCTTTGGGAAGAGTGCGTTTTCACCGATGATTTTCTTGAAGACAGGACAGTTAAAAATAATAATTGTGCCTGCCGCTTTCTAAGCAAAGAGGAGGAAAAGTAAATGAAAATCGAGAATGCGCGCAAATATGTTGTTGACAACTTGAAATATGCGTTGAACCCTTCCTCTATTGCGGTTGTCGGTGCCTCAAGGCATACAGGCAAGGTCGGTTATAAAGTGATTGAAGGCCTTCAGAAATGGGGATACAAAGGAAAAATCTTTCCCGTCAATCCCAGGGCCAACTACATAGCGGGATTGAAGGCGTATCCGACCGTTTCCGACATTCCCGAGCCGGTGGACTTGGTATTTGTCGCAGTGCCGGCGCATCTTGTCAAAATGATCCTTGAGCAAACAGTTGCTAAAAAAGCGAAAATGGTAGTTATTGCTACCAGTGCATTCAAGGAAATTGGAAGAGGTGATATGCAGAATAACCTCACCGAATACTGCCGCACTAATAAGCTTCCGATGATAGGTCCTAATCTCGTCGGCATGGGGAGTCCGTATCTGCACTTTAACTGCGGCTTTATTCCTTATCTTCCGGTGAAGGGCCCGGTGGCAATGATTTCACAGTCGGGAGCCAACCTGCTGGCGGCGTTGGGTACATCCCAGATGCTTCATTACGGAATGAGCTTTTTCGTAGGCCTTGGGAACAAAGCGGATGTCGATTTCTCCGAATTTATCATGTATGCCAAGGATGACAAGCAGACAAAATGCCTGGCAACATATATTGAAGGGCTTGATTCCCCTGAGGCTTACATCAAGGCCTGCAACGAGGTCGTACCATACAAACCTGTCGTCGCGATAAAAGTCGGCGGATCAAAGATTGGTGTCAAGGCTGCGTTTGCTCATACGGCATCTGAAAATGAGGGTACAAATGACGAATACTATGATAAAATCTTTGAAAAGGCAGGTGCCATTCGGGCGACAACATGGCAGGAATATCTTGATATTTCGCTGGCTCTCGGATTACAACCTGCGCTAACAAGCGATAACGTCGTGATGATTACAAACGGAGGCGGTTCCGGCCTGCTTTCCTGCGACCACTTTGAAAGATGCGGCATGCCGATGCGGGAGCTGAAGGACATCTCACCCATGCTTGTGGACCGTATCCGGGCTTATATGCCGATGTTTGGCTCACCGCTCAACCCTGTCGATATCTCAGGAACCGCTTCTCCAAAGCAGTATAAGGGCGCTATCACGCAGGCAATTTGCGACCCGAATGTCAGTTGCGTATACGGCTCCATCTGCCCTACCGCTGTAACGGACGTCGACGCCGTGACGGATATTTATATCGATATTTACAAACAGTATAAGCATTTGGGCAAGCCACTTATCATGGAGTGTCAGGGCGGCGAAGAATGCAGCAAATCTATTATAAAACTGAGAGATAACGGAATTCCTGCTTATCCAACTGCTGAGCAGGCGGTTAATGCAATCGTAGCGCTTCGGAAATATGCAAAGATCAAGGAACGCTTTGCAAAATAGCGGTTTAGTGCTATGGGCAAACTGAACATTTCGGAGATAAGCTTGATTGTTCATTATGCCTATACCCTGTTGCTGCTGAGTTTTTAACTGTCTATAGGTTTGGCTAGGTCTACAAATAAAAATACACAAATACAAAGCTCTGTAACGGCAATGCTTTTATGCCGTTGCAGGGCTTTATATTTTGATAAAAAAGTCCTTGACAATTCGTCTCTGGCAAGACAGTAAAGCGGCGCAAGAATAGCCCCGTTCGACATTCAGGAGTTGCGTGACCTGGCGGCTTATAACGAGTCGGATCTGGACACGCTGGGCGACCGCAAGACCACCCTGTTCATCATTATCTGAGATAACGATGACACCTTTAATTTTTTAGTTTTGATGGCCTATACACAGCTTTTCAACCTGTTATGCGAAAAGGTGGACGGCGTGTACGGCGGGCGCTTGCCCGTCCATGTCCAGTGCCTGCTCGACGAATTTGCCAACATTGGGCAGATCCCCAAGTTTGAAAATCTGACTGCCACCATCCGCAATCGTGAAATCTCGTCCTGCCTTGTTTTGCAGGCGCAGAGCCAGCTCAAGGCCCTGTACAAAGACAACGCCGACACGATCATTGGAAACTGCGACAGTACCATCTTCCTCAGCGGTACGTGCATTCTCCAGCTTCGCGGCGTCCGGCTCTTCCTTTCGGACAAGTACGACATCACAAAGCATCCGAACTACAAGTACCTGTCCGACTATGATCCCCACAATGCTTTTCCTATCGAAAAGTTTCTGTCCACCCAATTAAAAACCGAAACCGGACGATGTGTTCAACACGTATTCCGTTGACCTCTCCGGGCACCTGAAAGCCGCAGAATAGCGGCTTTTTCATATATGCAACTTAAAAAAAGAGGTAATATAATGGGCAAGTTCTATAGGGAAACAAGTAATAGTCTAAAGACAGACAGTCAACAGAGTGGTAATGGTCAGGAAACGAGGCTAAAAGGACTTGACATCCGCACTACAATAAGCTATCCTACTATGCAGTGCAATGTAGTTGAAAGCAGGTGGTAAAGTGTTTGACAAATCACAGCTTATGCGGGGAACATTGGAGGGCTGTATCTTAAAGATTACCAGCCTCAAAGCGACATACGGATATGAGATAATGGAGAATTTACGTTCTTTTGGTTTTGATGAAATAAAGGAAGGTACAATATATCCTTTACTCATCCGATTGGAAAACAAAAGCTATATTACATCTGAATTTCGGTCATCTCCGCTGGGGCCAAACAGAAAATATTATTCCATTACATCGGAAGGCGTTCATTATTTGCATGACTTTGAAAAATATTGGGGTCGCGTTTCTATATCAGTCAATAAAATATTGAATTGGGAGGCAATGTAATATGAATCTGGAAAAAGAGCTTAGAAAAGAAAATAACAAAAAAGATAAGCTACTGACGAAGGAGAACGACAGATTATTAACAGATATTATTGTTTATCTCCATTCGGGAAATCTATGCGAATACGACATTGAAATCATTCGCAAAGAGCTACTTGGAATGGCCTTGGAGGCACAGGTGCGAAATGACGATTTAAGAAATGTTGTCGGGGAGAATTACAAAACATTTTGTGATGAACTCATGAAAAGTGGACGGCAAAAAACAAAATACGAAAAAGCGTTAGAATGGTCATATATTTTAGTTTCCGGTATTGGTATCCTGTTCCTGTATGAATTTATTTCTGCTGGAATACTGGTAGGAATAAAAACAGGATGGAACAATCTTACTTTGGAAATGCCTGTATCATGGGGCTTTGCATTATCTACCGCCTGCTGCGTGCCTGCCGCGTTCATGATTTTCTACTTTATCAGCAGAAACTCGTTTGATATGAACTTATGGAAATATAAGATTCTGTTTGGCTGCCTTGTGGGGTTCTCCTTTGCCGCTATCCTGCTCATCAGAATTTTTATGGGTAAAATGCTTTTATGCACAGTCAATGTTATTTATCCGTTAATACTAATCGCCGCCCTATATGTTCTAGTCAAAATTCTGGAAACAAGGCATACCAACTATCTGGCACAAACGCATAAATACTGCAGTTGAAAGGAAAATTCCACTTTCCGCGGACAGTCAGGGACAAACAGAGGAAATCGGTGAAGGCTTTCCGGATATAACTATTCTTCCGGCTCTTGCGGAAGCTCTAAAATGCCAAGTTCAAAAAACAAATTAAGCAGTAAGAGACGAAAATCACTCAGGACATGGCAAATATAAGAGTATGTCTTGTCAAACAAAAAGCACAGGTTTGGTGGGATACTTTCCCTATTGTAAAAGTTGCAGACATGATCCTCCAAGCTTGTGGACCTTTTCCAGAAAGACACGGAGCTGCACCGCGTCATGACCGCCAAGCCGCAGGAAGTAACAAAATAGTCTATCCGTGTATTCTGTTTTTCATGCGAGAGTGATATAATGGAAAAAATCACTGCGAGGTGTTTTTATGCCATATCCAGAATTGAAGCATTGGAAAGCGCTGCTTATCGTTACATCCATTCTTTGTGTCATTCCTTTGATTTTAAGCCTATTTCTTTGGAATCAGCTCCCCGACCCTTTACCGACCCATTGGTCAAGCACCTGGGTTCCCGATTCGTGGAATGCAAAAGCTCCCTATCTGTTTCGAGTTTCGGCAGCTATGCTCCTTTTCAATGTGCTGTTTAATCTCGGAGCCAACCAATATTATAAAAAAGGAGATTTTTCAAAGGTACTCGCTTACATTTTCTGCTTTATAATCCCGGTCGTTTCCGTCATGCTCGTTGGCAGTACGCTATATTTCTCTTTAAAAATCACATAATTTCAGATTTGACCCGCCTATTGTGGCGGGTTTTTTCATGCCCAAAAGGAGGGACGTGCCGACCCTGTATTAAAAGAGTCTATCTGCAGAGTGCAAAAAGAGGCGGTAAAAGCTGATCGCACACAGGTGAAAATCCCGAAAAAGACTGTTTTCAAGCGACACGCTGTTGACCCAGCGGCAAGGTCACGATGCACCTGAAACTTGAGGAAGATTTGTCCCATCTTCCCATTTCCATTATGAACGAAGATCAGGTCGGCGTGTACTCGATGTACATGTCCACGCTCTGCAACCGGCCCGACCTGTTCCCTTCGTTGGTCTATCCGAACGCATCCACCGTCAAGAAACCCACGGAGTACGACATTCCCCCGGATGCGACGGCGGATGCGCGGTTTGCCGCCATGGTCATGGACACGATAGCATACCGGCTTGTTTTGAATAAGTCGGTATGTTAAAATATTTCATATTACGGTTTTCCGTTTATGGACGAGAAGGTGAATTAATTTGAATTTGAGATTGGCTAATATTAGCGATTTACCGAAACTCAAAGCTGTGTATGGAAACATAATTGATAATATGAACAGAAACAACATATCAATTTGGGACGATATCTATCCATGCGAGTTTTTTAGCGATGATATTGAAAATAATCGCCTTTATCTATTGGTCGAGGAGCATGACATTATAGTTGCAGCGTTCGCATTGTGTGAATCAAATGCCGGAGAAGGTTATGTGAAATGGGAAAACACCCATAGCAAAGCATTATATCTTGATCGCCTTGGAGTCAATGTTGATTATTCAAGGCAGGGAATCGGCAGCATGATGCTTAAGCACGCTATTATGCTCACTAAGCAAAAAAATGCACTGGTACATCCGGCGCGTCAGCAAAGGGAGGGCGCGGTTGCGGCGGCGCTCTCCGACCAAAACCGTGTTATCCTCGCAAAGTTCAAGAAATAAGGTGGCATATTATGGTTGACATGACCCTGCTTGGGCAACTTAGAATGCTGTGCAGCTGTCCGGCATGATCATCCCCGATACTTCACGCTATTGGCTGCGGCTGGCGGCTATGGTGCGCCCTACCGCTTCCTATATTGTCAAAGGAGGGTGGACCATACCATGCTGACATAAAGCGCTTATACGCTGGCACAGGCCATAAAACGTTGGGGCAAAGACTTCACCATCGCACGCTTCGGCACAAACGAATACGGGTAGCCCATCGGAAATATTCCGGTGGGATTTTTTCGCGGGCTCTAAGTTATGAGGCCCCGTCCACACAAGATAAAAATATGTGGTGAATATTCACATTAGAGGTAATACAAAGTAACCCCCAGCAGGCAACTGTTTTCAAGCCGTCCACTGAGGGCATTTTTTATGTATTTTTTCAAAAAAACCCTGTCCCGACCTCCCCGGCGGTGTCAGAACAGAATTCGAGTTGCATTTGATGTTTAAAACGGTGTATTCGTGGTATTGATGCGAGTACTAAAGTACAGCATTCTGTACTCAAAAAGGCAGAAAAAATGCGGCCTCACGGGAAAATCCCATGAAACCGCACTTTCTATCTTGGTGCGAGGGGAGGGACTTGAACCCTCATGAAATTGCTTTCACATGGACCTGAACCATGCGCGTCTGCCAATTCCGCCACTCTCGCATCTTATTCGCCCTTCGTGCCGACGACTTATATATAATATCACAGGCTTTTTGTATTGTCAACTATTTTTTTGAAAATTTTTGTCGCAAATTCTTTTTACAAATTTTATGAAAAAGGCTTTACAAATGTTAAAACACGTGGTATAGTAAATCCAGTATTTTAAAGCACGATTTGATTCACATGGTATTGTAAATCAACGTTCGTTTTTGATTTACGGTCCATGTGTTTTTTTCTTTGCAGAGAAATACAGACGCTAATTAACTAGTCAATTTTGTCAAGGAGGTACCTCAATAATGGGTGCAAACACTGGTACAGTAAAATGGTTTAACGAAGCTAAGGGCTATGGTTTCATTTCTAACGACGACGGCAGCGGCGATGTATTCGTACATTTCTCCGCTATCCTCGGCGAAGGATTCAAAACTCTGACCGAAGGCCAGAAGGTTTCTTATGACATCGAGCCTGATCCGAAGAACAGCAGCAAGTCCCGCGCTGCTAACGTTCAGCCTCTGTAAGGTCGACACCATTTACGGCGGAAGGCGAAAAGCTTTCCGCCGTTTTTTTGTGTTTTTTCCAGCAAAGCACTACAAAAGCAATCCCTCTTTTCTTTTTTACAAAAATCCAGTATACTAAGAAGAAACAGCAGACGAAGTCCGTCCTGCAAAGGGGAAAAAGAAATGGTTGGTTCTATTCTGGGGGATATTGCCGGCTCCCGCTTTGAGTTCAGCCGTCCCTCCGGCTTTAACTGGCGCACGGAAAAACTGTTCGTTCCGGAGTGTCGCTATACAGACGACACCGTTATGACCGTTGCCAGCAAATACGCAATTTTAAACGGCTGCAGCTTTTCCAGCGCATACCACACCTTCGGAAAACGGTATCCGCACGCCGGTTACGGCGCTATGTTCCAGGACTGGCTCACTTCCGCCGCACGGCGTCCCTACCTAAGCTGCGGCAATGGCTCCGCCATGCGTGCCGGTGTTATCGGTGAATTTTACGATACTCTGGAAGAAGCAGAGGCCAAGGCCGCCGAAAGCGCCGCCTGCACCCATAACCACCCGGAAGGCATTAAGGGCGCTGAAGCCGCTGCCGTCGGTGTTTTTCTCGCACGAAAAGGATTTCAAAAATCGGAGATTCGCCGCACGATTCAAAAGCGATACGGCTACTGCCTATCCATTCCGCTGGCTGTACACCGGCCGTTCAGCCGCATTCGTCTTACCTGCCAAGCCACCATGCCGCTGGCTTTTACCTGCTTTTTGGAAAGCACCAACTATGAAAGCTGCATTCGGAATGTATTCAGCTGCCTGTGTGATACGGACACCGTTGGCTGTATTGCGGGCGGCATAGCAGAAGCCTACTATGGCACAACCGGCTTTGATGACAGCCGCCTGCTGCGCCAATACCTGCTGAAACCCGGGCGAGACGGACAGATTGACACATTCCTGTATCACTGGGCAGTTGCCGCCCTGCCCGGTGGCCCAAAGGAGGACCAAACATCTTGATTATTAAAACCTATCAATCTGAGGCAGTCCTCAAAATACTGCAGCAGGGCCGCACCTACCACGCGCATAGGAACCTGCGGCTTCAGGCCGCCTATCAGGGACTGATTCACCTGCTGGGTCTGCACTGCGAAGCACCGGTGTTCGGCTATCTAAGGGGGCACAAAGGCTGTACAAACGGGAAAATCAGCGGCAGTATCCTGCTGACACTGAAAGTACCGGCCGACTGCGTATGGCTGACCGAATACAGTGTCTGGGCCGACTATATGTATTGTGTTCTGCACTATGCCTCCCAGAATTACACGCACTTGCTTCCAAATGAAGAGTTTACAGCACGTCAGTTTCATGACCTGCAAATACAGCTGAAAACGCAGCGCAGTCCCTCCAATTATCAGGTGCCGCAGGCGATTTTGGAAAAAATAAAGCCGGAGTGGCTGGTCAGCTATATTGACTGTCGCCGGCTGCCGCCGCTGCGTCGTTTTTTGCTGAAATTGCTTCACCGCTGATGAGATGATTTGTTTGCTTTAAAATTTTGACAGCAGCTTTTTAACTATGTCACCATTTTTGGTGCAAAACTGCTGTTCCCCGTTTTCACCCAACAAAAAAGGGCACCCAGCTGCCGTAACGGCAGCACCGGGTACCCTTTTTATTCTGCACAAGAGACAAAAATTTATTTTACCATGCTTGCAACTTCTGCTGCAAGGTCATCTTTGCGCTTTTCAATGCCTTCACCTGTTACAAAGCGGGCGAAATCACTGATTGCAATCTTGCCGCCCAAAGTCTTGCCAACGGAAGCAACATACTTGCTGACAGAGGTTTTGCTCTCCTTGACATATTCCTGGTCAACCAGGCAGATTTCCTTGAGAGCCTTCTTCACCTTGCCGGTAATCATTTTTTCAATGACATTGTCCGGTTTACCAGATTCAGCAGCCTGCTCACGGGCAATCTTTGCTTCACGGTCCAGAACGCTCTGTGGAACATGGGCGTCGTCCAGGAACTGCGGATTCATAGCAGCAATCTGCATACCGATGTTCTTGCCCATTTCGGCGAATTCCGGCTTAGCAGCAATTTCATCTGTCGTGTCAAAGTTGACAAGAACACAAATCTTACCGCCTGCATGAATATAGGAAGCAACGTGTCCCTCCATGCGGACAAAGCGGCGGACCTTGATGTTTTCGCCGATAGTCAAAATCTTTTCTTTCAGGATTTCATCGACTGTCTGGTCGCTGCCAGCAGCCTTGCACTTCATCAGAGCATCCACATCTGCCGGATTCTCCTTCAGAATGGTATCCGCGCAGATATTGACAAACTCCTGGAAAGAAGCGTTCTTAGCCACAAAGTCGGTTTCTGCATTTACTTCAACAGCGACACCGGTTTTGCCGTCTGCACTGGCCTTGGCAAAAGCCATGCCTTCAGCAGCAACACGGTCCGCTTTTTTGCTTGCAGTTGCCAGTCCTTTTTCACGCAGGAAATCCAGCGCTTTTTCCATATCTCCGTCGGAAGCGGTCAGTGCCTTTTTGCAGTCCATCATGCCGCAGCCGGTTTTATCACGCAGTTCTTTTACGTCCTTTGCTGTAAAAGCCATATTGATTCATCCTCCGATTGATTATTGAGAAAATAAACGGTTCCAAAAAGGAATTTTACTTTTCAGCAGCCTTGGAGGCCTGTGCAGCCGTATCCTTGTCTTCTCCGTCCTTGCCCTGCTGGCCCTCGTGGCCTTCCAGAATGGCGTTGGCCATCGTCGCGGAAATCAAACGAACCGCACGGATAGCATCATCGTTGCCCGGGATAACATAGTCAATTTCGTCCGGGTCACAGTTGGTATCAACAATAGCGATAATCGGGATATGCAGCTTGCGTGCTTCTGTAACAGCAATATGCTCTTTGCGCGGGTCAACAATAAACAGGGCACCCGGCAGAGTCTTCATATCTTTAATACCGCCCATAAACTTTTCCAGTTTAGCGATTTCCAGTGTCAGCTTGGCAACTTCCTTCTTCGGCAGCAGGTCGAAAGTACCGTCTTCCTTCATAGCCTGCAGCTGATTCAAACGGTCAATGCGGCGGCGAATGGTACGGAAGTTCGTAAGCATGCCGCCCAGCCAACGGGCATTCACATAGAAAGCGCCGGCACGCTCTGCTTCCTCGCGGATAGAGTCCTGTGCTTGTTTCTTTGTGCCGACAAACAGCACACTCTTGCCCTGTGCGGAAAGCTCACGGACAAAGTTGTAAGCTTCTTCCAGCTTGCGAACGGTTTTCTGCAGGTCAATAATGTAGATACCATTGCGCTCGGTGAAGATGTAAGGCTTCATCTTTGGGTTCCAACGACGGGTCTGATGGCCGAAATGGACACCGGCTTCGAGCAGTTGTTTCATAGATACGACTGACATAATTTGTTTCCTCCTTGGTTATTCCTCCGCTGCGCTTTTCGTGCAGAGTATCTGCCGACCGGCAGACACCGCTCCACACAGCGTACAGCGTGCGAATTAAAAAAATTTTTCTGCATTCGCAGACAAAATATAGTATAACAGAATCCGGCAAAAAATACAAGAAAAATGTGTGTTTGGTTCCACCATGCAAATAGAAAAAAGGACAGCGACAAAAGATACTGTCCGCCGCCCCCTGTCATGCTCTCTTTGTTTAGGTTGTACATCCATCTTTGACTGGTGCCAGCAGAATCGGCTCCATTTGGCGGCCGTGCAGTGCCGCTTCCACCGCCCGCGGCAGCAGTGTAAAATCCGCCACCACGGAAGATGGTTTTTTCTCGTGGTCATCCTGCCGGAAAGGTGTAAAATACACATATTTTACGTTCAGCAGACGACCGATATTTTGTGCGGAGGCCGCCAGCGCGTCATTGGTTGCAATGGTCAACAAAACCGGACGGTGCACCCGCAGATTAGACTTTGCTGCCATGGTAACCGCTGTGTCGGTAATTCCGTTTGCCAGCTTCGCCAGCGTATTTCCTGTACATGGTGCTATAACCAAAAGGTCCGCCATCTTTTTCGGCCCAATTGGTTCCGCAGCCGGAATCGTGCGAATCGGTTCCCTTCCGGTAATGTCCTTTACCTGCTGCAAAAAGTCAGTGGCTTTTCCAAAGCGGGTGTCCGTGCCGGCTGCTGTTTCACTCATAATGGGCAGAATTTCATATCCCAATTCCTTTAAAACACGCATCTGTTCCAAAGCACGGCTGAATGTGCAGAAAGAGCCGCACATGGCGAACCCTAAAACAGTCTTCCCCACTCCTCTCACTCCCTCATCATCTGATAAACCGTCTGTTTGATAATCTCTCCTGCGGCACGCGGTGCCACCTTTGCCGGCAGGGAGAACGCATGGAGCGCGCGCAACCCTAATTTTTGTGCTGCCGGCATATCAACACCGCCCGGCGACGAAGACAAATCAATCAGAAGCATACCGTGTGGAAAAGCCGAAAGCACATGGCGGGTAAAAATCAGTGCCGGAACCGTATTGAATACAATGTCATAGCTACCGCCGTCCTCCAGCTTTTCAATCGGCACAGGACGGCAGCCGGCGGCCTCCACCAGCGCGGCTGTTTCTGACCGGCGAACCGTCACGGAAACCGTGGCTCCCAGCGCCCGCAGGCGCGGTGCCAGTTGGCTGCCGATGCGCCCAAAACCGGCCACCAGACAGCGGCTGCCGCAAAGCGTGCCTGGATATTCCCGCATAGCAAACTCCAGCGCACCCTCAGCCGTAACGGCCGCGTTGCGCAGGGCAAAGTCCTCCCTTGCATAGTAGTCCTCCATAGGAACGTCCTCCAACTGTGGGCAGGCGGCCAGTGCGCGCCCCAGCATTCCTCCATACACCCGGTGTCCTTCCAGTGCTTCCACAAAAGTTTCGTCCAGTGGAATCGGATACTCAGCGTATTCGGCTTTTACATTCTTGCCGTCAATCGTGACCGGCAGGGGCAGCAGCAGTGTACCGCACATGGCTGCTGTACGGCGCAGGTCTGCCTTTTTGATATCTGTATCTAAAAATTCTGCATTCTCAAATCCGCAGGTCACAACCGTGAATCCATCGCCAGCGATGGATTCCGCCAGAGCAAGCTGCCGCCGGTCGCCGCCCAGGATACCAAAACTGCTACTATTAATTCTCATAACGGATTCCCTCCAGATTCATGTACCATAGTATGGAAACAGCAGAAGGATTGTGCCCAGCGGAAATAGGAAAACCGCATTTTCCTGCAGATTGTAGCTTGCAAAAAGGGTGGAAAATGGTTATGATAAGAAAGGTTTTTGACCATGTTCGCAATCCATGTTTCCCGCTTACATATTTAAAGGAGTTGTTCATTCCCATGAAGGAGATTCACGATATACTTTCTCAGGTTAAAAAAGTCCATTTTGTCGGCATCGGCGGCAGCGGCATGTGCCCGTTGGCAGAAATTCTCATTCACCGCGGTTATGAAGTTTCCGGTTCTGACAACGCGGAATCCGATACCCTGCAGCGCATTCGCTCTTATGGCATTCCGGTATATATGGGACAAAAAGCGGAAAATGTGCAGGGAAAAGAATTGGTCGTCTATTCGGCAGCTATCAAGTCGGATAATCCGGAACTGGCCGCTGCCCGCAAGCTGAACATTCCCTGCATTGAGCGCAGCGTTCTGCTGGGCATGGTAACCAGCCGCTACCCTAAAAGCATCTGTGTGTCCGGCACACACGGCAAAACGACCACCACGGGACTGATTACCTCTGTTCTGCTGGATGCAGGAGCGGACCCATCCGCTGTCATTGGCGGCAATCTGCCGAAAACCGGCACCAATGGCCGTGCCGGTTCCTCTGATAAAATTGTTGTCGAGTCCTGCGAGTATGTCAACACTTTTCTGCAGCTGCACCCCTACCTTGCAGTTATCCTGAATATTGACAATGACCATCTAGATTACTTTAAGACGGTTGACAACATTATCCACTCTTTCCGTCAGTTTGCAAAGCAAACCTCCGATGTACTGGTTGTCAACGGTGATGACGCCAACACACGCAAGGCAGTCGAAGGCCTGACGCATGCCAAAATCATCACTTTTGGCAAGGGGGAACACTGCGACTATCGCGCCGTCAATATTCAGGACACCAAAGCCGCACGGGAACGTTTTGATGTCATGAAGGACGGAAAAATCATCAATGAAATTACGCTCTCCATTCCCGGCAAGCACAACATTTATAACGCACTGGCTGCCTACGCCGTGTGTGACCTAATGGGCATTCCGGCTGAACAGCTGCAAAAGAGCCTGAAAGCCTTTACCGGTGTGCACCGCCGGTTCGAGATGCTGGGTACATATGAAGGTGTCACCGTTGCGGACGATTTCGCCCATCATCCCACAGAACTGACCGCTACGCTGACTGCTGCTATGCACATGGGCTTCCACAATGTATGGGCGGTTTTTCAGCCGCACACCTACAGCCGCACGGCGCTGTTGTTGGACGACTTTGCCAAGGCACTGACCATTCCTGACCATGTGATTATTTCCGAAATTCTGGCTGTACGTGAAACCAACACATACAACATCTATGCGGAAGACCTTGTGAAAAAGGTACCGGGCGCTGTCTACCGTAAAACATTCCCGGAAATCGCCGACTATGTGATGGAACACGCAAAGTCCGGCGACCTGATTCTCACTATGGGCGGCGGGAATGTCTATCAGTGTGCAAATTTGATTGTGGACCGCTATAAATCCCGCCAGACAGCTGCAGAAAAATAAAAGAAAAGAAAAGGCCGGCAGGAAATAATATTTCCTGCCGGCCTTTTCTTTTAGTAAACGATTGTCAAAGGGTTAATCACACCATATACTTTATGTTCGGCAGCATCGATAAACTCAATTGCCTGTCCCGCGCCAATCGCCACACAGGTGGCTGGGTCCGACGCAACATGAACCGGCATTTTTACCTTATCTGCAATCAAATCACTCAGGCCATACAATTGTGAAGTACCGCCGGTCATAACAATGCCATCCATATAGATATCCCCCAAAAGTTCCGGAGGTGTTTTCTCCAGCATTTCCTGCAGGACACGCGCAATCTCCGTTGCGGGGTCCAGCATTGGCGCAACCAGCTCTTCACTAGTGATATCCACCCATGCGGGCAGGCCTGTGTTGGCATCTCGGCCTTTAATCCGGCAGGTCAGCGGTTCCGGCCGCTGCGCAACGCCGCCAACCGCAATCTTACAGCTTTCCGCCATACGTTCCCCAATAATCAGGTCGTATTTATTGCGTACATAATGAATAATTGCCTGGTCGAAGGCAAAACCTGCCACTTTAATAGAGCGTGCAATCGACAGCCCACCCAGCGAAATAACGCCCATATCCGTGGCGCCGGCACCAACATCAATAATCAGTGCACCGTGCGGATTCGCAACATCAACACCCGCGCCCATTGCCGCTGCAACCGGTTCATCAATAGAATACAGCCGGCGCACACGGGCACTGATAATGGATTTGTTGACTGCCAGCCGCTCCACACCGGTAATCTGGCAGGGCACACTTTCCACCACACGCGGCATAACACGGGAATGCAGGAACCGGCCGCTGCCAAGCTGCTGAAAATAATAGTCCACCAAATAGCTGGCCCACCGGAAATCGGAAATAACGCCTTTCACCAGCGGCCGAACAACCTTTACGTTGTCACTGGTACGACCCAGCATGGCAAATGCCTTACTGCCGACCGCCATCACTTCTTCTGTTTCCCGATTAACTGCTACAACAGAAGGTTCATTTACGACAATGCCTTTACCGGCTACAAAAATTTTAATCGCGTATGTACCAAGGTCGACTGCAATATCGATACCAAGCACATGACCACATCCATTTCTCTAATTTAAAATCGAGCCTATTTTGCTTTAGAAATTTGCAGGTAAATATGGAATAATATGTATTCTTTTATCCTTGTACAGTTCATTATAATATAAACCCGTGCTTTTTTCAATGCTTTATCTGTCGGGTTCTGGTGCAAGGGCAACTGCCGCACACAGTACACTCTGTGCACCCTCCCGCAGCAGTACACGCGTACATTCAGCCAAGGTAGCACCCGTAGTGGCAATATCATCTATCAGTAAAATTCGTTTCTGCTTCGCAGCTGGTTTTGCCGCAAAAACGCCCTGCACATTGCGGAACCGTTCCACCGCCGACAGCCGATGCTGGGTACGGTTTTTCTTTGCCTTATACAGCAGTGTCCGATACGGCAGCCCCAATTCCGCGGCCGCCGCCCGGGCTATACGCTCGCTTTGATTATAGCCGCGCTTCCTTTTATGCAGGCGGGACATTGGCACCGCTGTAACAACGTCCGGCTGAACTTCTGTCGGCAGCTGCTGTGCCAATTTCCGCCCAAAAAAGGGCGCCACAGACGGTTCATCTGCAAACTTCATCCGCAGGATAGCGTCCCGTACTCTTCCCTGATATACATAAATTGCATAGCAAAACGGTGCACCGCCATTTTTCAACGGCAGTGCCTTTTTCATCAGTTTCGGCTGAAGGTCCGCACAAGACGGACAGGTTTCTTCTCCATGACGAATAACCTTTCCACAAAATGGACAGCACGGTGGAAAAAAGAGGTCCGCCAAAAAGGACCACTCAGGATGCATCATTGGGAACAGCCTCTCCCGTCAGGAAATCGCGCAGACCAGAGTAGCGGCGCATACGGCGGTCGTTGCTCACCATCATCTGCACTGTGCGCTGGGTGCCAACCAAAATCAACAGTTTGCGTGCACGGGTAATCGCTGTATAAAATAAGTTGCGGTAATACAGCGGCCGCGGGCCGGGGTACATGGGCATGATGACTGCCGGGAACTCACTGCCCTGACTTTTATGGACCGTCAGTGCATAAGCAAGCTCCAAATCTGTCGCCGTTTCCAATTCATAAGAAACAATGCGGCCGTCCATATCCACAGTGATTGTGGAACCGCCGCGGTCAACTTGCCTTAAAATACCAATGTCTCCATTAAAGACGCCTTCCCCCTCGGAGCCGTCCTCTTTTTCCCATGTCAGTGTATAGTTGTTTCTCGTCTGCATAACTTTATCGCCCTCGCGGAACAGACGGCCGTTTATCTTGATTTCTTTCTTTCCGTGTTCGCGCGGATTGAGGGCATTTTGCAGCAGCGTATTGAGCTGTACTGTGCCCAGCTGGGTTTTCCTTGTCGGCGAAAGTACCTGAATATCCGTCATTGGCGACAAATCATAGCTTGCCGGCAGACGCACCGCACACAAGTCCCGAATGGTCTGCGCAATCTGTTCCGGCTGGGAGCGCTGCATAAAGAAAAAGTCGTGGGTACAATCATTAAGTACCGGCATTTCACCGGCCAAAATGCGGTGTGCGTTGGTTACAATTAAACTTTGCATGGATTGACGGAAGATGCGCTGCAGCTGCACCACCGGCAGCATTCCGGAAGCAATCAGATCCCCCAATACATTGCCTGGCCCGACACTGGGCAGCTGGTCACAGTCGCCTACCAGCACCAGCCGGCAGCCCATGGGCAGCGCCCGCAGCAATGCCTCGAACAAGGAAATATCCACCATAGAAAGTTCGTCAACAATCAGTGCATCGCACTCCAGCGGTTTCTGTTCATTGCGGGCAAAAGTCGGGCTGTCTGTTTCGTCCCACTCCACCTGCAGCAAACGGTGCAGTGTTTTGGCCTCTTCTCCTGTCAGCTCGCTCATTCGCTTAGCCGCACGGCCGGTCGGTGCCGCCAGCAGGACCTTTTCCCCTTTTGCCTGCAGAATACGAATAATTGCATTCAGGGTGGTCGTTTTGCCTGTGCCCGGCCCGCCGGTCAAGACCAGCATACCGTGCGTCAAAGCGGTAATAATAGCTTCTTTCTGTTCATCTGCATAGGAAATGCCGATTTTGCTTTCGAACTCCTCCACTGCCTGCTGTGCATCGGGAATCGGCTGTGAGGGGTAATCCATCATCATCTGCAGCCGCTGTGCCGCAAACACTTCCGCCCGGTACAACCGCGGCAGATAAGCGGCAGTACGGTCCTGTATGGTACAGATAATGACGCTGCCCTCCTGTACCATTTGTGAAAAGACCTCATCCAGCAGCTCCTGCGGCAGGCCAAGCATACGCGCGGCGGTCGGCAGCAGTTTTTCTTTTGGCAGACAGGTATGTCCATTGTTTACATTATGCTGCAGAACATACAAAATGCCTGCGCGCACACGACATGGGTCGTCAGCTGGATGCTCCAGCGTTTCAGCAATGCCATCCGCACGCTGAAAGCTGAGGCCCACGTCGTCTTCACACAGGCAGTACGGGTCACTGCGTACCTGAGAAACAGAATCTGGACCGAACGTGCGGTAAATCCGTACAGATTCCTCCGGTTTCATGCCAAATTCTTTCAGGCCCAGAATCACCTCACGAATGCCAAGCTTTTTTCGGTACTCCTGCCCGATTTGTTCCGCCTTTCGCTGCGAAATGCCACTGATTTCAGCCAGCCGCAGCGGTTCCCGTTCCATAATCTGCAGGGACTGACTGCCAAAGATGCTGACAATTTTTTTTGCCATCGCCCGCCCAATTCCGCGTACCGCACCGGACGAAAGGTACAGCAGAATGGACTCGGTTGTCGCGGGCGGCATTCGCTCATAAATGCTGGCACTGAACTGCCTGCCAAAGGAGGGGTGCTCCGTCCACTGTCCCACTACATGAAGCTCATCTCCCGGCTCCGCTGTAGGCATGGAACCGACCACTGTCACCAGCTCTTCCCCGTTGTTCAGTTCCAGTACGGTGTACCCGTTGCACTCATTGCGAAACGTAATATGTTCAACCGTACCCGTCATTTCCAGCAGCGTCTGCGCTTCCATTTCTCTTTCTACCTCCGGCCCCGGATTGACATTCCTTAATCTATTTCAGTATACTGCAATGCCTGCATATTTGCAAATTCCTCCCTGCTGCAGTAGGATACGCCCGGCGTTTTGTACAGAAAGCACCGGCACAGTTCCCGTGTCTCGCTGTCCATGCCGTCGTCCACCAACAGCAGGCGCTTCTGCTCAAATCCTTCCGTTTCACGCAGGCGGTCGCGGGCACAGCGCAGCTCATACTCAATATCTTCCCTGTGCCCAGAAAGATGCAGTACCAGTACCAGTGTGCCAAAATCTTTGCCAGAGCGGTACAGCATATGCAACATCAGCTGCATCAGGGCACACAGGCCCAGAACAGCCAACAAAATAATAATTACCTGACCTGCGCCCATAAAAAATCACCTCTTTACAGAATATGCAAAGAGGTGATGGACTGCGCACTTTATTTTGGCACAGCAGAATATTTTTAACGAATGGGAACCTTTAGACCAGCGCTTTCTTCAACTCGTCCGCACGGTTAGTCTTTTCCCACGAAACGCCGAGGTCCTCACGGCCCATCTGGCCATAGCTTGCCAGCTTGCAGTAAATCGGCTTACGCAGGTCCAGTGTACGGATAATCGCTGCCGGACGCAGGTCAAAGACTTTTTCGACCGCCGCAGCCAGCTGCTCATTGGTATAGGAAGAAGTACCGAATGTTTCTACCATGATAGATACCGGATGCGCCACACCAATTGCGTAGGCCAGCTGTACCTCGCAGCGCTTTGCCAGACCGGCGGCAACGATATTCTTTGCCACCCAGCGTGCAGCATATGCTGCTGAGCGGTCAACCTTCGTCGGGTCCTTGCCGGAGAAAGCACCGCCGCCGTGACGGCCATATCCGCCGTAGGTATCCACAATAATCTTGCGGCCAGTCAGTCCGGAGTCGCCGACCGGGCCGCCGATAACAAAACGGCCGGTCGGATTGACGTAATACTTTGTATTTTCATCCAGCCATTTTGCTGGAATTGTCGCCTTAATGACCTTTTCAATCATATCTTTCCGAATCTGTTCCAGTGTGACATCCGGGTCATGCTGTGTAGAAAGAACCACTGCATCCACACGCACCGGTGTGTCCCCGTCATATTCAACGGTAACCTGTGTTTTTCCATCTGGACGCAGATATGAAATACTGCCATCTTTACGCACAGCGGCCAGCTTCTTTGCCAGCTTGTGTGCCAAAGAAATGGCAAGCGGCATTTTTTCCTTCGTTTCGTCACAGGCATAGCCAAACATCATACCTTGGTCGCCCGCACCAATGAGGTCATCCGCATCGGAAGCGCCATTTTTTACTTCATAGGACTGGTCAACACCCATTGCAATATCCGGGGACTGTGCATCAATGGAGGTCAGCACGCCGCAGGTGTCGCCGTCAAAACCATAAGCCGGATTGTTGTAACCAATCTCGTTAACAACACGGCGTACGGTAGCGGGAATGTCCACATAGCACTCCGTGGAAATTTCGCCCATAACGTGCACAATACCCGTACAGGCTGTTACTTCACAGGCAACATGTGCCTGCGGGTCTTTGGCAATAATATCATCCAGAATGGCATCTGCAATCTGGTCACAGACCTTGTCGGGGTGCCCTTCGGTAACGGATTCAGATGTAAAGAAATGCTTTGCCATAGAAAAAAGCCTCCTGTGTAAATTCCCCCTATCTGCGGCGGACTAACAAAAAAACGCAGCCCGGTGAAATGCGGACAGCGTTTATCTCTCGATACCTCATCTATCGGCTTCACCGCAGGATTTGGCACCCTACCCAGCCAAAACGGGCTGCGCGGGTTGCCGGACATCATCGGGCCTGTTCCCTCCGCCACTCTTGATAAGGGGTGATATGTAGTTTTTGTTTACGCCTGCTAGTATAGCATAGCCGCCCGACAGCGTAAATAAACAAAAACAGGAATTTGTCTAAAAAAGCGACAAACTCCTGTTTTTACCTAAAAAGAATTTTCTGTATTTCAGCGCCTGCGGCCATGCAGCACCGGGCTGACATATTTGTACAGCGCAAATGTAATAATGGACACCAATACCGCCTTAATCAGGTTCAGCGGTGTTGTAGCGAACA
The DNA here is from genome assembly GCF_044880635.1 of Caproicibacterium sp. XB2. Classification (NCBI taxonomy): domain Bacteria; kingdom Bacillati; phylum Bacillota; class Clostridia; order Eubacteriales; family Oscillospiraceae; genus Caproicibacterium; species Caproicibacterium sp. XB2. Next base: position 426,030 of record NZ_CP173227.1, on the reverse strand, counting down.
AAACGAATGTTGTCATGTTGTTGATGCTCGCGTTGATTTTTGTGCCCATCCCGATAATAGCATTCAGCGGCATATGGAAAGCGGCTGCGTAAATCGGCAGCAGCAGGAATGCGTTCATCAGTCCGCCGACAACTGCCATCAGCACTGTGCCGACACCCATGCCGACAACCGCTGTTTTCCGTGCTTTATGGTAGCGGTAAATGAGAGCTGCCGGTACGACCAGTGAGCATCCAATGATAAAGTTCGCCAGTTCACCAATGCCGGCTGTCTGTGAGCCGCCGCCAATCAGCATATGCAGAATAACTTTCATGGCTTCTATCACGGCTGCAGCAGCGGGGCCAAGTGCAAAACCACCCAACAGTACCGGAACTTCACTGAAGTCCAATTTGTAAAACGCCGGAAGGAACGGCAGCGGGAACTCGAACGCCATAACAACGGCTGACAGCGCCCCTAAAATGCCAATGACGGCAATGCTGCGTGTGCTGGTCAATTTTGCTGTTTTTTTCAGGGTAGTAGCTTGCGTTTGTGTCGCCATAATTTCTCCTTTTGAGACATGGAATGGATTTAAAAAGCGCCCCAGTGCACAAAACGGCACAGGGGCGCAGTTCTTTCCATATCTTCTACCATCCGGACTATACCGTCGGCTCCGGAATCTCACCAGAATCTTGCGGTTTGACGACCGCTCGCGGGCTAACAGCATCTGCTGCATCACCGCCGGTGGGGAATCACACCCCGCCCCGAAGAATTATTCAATTCTATTACTAAGTATATGAATATTTGCAGGAATTGTCAAGTCCAATCCTGATATTTTTGTGGAATACTCTTATTAACGACCTTTTTCGCATAATTCGGTGTAAATTCACCGCTGGTGATTTCCCATGTCCGGCTCTTCTGCGCCATGGCATTTGAAAAGTCTTTCAGCATGACAACATGGACATTTTGTCCGCCCGCCTCGTAGTACGTAACTGAAGGCTTAAATTTCATGCCGGAGAATGTGACTTTTCCCTTTTCATCTTTTTTATAGGTTACTGTCAGCTGGCCGCTGACCAGATTTTGGGATTTGCGCTGCGTGGAAATCAGGTTGCCGAACGCGTACATGACTGGACACACCGCACCGTCACTTTTGCGTGTCAGCGTGGTCAGCTGCTGCAAAACATGCGGGTGATTTCCTAAAATAACGTCCGCGCCCCAGTCCACCATATCTTGTCCCAGCTTTTTCTCGGTATCCGAAAGAGTATACTGGTCTTCTTCCCCCCAATGGGCTGAAACTACAACAACATCTGCCAAAGAACGTGCCTTTGTAATCAGTTTTTTAATCTCATCGCGCTGGGAAGTGTAGACAATCTTCATCGGGCTGTCGGACGGCAGCGAAATATCATTCGTCATTTCCACAACACCAATCCATGCTGTTTTAATGCCGTTTTTCTCCACAATACGGATATTGTCAAGGTCAGCCTGGTTGCGATAGGCACCAACGACCTGAATTCCTTTTTTACTTTTCCAGTAGTCCAATGTGGCCAGCAGTCCCTTTTGTCCCATATCCAGCATATGGTTGTTGCCTTGGCTGATAACGTCAAATCCGGTATCTACCAGTGCGTCGCCAACTTGTGTGGGAGAATTAAAGCACGGATAGCCGGACAGTGCCCCAACAGATGGTGCCATGACTGTTTCCTGATTGACAAAAGCGACATTTGCCGCTGAAACATTTGATTTGATTTGCTTATAGACCGGACGGAAATCGTATCCGCCGCTAGAAGTAGCGCAGGATTTATAAATGGAACTGTGAATCAAGTCATCGCCTGTACCGAGAATGGTAATTTGTGACGATTTTGTTTCTGCCTTCGCAGATGATGCACTAACAGAGGAACCGCTGCCCGAAGATGCTGCTGTCTTGGGGTGCAGGTTCTGCAGAAGGGCAGCCAATCCCATTGTCAGCAGGCAGATTACCAATACGCTGGACGTTACTATAATGATGCGGTTACGCATCATACGATACCGTCTGGAACGGTGTTTTGGATGTGGTGTACCATGATTATCTTTTTGCATACACATTCCTCCTGTTTTCCTGCTGTATTGTATCTAAGTATAGCAGAAAAACAAAAATAAGCAATAAAAAAGGTCCTGCCCAAAAGGGCAGGACCCGTAAAAGACAAATTAGTCACAGATGTCGGAAACAACGCCGGAACCAACGGTATGACCGCCTTCACGAATGGAGAAGCGGAGGCCCTTTTCAATAGCGATTGGGGCAATCAGTTCAACGGACATTTCAACGTTATCGCCAGGCATGCACATCTCAGTGCCTTCCGGCAGAGAGATAACGCCGGTGACATCAGTTGTACGGAAATAGAACTGCGGACGGTAGTTGTTGAAGAAAGGAGTATGGCGGCCGCCTTCATCCTTAGTCAGAACATAAACCTGACCTCTGAACTTGGTATGCGGATGAATAGTGCCAGGCTTTGCAATAACCTGTCCACGTTCGATGTCTTCACGCTGAATACCACGCAGCAGAGCACCGATGTTATCGCCAGCCTCTGCGTAATCCAGAGTTTTGCGGAACATTTCCAGACCGGTGATAACGCTCTTCTTACGCTCATCAGTCAGACCGATGATTTCAACTTCATCGCCGATTTTAGCCATACCACGCTCAACACGGCCAGTAGCAACAGTACCACGGCCGGTGATGGTGAATACGTCTTCAACAGGCATCAGGAACGGCTGATCAGACTTACGGTCAGGAGTCGGGATGTAGTCATCGACAATGTTCATCAGGTCAACAATGCTCTTGTACTCCGGTGCATTGATATCTTTGGAATCGCACTCCAGAGCTTTCAGTGCAGAACCGCGTACGATTGGAGTAGTGTCTCCCGGGAAGCCGTACTCGTTGAGCAGGTCACGAATTTCCATTTCAACAAGGTCCAGCAACTCAGGGTCATCAACCTGGTCGCATTTGTTCATATAGACAACGATATAAGGCACACCAACCTGACGGGCAAGCAGGATATGCTCACGGGTCTGCGGCATCGGGCCATCAGCAGCGGAAACAACCAGAATAGCACCATCCATCTGTGCAGCACCGGTAATCATGTTCTTGACATAGTCAGCATGGCCGGGGCAGTCAACATGAGCGTAGTGACGCTTATCTGTGGTGTACTCAACATGAGCCGTGTTAATGGTAATGCCGCGCTCACGCTCTTCAGGAGCGGAATCGATGCTGGCATAATCCTTGAAGCTTGCTTCACCTTTCAGTGCAAGCACCTTGGTAATCGCAGCAGTCAGGGTTGTTTTACCATGGTCAACATGGCCGATGGTACCAATGTTCACGTGTGCCTTAGATCTGTCGAATTTTTCCTTCGCCATTGGAAGTATCCTCCTTTATTTTTCAGTTCAGTTTCCCTATTTAACGCAAATTTATTTTAGCAAGAATACAGGGAAAAATCAAGCAGTATTTACGTTTACTCGCCCTTCTTGGTACGAGTGGAAACAATCTTTTCAGAAATGTTCTTCGGTACCTCGGCATAATGGTCGGGTTCCATGGTGAACTGGCCACGACCCTGCGTTTTGGAACGCATATCCGTCGCATAGCCAAACATCTCTGCCAGCGGGACCATTGCATGAATCTGCTGTGCACCATTAATAGCATCCATGCCACCAATCATGCCGCGGCGAGAGTTCAGGTCACCGATAACATCGCCCATATACTCATCCGGAACCGTAACGGTAACTTTCATGACAGGCTCCATGATGACCGGGTCAGCCTTGCGCATAGCATCCTTAAATGCCATGGAACCGGCAATCTTAAATGCCATCTCGGAGGAGTCAACTTCATGATAAGAACCATCATACAGCTCAACCTTGACATCGACTACATTGTAGCCGGCGACAACGCCGCTCTGCATAGCACCCTGGATACCGGTATCAACAGCCGGGATATATTCCTTCGGGATAGAGCCGCCGACGGTGACGTTGTCAAATTCGTATCCCTTGCCGGGGTTCGGGAATATACGAATCTTAACGTGGCCGTACTGGCCTTTACCACCGGACTGGCGAACATACTTGCAGTCCACATCAGCTGGCTTGCGAACGGTCTCTTTATAAGCGACCTGCGGCTTGCCAACATTCGCTTCCACGTGGAATTCACGCATCAAGCGGTCAACAATGATTTCTAGATGAAGTTCGCCCATGCCAGCGATAATGGTCTGGCCGGTTTCCTCATCGGTATAAGCCTTAAAGGTCGGGTCTTCTTCAGCCAGTTTTGCCAAAGCGACAGTCATCTTTTCCTGACCAGCCTTTGTCTTTGGCTCAATGGCAACACGGATAACCGGGTCCGGGAAGTCCATGGATTCCAGCACGACCGGATGCTTTTCATCACACAGAGTATCGCCGGTCGTAGTGTTTTTCACACCGATAGCAGCGGCGATATCACCTGCATACACGGTTTCCAAATCCTGACGGTGGTTTGCGTGCATCTGCAGGATACGGCCAATACGTTCGTCACAGTCCTTGGTGGAGTTATACACGGTCTGGCCTGCGTTCAGCTTACCGGAGTAAACGCGGAAGTAGCACAGTTTGCCGACAAACGGGTCAGTTGCAATCTTAAACGCCAGTGCAGAGAAAGGCTCATCATCAGAAGCATGGCGGTCCTCTTCCTCACCAGTATCCGGATTGGTGCCGCGGATAGCCGGAACATCAGTTGGTGCCGGCATATAGTCAATAATAGCATCCAGCAGTTTCTGTACGCCCTTATTGCGGTAAGAAGTACCACAGGTGACCGGAACCAGCTTGTTGGCAATGGTTGCTTTACGCAGTGTAGAAACGATTTCATCGTGGGTCAGTTCTTCACCGGAGAGATATTTCTCCATCAGTGCGTCATCCTGCTCGGCGACCGCTTCCAACAGCTCGGTGTGGTATTGTTTTGCCTTTTCAAGCATATCCGCAGGGATTTCTTCCACACGCATATCATTGCCCATATCATCATAATAGACATCTGCCTTCATGGTGACCAGGTCGATAATGCCATGGAAAGTATCCTCAGCGCCAATTGGCAGCTGAATCGGCACCGGGTGACAGTGCAGACGGTCCTTCATCATGTCGATAACTCTGTAGAAGTTAGCGCCCATGATATCCATCTTGTTGACATAAGCCATGCGCGGCACGCCAAATTGTTCTGCCTGGCGCCACACGGTTTCGGACTGAGGCTCAACGCCGCCCTTTGCACAGAAAACGGTTACAGAGCCGTCCAGCACACGCAGGGAACGTTCCACCTCAACCGTAAAGTCAACATGGCCGGGAGTATCAATAATATTGATACGATAATCTTTGTTCTTTTCAGGTTCGTTAAAATATTTGCTGTGGGTCCAGAAACAGGTGGTAGCAGCAGAAGTAATGGTAATACCACGTTCCTGTTCCTCAGCCATCCAGTCCATTGTGGCCGCGCCGTCATGTACCTCACCAATTTTATGGTTAATACCGGTGTAGTACAGGATACGCTCGGTCGTAGTCGTTTTACCGGCATCGATGTGTGCCATGATACCGATATTACGGGTTTTTTCAAGTGGTACCTGCCTAGGCATACTTTTCCTCCATTCGTTCGGCACAAACTTGCCGCATTACCATCTGTAATGAGCAAATGCGCGGTTAGCCTCAGCCATCTTATGCGTATCGTCACGCTTCTTGGCTGCGCCGCCGGTGCCGTTTACAGCATCCATAATTTCAGCTGCAAGCCGCTCCTTCATTGTGCGCTCGGAACGCTGGCGGGAATACGTTGTCAACCAGCGCAGGCCCAGTGTCTGGCGCCGCTCAGGACGCACTTCCATAGGCACTTGGTAGGTAGCGCCGCCAACACGGCGGGCTTTTACTTCCAGCGAAGGCATAACATTCTCCATGGCAGCCTCAAAGACTTCCAGGGGTTCCTTGCCGGTTTTTTCTTTAATAATATCGAAAGCGCCATAAACGATCTTCTGGGCAACGCCCTTCTTACCGTCGATCATGATATTATTGACAAGGCGTGTGACTAATTTGGAATTATACATTGGATCGGGCAGAACGTCCCGCTTCGCAATATTGCCTCTTCTTGGCACTTTACTTCCCTCCTTCACAATTAAAATGATATCATCGGTACTCGAAAATAAAACTTCCCGTCAGGCCAGCAAAAGGCGTTTATAAAAACGCCGCTAAAAGCCCCCACTTTTCGGCGGGGGCTGCAGCCGTAAGGTTTTTGTCAGATTCTCGGTTCCTATCTTACTTGGCAGCCTTTCCTGCCTTGGGGCGCTTTGCGCCGTACTTGGAGCGAGCCTGCATACGCTTGTCAACGCCCTGGGCATCCAATGTGCCGCGGATGATATGATAACGTACACCAGGCAGGTCCTTTACACGACCGCCGCGGACCATGACAACAGAATGCTCCTGAAGGTTATGGCCGACGCCGGGGATATAAGCGGTAACTTCCATTCCGTTGGAAAGACGCACACGTGCAATCTTACGCAAAGCAGAGTTTGGCTTTTTCGGGGTAGCGGTCTTTACTGCGGTGCAGACACCACGCTTCTGCGGGGAGTTCTGGTCAATGGCAGCGCGCTTCTTGGCATTCCAGCCTTTCAGCAGTGCCGGGGCCTTTGCCTTCTTTTCGGCAACTTCACGGCCTGTGTGAACCAGTTGGTTAAATGTGGGCATAATACACCTCCTAACTCAAATTTATAGAATTTATGTTATGCGGCAGTGCCGCCTAACAGCAGGGTTAGACATACTGAATCCCACCCCACCCGCAAAAGCTGGGCAGAGGTGGGAAAAGTATGCGGTTTTATGTGAAAGCGGCGGCGGACTGCCGCAGACTATCACAATTTGTAATTATACAGCTATACCGCTGTATTTGTCAAGTCTTCCTTTTTTTCGTCCGACGCTGTTTTTTCCAGCTGCACGTTTGCATAATGTTTCATGCCGGTGCCGGCAGGAATCAGCTTGCCGATAATGACGTTTTCCTTCAGGCCCATCAGCGGGTCAACCTTGCCCTTGATAGCGGCATCGGTCAGTACACGGGTTGTCTCCTGGAAAGATGCGGCAGACAGGAAAGATTCTGTTGCCAAAGCCGCCTTTGTAATACCCAGCAGCGTAGGCTTACAGGTTGCTTCCCGCAGTGTCTTTTCGCCGTTGGCAATGCGGTCGCAAATCTGCTGATTGGCCGCCTCAAATTCGGTCTTTTCCACCATAGAGCTTGGCAGGAAGTCAGTATCGCCGGCATCGTCAATGCGCACTTTCTTCATCATCTGGCGCACAATGACCTCGATGTGCTTATCGTTGATATCCACGCCCTGCATCCGGTATACACGCTGTACCTCTTCAATCAGATAATCCTGCACAGCCTGCACACCGCTGATAGCCAGCACATCATGCGGGTTGACAGAACCCTCGGTCAGGCGGGTACCCGCTGTAATGCGCTGTCCCTCCTGCACGGTTACGCGGGAACCGAACGGAATCAAGTAGCTCTTGGACTGACCGTCGTCGCTGGTAACTACCACATGGTGGTTTTTCTTGATTTCTTCAAAGCCGACAACACCGTCCAGTTCGCTCAGGATAGCCAGATGTTTCGGTTTGCGTGCCTCAAACAGTTCTTCGACACGCGGCAGGCCCTGCGTAATATCTTCAGCTGTTGCAACACCGCCGGTATGGAAGTTACGCATGGTCAGCTGTGTGCCAGGTTCACCAATAGACTGTGCAGCCACAATGCCAACCGCTTCACCGACGGATACTTCTGTGCCGGTAGCCAAGTTCAGTCCATAGCACTTCTTGCACACACCGTGCTTGGAATGGCATGCCAAAATAGAACGAATCTTAATGCGTTCCACACCATGGTTCACAATAATATCCGCATCGTCGTCTGTCATCATCTTGTGTTTGCTGACCAGCACTTCACCGGTCTTATCATCCACAAAATTGTCAACCAAATAACGGCCAACCAGACGTTCATGCAGTGATTCGATAACCTGATTGCCTTCCTTAATGTCGTAAACTTCCAGACCATCTGTAGCATCGCAATCGTCCTCACGAATGATAACTTCCTGCGATACATCAACCAGGCGGCGTGTCAGATAACCAGAGTCAGCGGTACGCAGTGCGGTATCGGTCAGGCCTTTACGGGCACCACGGGAAGAAATGAAGTATTCCAGAATGTTCAAACCTTCACGGTAATTTGCACGGATTGGAACTTCAATAGTTTCACCGGACGTATTTGCAATTAGTCCACGCATACCGGCCAGCTGACGAATCTGGCTCATAGAACCACGGGCGCCGGAATCCGCCATCATAAAGATTGGGTTATAGCGGTCGAGGTTCTTCTGCAGAGCAGTGGAAACATCATCGGTTGCTTTGTTCCATGTAAAAATGACGGCTTGATGACGTTCTGCATCAGACAGAAATCCGTTCTTATATTCATCGGAAATCAGGTTGATTCTCTCATCAGCCTTTTCCAGAATTTCTTTCTTCTGCGGTGGGATGGTCGCATCGGATACAGCTACGGTAATGCCGGACAGGGTGGAATACTTATAGCCCTGTGCCTTAATGCAGTCCAGCACTTCACTGGTCTTTGGCGTACCGTGCACTTTAATGCATCTTTCTATAATATTGCCCAGTTGTTTTTTGCCAACCAGGAAATCAATTTCAAACTTAAAGAGGTTCTCCGGTTTGCTTCGGTCAATAAAACCGAGGTCCTGCGGAATCGGCCGGTTGAAAATAATCTTACCGACAGTTGTATCCACCAGTGCATGGATCTTTTCGCCGTTAATCACTTTTTCGCGGCGGACCTTAATCTTGGCGTGCAGCTCAATGACTTTGGCGTCATAGGCCATAATTGCTTCGTCAATATCTTTAAAGACTTTGCCCTCGCCCTTTTCGCCATCGCGGTCCAGTGTCAGCCAGTAGGAACCCAAAATCATATCCTGTGTCGGCACCGTGACTGGCTTGCCGTCAGACGGTTTCAGCAGGTTGCCAGCGGCCAGCATTAGGAAGCGGGACTCCGCCTGTGCTTCACTGGAAAGCGGCACATGGACAGCCATCTGGTCACCATCGAAGTCGGCATTGTAAGCGGTGCAGGCCAGCGGATGCAGCTTCATGGCACGGCCCTCAACCAGCACTGGTTCAAATGCCTGAATACCCAAACGGTGCAGAGTAGGCGCGCGGTTCAGCATAACCGGGTGATTGCGGATAACAATTTCCAGCGCATCCCAAACTTCCGGTTTTGCGCGTTCCACTGCTTTACGGGCAGCTTTGATATTGCCTTCCACGCCGGTTTCGACCAGCCGTTTCATGACGAAAGGCTTAAAGAGCTCCAGGGCCATTTCCTTCGGCAGACCGCACTGATACATTTTTAGTTCCGGACCAACAGCAATAACAGAACGGCCGGAATAGTCAACACGTTTGCCCAGCAAGTTCTGACGGAAACGTCCCTGTTTGCCCTTCAATAAATCAGAAAGGGATTTCAGCGGGCGGTTGTTCGGCCCCGTGACTGGGCGGCCGCGGCGGCCGTTATCAATCAGGGCATCTACAGCTTCCTGCAGCATCCGCTTTTCGTTGCGGACAATAATGTCCGGTGCATGCAGTTCCAGCAGACGGGACAGACGGTTGTTTCGGTTAATGACACGGCGGTAAAGGTCATTCAGGTCAGATGTAGCGAAACGGCCACCGTCCAGCTGAACCATAGGACGCAGATCCGGCGGAATGACCGGAATGACATCCAAAATCATCCACTCCGGGCGGTTGCCGGACTTCCGGAATGCCTCAACGACTTCCAGACGTTTCAAAATACGGACACGCTTCTGGCCGGAAGCGTTGGTAAGCTCTGCCTTCAAATCTTTGGACTCTTTGTCCAAATCGATTTCCTGCAGCAGTGTTTTAATTGCTTCGGCACCCATGCCAGCCTGAAAATCATCGTCGTACTTTTCACGCAGGTCACGGTATTCTTTTTCAGTCAGCAGCTGCTTTTTCTGCAGCTCCCGCACATTGCCGGAGTCTGTTACAATGTAACTTGCAAAATACAGAACTTTTTCCAGCATACGCGGAGAAATATCGAGCATCAGTCCCATACGGGACGGAATTCCCTTAAAGTACCAGATATGAGATACCGGCGCGGCCAGCTCAATGTGTCCCATTCGTTCACGGCGGACCTTAGCGCGCGTAACTTCAACGCCGCAGCGGTCGCATATCTTGCCCTTATAACGAATACGCTTATATTTGCCGCAGTGACATTCCCAGTCCTTTGTCGGCCCAAAAATGCGTTCGCAGAACAGACCATCGCGTTCCGGTTTCAGCGTGCGGTAGTTAATGGTTTCCGGTTTCTTCACTTCGCCGTGGGACCACTCACGGATTTTTTCAGGAGAAGCCAGGCCAATTTTAATTGATTCCAGTGTATTAAATTCCATGCAGCACAATCCCCCTGTCAGTCTGCCGAATCGGTATTATCCAGTGAACCGTCCGGTCCATCTGTGTCCGGATTATCCGTATTTGCCGTGTCTGCACTGGCTTCGTAATTGTCGGGGCCGTCATACAGGGCTTTGTCGGCATCGTCCACGGTGTAGCCTTCCAGATTATCCGCAACATTGGGTTCATCAAAGTTGCTCTCGTTTGGTGCAAAGCCGGCGTCATCGTCATCATCAAAGGTCTGGCGCAGGTCAATTTCATTATTGTCTTTATCCAGTACCTTCATGTCAAGGCACAGGCTCTGCAGCTCTTTGATTAGGACCTTAAAGGATTCCGGAATGCCTGGTTTCGGAATATTCTGTCCCTTGACGATTGCTTCATAGGTCTTTACACGGCCTACAACATCATCGGACTTAACCGTCAAAATCTCCTGCAGGGTATAAGCAGCGCCGTATGCTTCCAGCGCCCAAACTTCCATTTCACCGAAACGCTGGCCGCCAAACTGTGCTTTGCCGCCCAGAGGCTGCTGCGTAACCAGAGAATATGGGCCAGTGGAACGGGCGTGCATCTTATCATCAACCAGATGATGCAGTTTCAGGTAATACATAATGCCAACGGTGACACGGTTATCAAAGCGCTCACCAGTACGGCCGTCACGCAGCTGGAACTTGCCATCCTCTGCGATTCCGGCTTTCTGGAACAGCTCGCGGATATCCTCTTCGTGGGCACCATCAAAGACCGGCGTCATTACTTTCCAGCCCAGTGCCTTTGCCGCCATGCCCAAATGCACTTCCAGTACCTGTCCGATATTCATACGGGACGGCACACCCAGCGGGTTCAGCACAATATCCAGCGGCGTGCCATCCGGCAGGTACGGCATATCCTCTACAGGCAAGATACGGGAAACAACGCCCTTATTGCCGTGACGGCCGGCCATCTTATCACCAACAGAAATTTTACGCTTCTGCGCAATATAGCAGCGCACTACTTTATTGACGCCGGGGCTGAGTTCATCGCGGCTGTTTTCACGGGTAAAGACCTTGACGTCCACCACAATGCCGTATTCGCCGTGTGGCACACGCAGCGAGGTATCACGCACTTCACGCGCTTTTTCACCGAAGATAGCACGCAGCAGACGGTCCTCGGCGGTTAGTTCCGTTTCGCCCTTCGGGGTAACCTTGCCGACCAGGATATCGTCCGCATGGACTTCCGCACCCACACGAATAATGCCATTGTCATCCAAATCGCGCAGCATTTCCTCGCTGACGTTTGGAATATCGCGGGTGATTTCCTCCGGTCCGAGCTTCGTGTCACGAGCTTCTGTTTCATGCTCTTCAATATGAATGGAAGTGAACATATCGTCACGCACAACTTTTTCGCTGATAAGGACAGCATCTTCGTAGTTGTAGCCTTCCCATGTCATAAAGCCAATGAGCACGTTTCTGCCCAGTGAAATCTCGCCGTCTTTGGTTGCCGGTCCGTCAGCGATAACATCACCGACATTGACGCGGTCATTGCGCTCCACAACCGGCACCTGATTAAAGCAGGTACCAGAGTTGGAACGCAGGAATTTAATAATCGGATACACATCCGTACCGCCCTCGTCGGCATCCACACGGACCTCGTCCGCGCTGACACTGTGCACCACACCGGCGCGCTTGCACAGTACACAGGCACCAGAGTCGACGCCGGCCTTGTATTCCATTCCGGTGCCGACAATTGGCGAATCTGTCTTAATCAGCGGCACAGCCTGCCGCTGCATGTTGGAGCCCATCAGTGCACGGTTAGTATCATCATTTTCCAGGAAGGGAATCATAGCCGTAGCAACGGAAACAACCATTCTCGGAGAAACATCCATATAGTCCACTTTCTCGCGTTCCACCACTACGAACTGGTCGCGGTGACGGCCGTTGACTTTGGCATTCTTGAAATGTCCCTCTTCGTCCAGTGGTTCGTTCGCCTGGGCAACAATGTAATTGTCTTCCACGTCCGCAGTCATATAGACCACATCACGGGTAACAACACCGGTCTCCTTGTCCACTCGGCGGTACGGCGCCTCAATAAAGCCATACTTATTGATGCGCGCAAAGGTAGCCAAATAAGAAATCAGACCGATGTTCGGGCCTTCTGGCGTTTCGATTGGGCACATACGGCCGTAATGACTGTAATGCACATCTCGTACCTCAAATCCTGCACGGTCACGGGACAGACCGCCGGGTCCCAAAGCGGACAGACGGCGCTTATGCGTCAGTTCTGCCAGCGGGTTTGTCTGGTCCATAAACTGGGACAGCGGAGAAGAACCGAAGAATTCCTTAATTGCCGCTACAACCGGACGAATGTTAATCAGGGAATGCGGCGTCAGTGCTTCCAGGTCCTGTGACTGCAGCGTCATGCGTTCACGAATCACACGCTCCAAGCGGGAGAAACCGATACGCACCTGGTTCTGCAGCAGTTCACCGACAGAGCGAATGCGGCGGTTGCCCAAATGGTCAATATCATCTATGGTACCGAGACCTTCCTGTAGGTTGCACATATAGCTGATGGAAGCAAAAATATCATCAATAATAATATGCTTTGGAACCAGCTCTTCCACATGGGTACGCAGCAGGTCTTTCAGGGTATCTTCATCGCCGCCGGCCTGCTCCACCAGCTCCGCCAAAACAGAGTAGCGCACACGTTCCTGGATACCGCACTCTTTTTCAGCGTCGAAATCCACGAATTTGCTGATGTCCACCATGCCGTTGGAAATAACCTTTGCTTCACGTTCGTTTACTGTCACATAAACAGCCGATACACCGGCATCATCCATCTGACGGGCTTGCTCATGTGAAACGACGTTGCCAGCCTCTGCCATCAGTTCCCCTGTGGAGGGGTTGATGACCGGGCGGCTGAGGACCTGTCCGGTAATGCGGCCGGCAAGGTTCAGTTTTTTATTGTATTTATAACGGCCAACACGGGAAAGATCATAACGGCGGGAGTCGAAGAACAGGCTGTTCAAATGGGACTGGGCACTTTCCAAAGTCGGCGGCTCACTTGGGCGCAGCTTTTTGTATACCTCAAACAGAGCTTCTTCCGTATTTTTGCACGGGTCCTTTTCCAGCGTTGCTTCCAGCAACGGGCTGTAGCCAAAGTAATCCCGAATTTCCTGCTCGGTGCCAAGGCCCAGCGAACGAATGAAAATGGTAACCGGCAGCTTGCGGTTTTTATCAATACGCACATAAAAAACATCGTTGGCGTCATTTTCGTATTCCAACCATGCACCGCGGTTTGGGATAACGGTAGTGCTGTACAGTTCCTTACCGGTCTTGTCGTATTCCATTTTATAGTATACGCCCGGGGAACGCACCAACTGGGAAACAATGACACGTTCTGCACCGTTAATAACAAAGGTGCCGCTTTCCGTCATCAGCGGGAAGTCGCCCATAAAGACGTCAGATTCCTTAATTTCGCCGGTTTCCTTATTGAGCAGACGCGCCTTCACGCGCAGCGGAGCCGCGTAGGTGGCGTCACGTTCCTTACATTCCTTGACCGTATAGTTTGGATGTTCCACATCCAATTTATAGTCAACAAAATCCAGAACCAGGTTACCTGTGTAGTCGGTAATACCGGAGACGTCCTTAAAGACCTCCTGCAGGCCTTCATTCAAAAACCACTCGTACGAGTTCTTCTGGATTTCAATGAGGTTTGGCATGGGCAGAACCTCATCAATCTTAGAAAAGCTCATCCGTGTGTTTTTGCCCACCTTTACCGGTTTGACATTCACCATTGGCTCAATCACTCCAATCCTTTATTTAAGAGCCGACTATCCGCAAACGTTCTCAGCAGTCATATTGTCAGGCGCCCTATTGCCTTTTCAAACAGAATGTGCTATGATAAGGAAAGTAAAAAAGGGCGCACGAATCTATGATGATGCAGTTTAATATTGTATTCCTTTTTACACGGTTTGTCAAGGCAATCCTTCCAGAATGCTTTGGCTTTTTCTTTTTCCGCCTAAAAATAATGGTTCCGCACAAAAAAGCTGCCGTATCCGGCGCAGGAATGCGCTTTTCCGGGATACGGCAGTTTTTTATGCTTTTACGCTGTTTTTCGGGGCAGATTCCTCATTCGATCCGACAGAACCTCTGCCCTGCGGAAGGACATCCGCAAATGTATAGGAGCTCAGTTTGTCGCGCACCAGAACGGTCACTTCATTATATATCTCATGAAAACGGCAGCTGCTGGTGCCGCTGTGGTCACAGCTGTACGCCTTCTGCTGGCAGCGGCTGAACATATACGGCCCCTCCACTGCCTCAATGACTTCCAGCAGTGTAATCTGTTCAGAAGCCTTTGCCAATGTATAGCCGCCGTGGGCCCCTTTAAAAGAAACCACCAGTCCGGCCGTAACCAGCTTGTGCAGAATTTTCAGCGTAAATCGCTGTGTTACCATGGCCTTTTCCGCAATGGTGCAGGCGTCCACTTTGCTGTTCTCCGTAGCCAGCACTTCCATGATTCGCACGGCATAGTCTGTTTCCAGTGTAATCACCATGGTACCGTGCCCCTTAATCCAAAAAGTCTTTTAGCTTTTTGCTGCGGCTGGGGTGACGCAGCTTACGCAGGGCTTTGGCCTCTATCTGGCGGATACGTTCACGTGTAACATTGAATTCCTTTCCGACCTCTTCCAAGGTGCGGGAACGGCCGTCCTCCAAACCGAAACGCAGGCGCAGCACTTTTTCCTCACGGGGCGTCAGTGTATCCAGTACTTCGTTAAGCTGCTCTTTCAGAAGCGTGTGGGAAGCCGCATCCTGCGGGGCCGGCGCGTCATCGTCGGGAATAAAGTCGCCCAAATGGCTGTCCTCTTCTTCGCCGATTGGCGTTTCCAGGGAAACTGGTTCCTGTGCGACACGCAGAATTTCACGCACTTTTTCCACCGGCATACTCAGTTCCGCACTGATTTCCTCTGCCGACGGCTCATGGCCATTGGTATGCAGCAGCTGGCTGGAAACTTTTTTTACTTTGTTAATTGTCTCTACCATGTGCACGGGAATTCGAATGGTACGTGCCTGGTCCGCAATAGCGCGTGTAATTGCCTGCCGAATCCACCAAGTAGCGTAGGTGGAAAACTTAAAGCCCTTGGTATAGTCGAACTTTTCCACTGCTTTAATCAGGCCAAGGTTGCCTTCCTGAATCAGGTCAAGGAACTGCATTCCACGCCCGAGGTAACGCTTTGCGATACTGACGACTAAGCGCAGGTTTGCCTCCGCCAAATGTTTTTTTGCTTCCTCGTCACCCTCTTTAATCCGTACGGCAAGGTCGATTTCCTCTTCCGGTGTGAGAAGCGGCACCCGGCCAATTTCCTTCAGGTACACCTTTACCGGGTCATCTATGGCAACGCCGTCCGTGTTGACGCCGGCGTCCAGACCATCATCACTGTTTTGTTTTGTGCTGGCCGTTTGTAATTCCTTTATAGAATCGTCATTTCCAAGGTCATCAACAATTTCGATTCCCTGACTTTCCAGTTGGTCATAGAATTTTTCGATTTCTTCCGGTTCAATGTCCAGTTCACCGATTGCGTCCAGAATATCTTTAGTAGAAAGGAAGCCTTTTGCTTTTCCCTGTTCTATTAAATCATGCAGAATAGTCTTTCTGTCTGGTGTATTCTCCGCAGCCTTCACAGTCTTTGCAGTTCCCGATGCCTTTGCTGTTTTTGCTGCACATTTTGGCGCGTTTGTTGATTTCGCTACTGCCATAGAGTGACCTCCTATTTTTTCTGCGCACGCAGTTCCTGCAGGTAACGGCTGATGTCGCTGTCACTGCCGGCCCGCACGTTTTGCTTATCATTTTCCTCCAGAAGAACGCGGATATAAGAATCCACTTCCGGCCGGCCAGCCGGAACGCCCGCATGTCTGGCACAGTACCCGGCCACCTTCCCCATTTCGTCTTGGGAAAGGCTGTCCACCAGGTCTGTAAGGCCTACTGCCTTACCATCTTTCATTTTACCCACGATTAAGGTATATACACGGCGGTTAAAAGCCGTAATCCATTTTTCCGGCGAAAGTTTTTCCGCTGCATAGGCTGCATTTTCCGGATAATCCAGAATGGCCCCCAAAAGCTCCTCTTCTGCACGGGCCGCCCGCAGATTCTGGTACTTGTCCGGATTCAACCGGTCCTGTGCGCCGGTACTTTGGCGACGAAAAGTACGAAATTCTTTTTTCTGCCGCCGCCGCTGTTTCTTTTTGCGGACGGACTGGACCTGCTGCAGCAGTGCAGCACGCTGAATGCCCGCTTCTTCCGCAAGACGGCCGGCATATACTTCCCGCTCAATCTCATTGTCGAGCGCCGCCAGTACCTCCGCCGCTGCGTTGAGGTACTGGATTTTTCCGTCCGGCGTCTTTAGGTCAATTCCCTTTTTCAGCTTCTGCAGGCGGTACTCCACATCGTTGCCGCAGCTGTCCAAAAGCTGCTGAAAACGGGCATGTCCGTTTTCTCCGTGCGAGCGGATAAACTCGTCCGGGTCCTTGCCGTCCGGCACCACCAAAATCCGCACATTCAGGCCTGCCTGCCGCAGCAGCGGAATACTGCGGGAAGCCGCCCGCTGTCCAGCCGTATCCGCGTCATACGATGCAATCACTTCGCCGGTATAATGTGCAATCAGCCGTGCCTGCTCCGGTGTCAGTGCTGTTCCCAACCCGGCCACCGCATTTTGAAAGCCCGCCTGATGCAGCGCAATAACGTCCATATATCCCTCGCATAGGATGAGCCCCTGTGCCGCTGTATCTTTTGCAAAGTTCAGCGCAAACAAATTTCTGCCTTTGCTGAAAATCGGGGTATCACTGGTATTCAGGTACTTTGGCCCGCCCTGTCCCAGCACCCGTCCGCCAAACGCAACGACATTGCCGCGCAGGTCAATAATGGGAAACATGACACGATCGTGGAAGCGGTCCACCGCGTGGCCGTTCCTGCTGGAAAAGGCGGTGTTTGCCTGTATCATTTCCTGGTCACTGTAGCCCTTTTGATGCAGATAATCGACCAGCGCAAATCGGGACGGCGGCGCATATCCAAGCCCAAAATGTGTAATGGTCTGCCGGGTAAGCGCACGCCGGGAAAAATACTCCATGCCGACAGCGCCCTGTGGGGAAAGCAGCACCCGGTGGTAAAAGCGGGCCGCGTCCCGGTTCAGCGCATATAGGCGCATCCGCAACTTCGCAAGACCGCGGTCTTCCTCGCTTTCCGGCACCGCCATGCCGGCGCGCTGGGCCAGTGAACGTACCGCTTCCATATAATCTAAATTTTCTATTTTTTCTATAAATGTAATGATATCTCCGCCGGCCCCACACCCAAAGCAGTAGAAAGAACCGTTGTCCGGATACACCGTAAAGGAAGGCGTCTTTTCGCTGTGGAACGGGCACAGTCCCACCATCGTCCGGCCGCGTCGTTTCAGGCTGACATAGCTTGAAACGACGTCTTCAATACTGCTGCGGGCTTTGAGTTCTTCAATGAATTCCTGCGGTAGAGGCATGGACTTCCTCCTTCCCTTGTACAAAACACCGATTACATATGCCGCCACGCGTGGGGGACATATACCTGCTGGAAAAGCTCAACCGCATACGGGTCCGTCATACCGGCTATGTAATCCACGGCCGCCCGTCGGGGACCGTCCTGTGCCGCTATTTTTTGTAGATGCTCCGGCAGGTTTCGGCTGTCCAGCGCATATTCGTACAGTTTTTCCAGCACCATCGGTACTTTGCGTTCTTCGCTCTTGGCACTTGGGTTCACATACACGGAGCGATACATAAAATCATTCAGTTTATCGAAAGCCGTTTCCACCTGTGGCTCCATACGCATGATACCGTCACCGCTGCAGCGTACAACCGAGCGCACCAAACAATCAATGCGCTGACTTTTTGTATGTCCCAACACCGCGGTAACCTCCTGCGGCAGGTCGCTTTCCTTTAAAATGCCGGCACGCTCCGAATCGTCAATATCGTGATTGATATAAGCAATCCGGTCCGCCATCCGCACAATGTGTCCTTCCGGTGTATGTGCCTGTTCCCCGCAGGTGTGGTGCAGAATGCCGTCCCGCACCTCTGCCGTCAGATTGAGGCCCCGGCCCTCTTTTTCCAGCCGTTCCACAATGCGCACACTTTGCTCATAGTGGTGAAAAGCGGTGCTGCCGTCCTCCAGCGGGTGTTCCTGACAAATGTCGTTCAGGGCACGCTCCCCCGCATGGCCAAAGGGTGTGTGGCCGAGGTCATGCCCTAGAGAAATGGCTTCCGTCAGGTCTTCATTCAGACGCAGGCAGCGCGCAATCGTCCGCGCAATCTGGTCCACCTCCAGCGTATGTGTCAGCCGTGTGCGGTAATGGTCGCCTTCCGGTGAAAGGAAAACCTGTGTCTTTCGTTTCAGGCGGCGAAACGATTTGCAGTGAATGATGCGGTCACGGTCCCGCTGAAAAGCAGTGCGCAAATCGTCCTCTTCCTCCGGATATTGCCGACCGGCAGTATCACAGGCATGGGTTGCTGTGCTGGAAAGTATATTCCGTTCGATTTCTTCGGTCTGTTCACGAATATTCAATGCAAAGCTCCCCTCTTTCAATGGTCAGAGCATATGAAGGAACCACTCGAAGATATATACGCAAAAAAAACGGTTTCTCCTGCAAAGACAGCAAAAGAATCCGATTTTTTCACGGAGAAAGCGCTTCCTGTGTGGAATGGACCGGAAGCGGATAATAAGCTTCGTCCAGCTTTTCCGGGCAGACACTGCCGCCGGTGGCGTCTGCCAGCGCAGTAGTCAGCGGCGGCAATTTTTCCTCGGTGATATGGAAATGAATGAGGACCTTGTCCGTAAAGAAAGTGTTGTCGACAGCGGCACCGCTGGCCGGCAACAGCGCCGCCACTTTTCCGTACTGGCTGTATGTGCAGGCTGTCTGCATTTGCAGGCACGGTTTCATACACAAAAGTCCTGCCGCAGCAAGGCCCAGCGATGCACCGTGCGAGTAAGCCCGCACCAGCCCACCGGCTCCCAACAGTACCCCGCCAAAATAACGTGTTACGACAACAGCGGCATCCGTTATACCGTTTTTCAGCAAAACGTTTAAAACCGGCACACCGGCGGTTCCCTGTGGTTCTCCATCATCCGAGCAGTGCTGCTGGCCGTTTTGCAGAACATAGGCTGAAACATGGTGTTTGGCGTCCCAGTATTTTTTCTTCTGCGCGGCAAAAAACTCCAGCGCCTGCTGTTGTGTCTGCACAGGCGCAGCGCAGCCCAGAAAGCGGGACTTCTTTTCCGTAAAAGAATCCGTTCCCTCCGTCCGCAGCGTTAAGTACTGCTTCACAGGCACAGGCCCCCTCTCATCTGCTGTAAAAAAGAGTAAGAAAAAAGGCCGCCGCAAGTCAGGCCCTTTTCAGGTCCCTGCTGTACAGCAGTCTTTACATTCCAGAGAAAAGCGAATCATTTGGATATGCCGTAACGCTTTTTGAACATATCGACACGGCCGCTGCTGTCCACCAGCTTCTGTTTGCCAGTGAAGAACGGATGGCACTTTGAGCAAATTTCAACGCGGATATTCTCTTTTGTGGAACGCGTATGGATCACATTGCCGCAGGCACATGTGATGGTAGTGTCCTTATACTGAGGATGGATACCTTTTTTCATGGAGTTGTCACCTCTTTCAGCAAAAGCTGTAGCATCGGCCCGATGCCCAAAAAGGCGCAGACAGGCCCTAAACATCTGCATTTTACCACAAGTACGGGCAAATTGCAAGTTTTTTATGCGGATCAAACCGCTTTGTTCAGCTGCCGGAACTCTGGCGTTCCACATAAACCGCGTACTCTTCCAGGCACAAACCCAGCCGACGCATATTCTTGGCATTGCGGGTACCTACATAGCGAAAATGGCTCGGGTCGTCCTTGAGGCCAGTGCGGCCCTCTTTGCTGTCGGTATAGTGGCGCACAAAGCCGTACTCCACGCAGTGGTTCAAAAGCCAGTGATAACCGTCACTGGAAAGGAACGTCTGGTCTGACGGAAACGTTACAGCCATACCGGTCTGGTTCTCGCTGCACCCGCCCGGCGGCACCAGCGCCGCGGCATCGCTTTCCGCAATGGCACATGTCTTGCCCTGCTGCATCAGCGTTTTAATTTTTGCCTGATACTGGCTTTCCTGCATCTTTGCATCAACATATCCCTGCTTGACGGACAACGTATAGCCGGCTGCCTTTGCATCGTCCAGCATTTTCTGCAGAGAAGGCACAATGCGCTGGTCCACCTGCACATTCCCAAAACTTACTAGCTGCGGTGAAAAGCTGCTGCTGATTTTCCGGTCCTGCGAAACAACAGTCAGTGCCCAGCTGTCGTCCGGTTCTGACAGCACTTCCGTACTTTGTGCGGCCAGCGCCGCGGCCGAGCCAGCAGAAGATGACTGCCCGTTTGTTTTTGGCATATAATATTTCCAGACAAGAACGCCCAGCAGAACAGCCAGCACCAGAATGGCTGCCAATACCACCCGCATCCAGTTTTTTAAGTGCCGGACACCTGCGACACTGCCGCGTGGGCTGTCTTCGTCCAGAATTTGTTCCTGACGGGATTTACGCATATTCGTTCTCCTTTCCCGGTTTAGTTCTGCACCTCCGGTTGGGTTTTTACCTGCTTTTTCAGTCGTGAAACCGGTCATTTCTTTATTTTAAGCCTACAGGCAATACTTTGCAAGCAGTTTTCTTGACACACTCCGTGGAATGCTGTTGCATTTTAAAGATAAATACTGTAATATTAATGGTGGTAAAATAAAAATGTTATTTTGGAATACAAATCTTACTTTTTTTCACCGCTGAAACGATACTGCGCTTCAGCGGTTCCTGTTTTGCCGATACTTTGTAGAAATCGAGGTCATTTGTTTATGCGTAAAACAAAAATCATCTGTACGCTTGGACCTGCCACGGACGATAAGAAAGTGCTGCGTGAGCTGATGCTTTCCGGCATGGATGTGGCGCGCATCAATTTTTCCCACGGCACCCATGAGGAGCAGCTTGTTCGCATCAATGCCGTGAAAGAACTCCGCCAGGAACTGGATTTGCCGGTAGCACTGCTGCTGGACACCAAGGGACCGGAAATCCGCACACGCGAATTTGAAAAGCCGGTGAACCTAGTGGATGGACAGCCCTATACATTAACGACTCGGGACATCACGGGTGATGACAAACAGTGTGCAATCACGTTTGCCAACCTGCCTAAAGAGGTGACTCCCGGTACAAAAATTTTGATTGATGACGGCCTCATTGAACTTCGCGTTGACAAAACAAATGATACAGACATTCTGTGTACAGTGATGAACGGCGGTCCCATCACCAAACATAAAGGCATTAACATCCCGGGCTCCACCCTGTCCCTGCCGTTTTTGAGTGAACAGGACAAGTCCGATATTGCCTTTGGTGTGGAACAGGACTTTGACATTATTGCCGCTTCCTTTTCCCGCAGCGCGGATGATATTCTTTCCCTGCGCAGTGAACTGGAAAAGAACGGCAACCACGACATCCAAATTATCAGCAAAATTGAAAGCACGGGCGGTGTGAAAAACATCGACGAAATTATCCGTGTATCCGACGGCATCATGGTTGCCCGCGGCGACCTTGGTGTTGAAGTCCCTATGGAAGAAGTTCCGATTCTGCAGAAAAAGATTATCACCAAAGTACACGTTGCCGGAAAGGTTGCCGTTACCGCTACCCAAATGCTGGATTCTATGATTCAGCACCCGCGTCCCACCCGTGCAGAAACAACGGATGTAGCAAATGCTGTATTCGACGGTACCAGTGCCATTATGCTTTCCGGTGAAACGGCTGCCGGCAAATATCCGGTGGAAGCCGTGCGCACCATGGCGTGCATTGCGGAACATACGGAACGGAACATCGACTACATTAGCCGATTCCGCAGCGCGGACTGGACGGAGAAAAAGGACGTCACTTCTGCCATTTCTCACGCAACCTGCACTACTGCACACGACCTGGGCGCCGTTGCCATTATGACTGTCACACAGTCCGGCCATACCGCGCGCACCATTTCCAAATATCGTCCAGCCTGTCCCATTATCAGCGGCACGACCAACCGCAAGGTTTGGTACCAGATGAATCTGTCCTGGGGCGTTATTCCGCTGATGGTGGAAGAAAAGGACAACACCGATGAACTTTTCGAGCACGTTGTCAATGTTGCCCGTGACCACGGATTGGTACAGAATGGTGACCTGACTGTCATTACAGCCGGCGTTCCCCTCGGCGTTTCTGGCACGACCAACCTGCTGAAAGTACAGCTGGTCGGTGATGTCTTGGTAACCGGCGACGGAATTTCCCTCGGCAGCGTATGCAGTAACCTGTGTGTCTGCAGAAATATCGATGACCTGCACCAGAACTTCCAGACAAATGATATTATCGTAATTCCAAGCACCAATAATTCCATGATGCCGTATATGCGCAAAGCTTCCGGTATCATCACCGAGGAAAAGGGCCTGAACTCTCATGCAGCCATTGTAGGCCTGTCCCTCAATAAGCCGGTCATTGTCGGCGCGCGGAACGCTACCAAAATTCTGCGCAGCGGCGTAACCATTACGCTGGATTCCGACCGCGGCATTGTATATGCCGGTGTAGCCGTCAACGAAAACGCATAATATTTCTTGAAACATATCAAAAACAGCCTCTGTGGGTCAAAACCTACAGAGGCTGTTTTTAATACGCCTGTCTGTCAGTTGACACCGCGGAAGCCTTTCCCAATAATCTCACTGCTGTTGGTAATCATAATGAACGCACCCGGCTGGTTTTCACGGATAAAGCGGCGCAGACGCACCGCCTGACTGCGCCGCATAACTGTCAGAATGATTTTTTTTTGATTATGCAGGTAACTGCCCTCCGCACTGAAAACAGTGGCACTGCGTTTCAGTTGCTCGTGGATAAAGTCACAGATAGGAGTCGGGTTATCACAGACAACCGTAAAGTATTTGCACAGGTTCATGTTTTCAATCACGCCGTCAATCACCAGCGTTTTGCTGAGCAAACCGGCAAAGGAGAACAGGCCTGTCTTTGGTCCATACACCAAAAATGCCGCCACCGTGATGAACACATCCACCAGCATTAGGGTAACGCCAATATTCAGGCTGGTATATTTTTTAAGAATCATCGCCAAAATATCCGTTCCGCCGCCAGAAGCGTCCATATCAAACAGAATCGCCGAACCCAATGAGGGCAGAAACACCGCAAACATAAATTCCAGCACCGGTTCATCTGTAAGCGGCCGTATCATAGGATATACTTTTTCCAGCACGCTCAGCCCAACGGACATCAGTACACTGACGTACACGGTTTTAATGCCAAAGTTCTTTCCTAAGAACAGAAAGCCTGCCCCCAACAATACCATGTTGATAATAAAGGTATAACTGGAGGCACTCAATTTCATAAAGCCGCTTAACAGCACTGCTATGCCAGTCACGCCGCCAAAACAAAAATGGTTTGGAAATTTAAAGAAATAGATGCCCACGACCATAATCAGCGTAGCCACAGTCAGCCGTGTGTACTCCCCTGCCACAGAGAAAACCTTTTGTTTCATACTTTTCTTCACCCTCCGGAATCTTTCAAGCATTCGGGGGCCTATTGCTGCCGCCCGAAAGAATAGTATAGCCGATTCCGTACAAAAAGCAAATAATTATTCCCCGTTTTGTCATAAAAGAATCGAAAACGGGGCTGCCACTTTCCGAAAAAAGCAGCAGCCCTGCGAAAAATATTTTTATGTTTTACAGCACTTTATTCAAAAAATCCTGCAGACGGGGGGATTTTGGGTGTCCAAAAAAAGTGTCCGGGTCGGCCTCTTCCAGCACCTTGCCGCCATCCACAAACAGGACACGGTTCGCCACTTCACGGGCAAAAGCCATTTCGTGGGTAACAACTACCATGGTCATGCCCTCTTCGGCCAGCTCCTTCATAACCTGCAGCACCTCGCCGACCATTTCCGGGTCCAGCGCACTGGTAGGTTCATCAAAAAGCATCACGTCCGGTTCCATTGCCAGCGCACGAACGATTGCGATACGCTGCTTCTGTCCGCCGGAAAGCTGGCTTGGATAAGCGTCCGCCTTGCTTTCCAGATTTACGCGCTTTAAAAGTTCCAGTGCACGCTCGTTGGCTTCTTCCTGGGACTTCAGCTTCAGGGTAACCGGTGCCAGCGTGATATTCTGCTGTACCGTCAGATGCGGAAATAGGTTAAAATGCTGAAACACCATGCCGATTTTACGGCGCAGGCCATCCACATCAAAACCGGGCACATTGATTTGCTGTCCTTCAAACCAGATTTCGCCGCTGGTCGGCTGCTCCAGCAGATTCAGACAGCGCAGGAAGGTACTTTTTCCGGAGCCAGACGGCCCAACAATAACGACCTTCTCGCCTTTTTCAATTTCCTGGTCGATGCCCTTCAGCACTTCTACGGTACCATTCAACGTATGAAAACTTTTATATAGGTTTTTAACGGTAATCACTTCTGCGCATCCTCCTTTCGGCCTTGGACAGCAGCGCACTCAGCGCAATGACAATCACCAGATACACAGCGGCGGTGGCTAACAGAGGCAGATACGGCTGATAAGTAATGCTGCGGATAACATCGCCGCCCTTTGTCAGGTCCTGAATGCCGATGTAGCCGGCAACGGAAGTTTCCTTCAACAGGGAAATAAACTCGTTGCCGATAGCCGGCAGCACATTTTTCACTGCCTGCGGGAAAACAATCTTCACCATAGTTGTACGCTGTGACAGGCCAAGAGAACGGCCCGCTTCGGTCTGCCCACGGTCTACAGACATGATGCCGCTGCGGATAACTTCCGCCACATAGGCCCCGGAATTAATGCCAAAAGCAAGAATTGCCGTACCAATATCATTGATGGCAGTCCCTACAATAATAATATAGTACATAATCATCAGCTGTACAAGCACAGGTGTACCGCGGATAACGGTAAGGTACACCGAGCAGATAGCGTTCGGGACACGCATCTTTTTGGGGTCGTTCTGATGGGCGGTTTTAACCAGTGCCACCAGTGTACCCAGCACCACACCGATGAGTACCGCAAATACGGTAATCAATAGGGTATTTCCGAGGCCCGTTACAATGTACATATAGCGGTTTTCTTTAATGAGACATTCATAAATCTGGTCTTTCAGTACAGAAAAGAAAGACATGGATACTGCCGGAAACGTAAAATTCATGGTCGCCCTCCCTATGAAAAGAAAAGCGGCAGGGAGTGCATATCCCCCTCCCTACCGCTTTCTGTTTCAGTCAGTTTTTCAATCGCTTTCCAGAGCCGACTTATATTTGTTGATGATTTTGTCCAGTTCGCCGTTGGACTTCATATCCTTCAGGACACCATTGATGGTACTGACAAGCTGGGTGTTGCCTTTCTTTACGGCAATGGCATAATGCTCCACCGTCAGCGCATCCGAAAGCTTCTGTACCTGATTGGCGTTCTTCGCAACAAATTTCTGTGCCGAATAGTCGTCAATGACGACCGCATCAATACGCTTGGAAATAAGGTCCGAAATGGCGTCCGCGCCCTTATTGTAGCGCTTCGGAGGTGTATCTTTATAATTTTTGGTGCAGTAGTCGTCGCCCGTTGTGCCCTGCTGTACACCAATCTTTTTGCCCTTTAAGTCCGCCTTGCCCTTAATGGTGCTGCCCTTCGCAACAATAATTGCCTGTGCCGCATCAAAGTATGAATCCGAGAAGTCCATGTTCTTTTTACGGTCATCCGTAATCGTCATGCCTGCCGCGACGAAGTCGCACTTGCCAGCGGTCAACTCTGCCGGCAGCGAATCGAACGCAACATCACGCACCTGCAGCGTCTTACCAAGCTTTGCAGCAACCTTATTGGCAATATCTACATCGATACCGACAATTTTGCCGTTTGCCTTGTACTCAAATGGTTCAAACTCGGCGTTGGTGGACATGGTCACATTCCCGCCGGCTGTGCTGGCCGCCGCTGTACCGGTTGTACCGCTGGCCGTGCCGGACGAGGTGTCAAAGGATGCACATGCTGCCATAGGGACCAGCATGGATACCGCTAACGTTGCTGCCAAAAACATTTTTACCTTTTTCATAAGTTCTCTCTCCTTTACCATTCGGCCAATCCTCATGCAGTCGCCGGTATTTCTTTTTTGAAAGTGGCTTTATTGTAATACTTCAATATGCAGAAGTCAAGTATTAAACGAATATTTTTTCACTTTTATCGCAATATGTCAGGATAATACACGGATATGCATTTATTTATGCATATATATGTGCATATTTTTACGAAAGCACATTGCTTTCCCCCGGTGCAGACCGCGGTAAATGCTGTCTTAGGCGGTGTGTCGGTACTTTGGCCGCCGCCCGGTGGTTTTCCGGTCCCCTGTCTGCTCCTGATAAAGATGCACAGCCTCCTGCAAAACGTCTGCACCCATAGTTTCCCCGCACGAATCCGCCCCTCTAGGCCAGCCGTTCTGCCATAAACGTGTACTTCGGGCATCTGGCCCGCTAAAAGCCCTTTCATGACATTTTCCCCATCCCTTTTTATTTAAAATCTATTGTATGTGGTAAATCATGGAAATACAAATCCTCTGTTGAAAGGCATTCATGTTGACACCCGCATGAAGCCGGTGTAAAGTGGCTGCAAAAGGAGCTGTTAAAAATGGATTCTATTTTTATGCGCACTAGTATCCGAAACTATCAGGTCAAACCGGTGGAACCGGAAAAACTGGAGCAGCTTTTAAAAGCTGGTATGGCGGCACCCTCTGCATGCAACCAGCAGCCATGGGAATTTTATGTAGTGCAGGACACCGTCACCCTGCGGAAGCTGTCCGAATGCAGTCCCTACTCCGCCTGTGCGGCACACGCCCCCGCCGCACTTGTACTTTGCATCCGCCGAGAAGGGCTTGTTTATGCAGAAGACGCTCCACTGGATATGAGCGCCTGCTGTGAAAATATCTTGCTGGAGGCGGCACAGCTTGGCCTTGGTGCTGTCTGGCTGGGCGTTTACCCGCAGCGGGACCGGATGCTTTCCGTAGCGAATGCCCTGCATCTTCCGGATACGCTGGAATCCTTTGCCATCGTGCCGGTGGGATATCCAACGGCGACCGCGGTGCAACAGGACCGTTTTGACCGTACCCGGATACACATTGTTTGACTGAAACATATAAGAGCAGCCGAAGGGAGGCCAGCAGATATGCAGTCAAGCACTGCTCTTTTTCATTTGTTTTTCACCTATGAATCAGACCTGCCGGCAGGCTGTGGTTTTGCCCATTTCGGGTCGGCACATCTTTTGTGGCTGGGAATACTGGCAGCCGGCGGTGCCTTGTTTGAACACTGCTTTTCCCACCGGAACAGCCATTGGCGGACAATCGTTTCCCGCATCCTTGGTGCCGCGCTGGTACTTCTCATTGCTTTGCGTCTGCTGATTTTACAGCGAATCGGTCACCTGACTGTTTATGAGCTGCCGCTGCATTTGTGCAGTTTAGCGGGTATTTTATGTCTGCTGCACGCCTGTACCAGCTGGGATTGGCTGGGTCAGACTTTGTATGCGCTGTGTCTTCCGGGAACGCTTGCCGCACTGCTGCTGCCCAACTGGAATAGATATCCACCTCTTTCCTTTATCAGTATCCAAAGTTTTCTGTTTCACGGTTTGATTGTCCTATATGTACTGTGCCAGCTGCGTCAAGGAACCATTCACCCACAGCTTCAATATTTCTGGAAACCGCTTGTTTTTCTCATCATTCTTGTTCCGCCCATGTACCTGTTTAACCAGCATTTCGGGGCAAACTATCTTTTTATCAATGTACCGGAACCGGGAACACCTTTGGAATGGCTGGCTGGTTTTCTCGGAAATCCGGGTTATCTATTCGGCTATGCTGTACTGGTTCTGTTGGTAATGCGAATCATGTACCTGCTTCCGGCCGGACATAAAGAGAGTGCCCCTGGCTGATTGGGGAGCCAGAGGCACACTACGCAAAAATACGCAGCAAAAAAAGAGAAGCTTTGTATGTAGAAAAAACTTGTAAGCAAAATCAAAAGAGGCGCTGTGCTCATAATGAGTACAGCGCCTTCGCCGCAATATTAAATTATCGCTGGTATAGAAGGCAGGCAAAGCTTTATCAATCGTTCTTTCAGAACTTACAGAAGGTTTTCATCATAGTGGGCGCGCACGCCGCCGACAAACTTCGGCCGAGTACGTGCACACAGCAGTACCGCCTCACCGATATGGTCCATAGAAAGGCGCACCGGAACGGCCACTTCTTTTAAATGCATACCAATCAGCGTACCGCCGATATCCATGCCGCAGTCCGCACGCACATGTTCCACCGCAACCGGGTCGCTGAACCGCGCATAGGCTGTGGTGCCAAAAGAACCGCCGGCTTTGGGCTGCGGCACTACATTGACCTGTTCATATCCGAATTTTTCCGCAGCCTCGCGCTCAATAATCAGCGCACGGTTCAAATGCTCACAGCACTGCGCCGCCAGGAACAGGCCGCGCTTTTTTACCTGCTCATAAATGCCGTCAAAAAGCGCGGCAGCGGTTTCCACATTGCTGTCCGTGCCAATGCGATGCCCGCCGACTTCGCTGGAAGAGCAGCCTACGACCATCAGCTGTCCGGGGCGGACTTTTGCCTTATCCAGCAGCTCACCCGCGGCTTTCCCCGCCAGTGCACGCAAATCTTCCAAATTTTCGACCATAAAAGAACACCCTCCCTGCAGCTGTTACGGAATCAATTTTATGTTTTTATGAATACAGTATAGCACAAAGTACACCAAAGCGCACCCCTTTTCCTGTATTTTCACCGGCTGAGCATACGCCTGCCCAGCTGGGGCGCACAAAAAGACAGTTCTTTCTCTCTGCTTGCGGCCATTGAACTTTCTGCCCCGGATATGCTATAATAGGGGACGATTTTATGCTTTTCGATTTTTTGGACAGGAGAGTTAAATTTTGAACAAATACAAAAGGCTGTTGTCTAATACCCTGATTTTTGCGATTGGTACTTTCAGTTCTAAAATTCTTACCATACTAATGACGCGCTTCACGACCAGCGCGCTGGGCAGTGATTTTAACGCAGCCAGCAATATGCAGGATATCGGCAACGTGCTGATTCCTTTGTTTTCCCTGCAGATTGTCGATGGCGTTACCCGCTTTGGTCTGGACCGTCGATACAACAAAAAAGATGTTTTTACCGTTAGCCTGATTGTCACCTGTCTGGGCTCTCTGGTCCTGCTGTTTCTGTCACCGTTTCTGGAAAACATCTCCTGGTTAAGCTTTATGAAGGGGCGCAGTACGCTGGTGGCCGTTTTTGTGTTCACCTCTTCCCTGCGCAATATGTGCAGCCAGTTTGTACGGGCCCGAAATATGGTAAAGCTGTACGCGTTTGAGGGCATCTTTACGACCTTCACCACGGTTCTGTTCACACTGCTATTCCTGTATCCGCTGAAAATGGGCATTACCGGATTCATTCTGGGGATTATCATTCCGGACCTCATCGGCGCACTGCTCCTGTTCTGGGTTGCAGGGCTAGGAAAGTTTGTCCGCTTTAAGGGACTAAACCGTCTGACCGCTGCCCAAATGCTGAAATATTCCGCCCCGCTAATTCCCAACAAAGTCGCTTTTTGGCTGACAAACAGTTCCGACCGTATTATGGTTGGTCATTATCTGGACAAAGTAACTGCCAGTGCCTTTACCGGTGCCTACAAAATTCCAAACCTCATTTCCCTAGTCGTCAGCGTTTTCCTGGATGCCTGGCAGATGTCCTCTATTACAGAGGAAAAGGGCCGTGCGCGGTTCTTTACACAGGTGTTTCACGCGATGTCGGCCATTGTATTTGTCGGCAGTGCACTGGTCATTCTGCTGTGCCGGCCGCTTATGTCACTGCTGACGGCGCGCGGTTTCCACCAAGGCTGGGTATATATCCCCATTCTGGTGCTGTCTACGGCATTTTCCTGTCTCGCCAGTTTTCTCGGCACTGTTTATATGGTGGAAAAACGCAGCGTGAACAATATGATTACCACCATCATTGCGGCTGTCATCAACATTGTGTTAAACTTAATGCTGATTCCGCCCTATGGACCGCAGGGTGCCGCCATGGCTACGCTG
The DNA here is from genome assembly GCF_044880635.1 of Caproicibacterium sp. XB2. Lineage (NCBI taxonomy): Bacteria > Bacillati > Bacillota > Clostridia > Eubacteriales > Oscillospiraceae > Caproicibacterium > Caproicibacterium sp. XB2. The sequence continues at coordinate 395,534 of NZ_CP173227.1, read as the reverse complement.
GCCGCTTATGTGATTATGTTCCTAATACGTACAATTGATACCCGCCGCTTCATTCGTATTCATTTCAGTCCGCTGCGCCTGCTGGCAGAAAGCGCCCTGCTCGGTGCGGAAGCCCTGCTGATGATTCAAAGCGTCCGGCACAGCATCCTCTGGTGCAGCCTTCTCACACTGGTCATGCTGATTATCAACTACCGTCCGCTGGTGCAGTCGATGTGCAAAGTCCTTCCGGAAAAAGTAACGGACAAACTGCCGAACTGGGTTCTGTGCCGCAAAACACCGGCACGGCATTTGGCTGAGCCGAATACCAAAGCTCCGGCCGTACAGCGGAACTCCCACAGCCGCCGGGCCTTTGCACAGGATGAAGAATATGCTCGCAGCAGAACGGAAAAACGTCCCTCCCCACCAGCAGACCGTGACGGCTCCGTTCATGGGTCTTCCAAAAATATAATAGATGGTTTTGATTATGAAGCATATCTGCGTGATGAAGTAGAGAAAGAGGAAAAAGAGTTCTCCCACGACCGCTACCGTCACTGATACGCCGCTTGGACCACAACAAAATCAGAAGCCGTTAGCTGCAGAATATCTGCGGCCAACGGCTTTTTTTGCATAGAATAGATAAGAAAAGGGGCGGCTCAAAAGCCGTCCCCGGGAAATGAACTTATTTAGTTTCCGTCTTCTACACTGATTTCATCAAAGCGGTTTGTCAGGTCACGAACGTCCAGCACCTTCTTGTCCTCACCGGCGGCGTCCAGCATAATATGGCCGCGGTGCATCATCAGCAGCCGGTCACCGTAGGCCACCGCAAACTTCAGATTATGGGTAACCATCAGCATCGTCACATGCTTTTCTTTTGCCACACGCTGTGTCAGTTCCATCACATTTTCACTGGAATGCGGGTCCAGCGCCGCCGTATGTTCGTCCAGAATCAGCAGGTTGATTGGCGACATCGTCGCAATCAGCATTGCCAGCGCCTGCCGCTGCCCACCGGAAAGGCTGCCGACCTGCACACCCAGTTTATCTTCCAGTCCCATATGCAGCAGGGAAAGCTCCTCCCGATAATGCTGTGTCCTGCGGCGGTTGACACCCCGCTGCAGCAGAAACGAGCTGCCTTTGTTGTCCGCAAGAGCCATATTCTCCAGCACCGTCAATGAGGGGCAGGTCCCCATGGAAGGGTCCTGAAATACACGCCCGATAAATCGGGAACGCTCATATTCTTTCATCTTCGTAACCTGCCGGTCCCCCACATAAATCTCGCCGGAACCCAGCGGCAGGCTGCCGCACAGCAGGTTTAAAATTGTTGTCTTGCCGGAGCCGTTGCTGCCAACCACTGCCACAAAGCTTCCCTCTGCAATTTGCAGGTTAAAATCCTGAAACAGCACCACTTCATTGACAGAACCGGGATTGAAGGTTTTATAAATGTGCTCCATACGCACCAGCGGCTTTGCTTCAGGTGCGGTCAATTGTGACATAATGCTTCCCCCTCCCGGACGCAAATCGGCTTGCAACCAGTGCGATAACAAAGATAATGGACATCAGCATCTTGAGCCAGTTGGTATCCAGCCCCAGCTGCATGGCGACCGTCAGGCAGGCTCGGTACAAAATCATGCCGATAACGGCCATCATGGTCGGCCGCATCCGCTTCACACGGCTAAACAGCGATACGCCGATAATGACCGCCGCCAGCGACATAACCACCATGCCGGTGCCGGAAGTAACATCCGCGCTCTCCTTTTGCTGTGCCAGTACACAGCCGGAAAGGGCGGTCAGGCCGTTGCCTAAAATCAGACCCAAAATTTTCATGCGACCCGGGTCCTTGCCCAGCGAAACAACAAACTGAGAATTGCTGCCCGCTGCCCGCAGGAGCAGTCCGGAACGCGTTTTCAGGTAAATGTCGACGACCCATTTGACAACCATACATACGAGGAACGCCATGATGACCCAGCCCCATTGTCCAAGGGCATCATGCAGGGCACCACCCAGTCCGCTGCTGAAAATAGTTGGTGCATCAAAGAAGGAAAGTACTGCTTTTTTCCCTGTAATGGCCATATTGACGCTGTACAGCGCGGTCATTACCAGAATACCGGAAAGCAGGTCTGTAATATGCAGCCGTACATGCAGCAGTCCCGTCACAGCACCTGCGGCGGCACCCACCCCAAAACAGATAAGGCAGGCAAGCCATGGATTAACGCCGGCAGTAATTAGAGCAGCGGCACTGCACGCACCCAGCGGAAACGAGCCATCCACCGTCAGGTCCGGAAAATCCAGCACCTTATAGGTAATGTACACCCCTACCGCCATAATGCCATAAATAAAACCCTCACGCAGCACCACCTGCAAAAGGCCTAGAAAGATGTCCAAAGTTCAAGTCCCCCTCTATTCTTGTCAAAGCGGCCGGAAAAATCTGTCTCAGGCCGACTTCGTTGTCGTCGTTTTGGCAGCATCTTTGTATGCGGCAGGTACAGTCAGCTTCAGCTTTGTCAGCACATCGGTATTATAAATTGGTGTGCCGGTCTGTGTGGTGTACACCTTTGTATCCTGCGGCTTCGCTTCCCCCTTCAGAATTTTGCCGGCAATTTTGCCGGTTTCTTCGCCCAGCGCTGTAAAGTCAATACTGACCGAGCCGAGGCAGCCGCCGCGCACCTGTTCCTCTTCAGAGCCAAACACCGGAATGCCCGCCTTATTGGCCGCCTGCAGCTCACTCTTCATGTTATTGACGACATTGTTGTCCGTAAAGTTATTAAAGCAGTCCACACCTTTGGCGACCAATACCTGTGCGCCGGATGCCACTTCGCTGTCGTTGGTGACGCCCTGACCGACAACCTCAAAGTTGTATTTCGGGGCAATTTTTTTCAGGCGTTCCAGTGTGGAAACGGAGTTCGGCTCACTGGTCGTGTAAAGGACGCCAATTTTCTTTGCTTTCGGCAGGAACGCACGAATCATTTTAACCTGTGCCTCCAGCGGAAGCTGGTCGCTGCTGCCGGTCGCCACACTGCCGGGATGGTCCAAGCTCTTCACCAATTTGGCCGATACCGGATCGCTGACCGCGGTGAACACCACCGGAATATCGTTGCTCTTTGCCGCCGAATAGGCACTCATGGCCGCCGGTGTTGCAATCGCCCCGAGCAAATCGTATTTTTTGTTTGCCATTGTCTGCGCCTGTGTGTCCGCCGTTGCCGTTTCGGCCTGTGCGTTCTGGAAATCAATGGTCAGATTTTTGTCTTTCACAAAACCTTCGTCCTGCAATCCCTTTAAAAATCCCTTATAGCAGTTGTCCAGTGAAGGAACCGTGGTGAACTGAATAACACCAATTTTTTTGCTGCCCTCTGCCGTACCGGCAGAACCGGATATACCAGAAGTACCGCTTCCTCCGCAGGCTGTACAGGCCAGTGCCATGGCACCTGCAAGAGCTGCCGCCAGAAAACGTTTCCCATACTTTTTCATCATAAATGCCTCCCTATTCTCTCTTTTGTGAAAATGACTGCGGAAAATGTACGGACAGATAAATAAAAAAGCTCCTGCCCCTGCTGTAAAAACAGGGACAAGAGCTGATAAATGACAAACTCCTGCGGTACCACCCGGATTGGCGCTGCCTCGCGGCCGCGCCCGCTTTGCCGCACACAATATGTATGTGCGCTTTCCTTGTAACGGGGAAAGGTTCCGTCGCCCCTACTGGGCCCAAGGCCGTTCGGTTTGCCCTCAAAAGTCCATTCCGCCCGCTGTGACCATACCACGCTCTCAGCTCTGCGCAGTTCTCTGTAATGGCACCTGCCGGCGTACTCGTCTTTCTCTTAGGTTTCATCTATTTCATTTTGATTAGATTTATCATAGAACAGTCCGGCATATTTGTCAAGCATCAATTTCAACACAGCAGCGCTTTTTAGTGGAAAATCCTTTGTGTTCCGCTTGAAATTTGACATTTTGCACGATATGGTATATAATATATAAAATATTTTTGTATTATTTTATAGAGGAGAGGTGTGTCTTTATGCAAAACATCATTACCATTTCTCGCCAATACGGCAGCGGTGGCCGGCAAATCGGCCAGGAACTCGCCAAACGGCTGCAGGTTCCCTATTATGACAAGCAGCTGGTGGCACTTGCCGCCAAACGAAGCGGTATCAGCGAAACATTTTTTCATTCCGCGGACGAACGGCACGCCAGCAGTCTGCTGTATTCGCTGGTCATGGGCAATTACTGTTTCGGAATGCCCAGTGTAACCACCAACCTGCCGCTTAACGACCAGCTCTTCCTTTTGCAGGAACAAATTATCAAAGAGGCTGCACAAAAAGGTCCCTGTGTCATTGTCGGCCGCTGTGCGGATTACATTCTGCGTAGTCACCCGCATGTGTTCCGCGTATTTTTGCACGCTGACCGTGATTTCCGTATTCAGCACGCAATTAATGACTATGGAATCAGCCCCCAAAAAGCGCCGGAAACCATTGATAAAATAGACAAAGAGCGCGCCGCCTACTGTAATTTTTACACAAGCCAGCGCTGGGGCAATGCCGCGAACTATGACCTATGCCTCAATACCACCCATATTGGTTTGGAAGGTGCGGTACAGCTGATTATCGACGCCAGCAATATGAATCAGGACTAACGAGGCTTTCGCTTCATGGCCCGCACCGCGGTTTTCTGCTCCGGCGTTGCCCGACGGGACTCGATTATTTTTTGTAATGCCTGATTATAAACCGCATCGCTTAAATGACTGTGCCGCAGATATTCTCCAGTTATCTCCGGACAGTGTACATAAAAAACCGACACCGCCCACGCTGCCGCCATACCAGCATAATATGCTGTGCTGCGCATGTTGTCCAACAGCTGAAGCGCCTTTCCGGCGTATTCCGGTGCGGCAAAATGGTCCAGCAGCATGACGGCACCAAAGCGGGCAAAATATTCCCGCTCACTCCGTACATAAGGTGTTACGAACCGCCACATCTGCTGCGGGTACCGGTTCGCAACTTTCAGCCCAACACAGAAGCTGTCGCATATTGACCAGTTGTCGATTTTTGGAAGGAACTGCTGAATCCACGGTATGGCCTCCTCCGGCGTTTTCGCCGCACGGCCAATGACCATTCCCTGCAGCATGATTTCTTCAAACCACCGGTCCGGGCAGGTTTGCAGGAACGCCTGCCAATCCCCTTTCGATATTTTTCCGGCCATCTGCCGCAGCTTTGGAAGGCGGACACCCAGCATCCCTTCGGCCGCAGCCTGCGGCAGCAGCCGGCTGGAAAAGTCTCGATACTTTGGCTCCGCCATACACTGCAGTTCCTCTTCTATTTCCGGTATGGTCATAAGGACTGCGCCTCTTTCTTTTCCATTTGCAGCAAGAAGGCCTTCGCGTCAAGGCCGGCACCAAAACCGGTCAGGCTGCCGTTCTGCCCAATCACACGGTGACACGGCACCACAATCAGCAACGGGTTGCGGTGACAGGCCATTCCCACCGCCCGACAAGCACGTGGTTGGCCGACCGCCTGTGCCACCTGTCCATAAGTCCGTGTTTCACCATATGGAATTTTCCGCAGAGCTTCCCACACGTCCCGCTGGAACGCCGTTCCCTCGGGGGAAAGAGGCAAAGAAAACATCTTTCGTCTGCCCGCGAAGTAGTCCGCTATCTGCCCCGCTGCCGTTTGCAGCAGGGGCGTTTCTTTTTGTGTGCAGCCATTCGGAAGTATATTCGTTAGGGATACCCCGCACAGACCCGCATCATTTGCCGTCAGCAGCAGTGGGCCAATGGGACTTTTACAAAAAGCAGACGTATACAAAATGCGCTTCCCCCTTCTTTTAAAAAGCAAAAAGCCGCAGCCCGACAGTACCGGCCACGGCAGCAAAACCGATTGCTTGTTTAATCTTTTTTGTGCTGATAGCAATGTATGGAAATAACAATGGAAATGACATTTGCGAGGATAGTCGCCGCAAAAATAATCCCAAAAACGAGATTTGTCAAAGACGGCTTCGCGAGGGACTGTTTTTCCGCCATATAGAAAAAGAAACCCAAAGCGCCAAAGATAACAAAGAAAATAATCATAAAGAGCATCCGGCCTTTTTCCACACCCATAGAAATCAGCATGGGTGTCTGGATTGCCAGCAGGACCAGTGCCATACAAATACTGGCCAATACGGTTATTCCAAAATCTTCAAACGCATTGCTGTGGGTAACGATGCTTTTAACAGCAGTGACAGTCGCTGAAAACGCCGCGGCAATGCCGACACCGCAGTATCCCATAACATACTTGCTTAAAACAACATCTCTGGGTGAATAGGGCATCATACGCACCAATGTGTCCCATTTGGAACGTTCATCATAAGCCATGGCACTAATCGGCAGCATGGCCGCATACAGAATGGCAAAAACCGTCATGGTGACATTGGGAATCAGCGAGAAAAACAAAATGAGTATCAGAAAAACTTTCATCTGTTTTGTAATAACATACCAATCTTTCAGCATTAGCGCGCTCATATCCGGTGCTCCTTTCTTCCCAGAAAAACAATAATGTCTTCGATACTGATGTGCTCTGCCTTGACACCGGCGGGCAAACGGTCCCGCAGGACCATTGCTTCCACACCGTAGTCACTGATGCGCACACCGCCCTGAACCGCACCTGCCGGAAGGTGCTCCAGCTCTTCCCGCGTACCATTTACCAAACCGTAGGTTTCCAGCAGACGGTCCTTCTCCTCGCAGAACAGCAGCTTTCCCTGATGCAAAAAAGCAATGTAATCACATAGTTTTTCCAAGTCACTGACAATGTGGGAGGACATCAGAATCGAATGATCCTTGCTGCGGGTAAAGTCATTAAAAATATCCAGAATTTCATCACGGGCAATCGGGTCCAGTCCGCCGGTCGCCTCATCCAGCACCAGCAGCTTTGGGTGATGGGACAGCGCCACGGCAATGGCGAGCTTCATCTTCATGCCGCGCGAAAAATCCTTAAACTGCTTTTTGTCTGGCAAATTGAATTTTTTTAGGTATGTGCTGTACTGCGCTTCGTCCCAATGGGCAAACGTGCGCTTCATCACCTGATTCACCTGCCGTGCGTTCAGCACTTCCGGAAAATTCGCTTCATCCATCACCACACCAATATCCTGCTTAACCGCATAAAACTGAGGTGTACGGTTGTCTACGCCCAGCACGGTTACCTCTCCGCTATCCCGCGGTATCGTATTCATCAATAGGCGAATGGTGGTACTTTTTCCGGCGCCGTTTTCACCAATCAGTCCCAGAATGCTGCCGGACGGCAGACTGAAGCTGACATTGTCCAGCGCAAAGTCCGCATAGTTTTTGGTAAGGCCATGTAGTTTCAAAGCGTCCATTGTCTGTTTACTCCTTTTTCAGTGTCTGATAAATTTCCAGCAGTTCGCTGTCGCTCAGTCCGCATTCCCGGGCAAGCGCTTGTGTCCGCAGCAGCAGCGCGTAAAGCTGCTCCAGCTTTTCCTTTGGCGGCGGCTGCGGCAGCGTTTTTTTTGCGACGAAGCAGCCTTTTCCCGCCACTGTGTATAGGAACCCCTCCCGCTCCAGCTCCTCATAGGCATGCTTGGTGGTAATTACACTAATGCGCAGGTCCTTTGCCAGCGAACGAATAGAGGGCAGCATTTCATTGGGGTGCAGGCTGCCGGAACGTATCTGTCTCTTGATTTGAATACATATCTGACTGTAAATAGGCCGATTTCCTGTGCGATCCACCCATAGTTTCAAGTGCGCCCCCCCTGTTCATATCTGTATATGCACAGTATACACAGTCCAGCATTAGCTGTCAAGCGAACTTCACAGAAAAGTACCATTTTCTTTTCTGCCCTTCTATGCTATACTGTGAAAGCAAAACAATGCAGAAGGAGTGAAAAGCATGAAATGGGGCAAAAAAAGTCAAGAGGACCCCTCTATGAATGATACACAATACATTCCCACCCATTCCCGCGGCACTAGAAGTCAACACAGCGATGGAAACGGGCAGAACTATCCGCCCTATCCGGAAGACGACCGAAACTACGATGACCGCACTTATCCGGACGACCGAAGCTACGATGACCATGCTTATCCGGACGACCGAAGCTACGACGACCGTGCTTATCCGGACGACCGAAGCTACGACGACCGCGCTTATCCGGACGACCGAAGCTACGATGACCGCGCTTATCCGCAGGACAGCGATGATGGTTACGATAACTATTATGAGGACCAGCGTCAGCCAGTCGCCGATCCCGGCAGAGGAAACCGGCCTATGTGGCTGATTGGTGTGATTGTCGCTGTGATTGTGGTTGCATTGCTGTTCGCTGTTCTGGGACATTCCTGCGGTGCGTCCGGTACAGCATCTTCCGAAACGTCCTCTGCCAGTGTATCTTCCGCTGTCAGCGATAACGCAGACAGCATCGCTGACCAGGACAACGGTGGTCAGCAGGCCGACAACAATACCGGCACTGCCAGCCGCCGCCGAGCCAGCGAAGACAAAACGAACGGCGGTCAAAATAATACCGGAAATACTCAAAATAACAACGGCGGCACCTCAGCCAGCCGCTCCTCTCGCCACAGCAGCACCACACAGGGCGGTTCTTCCTCTAAAAAACAGCCTTCGGTGGAAAGCAGCAAAGCACCAGAAAGCACTGTTTCGGAAAAACCTGAAAGTCAAACATCTGAAGCTCCCGCTTCCAGCACAGAACCGGAGCAGCCTTCCCAAACTGCTTCCGCTACAGGCGGGAATACACAGAATGCCAATCATGCAGACAACGATACCAACTGAGCAGGAAAATCCGAAACAAAGAAACGAAACCGTATGAAAAAACGCGCTGCCAAAAAGCAGCGCGTTTTCTTTATATCTTGAGGTAATCAATAATTTTACGTTTGTAGTCAAGAAAGGTATTGCTCAGCAGGAACTCCCGTGTGCGTGGGCGCGGAACCGTAATTGGCATTTCCGCGATAATATGCCCCGGCCTTCCAGACAGAATATAGACACGGTCAGAAAGCAAAATGGCCTCATCTATATCGTGCGTAATGAACAGCGTGGAAAGCTCTATCTTCTGCATGACATTCAAGTACCATGTGTGCATGGCATCCTTTGTGATGGTATCCAACGCTGAAAAGGGCTCGTCCAGCAAAGCGACGCCTTCACTGCCCAGATAGGTGCGCAGCAGGGCGGCACGCTGACGCATACCACCAGAAAGCTGTGCCGGCCACTTTTTTTGTGTGCCCTCCAGCCCAAATTCCGCAAAATACGCACCTGCCTTTTGGCGGGCTTCTTTTTTAGGCATTCCGTGCAGGATAAGTGGCAGCGCCGTATTGTCCACCACTGTATGGTACGGCAGCAGCAGATCTTTCTGCAGCATATAAGAAACATGGCCGGCGTAACCGGTGATTTCCTTTCCTTTCAGGAATACATGGCCGCAGTCGGGCAGCATCAGTCCGGAAATGATATTAAACAGTGTCGTTTTCCCGGCACCGCTAACACCCAGCAGGCTGACAATTTCCTGGTCCCGCAGCTCGATACTTACGTCTTCCAAAATTTTAGTGCCGTCATAGCTTTTGGAAATGCCTTTTGCGGTCAGTTTTGTTTCCATAAGGCCGCTCCTTACTTACCGAGGTAATCATTTGAGAAACCGGTATTTGCCGGAATTTCCTTACTGATAAGTTTGTTCTGATACAGCCACTTATAGAAAGCATTCCAGCGGGAAGGTGTAATATAGCCCCACTGGCTGGCATCTGCCTGGTACTGATTTTTCAGCCATTCCTGGCTCTTATAAATCAGCTTTTCATTGCTCTTTAGGTCCGGCACCTGCTGAATAAGAATCTTTGCGGCGGCATCCGGGTCTTTAATGGCGTATTCATAGCCTTTCTTGCAGGCGGCCATAAACTTTTTGGCGGTTTCCGGCTCTTTTTTCAGGAAAGCGTTGTTGGCAATAATGACTGGTGTGTAGCAGTCTAATACGGGGTCAATATCTTTGAAGGCAAAGAAGTTCAGCTTAACGCCTTTTACTTCACCGGCAATGCCATCCCAGCCATAATAAATCCACGCTGTGTCGGCATTGGTCTGAATCTGCACGATAGAGTTGTCACCGGAAGGAACCATTTTCACTTTGGAATAATCGCCACCGTCTTTGTTGACGATGTACTTAACCATGCCTTTTTCCACCGGTGTATCCCACGTTGCGTAGGAATGGTTTGTCATATCTTTCGGGCGGGTGATATTTTTGCTCTTGACGGACGCAATACCGGAAGTATTATGCTGAATAATCGCCGCTACGGCGGTAATCGGCAGTGGGGTTGCAGAGGTCAGTGCGGAAGCCATATCCGTGTCCTGGAAACCAACACCAAACTGTGCGTTACCGGAACCAACCAATGCTGCGGTGCCGGACTCCGGCGGCTGTTCAATTTCCACGTCTAGGCCCGCATCTTTAAAATAACCCAGAGCCTGCGCCACATAAATGCCTGTATGGTCTGTATTCGGGGTATAGTCCAAAACGAATTTGATTTTCTCCAGCTTGCCGTCGGCCGCGGAAGAGGCAGCCGTACCGGAAGCTGTACCGGATGCAGCCGAGGATGCCGCACCGCCCGCGCAGGCAGTCATCGAAACAGCCATGGCGGCTGCCAATACACCGGCAATCAGGGATTTTCCAAACTTTTTCATATTTTCAGGAACTCCTTTTAGAACTCTATTGATGGAACGAATCGGAATCTGCTTCAGGCAGACTTTTCTTTCCGGCGTTTGCGGTCCCACGGCATGCACAGCCGCTGTACCACATCTACCAGTTTCATTAAAATTAGACTGATAATGGATACGAGGAAGATAACCGCAAACATGCGGTCGTAGGCATAGCTCTTTCGTACGCGCGTCATATATACGCCAAGGCCGGAGTTGCCGCCCAGCCACTCTGCCACAACCGCACCAATCACCGAATAGGAAACGCTGATGCGCAGGCCAGAAAAGAAGTTGTTAAGGGAACTTGGAATTTTTACATGGCAGAAAATCTGCCATCGGCTGCTGCCCATGGTACGCATCAGGTTAATCACGTCTGGGTCGGCACTATCAAATCCATTGAGCAGACCAACCGCAATGGGAAAGTAACAGGAAATGACAACCAGAACAATTTTCGGCGTCATATCATAACCGAGCCACAGCACCAGCAGCGGTGCAATAGCCACCGTCGGCACCGTTTGGGTTAAAATCAAAATTGGGTACAGGCTTTTCTTCACCAAGCGAAAACGGTCCATTAAAAAAGCTGAAAGAAATGCCAAAATTACCGCAATCAGCATGCCCCAAAATGTTTCCTGCAAAGACGTGGAGGCATTGTACATCAAAGACGAAAAGTCATCAATGAATGCCTGCACAACCTGCACCGGACTTGGCAGCATAAAGTTCGGCACAACATTAAAGGAAACAACCGACTGCCATACAATCAAAATGATAACGATGAGAAAAATTGGGGAGAGCTTATCTGTGATACTTTGTAACTTTCTGCGCAATCGTCAGGACCCCTCCCTGCGGCTTGTAGCTGATTTTTACGTAGGAAGCAACCTGCGGACAGCCCGCCTTAACGGCAATGTACTGGCACTGTTTCACAATCTCCATCAGCTGCTCATAGTCGCCTTCCATTGTGGTTTCAAACGGGCCAACATAATAATTAACGCCGGTGCTCTTAATATAAGCAATCACTTCGTCAACAATGCGGACAACCTCTTCGTCGGTACCGACCTGTGGCAGCACCTGAATGGCAACACTTGCGGGGAATTCTTCTTTCATTTTACAATCTCCTTCGTTTTTTGCAGAAATCTGCTGTAAAGAATAATAGGAAAAGTGATACCGGCCGAATAGGCAGCAAAAAGCCGCCTATACCCGGAAAAGGTACAGGCGGCGGCTAAAAACCCGATTGTATGTTACCTCCGCCGGTATTATCCGGATCAGGCCAAAGGGTCCGGAATTTCTCCCGTCTCAGCCAAGCCCCGTAAGGCCAAGCGCCCCATTTATAAGAACGGTTTTATTGTACAGCAGGAAAGCCATTTTGTCAAATCTTGTAGAAAAGGGACACCCGTTACTCCTTGTACTTTGCCGCTGCCGCCAGCAGGTCCCGCAGGATTGGTCCGGCAGAGTTAATGCCGAAAGAATCCGTGTGTTCCACAACCACTGCCGCAGCGTAAGGTGTGCTTTCATTGGATGAAAAAGCGACCATCCAGCCGTTATTCCCGCGGCCGCTGCCCAGTTCCGCTGTACCGGTCTTTGCGCACACGCTGTCGATGCCGTCAAAGGAATCATCACCGTAGGCAATCTTCACGTTGCCGCGCATATAGTTTTTCAACCGGCTGGCTACATCCGAGCTCATCAGCTGCTTGCCAGTCTTCACACTGCCAAACTTGTTTTTATCGGTCAGGTCACCGCTGACGCCTTTAATCACGCGCAGTTCCTGCGGGGAACCACCGTTGGCGATTGCCCCTAATAGACGCACCATATAGCCGGGGCTGACCTGGTCCGTATACTGTCCAGTGCCGGACCAGCCCAGCTGGTTTTTGCTTGCTTTACTCACATCATAGCTGCCCTTTGCTGCATTCAGTGTATCCACCGTATAACCAGAATTCACACCGAGCGCATTGGCTGCAGCGGTCATTTTATCTTTGCCCATTTCCATGGCAAGCGTTGCAAACGTGACATTACAGGAATTTGCGAACGCGTGCTGGAAGTTTTGCGTACCATGCTGCTCGCGGTTTGTACAGGTAATATCGTTGCCCTCTACCTTAATGGCACCGTGGCAGGTAAACATGCGGCTGTCCAAATCCGGAATGTTTTGTATAGCAGCAGCTGCCGTTACAATCTTAAAAATAGAGCCAGGCGTCAGCTGGCCGGAAAGGACCTTATTGACATAAACACCGCTGTACTTGGAATTAGTTTGCAAATTACTGGGTGGGTCGGATGGGTCAAATGTAGGCGTACTGACCATGCACAAAATTTCACCGGTGCGCCAGTTGGTCAAAACCGCGGCACCCTTTCGTCCCGCAAGTGCATTGTATGCCAACTTGTTTAAACGGCTGTCCACAGTAAGGGAAATGGTGCCGCCCGTTTTGGAGGGGTGCACGTCCGTCAATCCAGTAACAATGTTATAACCAGTTAGTTCCGTTTTAAAGGCATTTTGTACACCGGTGGAGATGTTGCCGGCAGAGTCGCCTACCAAATGCAGCGTTGCCTTCCGCACTGTTTCACTGTCCGCATAGGTGCGCTTCCCGTTTTTGGTAGACACCAGTTTTACACCGTTGCGGTCCGCTACAGTGCCGTCCGCCACAGTAGAAGTGCCATTCAGATGCGCATTGTAAGGCTGCATGGCCCATTTGCTTCCCTGTGTGACATACTGGTACAAAAAGGTACACAGCCCCGCAGTAAACAAAAGCAGAAAAAAGAACAGAAACAAAGAACGCTTGCCGGTTGTTTTCATGCTATCTTCGCCTCCTGACTGCATAGGTCCGCTCGTCGCTGGACTTAATAAAGGCCAGCGCACCCCATGTGGCCATCATGCTGCTGCCGCCTGCACTGATAAACGGAAGTGTCACACCGGTAAGCGGAATGATATCCGTGCTGCCGAAAATATTCAGGCATGCCTGAAACAGCAGCATTCCGGCAGCAGCGCAGGCAGTAATGGAATAGAACGTGGAGCGGGAACGCGTCACGTCACTGCGCGCAAACAAAATAAACAGCGCAATCACGCCCACAATAACAACGGACATCAACAGGCCCAATTCCTCATTGAGCATTCCGAAAACGAGGTCACTGGTGTTGGCCGCAATCGTGGTATAGCCTTTCAGCGGGCTGATGCCGCCGCCGAGACCGCCGTTGCCAATACCCACGCCGAACAGACCGCCGCTGGCGGAATAGGTCAGCACACGCGTCTGCTGCAAGCCCTTGTCATACAGATACGCCGGCTCCCAAATGTGGTGCCACACGGCAAACCGTTCTTTGACATGGCTAAACATTCCCAGCACGGTAATAATGCCGACACCGGCCGCCGCAATACTCAGCACGATGGTGCGCACCGAACCGGAACGCATAAAAGCGATAATCAGAAACGTTGCAAAAAAGACAGCCGCGCCGCCGATATCTTTCTCCAGAACCAGGATACCCATGACACACACCAACAAGCCAATGAAACCAATCAGGTTTCGTTTGGTCTGCAAACGGTCCAGTGTAGCGGCACCGGAAAAGATAAATGCCAGTTTGACAAATTCACTGGGCTGCAGAGATATGCCCGCAAAGTAAATCCAGTTTTTTGAGCCGTTAACACTTCTGCCGATAACCAGCGGCGCCGCCAACAACAATACGCCAAAAATGGCAATAGGAATCCGCCAGCGGTTCACGCGGTCCAAATCCTTCATAAACCAAATTAGAAAGGAAAACAGGAAAATGCCCGCTATCATCATTAGGACCTGCATATAAGCGGCATTCATGGTCGGATGAAACAGGGTAAGCTGTGTCGGTGCTGTCTGGGTCTTTGTCAATTTTTGACGCGTACCGCACAGCAGTGCAGTACCAATCCCGCACAAGGTAAACGCCAGCGTTTCCAACTCAAAGTTGACACGACCCAGTACATACCGGGAAACCATATAATAAATCCACTCGGTCATCAGGACCATAACCATAGGCAGCAGCGGCAGCAGCGAAAACTGCTTGTCCGCAAAAAATGCCTGTACAAAACACAGAAGCTGTATGACCACTCCCAGCGCCAACAGACCCGCCGGATGCGGCTTGTGCCGGGAAACGCGCCGCGGCGGTGCCACATTGGCATCCGTTACACGGCGAAAAATCAGATTTGTGCGGCCAATGCCAATTAAATCGCCCGGTATCACCTTCACTGTGCCGCGGATACGCTGTCCATTTAAATAGGTTCCGCCTTTGGAGCCGGTATCCGTCAGCAGCCAGCCGCTTTCCCGCCGCATAAGGACCGCGTGGTCACGGCTAACTGCACTGTCTGTCAGCACAATGTCGCAGCTGGGGCTGCGGCCAAGGCTGTTTTCCCAGTACAGCACAGGAATATTCTTTCGGTTTTTCTGGTTTTCCAGAAAAACCACCGGCTCCTCACGGCGGCGTCCCGCCCGCATAGATGTGTAACAGCAAATTGCCAGAAACACCATCAGTATGGCTGCTACGCCGCGCAGCGCAAAGAAGACCGGTGTCAGTGTAGAAAGCAGCGCCGAAATATTCGACACATGCGCACCTCCCTGTATCGTTCGTTTTCATTTGTTCTTTAGGTTCCTTGTGAAAAAAGAAAAGACAGCAAAAAATCAAGAAGCGGTGCCTCTTGATTTTCATGATGCTGTCTTTTCAGTATACCCTTTTTCACTTGGTTTGTAAAGAAAAAGCACGGGCTGTAAACGCTACAATTCCAGCTCCTGCATCAGTGTCGGCAGACACGGTTCAAAGCGCACACCCCACAGCGGATTTGTGCCCGCCTCATGTGTGCGCCGGACAGCGGCAGCCGTAAAGTCCACTGCCAGCTGCAGTGCACTGCGCAGATGCTTCTGGTGCAGCAGTGCCCCCAGCAAAACCGCGGCGAACAGGTCGCCTGTTCCCTGATAGCTGCCCGCGATACGCGGCCGAAACGCATAGCTGACTTCCCCCGAAGTGCGGTCATATCCCGCCGCACCTATTAGTTCCGGCGAAAACCACACGCCGGTCAACACTGCCACGCGCGGACCCAGTCCTGTCAAGCGGTGCAAAACAGATTCCACATACTGACGCGTACAGGGACCCTCCCGATACGGCTCTCCCAACAGCATCGCCGCCTCTGTACGGTTCGGCACCACCACATCCGCCTGCCGGCATAGTTTTTCGGTACCAGCCGCCATTTCCTGCGTATATGTATCATATAAGCGTCCATCGTCAGCCATTGCCGGGTCCACCAAAACCAGTGTATCCTTCTGACGAAACTGCTGCAGGAACTCCTGTACCACTGCAATTTGTTCCGCACTGCCTAAAAATCCTGTATAGATACTGTCAAACGGAATATGCAGCTCTTTCCACTGACGCAAAAAGCCGTGCATCTCCGGCGTAAGGTCACGCATCGTTACGTCCGGCAATCCACCCGTATGGGAGGACAGCACTGCTGTGGGCAAACAACAGACTTCATGCCCCATGCAGCTGAGCACCGGCAGAATAACACTGAGGGAACATTTGCCGAAACCGGACAGATCGTGAATAGCCGCTACTCTTTTTTGTTCTGAAAACATTTTCTCACCTCAAACCGTTTTTACAGAACATAGTACCACCCTGTTACAGCGAAATGAAGAAAAACCTGTCGCAGAAACTGCCTTTTTCTCACAGCCAGCAGATTTTATGCCTTGGGCGGCATTTGGCGCAGATGGTCCAAATAGCCCTGCAAAATAATGGTTGCCGCGACCGCATCCACAACGGATTTCCGTTTTTTCCCGCGGACGTTGCTCTCATTCAAATACCCATGTGCCGTAATGGTTGTGCCGCGCTCGTCCCACAAAGTGACCGGCACACCTGCCGCCGTCTGCAGCTTTTCGGCAAATTCGCGGGCACCCTGCGCGCTGGCACCCTCGGTTCCGTCCATATTGCGCGGCAGGCCAACAACCACCTGCTGCACACGGTTTTCCTGGATTCTGCTGACAATGCGCAGCAGCAGTTTATCCCAGTTATAGGAAGGCTCCACCCCCAGCGGAGAAGCCAAGAAACAGCTTTCATCACTCAGGGCAAGCCCCGTGCGGGCATGACCGAGGTCGACGCCGAGAATTCTCATGCTCGTTTCTGCCCCCAGCCCATTTTTTTCATAACAGACATATCCTGCCCCAAATGTGCCGCGTCACCCATGCGCAGGACTTTGCAGCTGCCGTCATCGGCAAAAGTTACTTCCGAAATGGAGGTGTTGTCACACAGCGGCACCATGTCAATTTTAGAAAGCGGCAAACCCAGTGCCCTGCAGAAAAAGCACCGCAGCGCACAGCCGTGTGTGGCGATACATACCGTCACTTTCTGATTTGGTACATTTCCTTTTTTTATGATTCTCTGAACGCCGTTCCAGACACGGTCCTGTACCTGTTGGATATTCTCGCCGCCGGGCGCCTGAAAGTCGGCCAGATGATTCTGCCATGCGTCCGCTTCTTTCGGAAATCGAACGGGCAGTTCGCTCCACTTCAGGCCTTCCATACCGCCCACATCAATCTCCAGCAGGCTGCTGTCCGTATACAGCGGTACATGATGGTACTGATTGATAGCTTCAGCCGTTAGGCATGCACGTTTCAGCGGGCTTGTGTACATGGTCTGAAATGGCACATTACGCAGCCGAACCGAAACCGCCTCCAACTGGCGGCGGCCGAGGTCCGTAATGTCACTGTCTCCACGGCCCTGGTAAACGCCGTCCACATTTCCGCGGGCCGCACAGTGACGCACCAGATAAAGGTCTACCAAGGGCGCACACCCCCCGTCAGTTCTGTTACATTTGCAATGGAATGATTATTCAAATACTCTTCAAGACCTTTCAGGATTTTAACCGGCGCATAGGGGTCCGTGAAGAAAGCGGTACCGACCTGAAACGCCGACGCACCCGCCAGCATCATCTCCACAGCATCCTGCCAGCAGGAAATTCCACCCAATCCAACGACTGGTATCTTTACACGGCGGGCTGTCTGCCAAACCATTCGCACTGCCACCGGAAATACCGCCGGGCCGGAAAGGCCGCCGGTGTTATTGTGCAGGACTGGACGCCGTGTACGAATATCAATGCGCATACCCGTCAGTGTGTTAATCAGTGAAACAGCATCGGCACCAGCCGCCTCTGCCGCCGCCGCATTTTCGGAAATGTCCGCTACATTGGGAGAAAGTTTCACCATCAGTGGCTTTTTGCAGTGCTTTCTTACCTGCGCCGTAATGTTTTCCACCCCTTCACAGGTAACGCCAAACTGTACGCCCCCTGCCTTTACATTCGGGCAGGAAATATTCAGTTCTATCATATCAACGATAGAGTCGCTCAGCCGCTCCGCCATGTCGCAGTAATCTTCAGGTGTTCTGCCGGCAATATTGGCAATCACCACGGTTCCCTGCTGTTTCAGCCACGGCAGGTCCTCCCGCAGGAAATGTTCCACGCCGGGATTCTGCAGGCCAACCGAGTTAAGAATGCCCGATGGTGTTTCCGCAATGCGCGGCGGTGGATTGCCCGGCCGCTCCTCCAGTGTAATGCCTTTGCAGGAAATGCCGCCCAACACAGAAAGCGGGTAAAACTGTGCATATTCCCGACCGAATCCGACGGTGCCGCTGGCGCCAATCAGTGGATTGGCAAACGGAACGCCGGCAATGTTCACTCGCATATCCGCCATTACTGCACCCCCTGTTCCCAAGCAATCCGGCTTGCTGGAAAGACCGGCCCATCCTTACAGACA
The DNA here is from genome assembly GCF_044880635.1 of Caproicibacterium sp. XB2. Classification (NCBI taxonomy): domain Bacteria; kingdom Bacillati; phylum Bacillota; class Clostridia; order Eubacteriales; family Oscillospiraceae; genus Caproicibacterium; species Caproicibacterium sp. XB2. The sequence continues at coordinate 377,176 of NZ_CP173227.1, read as the reverse complement.
TGGCCGTAATACTGGCTGCCGTCCGGCCTGTACAGCGCCGTGGCACAGCCCAAACACGCGCCGACGCCGCACGCCATGCGCTGTTCCATAGAAACCCAGCACGGCACTTTTCGCTCGGCACACAGTGCCGCCACGGCCCGCAGCATGGGCAGCGGCCCGCAGGCACAGCACACATCAAAGGAAAGTGTCTGCAGTACGCCCGTTACCAGGCCGTGAAAGCCGGCGCTGCCGTCATCGGTAGCAAGGTGCACTCGGCACCCGGCCGCTGTGAAATCGTCCGCCAGAATAACCGCCTCTCGGCTGCGGAAACCCAGCACCGCTGTTTTCTCACCGGAAAAGGCTGTTGCCGCGCCCAGCAGCGGCGGCACCCCAATGCCTCCGCCGACAAAGACTGCACGCTTTTCGGCCATCTGCTGCGGGAAGCCATTCCCCAGTGGCGCCAAAATATCCAAACTGTCCCCCGGCCGTACTTCAGAAAGCTGCTGCGTTCCTTCCCCGCGTACCTGCACAACAAAGCGAAGGGTATCCGGCCCAATGCCGCAGATAGAAATAGGACGGCGCAGAACTTTTCCGGGAATACGAATTTGTGCGAACTGCCCCGCTTTTGCAAGCGGCGCCAGCTTTGGTGCCGACACTGTCAGGCTGAAAATATCCGCTGTCAGCTGCTGCCGTGCCAAAACCGGACAAATTTCAATATCGTATTTCATCGGATTCCTCCAATTTCCGAAACGATGTCGTCACGCATGCGCACCGCTTCTTTCGCCGCGGCTGCAGCATAGTCGCGTTCGTCCGCACCGGTTTTCTGCCATGCCGTTAAAATACTGCGGGAGGCGTTGACAACTGCGCCCAATCCGCGTTCATCAAAGGCAGGCGCCACATCTTTGGCACCGCCGCCTTGCGCTCCGTAGCCCGGCACTAAGAAAAAGGTATGCGGCAGTGCCCGGCGCAATTCCGCCAACTGCGCTGGATAGGTAGCACCGACTACGGCGCCAACGCGGCTGTAGCCGTATTCACCTCGGGTATCTGCCCCCCACTGCTCACACAAACCGCCAACCGTCGCGTAAAGCGTCTTTCCGTCCGCAAACGTGCGGTCCTGTAGTTCGCCGGACGAGGGGTTACTGGTTTTGACTAACACAAATGCAGAACGGTCATACCGTTTGCATACCGGCAGCAGCGGCTCAATGCCGTCCGCTCCCAAATAAGGGTTAACGGTCAGCGCGTCCCCCGCAAATGCCGGCAATGCCTGCCCGGCTACTTCGGTTGTACCCAAATGTGCCTGTGCATAGGCCTGCATGGTGGTGCCGATGTCATTGCGTTTGCCGTCCAGAATGACATACAGGCCTTTCTCCTGTGCGTAGCGGATGGTGGCCTCCAATGTGCGCATTCCCTGCCAGCCGAACTGCTCATAATAGGCACACTGCGGCTTGACCGCCGGCACAATGGATGCCAGTGCGTCAATGATGCCTTTATTAAATTGCAGAACCGCGGCCGCGGCACCTTCCAGAGTCTTGCCGTACTGGCTGTAGGCCGCATTCAGCATGGATTGCGGGATATAGGACAGCTTCGGGTCCAGCCCAGCAACTGTCGGGTTCTTTTTTGCACGGATTGCTTCAATGAGTCTGTCCATGAGTAGCTCCTTATAATTTGTATTTGAATGATATCAAAATCGTTTTATTATGGATTTTTCCCGTCCTGATACACCAATTTTCCTGCACAGTAGGTACGCTTGACACGGCCGCACAGATTTCTACCCTTGAAAACGGCATTTTTGCTTTTGCCGTGCATCTTTTCGGGGTCCACTATCCAGTGCTCTTTTGGGTCAAATAGTACAATATCCGCCGCCGAACCGGAAAGCAGCCCCCCGTATGGCAGCCGCAGCAGTTTTGCCGGCGCAGCGCTCATTTTGTACAAAAGCTGATTCAAAGTAAGATGTCCGGGCTTTACTAAATAGGTAATGCCCGCCGCCAAACTGGTTTCCATGCCGATAACGCCGTTGGGCGCCATAAAGAAGTCCCCCTTGTCATACGGCGTATGCGGTGCGTGGTCCGTTGCAATGACGTCAATGGTGCCGTCCTTTAGCCCCGCAATAACGGCGCGGCGGTCCTTTTCCGTACGGAGCGGCGGACTCATGCGCAGGTCGGCATCCTTGCCGCGCAGGGCTTCCTCTGTTAGCGCGAAATAGTGCGGCGCCGTTTCACAGGTAACTTTTACGCCGCGCTTTTTCGCGGCACGGATAAGTTCCACACTGTGCTGGCTGCTGACATGGCAGATATGCACAGGTACCCCTAATGCCTCCGCCAGCGCCAGTTCCCGTGCAATGCCGCATTCCTCCGCGGCCGCAGGAGCACCCGGCACATCCAGTTCCCGGCTGACTTTTCCCTCATTCATAATACCGTCCGCTGTCAGTTCCGGCACTTCACAGTGGGAAACGACTGGCAGCCCAAGGTCGGCCGCCTCTTTCATGGCTTCTGCCATCAGGTGAGAATTTTCCACCGGACGGCCGTCGTCCGACAGCGCCGTTACGCCGGCCTCTTTCAGCGCCTTTAAGTCAGTGCGTTCTTTCCCGTGCAAACCAACTGTCAAGGCACCTGCCACGCGCACACGGGCACTGGCATTGCGGGCTTTTCGCAAAATATAGGCCACCGTATCCGGCTCATCTACTGCCGGACTGGTATTCGGCATACACAAAAGAGTGGTGACACCACCGGCCGCCGCGGCACGGCAGCCGGTAACAATGTCCTCCTTTTCTGTATAGCCCGGGTCCCGCAGGTGAACATGCATATCCACCAGTCCCGGCGCAGCAACCAGACCGGTGCAGTCCACCGTTTCAGCATCTGTCACGTCAATATGCCCGCCGGCACCGATAATGCACCCATGCTCCAGCAGCAGGTCACCTGTCTGCGGAGATGGGCGTTCCGGGTCAGCAAGGCTCGCGTTTTTCAGCAAGATCTTCATGCCAGGTCCTCCTTCATCTTCTGTTCAGTATTATACAATATTTTGCGGGAAATGGACAGACCTTTCCCAGAAAGAAAGGAACGGGCTGCGGCAGGGTATTTCCTGCGCAGCCCGTTCCTGATTTTTGCTTGTGTTTTTTACCGAATAACGCGTACACGGATAACTTCTTCGGAAGCGTTCAGCTGTTCCGCCACTTCCGGCTTAATCTCACCGGTGACGTCCAAAATAGTATAGGCATAATCTTTGCGGGACTTCGACTGCATATTCTCAATGTTAATGCCCATGTCCGCCAGCTTCCCGGAAAAGCGGCTGATGGTATTGGGAATATTGCGGTGCAGAATGCAGATACGCTCGCCGTCGCGTGCCATGGAAACTGCCGGCATATTGACGCTGTGGCGAATGTTGCCGTTTTCCAGGTATTCTTTCAGCTCATCTGCTGCCATACGGGCACAGTTTTCTTCGCTTTCCGGAGTGGAAGCACCCAAATGCGGCAGTGCAATAATATTCGGATTGCTAATCATTTCCGGTGCCGGGAAGTCCGTTGCATAGGCCGCTACCTTGCCATTTTCCACGGCCTGCAGCATGGCCTTGGTATCCACCAGACCGCCGCGCGCAAAGTTCAGCACGCGTACGCCCTTTTTCATTTTAGAAAGGGCGTCTTCACCAATCATGCCCTTGGTGTCCGGCGTCTGCGGAACATGAATGGTAATATAATCGCAGTCCTGCCAAATCGTGTCCAGCGTACGGGCATGGTGAACCGAGCGGGACAGTCCCCAAGCGGAATCTACCGACAGGAACGGGTCATAGCCATACACTTCCATGCCCAAGCTTTTGGCTGCGTTGGCAACCAGTACGCCGATGGCACCCAGACCGATAACACCTAGCTTTTTGCCGCTGATTTCCGGTCCGGCAAACTGACTCTTTCCCTTTTCAATCTGTTTGGGAATATCGCTGCCAGTCAATGTTTTGCACCATTCAATGCCGGGAACAATTTTGCGGGAAGTGAGAAACAAGCCGCACAGCACCAGCTCTTTTACAGCATTGGCGTTGGCACCGGGTGTGTTGAAAACGACAATACCCTGTTTACTGCATTTATCCAGTGGAATATTGTTGACGCCGGCACCGGCACGGGCAATCGCCAAAATTTTATCAGAGAACGTCATATCCAGCATAGAAGCGGAACGCACCATAATGGCGTCCGGGTCCTGTACATCCTGACCGGCTTCATATTCTTTGCCAAAGCGGGCCGTGCCCGCTGGGGAAATCTTATTCAGGTACTGAATTTTATACATGCTAAGATCTGCCTCCTGTTCAGCGGTTTTCTTTCTCAAATTTCTCCATGAAACTGACCAGCTTCTCTACGCCCTCGTAAGGCATAGCGTTGTAAATAGAAGCACGCATACCACCGACGGTGCGGTGGCCTTTCAGGTTCACCATGCCTTCATCCTCGGCTTTTTTGATAAACTTTTTGTTCAGTTCATCGCTGTCCGTGACAAACGGCACATTCATCAGGGAGCGGTCCTCCGGCACAACGGTGCCATGGAACAGCTTGCTGTTGTCCAGGAAACTATACAACAAGTCCGCCTTCTTGTGGTTTCGCTTTCCCATTTCTTCCAGACCACCAATTGTATTCTGAATCCATTCAAGTACCAGCATACAAATATAAATTGTCCAGCACGGCGGGGTGTTAAACATACTGCCGTGGTCTGTATGTGTTTTGTAGTTCATCATGGTTGGCGTCATTTCCTGTGCATGGCCAATCAAATCGTCCCGCACCACAACGATTGTCAGACCGGCCGGAGCCAGGTTTTTCTGTGCACCGGCAAATACCAAACCGAACTTGCTGATATCCAGCGGCTCGCTGCAGATGCAGGAAGAAATATCCGCTACCAGCGGCACCTTTCCAGTCTGCGGCAGGTCATGATAAACCGTGCCGTAAATGGTGTTGTTCATGCAGATATAAAAATAATCCGCGTCCGGTGTAAAGGCAGCAGGGTCCAGCTTCGGGATATATGTAAATGTTTTATCCTTGCTGCTTGCCACAACATGAGTCTGTCCATAGCGGGAAGCTTCTTTCCACGCTTTGGTGGCCCACTGGCCGGTCAGCACATAGTCCGATTTATGGGAACCATTCATCAAGTTAAACGGCACCATGGCAAACTGGCTGGAAGCGCCGCCCTGCAGGAACAGGACCTTGTAGTTATCTGGAATTTTCATAACGCTGCACAGGAGGGACTCTGCACGGTCGATGATGCCCTGGAACAGACTAGATCGATGTGACATTTCCATGACAGACTGGCCGCTGCCCTGGTAATCCAGAATTTCTTCACCAGCACGGCGAAGAACTTCTTCTGGCAGCATGGAAGGACCTGCAGAAAAGTTGTACACACGTTTCATACGACTAAACCTCCAATTTTTATAAGCAGCGGCGGCGCCTTTCGGCACCGCACTTTCAAGATTGTTAAAATTATATCGCTTTAAAATAATAAAGTCAACAAAGAAAATGATAAAATATGCAATTTTGGCTTTCTTCCTGTGCAAAAAGCGCCGCTGAAGCATCTTTTTGTCTGTAAATTCCGCTTTTCAGTAAAATGGAGAAAAACCAGTTTGAGAAAGCAATTTTTTGAAAAAAACGAAGTCTGCCTCCCGTTTCACGCGTGTTTTGTCGGAGAACGGCCTGTAAAAAATAGGTTGTGCACAAAGAAGCGGACAAAAATTCCGCTGCATTTTTCTCAGCCGCTATCCTTCAGTATATGCGGGTATACAGTCAGCTGAACCATGTATAGAAAGGAAGCCCCGGTTTCCCGGCTCTTTCAAATGCTTTTTTATTTTGGCGCTGTCATTTCGAGCGTATTTCCTTCGCTGTCCAAAAATTTCACAACCCAATTTTCACCGATTTGGGTAATCGGAAAAGTCACTTTCTTTCCGGCACATTTGCACCTAAGCGTGTCAAGGTTCGGTATGGAAAAACTGGGCAGGCAGCTATTTCCATAGGTATGCGCTTCTCCCCTCTTTTGATACGCAAACAAGCCCTGCCGAAAGCCTTGCAGGTCAAACACGCTGTAAATCTCCACGGTTCATTTGTTTGACACACAGATAAAGCGAATTGATTTTACAGTTCATTTTGCAGAAAGGCCCTCTGGACAGCGGGCAGCGCCGCTGTCACAGGCAGCCTGTGCTACTGCTTTTGCCACTGCCGGCACAACCCGCGGGTCAAAGGCTTTCGGCAAAATGCACTGCGCCGACAGTTCTTTTTCCGCCAAGATACCCGCCAGCGCATAGGAAGCCGCCGTCTGCATCTCATCGTTAATGTCATTTGCCCGCACATCCAGCGCACCGCGGAAAATGCCGGGGAATGCCAGCACATTGTTAATCTGGTTTGGAAAATCAGAGCGGCCGGTTCCTACCACAGCCGCACCGGCCTTCAATGCTTCTTCCGGCATAATTTCCGGTACTGGATTGGCCATAGGAAACACAATGGGGTCCTTCGCCATGCTGTGAATCATTTCCGGCTTCAAAATGCCCGGTGCAGAAACACCGATAAAAACATCCGCGCCCTGCAAAGCGTCTGCCAAACTCCCCTGTTTATGTTCCTGATTGGTCAAATGGCTCATTTCCTCGTGGGCAGGATTCAGGCCCTCCATTCCTTCGCACAAAATACCAAAGCGGTCGCATAAAATCAGGTTTTTTAGACCCAGACGCATCAGGTGCTTCGCAATAGCGATACCCGCACTGCCCGCGCCATTGATGACACAGTGTACGTCCTGTATTTTGCGGCCGGTCACCTTCAAGGCGTTCATCAGTGCGGCACCGACAATAATCGCTGTGCCGTGCTGGTCATCGTGAAAAACCGGAATATCGCACATCTCTTTCAGCCGTTTTTCCACTGTAAAGCAGCGCGGTGCGGAAATGTCCTCCAGATTGATGCCGCCGAAGGAACCGGACAGCAGATAAATCGTGCGCACCAGTTCATCTACATCTTTTGTTTTCAGGCAGATAGGGACCGCATCAATATCCGCGAATTCCTTAAAGAGCACGCATTTGCCTTCCATAACCGGCATACCGGCTTCCGGCCCAATGTCGCCCAGCCCCAGAATTGCCGTGCCGTCCGTGATAACTGCCACGGTGTTCCACCGGCGCGTCAGGGTGTAGCTTAAAGATGGGTCCTTCTGGATGGCAAGGCATGGCTGTGCAACGCCGGGGGTATAGGCCAGCGAAAGGTCATGGCTGTTTTTCACCGGCACACGGGAGTGGACCTCCAGCTTTCCCGCCCATTTGCGGTGCATCTGCATGGCTTCTTCTTTAATGTCCATTTTATCCTCCTGATAGTTTTAATTTTGACGCAAAAACAGGAATTGTCTACAAATAATGTACCACACAGCTGGCTGTGTTTGCAACCGCATCCAGCGAACAAACCTGTTTGGTTCGCAAAACCAATGAAAGCTATTTAAAAAAATTTTTTCTGCATATTCCAGCTGCCGCCGCCATAAAATAGTACCATTATCCCAGTGAAAAGCTACACAAAAAGAGAGCGGCCCCGGCGGCCGCATGGCGGCCTAACCGGAACCGTTCTCTTTTCGTTCCCTAACTTTGCAGAGCCAACGCTCTTTCGGTATTTTTACATCTACTGCATTGGTTTCACCCGGATGTTCTGTGTCCTTCGAGTACTCCAGGTGTTTTCTACTGCTTTATTGGAGACATCTCATCTTCTTATGCCCCGCAGGGCTGCCTGCTGAATCAGGCTTTATGTTGAGGCTGCCAATTCCAGTTCACTCTGAAGTGCTCGACCTTTTTGTACCGCTCGTAACAAGTATCCTTCCTTTCCAAGAAGATAAGGCTCTCATCCTGTCTTTGGGACTCAAATCCTTTCTACTGGTCTGGTCACTTTCGGTTACCTTACGGGCTTCCAAAACATCTAAACACTGTACATTGGACTACATTCCCTCCGCTTATACGGTGCTGACGCATTTTGGCTGTCGGCGGTTACTTTTCAGATGACAGGCATTTACCGGATACCTGCTCCCGATTTCATCCGTCCGTATCGCTTTGTGCAGTCCGCACCAGCTTTTTTGCCGTTGCCCTTCGCCCGCCTACTTTGCCGTTTGCCGGTTTTGCGGCTGTCCGACTTTCTGCTGCGGCGTTAAACTTTATCGGCTCGGCCGCTGCACCCTGCAGCTGGCCGGAGGCCCTTACAGGGGACTCCTTGTGTCAGTTTTCAGCAGCGCAGCCGCACACAGACTGCACTGCAAAACTGCCGATCGGTTCTTCGTCCATGGGACTCGCTCCTTTCCTCACTGGCACTACTCACAGTACCCGCTTTTTATACTTTCACAAGGAACCGGCTGACATTTCCGTTTTTCCGCCTCCCGTACTGCAGGTACCTTTTTTGGTGCCCACCTGCGGTCGGCTGTTGTGGTTCTGTCTGCCTGTTTCCTTGTTTCTGTCTATAGTATAGTGGATTATGTGTAGATTGTCAATACTTATTTTATACATTTTGAAATTTTTCTATAGAAAATGCCATTTTTCGCTCTCCTGTCAAAAAATTGCATCTTGACTTCTTTCCTAGCGCTGTGTACAATAGGACTTGTGAAAAGCACCGGCGTACGTCCTGCTTTTCCATGGTCCGTTTTTACAGCAGCATAAAGAAATCTGCCGGGTGCCATAGCCCCGGCTGTGTGGAGGCAACTTCTGTAATGAGCAACGAATTTGGCCCCGACCTGTTCACACTGGTCGATGAAGAAGGACACGAGCATGAATTCGAGGTCCTGGATGTCATTGACAACGACGACGGCACGTTTTATGCGCTGCTGCCTACCTTTGAAAATGCCCAGGACAAGGTAAACGACGAGGGAACTTACTACATCTTTCAAAGTTACGACCATGACGGTGAGCAGGAGCTGGCCGAAGTGGAAGATGATGCTCTGCTCAACAGTCTGGCTGCACAGTTTGAAGAACACTTTGCAGATTTATACCCCGATGACGGGGCAGCTTTTGAGGATGAAAAAGACTAATATTATGGGACGCTTCCTGCCCGGTACGCGGACCTGTGCATAGAATAACCCTACAATTTTAAATCGGGAGTTTTGTTCCGGCGGTGGAACGCAGACCTCCCGGCCCTCGGGCCGGAAGCTGGGAGTACGAAGCCGCCGGGCGGACACCCACCTGTCTTTCGTAGGCAGGTTATTTCTGCACTTTACGGCCGGGCGGGCCTTTGAAAATGATATGAGCCGTTGCAGCACAGTTTTCTGTGTCTGCAGCGGCTCTTTTTGATAGACGGAAAAAAGAAAAGCATATCCGGCTCGCTTATCCCGGATATGCTTTTCTTCTATCCTTTCTATCACAGAATTGAAGGTTTTATTCTACGTTCTTCGTGGCAATCATGTCAACACCCGTGCCAGCCACATTTACTTTAACCACATCACCAATTTTGACTGGTGCTGGAACAGAAATGCCAACCAAGTCATGTACACAATTGAAAATTTTACTTTTGGGGACATCTGTGCGTGTTTTGCAGGAAACCGTCACGGCACCAGTTCTGCTGCCGGACACACGTACAGAACTGGTGACAATGCGTGTCGGATTGGTCACTTCTTTGCGGGCATACGCGTCACCGCGTGGGCAGGTATTTCCAGTGACAGAGGTCACTTTGCCGCCCGCCATGGCAACAGTTATCTGGCAGCCAAGTGGGCAGCCAATACATGTAAGATGTTTTGTATCCATCTTCATTATGCCTCCTCTACTTTGATGCTGATATCAGAAAGGTCCGGATGTGCGTCAAACATACTGCGTGTAAGAACGACTTCTTCCATCTCGCCAGGTGCCATGACAGGACGTTTGCGGTGAATCACACGTTCGCCGTCAAGGTAGACATTGACAAAGTGATTCTTCATAACGCTGCCTACACGGAAGCGAACGGTTTCTTTATTACCCGCATATTTCGGGTCAATCGTGCATGGAACCGTGTAGCGGGGACCGCCCGCAACGTGGATCGGAATTTCTCTGCGTCCGCTTTCGTTTCCATCTGCAGCAACATACGCAGCCGCCGCACGGCCGGCGGCACCCGCTTCTTCGCTGACATAGTCGACAAGGTCATGTACATGCAGGACATTGCCAGCCGCAAATACGCCCGGAATGGAAGTTTCAAGGCTTTCATTGACTTTAGGCCCGTTGGTAATGCGGTTCAGTTCCACACCCATTCCCCTGGAAAGCTCATTTTCGGGAATTAGGCCACAGGAAAGAAGAAGGGTATCACAATCGTAGCGCTCTTCGGTTCCCGGAATCGGCCGTCTGTTTTCATCTACTGCTGCAATGGTCAGGCCTGTCAGTCTTTCCTTGCCCTCAACGTCAATGACTGTATGGCTTAGTTTCAACGGAATATGGAAGTCATCCAGGCACTGCACAATATTGCGTTTCAGGCCGCCGGAGAACGGCATCAGCTCCGCCACGACCAAGACCTTTGCCCCTTCCAGCGTCATACGGCGTGCCATAATCAGGCCAATATCTCCGGAGCCGAGAATAACGACACGGCGTCCCGGCATATAACCTTCGATATTAACCAGCCGCTGTGCCGTACCGGCTGTGTAAATGCCCGCCGGACGAAATCCCGGAATATTCAGGGCACCGCGCGGACGTTCACGGCAGCCCATGGTCAGAATAACCGCTTTCGCCTTTATCTGAAAGAGGCCGTCGGTACGATTCATTGCCGTAACAACCTTATCTTTGGAAATATCCATAACCATGGTATTCAGCTTGTACGGAATTTTTCTTTCTTTCACTTGGTCGATAAAGCGCTGTGCATATTCCGGTCCGGTCAATTCTTCTTTAAATGTATGAAGGCCAAAGCCGTTATGAATACACTGGTTAAGAATACCACCCAGACGGTTGTCCCTTTCCAGAATCAAAATGTTTTCCGCACCGGCATCGTGGGCAGACACGGCCGCCGCCAATCCGGCCGGACCGCCGCCAATAATGATAATATCATAATTTTCCATATTCTTTTCCCCCTATGCCCTGTCTTTTGTATTGCCGACAATTAGTTTGGAGGCGCCGCCGTTTTTCGTGATTTCATTCTGTCCAACGCCCAGTTCACGGGCAAGAATTTCAATCACACGCGGTGTACAGAAACCTGCCTGACAGCGTCCCATGCCTGCACGGGTACGGAATTTAACACCATCAATGCTTTTTGCTCCAAGCGGACGGTGAATGGCATCCAGTATCTGCCCTTCTGTAACACTTTCACAGCGGCAGACAATCTGACCGTAAGCTGGATCTTTTTGAATGAGCTCTGCCCGCTCCTGAAGGGAAAGCGTTTTCGGGTCTATAATACCTTTGCGAACTCCATTGAACTTCGGGTTCGGCTGCAGGTGCATTTTGTCCCGCAGAAGGTCCGCTACGGTCATGCCAATAGCTGGTGAGGAAGAAAGCCCCGGTGACTCAATGCCCGCACAGTCAATGAAATGTGGTGCGTCCTCTGCCTCGCCGATAATAAACTCGTGGTGGTCCTCGTGTGCACGCAGTCCGGCAAAGCTGGTAATGGTCTGACGGAGCGGAATGTTTTGAATGGCAATGTCTGCCTTGGCCGTCACTTCATCCAGTCCAGCAAGGGTTGTGTTCGTTCCTTCTTTATCTTCAATGTCAACTGCGGTTGGTCCAACGATTGTATTTCCGTGGACAGTGGGCGCAACCAAAACACCTTTTCCGTATTTTCCGGGAAGCTGAAACACAGTATGCTTTACAAAACCGTCCGTCGCATGGTCAAGAATAAAATAATCTCCGCGGCGGGGTGTAATGTGAATTTTTTTCGCGGATACCATGTTGTGAAAAACATCGGCGTAAAGTCCTGCTGCATTGACAACATAGTTTGTGTCCAGCGCACCCTGATTTGTCTGTACTGTCCAGTGGTCGCCGTTTCTGACGACCGCCGTCACTTCTGTATTAAACTTGAAGTCCACACCATTTGTATTTGCATTTTCAGCGAGCGCAATCGTAAGGGTGAACGGACACACAATACCGGCGGTCGGTGCCCACAAGGCCGCCACCGCGTCATCGCTTACATTTGGTTCCAGTTCCCGCATACGCTCTTTCCCTACGATTTCCAAACCTTTAACGCCGTTTTTAATGCCGTTCTCATACAGCTCTTTTAAATACAGCATATCGTCTTCATGCATACAAACCACAAGACTGCCATTCTGCTGAAACGGAAAATCCAGTTCTTTTGCCAGTGCGGGCATCATCTGGCTTCCCTTTACATTCATTTTCGCCATCAGGCTGCCGTGTGCAGCGTCATAGCCAGCATGAACAATGGCACTGTTGGCCTTTGAGGTCCCACAGCAGACATCATCCGCCCGCTCTACCACACACACTTTTGCCTGGTATCTGGAAAGATACCGCGCAACGGAACATCCTGTGACACCGGCTCCAATAATGATAATATCATACATGGTGCTGTCACTCCTTTTTATTGTTTTTCTGTATTTTTTGATAAAAAACGGGCAGTTCTGTTCCCTTGTCCCAAAACGCATTCGTCTGGGACGGCCAGAACTACCCGATTCTCTACTCTCTACGGGAACTTATAAAATTGATGTATCTTATGGAGCGAGCGTTACGGTAGCTGCCCACGGAATCAGTTTATAAACACCAACAGCTGCAAGTGCACCGAGGATTGGCCCAAGAATCGGAACAATCAGTCCATATTTCCAATTGCTGCTGCCCTTGCCCTTAATCGGCAGAATTGCATGTGCAATCCGGGGACCAAGGTCACGAGCCGGGTTAATCGCATATCCGGTCAGCCCGCCAAGGCTCATGCCGATGGAAACGATGATGGCGTTAACGAGGATTTTGCCAACGCCTGCATTCAGCTGCGGAACCTGTCCCAAACCAAGGATGATAAAGACAAGGACAAAGGTACCGACAAATTCTGAGAAGATATTGCGCGGAATGTCTTCAATCGCAGGGGCGGTCGAGAACACGCCGAGCTTTGTGGCCGGGCTGTCCGTCGCATCAAACTGGTCCTTGAAGAGCAGATATACAATGATGCCGCCAAGCAAAGCACCAGCAATCTGCGCAATGATATATCCCAGCACAAGGTCCCAGCGGAAAGTTCCGTTGACCGCCAGTGCAAGCGTCAGGGCCGGGTTAAAGCTGGCTCCTGATGCAGCGCCGAAACAAATACCCGGCAGCATAACGGCAAGGCCCCAGCCAAGCGTTATTTGAATAGAACCGGCTCCCTTCATTCCTGACTTATTCAGAGTAACGTTTGCAACAACGCCGTCGCCCAGAATAATCAGGATACACGTACCAACAAATTCACTTATGTATGCTAACATGGTTCCTGTTCCTCCTTACTTTTCTCTGCTCCCTTGAATTATTCATCCTTTGCCCAGCCGAACGAGCACTTCACAGCTTTGTTCCAGCCTTTAATCATGGCTGCGCGTTTGTCGTCCGTAATTTCCGGCTGGAAGGTGCGGTCGATTGCCCAGTTATTCTGGATATCCTTTGTGCTGCCCCAATACTTTACAGCAAGTCCTGCCAGATAAGCAGCACCCATTGCGGTCGTTTCAATACAGGTAGGCCGCATAACCGGTGCGTTGATAATGTCAGCCTGTGTCTGCATCAGGTAGTTGTTGGCGCAGGCGCCGCCGTCCACTTTCAGGCTGGTAAGGTCAATTCCGGAATCAGCACGCATGGCCTGCAGTACATCGTTTACCTGATAGCAAAGGCTGTCCAATGTAGCGCGGATAATATGATATTTATTGCAGCCTCTGGTCAGCCCGACGATAGTGCCGCGCGCGTATTGGTCCCAATGCGGTGCACCAAGTCCTGTAAAGGCCGGCACCACATAGCACCCGTTTGTATCTTTGACGCGTGTTGCCATATATTCGGAATCCGGTGAAGTATCAATTATTTTCAGCTGGTCTCGCAGCCACTGAATCGCCGCGCCCGCGACAAAGATGGAACCCTCCAGTGCATAGTTTACTTTTCCGTCCAGCCCCCATGCCACGGTGGTTACCAGACCGTTTTTGGAAAACACCGGTTTTTCGCCTGTGTTCATCAGCATAAAGCAGCCTGTGCCGTATGTATTTTTCGCTTCGCCCGGCTCGAAACAGGTCTGCCCGAACAAAGCTGCCTGCTGGTCACCGGCAACACCGGTAATCGGAATAGTTGCACCGAGGAACTGCGGGTCCGAATAGCCAAAGAGTCCGCTGGACGGCATCGGTGTTGGCAGCATACTTCCCGGAATATCCAGCTCCTCAAGAATATCCTTGTCCCACTGCAGGGTATTGATATTGAAAAGCATTGTGCGAGAGGCGTTGGAATAGTCGGTTGCATGAATTTTTCTGCCCGAAAGCTTCCACATTAGCCAGCTGTCGACGGTGCCAAAATACAGGTCACCTTTTTCCGCGCGCTCGCGTACACCTGGCACATTTTCCAAAATCCAGTGAAGTTTTGTTGCGGAGAAGTAGGCATCAATGACCAGTCCCGTTTTGGCACGGAAAGCTTCTGTCAATCCTTTTGCCTTCAAAGAATCCGCATACTCGCTGGTACGGCGGCACTGCCACACAATGGCATGATAGACCGGCTCACCCGTGTTCTTGTCCCAGACGATGGTTGTTTCACGCTGGTTTGCAATCCCGATTGCTGCAATGTCAGAAGCAGTTGCACCAATCTTCTGCATTGCCTCAACGGCAACGCTGAGCTGTGTCGCCCAAATCTCGTCTGCGTCATGTTCCACCCAGCCCGGTTTCGGAAAATACTGCGTGAATTCCTTCTGTGCTACACTGCATATCTCTCCCTTTTCATTAAAAAGAATGCAGCGGTTGGACGTCGTCCCAGCATCCAAAGCCATGATATACTTTCCCATTTTACAACATCCTCCTTTTATTACATCTGTCCTGATGACAGCTGTATGCTTTTTTCTGTTCCTCTTTGTGGCGGGGAACTCAGTATGTTGGGCAGCCCACAATGGCATGCTCAATTTATCTATATTTTTATAAAACATCTTGTATTTTATAGGCATTTTCATCTCGAAAGGTCCGGTGAAAGCTCCGCCCTGTTACAGCGGAGCAATAATGGCAGCTACTGTTATGCCGTGGTTGTGCAGTACGGGAAACATACAATGGGATTTTGTTCAAACATTCTGCGGCCCTGCAGGATACTGCAG
The DNA here is from genome assembly GCF_044880635.1 of Caproicibacterium sp. XB2. Lineage (NCBI taxonomy): Bacteria > Bacillati > Bacillota > Clostridia > Eubacteriales > Oscillospiraceae > Caproicibacterium > Caproicibacterium sp. XB2. The sequence continues at coordinate 362,061 of NZ_CP173227.1, read as the reverse complement.
AGGATATGAATTCTTTCTCGGCCGGTTTTGTAGTCAAACGTTTTACGGTCTATCAGCGAATCCATCAAATTGTTAATGGCTGCCCGTGCAAAAAACTCAAGTGCAAACCTGTCATTGTCTGAAAGTTCTTCCACCCGCTGCAGTTTGTCCGGGTACAGCGTCAGCAGTTTATCTGAAAAAACGGGAAGCCATTTCTGCATAGTCAGCGTCCGGCCGACCTCCACCAGCGTTTTTCTGTAAAACACACGATTGCTGTCGATAAGAACCATCATATGATACAGCCATATTTCACAGTCCGCGTTTTCGGGACCTGACAGCGGCGCAATCAAGTTTGTGTTTATTTCCCAATCCAGCACATCATAAATGTCCTGAAAATGATAATAAAAGCTTTGGCGCTTCATGTTGGCCCGGTCCATTATGTTCTGAACCGTAATTTTGTTGAGTGGCCTTTCCTTCATTAGGTCCCGAAGCGTTTCTACAATCCGCTCTTTTGTCATACAGCGCATAATCCGGCACTTCCTTTTCCCAATCCGGCTTACATATCCCACACTTTTTCGTTTGTCGCTGAAATGGCCATCGCGCCGGCCTGCAGGGCATTGATAACGTCCTGCTTTTTCCGAATCAAACCGCCGGTAAGCAGCGGCACGTTGGTCATGCAGCGAATATCCCGAATGATGTCCGGCATGACGCCCGGCAGAATTTCCAAAAAATCAGGACGGATATCCGACACATTTCTCGTTTCCGCAAGGGCCATAGAATCAATGACAAAAATACGAAAGACCGTGTACATGTGCAGTTCCTTTGCCCGCTGAATTAAGTTTTTGCGGGTCGAAATAATGCCGTCCGCTTTGGTATTCCTATGAATATAGTCAACCGCTATTTCTTTGGCGGAAAGGCCTCCAATCAGGTCCACATGCACCATCGCAATTTTTCCGGCAGACACGATTTTGTCAACAATTCGGGGAATATTGCAGATGTCTCCATATAAAATAAAGACAACCTTTATTTCTTCGTGCTTAAGGCATTCCTCCAGTCCCTCGTTGTTTTTGACTGCCGCTATGACCGGATTCTGTCGAACGGCATCATAGAATTTTTGTTCCATCCGTGACCTCCAGATGTATTTTATCGAAAAAAGAAGAGTATAGAAAAGCACCGCCATATTTCAGGCAGAAATTTTCCATACTCTATTTCTCAGGGTAATTCTTATTGAATTGTCTGCTGTGGATTTCTTTTGTTCCTTGTATAACGTCCACCAGCATTTCTTTTCAGTTCATATTATAGTCATTGTATAAAATAATGTCAAGATTTATTTTAAATTTTCATACAGTTTTTAATTTTTGCCTTTTGTACACCTTCTATCTCTTTTTCAGCATGCCGGTTAGTTCCTAAATCGTCACGCCGTCAATAGCCGCCCTCTCGCTTATTTTCCGCCCGGAATGCCGTGGAAAAAGGCCGCCCATATCCGTTATTTTTCACAATAAAATTTGACATATCGCATATAATGTCAAAACATTTAACAATATGTTCTTGATTTTTCACCCATTTACGATATAATGCAAAGGTAACAGCTATATGCGAAAAAACAAAAGGAGGATTTATCCATGAGCAAGAAAAAAGAACTCGGCCTGCACAACATGAATGGCGCAACTTCAGATGATGACAAAAGATGCGGCCTAAACGATATGAATTGTCTGGGAAAAGACAATGCCGACGAGTGCAGCTTGAACGACATGAACTGTCTGGGAAAAGACGATGACACGTCCTGCAGCCTCAGCAATATGAACTGTGACGAGGATACTGAAGAGGATAAAGAGTCCGCCGCAAAAAAAGCAAAAACCAAACAAACAAAATAATATGATGAGGTCCAGCGTCTGCGATTTTTTATGATAAAGTGAGGGCTTGTCCATGAAAAAGTTCATCAATGACGTGAACAATGTAGAAGAAGAAATGATTGAGGGTATGGTCAAAGCTTATCCTCAGTATCTCAAAAGAGTAGAAGGCACAAACGTGCTTGTCCGTGCAGAAAAAAAGACCAATAAAGTTGCCCTTATCTCGGGCGGCGGCAGCGGCCATGAACCGGCGCACGCAGGCTACGTTGGGCGCGGAATGCTAGACGCGGCTGTCCCTGGTCCGGTATTCACTTCCCCTACCCCCGACCAAATTTTGGCCGGCATTCATGAAGTTGCAACAGAGCAGGGCGTTCTGATGGTTGTTAAAAACTACACCGGCGACGTCATGAATTTTGAGATGGCGGAAGAAATGGCCCAAAGTGAGGGCATTTCTGTAAAGCATGTGGTCACCAATGATGACGTGGCCGTTAAGAACTCCTCGTTTACCGTGGGGCGCCGCGGCGTGGCGGGTACGGTATTCGTACACAAAATTGCCGGTGCAAAGGCGGAGGCAGGCGGCTCCCTCGATGAAGTGCAGACGATTGCCCAAAAGGTTATCGACAACGTCCGCACCATGGGTGTTGCCATCAATCCGTGCACAGTGCCTGCTTCCGGCAAGCCGGGCTTTACTCTCGATGAAAACGAAATGGAAGTTGGTATTGGAATTCATGGGGAACCCGGCACACACCGTGAAGGAATCAAACCTGCGAACGAGATTGTGGACATCGTGCTGGATAAAATTCTGGCTGATATCGACTACTCTGGCACAGACGTGGCTGTCATGGTCAATGGTTCCGGTGGGACGCCACTTATGGAACTGTTCGTTCTCAACAATCATGTGCAGGACGTCCTGCAAAAGAAGGGCATTCATGTATACCGGACTTTTGTCGGGAACTATATGACCTCTATTGAAATGCAGGGATTCTCGCTTTCTCTCTTGCGTCTGGATGATGAAATGAAGAAACTGCTGGACGCTCCGGCAGACACCCCTTCGTTTAAAGTGCTTGGGTAGAGGCTTACGTAAATACGGAAAGGAACTGGCAATGACAGATTCAAAAACAGTCTTAAAAGTTATCAGTGCTGTCAGCACAAAAATAAAAGAAAAAGAAGATTACCTGACAGAACTGGACAAGCCCATCGGTGACAGTGACCACGGCATTAATATGGCACGCGGGTTCACAGCCGTCGACGCCAAGCTGCCCTTGCTGGAGGACAAAGATATTGGAACAATCTTGAAAACAGTGGGCATGACACTGGTTTCAACTGTCGGCGGGGCCTCTGGTCCCCTTTACGGCACCGCATTCATGCGCGCCGGTATGGCTGTTGGCAGCAAAACGGAAATCAGTACGGATGATTTTTTAAATCTCATGGACGCTGCAGCAGCCGGTGTCAAACAGCGCGGCCATGCAGAACCGGAAGATGCCACGATGCTGGACGCCATAATTCCCGCACTGGATGCCATGAAAAAAGCTGCCGAAGCGGGAAAAACGCCTAAAGAAATGCTCACGCTCGGCACAGCAGCAGCCAAAAAAGGCGCTGCACACACTGCCGGCCTAGTTGCAAAAAAGGGACGCGCCAGCTACCTGGGGGAGCGCGGCATTGGTCACATAGACCCCGGTGCAGCCTCCTTTGCCCTGATGGTGGAAGCAGCAACAGAAACGATTGTGTAAGGAGGACTCCCGATTGATAGGAATTGTAATTGTATCCCACAGCAGCAATCTGGCAAAAAGTGTAATAGAGCTTGCTTCTATGATGGCACCGGACGCCAAAATGGCGCCGGCCGGCGGTTTGGAAAACGGTGCACTGGGCACCAGTTTTGAAAAAATTCAGCATGCAATCGAATCAGTTTACTCGGACGATGGCGTTCTTGTCCTGGTGGATATGGGAAGCGCCGTTATGACAACACAAATGGTGCTTGAAATGATGCCGGACAAAAAGGTTGAAATGGCTGACTGTCCGCTGGTAGAAGGCGCCGTGCTCGCCGCAATGGACGCTGTCGGCAATATGCCCATGGAAGAAATTCAAAAAGACCTTACCTCAGTCAGAACCGCAAAAAAGTTCTAATTTTTGCGTTCTTCTTAAAAACAACACACCTAACAAACGCCCCTCACAGGCGCCAAACGGTCGGCCCCAGCAAGCGACTTTCTTTGGCCCTGCGAGGGGCGTTGCTGTGCGGCAAAGTTTCATATGTGAGCAGCAGTTTCCTACAGCATTCTGCATAGACCTTTCTGTCTGCTTTTGTAGACAATCTTCCCGTTTTGTGCTATGATGATGTATGCTTCATGTATGATTTTTATATGGAAATGTATCCCGTTAAAGGAGGCCGTCCTCCCTATGGACAGTTCTTATCAGATTATTACCGACGCAACCTGCGACCTGCCTGTCGACTTGGTCAAGAAGCTGGGGTTGGCCGTTATTCCCATGCCTTTTATGATGGACGGCAAAGAATATTACCAGTATTCGGATAACCATGATTTTCCCTCGCATGACTTCTACGATGCCCTGCGCGCCGGAAAATGGGTGACTACTTCACAGATTACCGCAGCCGATTATGTGGACGCGTTTCGCCCCTATCTGGAAGCGGGAAAGGATATTTTATACATTGCTTTTTCCAGCGGTCTGTCCGGCACGTGGCAGCGCGCCTATGAGGCAATGGAGGCGCTACGCAAAGAGTACCCCCAGCGCTGTATAGAAGGTGTGGACAGCCTAACCGCCACACTGGGAGAAGGTTTGCTGGTATATCTTGCCTGCTGCAAACAGCAGCAGGAGAACTTGAGCCTGCATGAACTGAAAGCATGGACAGAGGTGTACCGTTTCTGTGTTTCCGGATGGTTCATGGTAGATGATTTGAACCATTTGAAACGCGGCGGGCGCGTAAATGCCGCTGCGGCACTGGTCGGCTCTATGCTCGGCATTAAACCGATTCTGCAAATCAACCAGGAAGGCAAACTGATTGTTCGGGAAAAAGCCCGCGGCCGCCGCAATGCCATTTTGAACCTGCTGAACAAAATGGAAACTCGCTTTACAAAAGACACTTCTCTGCAAACCGTTTTCATCGTTCATGCGGACTGTGCGGCAGATGCAAAGGCAGTTGAAAAAGAAGTACATGCCCGCTTTAAGCCGTCTCATATTTTTGTCAATTCACTGGGACCTGTCATCGGCGCACATACCGGCCCTGATGCCATGGCGATTTTTTACATGGCAAAAGACCGCGAATAAAACAAAAAAGTCCCGCAGGCATGTGTATGAATTGACCCCAAAAAGTTAGACAATATTTTAAATCAAGCAACCGAAAGGGCTTGTTGCCTATGTAAAGCGGGCGGCAAACCCTTAAGTTTTGCTTTGATACGGCGGTTGTTGTAGTAATCCAGATAGTTTACGAGTTCGTCCTTGAACTGGTCGATTGAGTCGAATTCCTGCAAATACAGCAGTTCACTTTTAAGCAAGCCAAAGAAATTTTCCATTACAGCGTTATCAAGGCAGTTCCCTTTGCGGCTCATGCTTTGTTGAATTCCTTTCTCGGCAAGCACTTTTCGATACCGCTTGTGTTGGTACTGCCAGCCTTGATCGGAGTGGAGAATAAGTTGTGTACCATCGGGAATTTTCTCAAATGCTTTGTCCAGCATTTCCGTTACCATCGACAAAACCGGCCTGTCCGAAATGGTGTAGCTGACAATATCCCTGCTGCACAAATCCAGAATCGGTGACAAATACACTTTCTGCCCGAACAGGCTAAATTCGGTCACATCGGTTACCCATTTCTGATTTGGTGTCGTTGCTTCAAAGTCCCGTTTCAGCAGATTTGGAGCAATTTTACCCACCTCACCCTTGTAAGAACGATATTTCTTCATTCTCACTCGGCATACGAGTCCAGGCTGCTTCATTAACCTCTGGACGGTTTTGTGATTGATGCAGTATCCTCTACTGTGCAGAACATCTGTGATACGGCGATAACCATAGCGCCCCTTGTTTTCATGGTAGATTTCAGTGATCTGTTCTTTGATTTCGCTGTATTTATCCGGTTGCATTCTACGCTTGGCATAGTAGTAATAGGTTGATCACGGCAAACCGGATACTTCAATTAGTAGTGAAATCTTGTGTTTATGCCTTAGTTCCCAGATCACTTGCGCCTTTTGTCGCGGCGTTCCTCTTCCAAAACCAAGGCATTCAATTTTTTTAAGTGATCTACCTCTGCACGCAGCCGTTGGTTTTCTGCAATCAAATCTTCTTCTACCTTTTTGTTCAGCTTTGGGTTGCGTTCTTTCTGAGTGCCGCTTGCAGCACTGGCTCGACCACGGCGTTCCACATATAGCCCTTCTGGTCCTTCTTCCAGATAAATTCGTTCCCATTGAGCAACGCTTTTATGGTCAGACACGTGAAACTGCCGCGCTGCTTCACTGTAACTGAGTTTCTCTGTTTGCATAGCTTCTACAACCTGCTGTTTGAATTCTCCTGTGTATCGTTTCTTTGCTTTACCTTTTGGCATAAAAACACCCCATTTGTTTTCAGTATATCATACTGTCTAACAAATGGGGTGCAGTTCATGTAAGATGTCTGCGGGACTTTTTTATACTGTTTTTTTAACCGGCATTGTCTGTATCTCCGCTGTCATCCGTGGAGCCAGAATTACTTTCCGGCGAGACCGCGGCGTCTTTGGAAAACATTTTCGTCAGCGTCTTGCTGTCGGCTATTCCGGTTGTATCCAGATTGTTGTACAGCTGAAAATCCTGTACGCTCTGTACGGTACCGTCACCATAAAGGCCAGTCGGGTTGACAAACAAATAGCCAAGTTCCTTCAGCCGGTTCTGCATGGCCTTGACATTGTCGCCTTGGTCACCTGACTGCAGTGTCGTTCCAGCGGGAATTGTACTGTTGGGAATGACCGAATCACTGGAAGCGGAGGAAGCGGCACCGTCCGCGGCTGAGTTTGTTTTCAGCAGAGACGGATAAGCAATACCAGCCATATATGTAACCGCTGTAATCATGTTCTCACCCTCTGTTTTCATCAGCAGCGGGTCCATCTCATAGACTTTTCCACTTTGTACTGCCTGCAGATCCTTGTAGCCTTCTGTTTTGCTCAGCGTGCTTTTCAGGCCTTTCGGGCAGAAAATCAAACTGGGATTCACGGTTTTCAGCGCGGTAATATCCATCTTGCTGTTTTTGCTTCCGCCGGCCACGTTGGTAATTCCGGCAGCCGTTAGCAGTGAACCGGCCATTGTATCTCCTGTTGCCGCACCGCCGGCCGCATCATACAAATAAACACCGGTCGTCACGGTCTTAGATTTTGGCACCAGCCGTGTAACCGAATCAATGGTCATCAAGGCACTCTGCGCTGCCTTTTTGCCGCACTGGGCACCGGTTTCAGCGCCCTTCATCGCAGTACCGACAGTTGTGTATAATGTCTGCAGTTTAGCTCGGCTCTGTACCGCCGGAATCGCGATGACCTGTACACCGGCATTATCCAGCGCACTCTGCTGTGCCTCTGTCGGCTTGGCATCCGTCAGGACCAAAGAAACGCCTTTGCTTTTGATTGTCTGTACATCATTCACTGTGACATTGGTCAGTGTAGCGAGGGCCTGCTGGGTGCAGTCCTTGCTTTTCGCCTTCAGTTTTACATCATAGCCTAGGGATAAAACGACATCCGCAAGGTTCGGCGAAACGACCGCTACCCCTGTCGGTTCACTCTTCAGCGTAACCCCATTTACAGTGGCGGGCCAATCTTTTACGCTGGACTCCTGTGAAGTGACCGTGGCCGGTGAAAGGCTGCAGCCCGCAAAAGCCGTCAGCGTCAGGGCCGCACAAAGCAGCGCGCCTGTTATTCGTTTAAACATCTTGCATTACTCTCCTTCCAAAAAGAAAGCACGGCATACGGAAAAATCACAAATCCTGCAGAGACTCTCCCAGATTCACTTTTGCCTCTGCGGCGCGCAGATACTGCTGTGCCACACGGGGGGAACGTCCGCCATGGACCGTGGCCCAGCGTTCGGCACCCGCCTCCAGCTGCTCCATGCAGCTATCCAGCCCGCGCTGATGGGCAAGCTTGTCCACAATTTCCAGAAAACGTGCTTTGTCCGGATTGGTAAAATTGATGGTCAGACCGAAACGGTCTGCAAGGGACAGCGACTCCTGCACTGTATCGTTGCGGTGAACGTCATCGCCTTCCCTTTCTGAAAAGCTCTCTCTCAGCAGATGGCGGCGGTTAGAAGTCGCATAAATCAGGGAATTGGACGGATTGGCCGCCAGACCGCCCTGCAAAACAGATTTCAGCGCCGCATAGGTGCCGTCCTGCCGGGAAAAAGAAAGGTCATCGATGAAAATGATGAAATGCATGGGTACTGTGGCAATCTGGTCCACCAAATACGGAAAATCCATCAGGTATTCTTTGGGCATTTCAATGACACGCAGGCCGTCTTTATAAAATGTATTTAGCAGTGCCTTCACTGTGGAGGATTTTCCGGTGCCGCGGTCGCCATATAGCAGGCAGTTGTTTGCCGGCAGGTTTTTCAAAAAGGCCACTGTGTTTTCAATGGCCATGCCCCGCTGTACCTCATACCCTTTCAGGTCTTCCATACGCTGCGGGTCCGGATGCGCGACCGGCAGAATTTTTTTGTCCCGCCAGATAAACGCGCGGTAACGGGCGTAAATACCGCACCCATTCCGGCGATAATATTCCGCCATACGCGGAAGATATTCGCTCGGTGTACCGGAAAGCAGTTTCACCGGTTCGCCGCATTTCCAGCGCGGCAGCGGCGGCAGGTCTGCAAAGCCGCAGCTGCCAAGCAGGTCATCCGGCGTCATCTGGGACAGGCGCAGGATAATCTGCAGGTCACGCTGTACCGCAGCTATCATAGAGGGGGCGAAGCTGGTCTTGCCTGCAGCCGCATCCAAAGAAAAGCCGTTTTCATCATATAGTGCGGTACTGGTCAGATGTTCGGCAAAATGTTCGCTGCTTTCCCGTTCGCACAGGGCTGCAAAGAAGTCGCCCCATGCACGCAGAAAAGTTTCCCGGTCATCTGCCCACAGCAGACGATAAAGAGCTGATGGTACGGTACGATTTAGGATACTGCGGTATATGGAAAGGGAAGCCATTGCCTCTGCAGCACGTTTCATTAAATTCATTCTTTGTCTCCCACAACATTCTCATTTTTATCATTGTACCTAAATCATTTCCCGTCGTCAAGCACTCGACGTGTTTTTCCACTTGACATTCTGTTCCTTTTTCTATAAAATGTACAGGTATAGAAAATAAGGAGACGTATCGAAGTGGTCATAACGGGACTGACTCGAAATCAGTTGGACCTCCGGGTCCCGTGGGTTCGAATCCCACCGTCTCCGCCAAATCAAAAATCGCTGTCTGCTCTTTGAGTAGACAGCGATTTTTCTATGTATAATAGAATATTTTCCATTGCATCAGCAGATTGCACTTTGCTTTTATAGGCTAAGTGCACATAAATGCCCGCCGTGGTAGAAAAAATGTTGTGTTCCAGCCATTCCTGAATGGCTTTCATCGGAACGCCCGCGTCCAGCAAAAGGCTCTCGCAACTGCGCCATTCTGTATGTCGTAAGAAGCGGATGCTCCCCGCTGATTTTCCAAAAAAGCAAATTATTTGTATTTCCTTGCTAACTCATTACTGTTTCCGGCTAACAATACCAACTAATTCGTCAAATTGAATTAGTTGGTATTTGGCTAATGAGGATACCCGGGCATCGCCCAGGCCGGCAGCATCAAAACCACCACGAACTGCCGCGTCAATTCCTGCTTCCGCGTCTTCCACCACAAGGCAGGTACTTGGAACAAGTCCCAACCGTTGCGCCGCAAGCAGAAAAACCTCCGGATCCGGTTTTGAGTGTTGAATTTCATTGCCGTCCACAACAGCGTCAAAGTAATAACCGAGGCCAATTCGTTCCAATATGTACTTGGCGTTTTTACTGGATGAACCGATTGCAAGTTTACAGCCAATTTTCCGTAGGACATCCAGCGTGTTCTTTACATCCGCAGAAAGGTCAACAGGTGACATCTGCATCAGTAACTGACGGTAATATTCATTCTTTTCCTTTGCAAATTCGTATTTCTCAGCATCGGTATAAACGTTTTTACTGTTTTCCAGTATAATATCCAGACTTTCCATGCGGCTTATTCCGCGCAGACGGTTATTGATCTGTTTGTCAAAATAAATGCCCAGATGATCCGCAAGCTTTTTCCAAGCTAAATAGTGATAAGCGTCCGTATGGCAAATGACACCGTCCAAATCAAAAATAATACCCTGATACTGTTTCAAGCTTACCCCACCATTTCTGAGATTGCCGATTACAGGTCTGTACCACATTAGCAATCTAATAAATTTTATATTCGAATCGGATGCAGCCCGCAATGCATATGCCAAGAGCTGTTAATCAATCATCCGAACGGTAAATGGGCAAATGCTGCGCCCGGATTTCTTCCAGCCTGATGCGTTCCATGTAAGCGTGAAATCATTGCCAAGGTCGTCATGAAAGCGAAGGGTACCCGTTTCACCCGCAAGGAGAAAATTTAGATTGTGATAAGAATCCACTCCATTCCCAACGCTGCTTCCTAACTTCTGTGAATCATCCAGATTTAACGCGATGCCATGTCCTGCGCGTAAATATACTGGCAACGAGTGCGTGGGACAAATAGCATTGACTGTTTGTCCCCCTAATTTTTTTTCATTCGTAAACAAGTTATACCATACACCGTTCGGCAGATATACAGAGCGGCATTGTGCGTTTTCTTCCAATAGAGGTGCCACTAAAAGACTTTCTCCAAGAAGAAATTCATCTTCGATTCCCGATGCTGCCTGTTCGTCGGGAAAAACATAGGCCAGCGGACGAATCATCGGGCGGTTCTGCTGTACACAGTCAAGTGCCGTGCTGAATAGGTATGGCAGCAGATTCATCCGCAAGTTATGCCAAAACCGCATTTCATCTATAAAATCCGGTGATTTGTATACAACTGCCAAGTTCCATGGACTGCGCTCATTATTTCCAGATGCCGACGGCATCAGTTCCCGGAACTGTCCGCCGTCCGGTTCGGAATGCCACTGCATCACCGGGCAGAAACAGGCGAGCTGTGTAGCACGGCGGTAAAGATCAAGTGTGGGCATCGGTCCCGAAAAGCCTGCAATGTCAAAACCCCAAAAGGGGACTCCCGTCATGGCCGCAGATAGCCCTGCGCGCAAAACACTTTTCAGTTCATTGTTTTCGCTTTGCTGGTCGCCTGCCCAAAGTATGGGCGTGGTATGCTGCCCCGTATATCCGGCACGACTAAATAGCACATGATTTTCTCCAAGGAATTCTGTATATGCAGTTGTATAGCTTTGGGAATACCGGTTTTTCATTTGTGCACCGGTGGACCCATCTTTGAAATGCAGATCTGTGCGGTATATAAATTCGCCGCCATCTGTTTTAAATCCATCCACGCCGATATCAAGCAGATACTGGCGCTTTGAAAACCAGACGCGCCTTGTCTCAGAATTTGTAAAGTCGGGAATCATGGAACCCGAGAACCAGTGGCCTTTGGGAATCTCATAAGGCAGTCCCCTGTCTGTCTGTACACATAACCGATCTTCCACTGCAAAGGCACGGTCGTTCTCGTTTTGCGCATTGATCGGTTCATCCAATCCCTGTTTTTTATAGACCGGAATTTGCCATAGGACAAGATGAAGCCCGCTGTTATGAAGATTCTCAATCATGCTGCGGGGATTGGACCATGGACTGTCAGAAAAATCAAAATCAAAATAATCGAGCGCTTCGCTTCCATGGACAGGAGTATATTTTGCGCCATTAAAAATATAAAAAGTGGCTTCATCGCTCCAAGCTTCCAGCACCAGCATGGTGGCGGGAAAATGATAACGGTTTAGTTTTGAAATCTGTTCTTCCACTTTTTCCTGCGTATCCCAGTGATTGGCGGAAATCCAAGGCCCAAAAGCCCATTTCGGCGGTAATTTGGCCGGACCGAAAAGAGACATATACTCTGAAATTATAGTTTCCGGCGTACCATCGAAAAGTACGACAACAGCATCAATAGGCATGGAAATAACAATTTTCTCACCAAAATCGAATATTGTTTTACAATTTGTTTCGACATACAGGCCAAACCCTGTGTTCGTCAAGAAAAACGAAGCAGAACAGTATGTTTTATCTTCTTGGTGGCAGAACTGCTCTTCTACACAGTTAGCCACATAGTGTCCTTTTTGATTGAAAGAGTTGTATTTTTCCCCCATTCCGTAGGCGGCATCATAGGGAAGAGAAACGATTAGAATGCCCACGTCGTTTTCTGTACCCCACTGGAGCTGAGCTCTGTGGCCACAAAATGAAAAATCCAGAAAGGTCTTTTCTTTAGAAAATGTGATTCTTTTCATTACAGGTTTTCCAGGTCAGCCTTTTACACCGCCGACCGTCAATCCTTCCTTAAAGTATTTTTGCGCGCAGATATACACAATCAGAATCGGAATAATCGAAACAAGGCTTCCTGCCATCATCAGATTATACTGATTACTGTACTGACCCTGCATGGAATTTAAAATAAGAGGAAGTGTATAATTTGCACGGTCGGTGAGAAGGACCAGAGGCAGTAAATAATCATTCCATAAATCCATAAACGACAGAATTGTAAGTGTGGCCAGGGTACCGGAACACAAAGGAAGAATTACTTGGAAAAATACGCGCCACATACTGGCACCGTCAATCGTTGCCGCTTCGATATAAGCATCGTTGATAGTCAACATCTTTTGACGCAACATGAAAATCGCAAATGCGTTAAATAGCTGTAAAAACATAAACGCATTGAGATTATTCAACAGATTCAGTTTATTCATTACAATAAACAACGGAATAAACGTAGTTTGCGCAGGAATCATCAAGGCGGTAATATACAGGCCAAAAATCACTCCTCTTCCATGAAATTTGATTTTTGTCAGAGCAAAAGCCGCCATAGCTGCGCACAGCACACGAAATACAGTGCCAAATATCGCGATATAAAAGCTGTTCTTAATTGAAGCCCCGAAATTCGGAATAGTAAATAATTTACGGTATGCATCAAGTGTGGGGTTTTGAGGGATCCATTCCACTGGTAAAAGCATCAGATCCCCTCTGCTTTTTAAAGAAGTCACGATCATCCAGAAAAATGGAATGCATACCACAACAGCAACCAATAACGCACATACATAGTACAATAATTTAAAGGCTATCCGTTTTTTTCTTATTAAATCAGTCATCATAGTTCACCCACTTACTCTGCAATTTCATTTGTACGAAAGTCAAGGCCATAATGATAATAAACAAAATCCAACTTAGGGCGGATGCAGTACCCATCTCGTAATATGTAAAACCATGTTTATAAATGCGTTCTACCATAACCATTGTAGAACCACCTGGTCCTCCGTCCGGTGTCATGATCATCACCTGGGGGAAAATCTGAAAAGAATTAATCAAGCTAATGATAAGCACAAAGAAAATTGTCGGCGTTAAAAGCGGCAGTGTAATTTTGAAGAAACGCTGAACATTATTGGCGCCATCAATAGCCGCCGCTTCATAGTACTCACGATTGATTCCCTGTAAACCGGACAGCAACATTAGACCAAAATAGCCCATATCTTTCCACACGGAAGCCAATACAATTGCTGGCATCGCCCATTGTGGGCTTTGTAACCATTGAGGCCCTTGTATGCCAATCGCCGATAATATGGAATTTAAAATTCCGTATTGAGGGTTCAATACCCATTTCCAGATTAAAGAGCCTGCTACCCACGAAGTAATCACGGGGATATAATAAACCACACGGAAAATGCCTACCCCATGCGCCTTACTGTTCAAAATACCGGCGACACAGAGCGATACGATAAGCATGAGCGGAATATAAAGTACCACAAACTTTAGAGTGTTTGACAACACCTGATAAAACTCAGCGTTACTGAAAATTTCCTGATAATTTTGCAAACCAACGAAATGTTGTTTCATGAAACCCTGAAAATCACTTGCTAAGGTCAACTGGCTTAGACCGTCCCAGTTTGTCATACTGATAAACAAAGTGGCGATTATCGGTAAAATGCTGAAAATCAAAAATCCTACGAGGCTGGGAAGCAGGAACGGCAGTGCCACGCGAAATCCTGATGTATGCGAATGTTTCATATCAATTCCTCCCAATTCTTTTGTATTATGTAGTACTTTCCTCATTGCACTGAACTTCCCGAAGCAAATTGTAATCCTGCCTAAGATCAGCTTCATACTGCTTACCACGATAAAAGAAGCGGAAATGCATGCTTTCCCAGTTTGGCGGCAAGTGCGGCTTCAATTCGGGAACCCCGTTTCGAAAAGATAAACCGCCAAATCCAATGACCGCTGCCTGCCAGGTTTCTCCAAGACAGGCAAGATGCAATCCCTCTGTTCCTGTATTCCCCATTACATTACGAAGGTCCAGAAAAGCGGCTTTCCCGAAGTAAGACTGTGCTGCGTCCATAAGACCGTTCTGCGCCGCAAACAGCGCATGCGAGGCAAAGCTCAGGGTAGAGTCATGTAGGCACAGCGGTTCAAAGTCTTTCCATGCAGCCAGTTTTTCCTTAGATGTGAACATGTTTGGCAGGCGGCTCATCAACAGCAACACATCCGCCTGCTTGATGACCCGATATCGTTGTAGGCGATCAAAGCAAACACATTTGTAACTGGCTGCATCCCCCTGTTTTAAATTGGAAAGCTGAATTGGCTCCAGCAGATGGAAGGTGTCGTCCTGCCGCCAATGTCCTGAAACTGGGTCTTTGGGTAACTTGATGGAATGTTCCAGCTTGTTCCAACATTCCACTTCTTCTGCCGTGATTCCAAGGCGAAGATAGACAGGCCTGTCATGTTGGTACAGATAGTCCGCTGCATCCTTAGCAAGTTTCAAATTTTCTTTTACCAGCACATTGGTATACAGATTGTTGCTGGTGATGCCGCAGTACTCGTCTGGCCCTTTTCAGAACAGTAAGTTGACTTTTCCGGTTCCGGATTCCGGCGTATAGCGGCTCTGCCAGAATCGCGCCGTCTCAATATAAACCTCTGCCGCTTCATGTATGTAAAATTCCTCATCGCCTGTCGTCTGCACATATTGGTTGAGCGCATGCACGACATCCGCTGTCACATGAAGTTCCGAAGCGCCAATATCCCAACTTTCGCATTGTTCGCTTCCATCATAAGCAGCCATCCAAGGATAACGTGCCCCGAGGCAGTTCATCTCTTGAGCGTGCTTTTTTGCCTGCGGCAACGCATCCGTGCGGTACTGCATTAGATTTCGAGCCGCTTCCGGAGCCGTATAAAGGTAGAACGGCATCATAAACATATCAGTGTCCCAAAAATAGCATCCTTTGTACCGGGTATGGGTCAGGCCGCGGGCACCGATATTTACCGAAAAGTCTTTTGCTGAATTGTTGGCAATCAACTCAAAGATCACATAACGCAGGGCGGCATCAGCCTGCCTGTCGCCCTCGACTTCAATGTTTGCTGATTGCCAACGCTGCGACCACGCCGATTCACTCTCCCACAAAAGCGTATCAAAATTCCAATCTGAGCCCACTTTATGTATGCGAGGGTCTTTGTCACGACTGGTAGATAGAAATACACACTGCTCTATCACAAAAGGTACTTTTGCGGATACCGAGCCGGCAAAAACGAATCCTGTGCCTTTGTCATTTTCAAAAGTACTGCGGCACTGTAGATTTTCCATATGATACGTCATGTTTTCGCTGATTTTAATTTTGGTACCTTTGGTAAGCAAATGCAGCGAAAAGCCATTATCAGAAAATTCTTTTTGTCTTACTTCAGTTAACTGTACGGTTTGCGTGTTTTCCTGCGTCTGATCATCTGGAATTGGAAGGTTGCAGCAATTGGTATGAACTCCGCTGAAAAGTTCCAAATCCATTTTTTCACAGGGCGTCAATGTGACCCTTTGTACCAGCAATCCTGTATTGGATAGCGAAAAAAAACGTTCTTCGCGGACCTGAAGAGATTTTCCGGCACAATGGAGAACGTATTCCGCCGTAAACAGTCCATTGTGTAAATCGAGTGTGCGATAGACATGCACATCATCCTCGCATATTGTGTGGCCATCTATGTTTACCCATGCGTAAAGCGGAGTGGGCAAATTCACAAAATCAGTAATTCCTGATTTCAATTCACCAAATATTCCGGCAATAAACAACCCTGTTTTCTCAGGCCGCGCATGAGGCTCAAAGGTAAGATGGCCGCGCGCACCCATTCGGCCGTTTCCAGTAAAAAAAACGCTTTCCAGAAAATCATCGGTCCAGCCTTTGCTTTCCGCTGATATACTCCATTTGTCAAGTTTCACATCATTCCTCATAGACCTGATCCAATCCTTCCTTACTTTCCTTCATCGCATGGCATAAAAATCCCGCGCATGTTGCAAACGCTGCGCCAGTAGTGCATTCCCCGGTATTCTCATCCACACTCTCGCAAGCAATCAAATCGTCCATTTTGACATCGTGCAAAAATTTCGCACAGTGTGCTGCACGCCCACACAGAAGACTGTTCGCGACGCTGAGAATCCACGGGTGTGGTGCGTGAGGACATCCGATTTCCGCAAACCGGCTTTCAGAAAAGCTATACTGATATCGGGGAGAGCGTATCATGTTGACGGTATTCTGATATACTTCATCGTCTACCGTACAGAATCCGATATACGGAAGGAGCTGTAAACTGCCGGGCGGTTCATCATAGATGTCATAATTACCGTTTAAATCTACCGACCACGCATAAAAGCGTTTTCCGTTTTCCTCTTTGACACAGTACATCTCAATTGCCGATTTGATTTTCTGGGCAGTTTGTTCCAGTTCTCTATAATCGGGATACAAGTGTGCCAACGCGCGCATTCCTTTCCATACCAAAACATTGTCATATGTGAGATATGGATAGACATGTTCGTCATCCGTAGGCTGCAGAAACGTATTGTACAAAGCTACTGCTGCATGCCGGTGCTTTTTCAGACAATCCAGAATTCTACTGACTCCATCTCTTACATCAGGTTTTTTCAATATGCTCCTGTCACCTGTCGAGTCCACATACCGTTCGAGCGCAAGCACCGGCGCCATCAGCTCATCGAGTTCAAAACCTGGCTCCAGCACAGTGCCGTCTATGTATCGTGAATGAATCCCAAAATTTCTTTGCTGGCGGCCAAAAACATATAACAGCATGTCATATGCCAGGTTATGGTCGGCATCCAAAACTGTGGGAAAACTCCATAATAGGCTGTCGCGATCCCAATAGGCCGCACTTACGTAATAGCGTGGGCTACGGCTAGTGACAAGCACCAATTCTTCTGTATCTAACGTAATGCCTGTAGAAAAGAAAATGCAAAAAAACAAGTTTGTATTGTATAGTCTGGTAAGTTTTTCGTCTTTAAACTTCAATGTGCGTTCATCAAGCCAATTTAGAGTCCGGCTTAATTCGTAATCATAGCCCTGCCGCAACATTTCTTTCGCGCTGGTTACAGCGGCCACTTCCTCAAAACCAATTCCCCAATACACTGTCAACGAACAATTTTGCCCCGTCGCCAATGATTCCGATCGAGCCAAACGGTAATCGACCATATCTTTAGTTGTTTCAAAGGTTGATTTGCACTCTTGATCTGCCATAGGCGCAAAGGCAAACATTGGTGTACCACAGCGCATATCAAATACAATGCCATGATTCCACTTGCTTTGATAACAATGTTTTTCTCCGCTAAGCATTTTGTCCTCATTAACGCAGTGCCAGCTTGACGCCCAGCGCCCGCATAAACCATAAGTAAAATTTACTGGTTTTGATGAGCGATTGGTAATTTCAAGCTTCACTAAAAACCCGCGTTCTTCTACGGGCGTGAGAATAATTCCGCGCAAAGTCAGCTCCTCTGTCTGGAAAGAAAAACAGGGAATCCAATTTCCCAACCGGTTCCACACAAGGGATTTAAATGGAATTTGCGTATCGCCTATCTGTAAAAAAGGATGGATAAGCGGCTCATTTTCATCCCCTCGAATATCAATCAATCCTTTGTATCCCATGTGTAAAAAGGTCAAATCCTGTATTCCAGCTGTTGTTTCCTGAATCTGTGGCAGGGAAACCACTTGATTCCCAACTGGCATATTCCTTGCATGTATCAAATATAATCCTCCTTTAATTGTTTAATCGTTTCAATAGATTTCAAGTAAAATATATCTCAAAAATCATAATATGTCAATAGTTTTTATTGTATATGAATATTTTTGTACTAAATTACTTGACTTTATCTATAGCAGCCGCTATTATAGAGCTGTTGAATGTTTAACCGATTAAATGAGGCGAATGAATATGAAAAACAAAGTTACAATTAAAGAAGTGGCCCAAAAAGCAGGGGTCTCTCCTGCCACGGTATCCTATGTACTTAACAATAAAAAATCTATTTCCGAGAACACCAAACAACGTGTTTGGAATACAGTCTCGGAACTTGACTACGTGCCCGATTTATCCGCTCGCAGCTTGATTGCCGGTAATTCGAAACTGATTGGTGTAGTAGTGCCACAGACGGAAAAAGGCAACCGTCTGATGTTTGAAAATAATTTTTACAGTGAAATTGTAAGCAGTATCGAGTACCGTGCGCGATTGCGGGGCTACCATGTTTTGATTTCAGCGTCAGATACCAATGAAAATTATTTGACACTTGCCAAAGAACGCAACCTCGATGGTATCATCGTTATTGGAATATATCCCAACAGTTTTTATCAGGAAATGAAAGAGTCCCAAATTCCAATTGTGTTGGTGGATAGTTACTGCAATGACCATTACTACCATAGTATCCGCATTGACGATGCCTATGGCAGTTACCTCGCCACAAAATATATGATTGACCATGGCCACCGCAATATTGCATTCTTTTGCGGTGAGATAAAAGAAAACGGTGTTATGAAACAGCGCTTGCAGGGTTATCGTGAGGCAATGGAAGAGCAAGGGCTTACCTTTAACACAAAAAATGTATTTGAAGGAAAAATTGATTATGAAGATGGTATTAAACTTGCGGAAGCATTATGTAAATCGGATATAAAAGCCACAGCTGTGGTAACGACAGCTGACATTCTCGCAATCAGTGCCATGAAAGCCTTTTATGAACATGGGATTCATGTACCCGACGATATTTCTATTATAGGTTTCGATGATCTGCAAATTACAAAGTATTTGACGCCCGGATTAACCACCGTGCATCAAGATATATCCCGTAAGGGTGAGCGGGCCATGGATTTACTGTTCAACAGTATTCAAAATCCAAAACTTACAAAGCAAGAGGAAATCATGCCCGTGAACATCATAGAACGTGGCTCCGTAAAGGATTTGAACGATTCTGCGGAAAAGGAGGTGATATAAAAAAGGTCGCACGCTGGCAAAGCATGTGCAACCTTTGTAAAAGGGTAAACAATGGCTGCTGCCCTTTTCATTTATATTGTTGTAATTGTTGTAAATGAAAAGCGCCCAAAAATTAGCATAAATCAGATTGGGAGGAATTACCTTGAAAAAACGACTATCCATTGTTAGCCTTGTTTTGGCCTCGATGCTTACTATCAGTGCCTGCTCTACCGCACCCGCCTCAAGTACGGCATCTAACAGCGCAGATTCCGCATCCACCAAACCAGTCGTCATTACCTTTGACCAATTTTCTGGATCTGGTGACAATGAAAAGTATCTGCAAAAAATGATTGACGCCTACAAAAAGAAACATCCGAATGTTACCATTCGGATGCAGTCTTATGGTTATAACGATTATTTCACTCAACTGACAACCAAGGTCGCAGGTGGCCAAGCTGCGGATGTGTTTGAGCTAAACTATGAAAATTTTGTTTCCTACGCTAAAAAAGGCGCTCTTATGCCGCTGAACGATATCATTAAGTCACAGGGTATTGACACCTCCATATATAATCAGACAGCTCTGAAATCTTTCAATACCGATGGAAAGCAATATGGCGTCCCGGACAGCTTTTCCACCGCGTTGCTGATTTATAATAAGGATTTGTTTGACAAAGCAAAAATCGCCTATCCAACCGATGATTGGAAATGGGAAGATGCCATGAATGCCGCCAAAAAAATACGCGCACTTGGAAAAGATATTTATGGTTATTATCATCCACTTTCCTACAACGAATTTTACAAAGTTTCCAAGCAAAATGGCGGGAGTCTGATCAGCGCTGACGGAAAATCTTTCACAATGGATACCCCGACTAATGTGGAAGCTTTGCAGTATATGGTAGATATGCAGAACAAAAGTAACGTAATGCCTACTCCTACACAACTTGAGCGCGTATCTAACGCTGATTGGGATCTGTTCAAATCCGGACGTCTCGGTATGATTGTTACCGGTTGTTGGGCTTTCCCAGATTTCGCACGTGACTGCAAATTTAAATGGGATGTTACCGTAGAACCAGGCCATAAACAAAAAGCCACACACTTTTTCTCTAACGGTTATGTTATCAATAAAAACAGCAAAGTGGCTGATGAGGCAGCAAAATTTATTGCCTTTATTTCATCAAACAAAGAGGCTACTCAGATACGTCTGGATGCAGGTTGGGAATTGCCACCCGTCAATGATAAATCCATCATTGCACAATACACAGCCAAAACACCTCCGGCAAATCGTCAGGCTGTTTTTAAAAGCCTTGATTATTCTGTAGCTCCTCCAGTTATTTCGCAGTATGCTGAACTTCAGGATATTGTCGGAAAACATTTAAATGCCGCCGCAGCGGGTACCGTAACACCAGCACAGGCACTGAAAGATATGCAGGCCGAGTGCCAGAATATGATTCATTTGTCTAAATAAGCTTCCGTCCACTTTTCAGAATAAAATGATAGCGCATTCCACCACTTGAATCTGCTGTTATATTTCTTTAATCAGAAAAAGTTAAAGCGAATCCTTCAGCACATTCTCGAAAATTTTCATAGCGTATTCTTCCGGTGTCAAATTATCCAGAGAATTGTAAGGCCGAAGGTCGTTATATTCATTTCGCCAGTCTTCAATCGAGGAACACATAATCGGCGCACCGCTGCAGATTATCTTGACTTTTTTTGCATTTATGTTACTCTTGATATTGGAGGCAGTTTTTATGAAAATTCATGAATCGGCAGAAGATTATCTGGAATCTATCCTAATGCTGAAAGAGAAGCAGGGCATGGTGCGGTCGATTGACGTTGTCAATAAAACCGGCTACTCCAAGCCTAGCATCAGTGTGGCTATGAAACACCTAAGGGAAAATGGATACATTACAATGGACCGGGAAGGGTTCATCAGCCTGACCGACGCAGGGCTGGCCATTGCGCAGCGTATTTATACCCGACATAAGGTGCTGACCAGACTTCTGGTTTACCTAGGTGTTGACGACGAGACCGCGGCCGCAGATGCCTGCCGGATAGAGCATGACCTAAGCGACACCACCTTTCAAAAAATTCAGGAGCATACCGAAAAATACCTGAAAGACGAAAAAAGTAAACAATAATCCAATGGCTTCTGCAGAAAAACCTGCAGAAGCCTTTTTTCGGTTAACTTTGTTTGTAACACACGGCTGTGAATGCTATAATGCAGACAATACCGCCTGTCTTTATCTGCGGCAGCATCATTACTATAAATTGGAGGGAATTTCTATGTGGGCATACGACTCTGTTTTTTACCAAATCTATCCGCTGGGTTTCTGCGGCGCTCCTCTGAAAAACGACGGCATTACAAAGCCTCGTATCCGGAAAGTTCTCAACTGGATTCCTCATATCCAAAAGCTCGGGTGCAATGCGGTTTATTTTGGCCCGGTCTTTGACAGTGATGCACACGGCTACGATACACGCGACTACCGCAAGATTGACTGCCGGCTCGGCACAAATGAGGACTTTGC
Source organism: Caproicibacterium sp. XB2 (assembly GCF_044880635.1). Lineage (NCBI taxonomy): Bacteria > Bacillati > Bacillota > Clostridia > Eubacteriales > Oscillospiraceae > Caproicibacterium > Caproicibacterium sp. XB2. The sequence goes on along the minus strand of NZ_CP173227.1, from coordinate 340,292 downwards.
TGCAGTCTGCACGGCACTGCACAAGGCCGGCATCCGCGTGGTTCTTGATGGTGTCTTCAATCATGTGGGCCGTGGTTTCTGGGCCTTTCAGGATGTCCTGCAAAATCGGGAATGCTCCGCTTATAGGGACTGGTTCTATATTCAGTTTGGCGGAAACAACGGCTATAATGATGGACTATGGTACGAGGGCTGGGAAGGCCACTATGAATTGGTAAAGCTGAACCTGCAGAATCCGGCGGTCGTGCAGTATCTGCTTTCGTGTGCGCGGGAATGGATAGACGCGTTCGACATTGATGGCCTGCGTCTGGATGTAGCCTATCTGCTGGACCGTGACTTTTTAAAGCAGCTGCACAGCTTTACTTTCGGCTGTAAACCGGACTTTTTCCTGTTGGGAGAAGTTTTGGGCGGCAACTACCGCCAGACAATGAACGAGCAAATGTGCCACAGCGTGACAAATTATGAATGCTACAAGGGTCTGTACTCCAGTTTCAACAGTCTCAATCTGTTTGAAATTGTTCACTCTCTGTTACGGCAGTTTGGTCCGGAAGACTGGGCACTTTACCGCGGCACCCACCCGCTTTCCTTTGTTGATAACCACGATGTAACACGGATTGCATCTATTCTAACCAATCCAAAACATTTGCCGCTTATTTATGCTGTCCTGTTCGGTATGCCGGGTATTCCGTGCATTTATTATGGCAGTGAGTGGGGTGCCAAGGGACGCAAAGAGGACGGTGACCCCGCCCTGCGTGTCTGCTTTGACTCCCCGCAGGAAAACGAGCTGACCAATTGGATTGCCGCCTGCGCCCACGCACATCGTGAAAGTGACGCTCTCCGCTATGGCAGCTTCCGCAGTTTGGTGCTGCAGAACCAATACTGCATTTTTGAACGCAAAACAGAAACGGACCGCGTACTGGTCGCCGTCAATGCCGGCGACACGCCTGTACATGTTGACTTTGATGCTGGTGCAGGCCGTGCGCGTGATTTGATTACCGGAAGCGTGCATGACTTTGGGGGCGGCACAGACCTTCCGCCCTACTTTGCTGCACTGTGGCAGATTTTCTAATATAAAAGAGGGACAGCTGGTACGGACAGCTGTCCCTCTTTTATATTTGCCGGGCCAAGTGAAAATCAGCGACTGTGCATACATGCGATTGACATATCCTGCAGGGGCTATCTGCAAAATACTGCACGCAATGTAAAAAGAAAGGAAGAAAAAGACGGGTAATCTTTTATATTTTTGACTGCACAATCCATTTGAAACCAGTAGATGACCTTATCATATTTCCCGGCGTCAACACCGTACAGCCCCTAATTTGTCTATAGGAGTTCTATACAGCTTTTTGTAAACAAACAACTGAGATGGAATAACAAATACTAGTGTAATGGATAATGATACCGCTTTCAAGGGTAAATCGATAAGTGATGAAAAAGCAGCAATTAACGATAAGGTTTTTCCATAAATTTGCACTTTTAGTATGCATCTTTTGTACACCTTTTGCCAACGGATAAGAGATATGATATGTACCAAACTGCGTTATCAGGACTTTTTTCTTTTTCCACATAGATACACACAATTTCCCGCACAAACAGCGGCCACTGGCAGCCGTCTAATCTGCAGCCAAGACGTTTCAGTGTTTCCTATGGACAAATGATGAAAAATGATAAATCGGCATACGCACGAATTCCTCTTCTTAAAGGTTAGTCCGGTAAAGTAACTTTTCTATTATTTAAGCACGTTCATACGTGTTCATCCAGCTGAATTTTCATCTGCACGCCAAAATTGCGAACCGACCAACAAAATGATATAATTATCAAGATTGTGTGATTGACAGCCTTTTCCAACATCGTCACCATACATTAAGTAAATATCTATTATTTTGGCTAAATGGAGGGATTACTTTGGATATTCAGGACAAGTACCGGCAGTGGGCAGAAAAAGCCGCTGAGGACCCGGACATTCCGGCAGAACTGGCCGCCGTGAAAACAAAGCCCGACGAAATAGAGGACCGCTTTTACCGTGACCTCGCCTTTGGCACCGGCGGTTTGCGCGGCGTGATTGGCGCTGGCACCAACCGAATGAACATCTATACTGTGCGCCGTGCCACCCGCGGCATTGCCAAATGGCTGCAGACACAGGAAAAACCAAGTGCCGCCATTTCCTATGACAGCCGTATTAAGTCCCGCCGCTTTGCCGAAGAGGCCGCACGCACCTTTGCCGCCTGCGGTGTGAAAGTTTACCTGTACCCGCAGCTAATGCCGACGCCGGCGCTGTCCTTCGCGGTACGCCGGCTGCACTGTTCCGCTGGTATCATGATTACCGCGAGCCACAATCCCGCCAAATACAACGGCTATAAAGTATACGGCCCGGACGGCTGCCAGATTACCACCCGTGCGGCCGAAGAAATCACCGCCTGCATTCAGTCCATCGGTTACTTTGATGCACTGCCGAACGGCAGCAGCACAACTGTACAGGAAGTCCCTCAGAGTGTTTTTGAGGACTTTTATCAGGCAGTGCTGGCACAGCGGCTGGAAAGCCGTGTACCGGCGCCGCTGAAACTCATCTACTCTCCGCTGAACGGCACTGGTCTGGTTCCGGTTACCACTGTATTGAAGCGTGCCGGCTATCAGGACATTACCGTCGTACCCGCACAGGAAAAACCGGACGGCAACTTCCCCACCTGTCCGTACCCGAATCCGGAAATTCCCGAGGCAATGGCGGAGGGCATCAAACTGTGCTGCACACAAAAAGCTGACCTGCTACTGGCAACGGACCCCGACTGTGACCGAATGGGCATTGCGGTGCGTCATGGAGATACCTGCCAGCTTTTATCCGGCAATGAAGTGGGTGTCCTCCTGCTGGATTATGTGTGCCGCCGCCGTTTGGCACTCAACCAAATGCCAAAAAATCCGGTTGCTGTCAAAACCATCGTCACCACGGAAATGGCCACGAAAGTTGCGGAGCATTACGGCGTAGAGCTGCGTGATGTTCTGACCGGATTCAAATATATCGGCGAACAGATTGGTTTTCTTGAAAAAGCCGGTGAAGCGGACCGCTACATCTTTGGCTTTGAGGAAAGCTACGGCTATCTTTCCGGTACCCACGTGCGGGACAAAGATGCGGTAAATGCCTGCCTGCTGCTGTGCGATATGGCCGCGGACTACAAGGCAAAAGGAATGTCCCTGCTGGATGCCATGAACGCACTGTATCAAACCTACGGCTGCTATAAGAACAGTTTGGACTCCTTCGCGTTTGAGGGAGAAACCGGCTTCCATATCATGCAGGACTTTATGACTTATCTGCGGAAAAATCCGCCAAAAGAACTGTGCGGCCATGCGGTCGCACTGGTTAAAGATTACCTGCAGGCGCCTGGAAAACCGGCGCAGTTCCCGAACCTGCCCAGCAGCGATGTACTGCAGTATGTGCTGGACGATGGCACCTGCCTGACAGTGCGCCCCTCCGGCACGGAACCCAAGCTGAAACTGTACTGTGCCGCTGTGGCACCGACCATGCAGGCCGCAGACGCTTCCTGTAAATCCTACCGCAAAGCCATGTCCCAGATAATTGAAAACTTTGGAAAAGAGAAGGCATAAGAAGTGTCTATTATAAAACTGAACCCTGCCTGTAAATCTTACCTGTGGGGCGGCCAAAAGCTGAAAGCTGACTACCATAAGCATTTTGATGGAGACATTTTGGCTGAAACGTGGGAACTTTCCTGCCATCCGGACGGCCCCAGCACCGTTGCAGATGGGCCGTATGCGGGAAAAACGCTGCCGGAATATTTGCAGGCTGTGCCTGCCGCTGCCGGTATCAACTGTGCCCGCTTCCGTGACTTTCCAGTTCTGATTAAGCTGATTGATGCCAAGCGGGACCTGTCGATTCAGGTTCACCCCGACAACGCCTACGCGCTGAAAAACGAGGGACAGTTTGGCAAAACTGAGATGTGGTATGTTGTGGACTGCGATCCCGGCGCATTTTTGTACTACGGTTTCCAGAAGGAAATCACCAAAGAGGAATTCCGCACCCGTATCCAAAACGGTACACTGACCGAAGTATTGAACGCCGCGTCGGTAAAGCCAGGCAGCGTGTTCTTCATTGAGTCCGGCACCATTCACGCCATTGGCAAGGGCATTGTCATTGCTGAAATCCAGCAGAATTCCAACATAACTTACCGCGTGTTCGACTACAACCGTCTGGGCACCGACGGCAAGCCGCGTCAGCTGCACGTTCAAAAGGCACTGGATGTCACCCGGCTGACGCCACCACGTACAGACTATGACTTTGGCGGTCATCTCGGCTGCTGTGACTCCTTTGTAACGGACCTGCTGAAACTAAACGGTTCCACCCTAACAGCCCGCACGGACGGCAGTACGTTCCACTCCCTGCTGGTAACAAAAGGAGAAGGCAGTGTGACCTGCGGAAACGAAACTGTCACCTTCCAGCAGGGTGACAGCCTGTTCCTGCCCGCAGACAGCGGCGTGTACAGCGTAACCGGCCACTGTGAAATCATCCGCACCACCGTACCTCCGGCCACAGAATAACAAACAGGGAGGCTGCAAAATGTCCAATCACTCTACATCACCGGCTGCCAGCCGCCGGCTGGGTATCGATATCGGCGGCACCAGTATTAAAGCTGGCACCGTAAATCAGGAAAATGAAATCATCGGCCGCGCCGCCGTGCCAACCGATGCCGGCCGTCCCTGGCAGACTGTTGCGCAGGACATTGTCAAAGCAGCACAGCTGGCCCTGCAGGACGCGGGGCACACCGAAAAAGAATGTCTTTCCTTGGGTGTCGGCTGTCCGGGAACGATAGATGCCCAAAGCGGTACAGTCGTCTACTCCAACAATCTGCACTGGAAAGATGTTCCCCTCGCGCAAGCCTTGCAGAAAGCTTTTTCCCTTCCAGTACACATCAGCAACGATGCCAACTGTGCCACGCTGGGGGAAGTGCGTGCCGGCGCGGCAAAGAACTGTAAAAATGTTGTTCTCTTAACCCTTGGCACCGGTGTCGGCAGCGGCATTGTTTTGGACGGCAGGCTGTTTGAAGGCAGCGGCCCCGGCGGTGCCGAATTCGGCCACACCCTGCTGGTCATGGACGGAGAGCGCTGCACCTGCGGACGGCGCGGCTGCCTGGAAAGCTACGCTTCTGCGACCGCACTGATTCGGCAGGCGAAAAAAGCGGCGGAAACCCAGCCGAATTCCCTGCTGGCAAAGCTGTGCGAAGGTGACCTTTCCCGCATGGACGGGCGCATTCCGTTCACTGCCGCCCGCAGCGGGGATGCTGCTGGACAGCGTGTGGTAAAACAGTATATTGCCTATTTGGCTGCGGGCATTACAAATGCCGTCAACATTTTCCGGCCGGAAATGGTTCTGCTGTCGGGCGGCATCAGCAAAGAAGGCGCCTATCTGACGGACCCGCTGGAAAAGCTGGTTCGGCAGAACGCCTTTGGCGGGGCAGCGTCTTTCCTGCCGCAGATTCGCACCGCCGCACTTGGAAATGACGCCGGCATCATCGGCGCGGCAAATCTTTAAGAGAAGGAATGGAACGTATGAAAACAGATGCTGACTTTTGGAATGCGGTGAACACGCTGCTGGCAGAATCAGAAATTGTAGTTGACCGGCCAAAAGGCAGTGTTCACCCGCATTGGCCCGACTTTGTTTATCCCGCCGACTATGGCTATTTAAAGGGCACTGCTTCCATGGATGGCAGCGGCATCGATGTCTGGATCGGCAGCGAACTGCACCGCCAGGCAGACGCTATCTTGTGTACCATTGACCTTCTGAAGCGCGACTCGGAAATAAAAATTTTGATTGGCTGCACAGAAGCAGAAAAATCACTGATTGTCAACGCACAAAATCAGTCTTCCAACATGAAAGCCATTCTTGTGCGCCGAACGGTATAAAACCAATAACAAACAGCGGCCCTACTCTCCGGTTTGGAAAGCAGGGCCGCTGTTTGTTAAGGTTTGCACCGTTTTCGGTAATCATCAGCGGCGTATGATAACGTTTATACAAAAATTTGGGTGTCCAGTATAGAACCCGCGGTGTGACGGGCCAGTCACTGGAGGTGTGCGGATTATTTTTTACACGGCGGAGCGGTGCAGTTCGGCTTCCAGCCGGTCGGTCAGCATCTGCAGGGCCACCTGATTTTCTCCGCCGTCTGGAATAATAATGTCTGCCTTTTTCTTGCTGGGCTCTACAAACTGCTCATGCATAGGCTTGACTGTATTTATATACTGACTGATAACGGAATCAAGGCTGCGGCCGCGCTCTTTCACGTCACGCTCCAATCGGCGAATCAGCCGAATGTCCGCGTCGGTGTCCACATACACTTTCATGTCCATCAGGTCCAGCAGTGCCTGGTTTTCAAACAGCAAAATGCCCTCCAGGATAATCAGCGGCTTTGGCTCCACGTGCACGGTTTGCGGCAGCCGGGTATGCGTAACAAACGAGTAAACCGGCCGGTCAATAGGACAGTACGCACGCAACTTCTGCACATCACGAATCATCAGGTCCGTTTCAAATGCATTTGGGTGGTCATAGTTCAGTTTTTTGCGCTCTTCCAACGGCATCTCATCGTGCGGAAGATAATAATAGTCATACGAGAGAATCAGTGCCTCTTCCGGGAATGCCTCCAACAGATGATTGGCCAATGTTGTCTTTCCAGAGCCTGTCCCTCCCGCTACGCCGAGCACATACGGGGTTTGTTTCATGTTTTTCCTCCTACCTATTTCTGCAATATAAAAAAGTATAGCATATTTTAAAGACAAACAAAAGCCGGCACAGGGAACTTCCCCGCACCGGTGGTAGCAAAAAGCAGCCGTGCTTTTTGCTGTTTTTATAAAAAATTTATTTGGCAGCAGCTTTTGTGGATTTATCTGCCTTGGCAACAGCGTCCTGAAGCGTGTGCCAGCCCAGCACCGCGCACTTTACGCGTGCTGGCATATGAGAAATATCCTTAAAGGCCTGTGCATCTTCCAGCTGGTCCAGCTGGTCTTCATCTTTCACGGTTCCTTTAATCATACCGAGGAATACTTCGGATAAATGCTGTGCCTCTTCCAGCGTTTTCCCTTTGATAAGGTCAATCATAATGGACGCGGAAGCCTGTGAAATAGCACAGCCGTCACCCAAAAACGCTGCATCCTCAATGACGCCGTCCTTCACCCGCAGCTGCAGGGTTATGTCGTCCCCGCAGGAAGGGTTCACACCCTCTACAACCTGGGTAGGGCCCTGCACCTGATACTTATGCTCGGTGGAGCGGCTGTTCTCTGTTATAATCTGTGTATAAATTTGTTCAAGACCCATAGCCTAACCATTTCCTCACTTTTTGTAAACTTGCTGCCAGTGCGTCCACATCCTCACGGGTGTTGTATACGGCGAAGCTTGCCCGGCAGCAGGAATTCAGCCCCAAATGATGCAGCAGCGGCTGTGCGCAGTGATGTCCCGCGCGCACACAAACCGCGTCCGCGTCCAGAATTGTCGCAACATCATGTGGATGGACATCCTCCACATTAAAGGAGATAGCTCCGCAGTGCTGCCCCTGTGCTGTGCCGTACAATGTAACGTGCGGCAGCTGGGACAGTACCTGCCATGCATACTGATACACGTCGTTTTCCCTACGTGCAATGGTGTCATAGCCAACACCCTGCATCCAGTGAATGGCCGCCGCCAAACCGACCGCGCCGCCGGCATTTTGGGTACCGGCTTCAAACTTCTGCGGCAGTTCGGCCCATGTGGCGTCCTGTTCCCGCACAGACTCAATCATGTCGCCGCCGGTTAAGAACGGCGGCATATCGTCCAGCAGTTCTTTCCGTCCCCACAGTACGCCGATTCCAAGCGGGGCATACAGCTTATGACCGGAAAAAGCCAGAAAATCAACACCCAGCTTTGTGACGTCCAGCTGCAGATGCGGCGCACTCTGTGCAGCGTCCAGTACACAGACAGCATTCACTGCGTGTGCCCGGTCAACCACTTTCTGTACCGGTGAAACCAGCCCCAGCACGTTGGAAACGTGTGTAATGGCCACTAATTTTACACCTTTGGTGATTTTTTTTTCGATTTCTTCATCTGAAATAACGCCCCGCTGGTCAGTATACAGGAAAGTCAGCTCAGCACCGGTCGCGCGGCAGACCTGCTGCCACGGAATTAAGTTGCTGTGGTGTTCCAGGATGGAGACAACTACGCGGTCCCCTGCTTTCAGGTTATGCAGACCCCAGCTGTATGCGACCAGGTTCAGCGCTTCTGTCGCGTTGCGGGTGAAAATGACTTCTTCCCGCTTGGCATGCAGAAATTCCGCTACGGTGTCACGAGCGGATTCGTATGCCGCAGTGGCCCGTTCCCCCAGTGCATAAACGCCGCGGTGGGGATTGGCGTTGTCTTCCTTGTAAAAGCGACTGACCGCATCCAGCACGGCCTGCGGACGCTGGGAAGTTGCGCCGCTATCCAAATAGACCATCCGTTTGCCGTCCTGCTGTTTCTGCAGAAGTGGGAACTGTGCAATGATTTCGTCAGTCAAGTTGCATTCTCCTTCCCAAGTATTCCCTTACCGCTTCCTGTAGAGCCGCGTCCGGCACCTTGCTGATAACTGGCGCAAACTGTGCTTCTATAATCAGCTGTTTGGCTTGTGCCTCTGTCAGGCCGCGGGATTTGAGGTAAAAAAGCCGTGCCGCATTGATGCGGCCAATGGTTGCGGCGTGCTGGCCATCCACATCTTCCTCACTGCACAGAATCAGCGGCACTGTGCGGTTGCGTGCCTGTGGGCTGAAGAGCAGTGTTTCTTCGGCCTCGTGGCCGACAGAACCGGAAGCACCGTGGATAAAGTCAATGGTGCCGCGGTAAATTTTGTCACTCTGCCCCAGCAGAGCACCTGCCGCATGCATTTCACTGGTCGTTTTGCGGCCGGTGTGACGGGCAATGTAGTTGAAATCAAGCTTGCGCTTTTCATCGCCGAAATAGACGGTGTTCGCATTAAAGTTGCTGCGGTAGCCCTGCAGCAGTGCCAGGCAGCCGGAGAAAGCGCGCGCACCGCCCAGCTCAGCCTGTATCACTTCTACATGGGCGTTGTCCCCCAGCCGTATACCTACATCATTAAAGTGGCGGCTGGTGTCGCTTAAAAGCTGCACCTGCACCAGGCGCACTTCGGCACCCTCATCGGCCAAAATCTTCGTCAGGCCACCGTGAAAACAGGCTGTGTTATCGCCCGCTGTATAGGACTCCAGCACGGTTACTCGGCTGCCCTTGCGGGCATGAATCAAGTTAACATCAACCACCGGCTTTTCAGCAGACAGTACATACTGAAAAGTCTCGGCATCTTTTTCTTCTGCATTTTCCGGTACATCCACGGTGTGATAATCCGTGCAGTACTGCGCGGCAAAGTCTGCTGCTTCTTTTCCCATACCGGTTTCTATTTCTGCAAACGCCGGCGGCATTTCAGCCGGAGCGGCTTTTTCCGGACGCTGTGCCAGAAAGGCAGAGCGGTTGACCTTCAGCCAGTTCCATGTCAGCGCCGGAAGTGTATTGATATGATTAAGCTGCTGTTCCATTGTGTTCCTCCAAAGTTCCGCTGTACCGCAGTTCAGCCAGAAAATTCACGTGCGTTTTCAGCCGATGCTGCCATCCATTTCCAGCTTGATAAGGTTGTTCATTTCCACCGCGTACTCCACCGGCAGTTCCTTTGCAATTGGTTCCGCAAAGCCGCTGACAATCATGGAGCGTGCGTCTTCCTCGCTGATGCCGCGGCTCATCAGGTAAAACACCGCGTCGTCGCTGATGCGGCCGATTTTTGCCTCATGCCCCACATCGGAGTCATCATTTTGTATATCCATAGCCGGAATGGTATCGGAGCGGGAACGGCTGTCCAGCATAAGGGACTCGCAGGAAACGGAGGATTTACTGCTCACTGCGTTTTTCTGAATGGTAACGGCGCTGCGGTAAGTGCACTCGCCACCGTCCTTGGAAATGGACTTGGTCGTAATATGAGAACTGGTGTGCGGTGCGGCATGAACGACCTTTGCGCCGGTATCCAGCTGCTGGCCCTTGCCGGCAAAGGTGATGCCCGTAAACTCCATGCGAGAATTTTCACCCTTTAAGACGGTCATGGGGTACAGGTAGGAAGTGTGGGAGCCAAAGGAACCGGAAACCCACTCCATGGTGCCGCCCTTTTCGACCAGCGCACGCTTGGTGTTGAGGTTGTACATATTTTTAGACCAGTTTTCAATCGTGGAGTAACGCAGGCGTGCGCCCTCGGCGACATACAGTTCCACACAGCCGGCGTGCAGGTTTGCCACGTTGTACTTCGGTGCGGAGCAGCCTTCGATAAAGTGCAGATAAGCGCCCTTATCCACAATAATCAGTGTATGCTCAAACTGGCCCGCGCCTGGTGCGTTCAGCCGGAAGTAGGACTGCAGCGGAATTTCAACTGAAACCTTCGGCGGTACATAAACAAAGGAACCGCCGGACCAAACGGCACCGTGCAGGGCTGCAAACTTGTGGTCGGTTGGCGGAACAAGCTTCATAAAGTGCTCCCGCACCATATCCGCATACTCGCCCTTCAGGGCACTTTCCATATCGGTGTAAACAACGCCCTGCGCGGCAACTTCTTTGCGGACATTGTGGTAAACCACTTCGGAATCGTACTGTGCACCGACACCAGCCAGCGACTTGCGTTCTGCTTCCGGAATACCCAGACGCTCAAACGTATTTTTAATGTCTTTCGGCACTTCGCTCCATTTGCCGCGCATAGGGGTATCGGGGCGCACATAAGTGACAATGTTTTTCATGTCCAATCCGTCAATAGGCGGTCCCCAGTCCGGCACGGACATCTGATTATAAATTCCCAGTGATTTTAGGCGGAAGTCCCGCATCCAGTCGGGGTCGCCCTTTTCACGGCTGATTTGTTCCACAATCTCGGGTGTCAGGCCGGCATCCGCCTCATAGGACGGATGGACTGCATCTTTAAAATCGTACAGGCTGCGGTCTACCTCCTGCACCTGTGTCTTTTTGACCGGACTGCTCATTCGGCGACACCTTCTTCCATATGGCGAAAGCCCTCATTCTCAATCTCGTCCACCAGTTCCGAACCACCGGTGCGGACAATGCGTCCGTCAACCAGCACATGGGCATAGTCAACGGTCAGGTTCTCCAAAATCTTGGCATTATGCGTAATGATAAGCAACGCGTTGTCTTTATTCTTATAGCGGCGGATACCCTCCGAAACAATGCGGACGGCGTCCACATCCAGGCCGGAATCCGTTTCGTCCAAAATGGCCAGCTTCGGCTGCAGCATCAGCATCTGCAAAATTTCAGCTTTCTTCTTTTCGCCGCCGGAAAAGCCCACATTTAGGTCGCGGCGTGCATAGGAAGCGTCCATGTTCAGCGCCTCCATGGTCTTTTTCAGTTCTTTCTGAAAAGCAAATACTTTCAGCGGTTTTCCGGTAACGGCCGACTTGCTGACACGCAAAAAATCTTCCAGAGTAACGCCGGGAACTTCTTCCGGACTCTGAAAAGAAAGGAAAATACCGCGGCGGGCACGCGCATCGGTCGGCTCATGTGTAATGTCCGCCCCATTAAAGGTAATCGAACCGGAATCCACATGATATTCCGGGTTGCCAAGAATCACATTGCCCAAAGTCGACTTGCCGGCACCGTTTGGCCCCATAATAACGTGTGTTTCGCCGGGAGCAACAGAAAGATTGAGCCCGTTCAATATATTTTTTCCATCCACACTTGCGTGCAGGTCGTATACTTCCAGTAATTTCTGTGCCATGTTCCTGAACACCCCTCATGTTTTGCAAAAATGCAAGATAATCATCATATCTAATAACTTAATATGTACTAAATTAGTGTATAATATATTGTACCCGTTTTCCTTAAAAAATCAAGACTTTTTCTCCTATTTGTCAAAATCTTTTGTTGCAGAACAGGAGGAACGGTTTCGGCTGCCGTTCCGGCATTTTTTCTCTTCGCCGCGCTACTCCCCTAAACCCCTCCAAAGGCTTTTGCAGAAAAGCAAGAAATGGACTGTACGAAAGACAATGTTTGTGCTAAAATGTGGTGATTAGCATATTTATAGTGGAGTCTGGAGGTACGTTATGTCATGCTGGCAAATTTAAAAATGTGGTTACATAAGGAACCACCGGGACGTATCATTGTCGTCAGTTTTGCAATTATTATCCTGACCGGTTCTTTGCTACTGTGCCTGCCGGCCTGCACCCGCCCGGGAAAAAGCACTTCTTACCTGGACGCCCTGTTTACCGCTGGTTCGGCAACCTGTGTAACTGGCCTGACGCTGTTTGATACTTACCGTCACTGGACCACCCTCGGGCAGGTCTTTATCTTGATGCTGATTCAAGTCGGCGGTTTAGGGCTGGTGACATTCACCACCGGTTTTACCCTGCTGATGCGTAAAAAGCTTGGCCTGCGCAACATGGAGCTGGCGGTAGAGAACACCAACGGCGACAGCGGAGACATCGGCAGCCTGGTCCGTATGATTTTGAAGTTCACCTTCTCCTGTGAAGGCATTGGCGCCCTTATCCTAATGATTCGTTTTCTGCCGCAGATGGGCGCACACGGTATTTGGGTTTCTGTATTTCTTGCGGTTTCCGCCTACTGCAACGCAGGCTTCGATATTTTGGGCAGTGTTATGGAAAATGGCAATCTGATTCCCTATGCGGCAGACCCGCTTGTCTGTCTGACAATCGACATGCTGATTATAGTCGGTGGTCTTGGCTTTGTGGTGATTGCGGATATTTGCCACTCTAAACTGCAGCCCACCCTGCACGGTCAGCACCGTCACAGCCTTGGCTTTCATTCCCGCATTGTCCTATCTATGGCAATCCTCCTTATTATACTGGGGACTATTGTCTTTATGGTACTGGAGTATAAAAACACGCTCGCCAGCCTGCCGAACTTTGGCGCCAAACTGAACGCAGCACTTTTGCAGTCTGTTTCACCGCGTACCGCCGGCTTTGCGTCTGTTGACCTATCGAAAGAATACGACTTTACTAAAATCTTCACCGTGCTGCTTATGTTTATCGGTGCGGCGCCGGGCTCTACCGGCGGCGGCATTAAGACAACCACCATGCTGGTGCTGCTGTGCTGTGTGCACTCGGTTCTCCGCGGGCAGCCGGAGGCCATTTTCCACCATCGCCGTATCGACAAATTCACCGTTTACCGTGCATTAGCCATCTGCGGTGTCGGCATGCTGGTCGTCCTTATTGTAACCGGCATTATTACTTCTACTACACCAAATGTCAACGGTGTAGATGCCCTGTATGAAGCCACCAGTGCGTTTGGCACCGTTGGCCTGACAGCCGGCGTAACGCCGCGGCTCTCGCCGATTTCCCGCATTGCCATTATATTGACCATGTATATCGGCCGCGTAGGACCGGTATCACTGGGCCTGGCTGTATCCATTAAACACGGACATATTCACACAGACAGTGTCCTTCCGGAAGGAAAAATCATCGTCGGCTAAACCGATAGTCATCCGATTCAAAAGGCTGCCCCTGCTTGATTGCTGAGGCAGCTTTTTGCGTTTTCCGGTTCAAAAGGAAACAGGATAAAAGATTGATTTACTGCTGTGGGCATAGTATAATAAAATTATTCTTTGAACTTTTTAAATAACGACCAAAAATGTTCTGACGCCGAAATAATTTTGAGGTGAAAGACGAGTCAAAGCAGGGACGGAACTGCTCTGCTTTTTAACCGGTATGGTCTGGCTGCGTCTTTTTACAAGGCGCAGTCTTTTTTTCTTGGATAATAACAAGGAGGACTTATGGAAACCAGAGTTGCTGTTATCGCCGTTATAATTGAAAACGAGGAAAGCATCAGCCGTTTTAACAGCCTGCTGCACGGGTGCAGTCCATACATCATTGGGCGAATGGGCCTGCCTTACCACGAAAAGCATATGAATATCATCAGCGTAGTGATTGACGCACCGCAGGATATCATCAGCGCTCTTTCCGGAAAAATCGGAAGGCTGCCGGGCGTAAGTGCCAAAACGCTTTACTCCAATGTGATCACAAAATCGGAACCAAGTCATAAAGAGGGGACTGCGGCAAAATGATAAAACTGGCAGTGTATGGAAAGGGCGGCATTGGGAAATCCACAACGGTTTCCAACCTATCAGCCGCTATGGCAGAAAAAGGGCTGTGCGTCATGCAGATTGGCTGTGACCCCAAAGCGGATTCCACCGCCAGCCTGCACGGCGGCACGAAAATCCCCACTGTTTTAAGCCTGATTCGGAAGTACGGCAATGACTTTCCGCTGCATGCAATGGTCTGTGAAGGCTACGACGGCGTTATCTGTGTGGAAGCGGGCGGCCCCCTGCCCGGGCAGGGCTGTGCCGGCCGCGGCATTATCGCTGCACTGGAAAAGCTGAATCAAAAAGGTGCCTACGAAACCTACAAACCGGACGTCGTCCTGTATGACGTGCTGGGTGACGTGGTCTGCGGCGGCTTTACCATGCCTATGCGCAGCGGCTATGCGGATAAAGTACTGATCCTCACTTCCGGTGAAAATATGTCCCTGCACGCAGCGGCAAACATTGGCATGGCCGTGGAGCACTTTCACGGCAGAAACTACGCCGAGCTGGGTGGGCTGATTTTAAACCGTCGAAACGTCAGGGACGAGGACCAAAAAGTCCGAGAGCTTGCCGAAGACCTGCACACTGGCCTTTTGGGAAGCCTCGACTGGAGCGAAACCGTGCAGGCGGCAGAACCGCTGAACAAAACCGTGCTGGAAGCTTTTCCAAACAGCGAAATGGCACAGCAGTACCGTGTACTGACAGAAACCATTCTGCACACCTGCGGGGGAACATTATGCTGAAACCTTTGTCCCCCGCCCCCGCCGACTGTACCGAAATGCAGATTGGCAGTGCGCAGTTTCCCACCCCGTTTGCATCCGGTCTGGAATACAATCCGCCGGCACGCGGCCCATGGAATATTGTACACACCGGTATGCTGCTGCCGCAGGCCCATCAAATCTTTGTATGTGCGCAGGGCTGCCTGCGCGGCGTTATTCTGACCGCGGCGGAAATGAACGCCATGGACCGCATGTCATGGGTATCCTTGTGTGAAGAGGACATTATCGGCGGCAATATGGAGCAGCTGATGATTGACGGCGTTGCGAACATTCTGCAAAAGCTGCACCCGCTTCCGCCGGCGGTTCTCTTATTTATCAGCTGCATTCAGCAGTTTGTAGGGTGTGATTTTCCGCTGGTTCTCCGCACACTGCGCAGCCGCTTTCCCGATGTGGATTTTGCTGACTGCTACATGAATCCAACCATGCGCAAAAGCGGGCTGACACCCGATCAGCTGATGCGCCGCCAGCTGTACAGCCTGCTGCGGCCCGCTGCACGGGACCTCAAAAACGTCAACCTTATCGGCAATGACCGGCCAACGGACGCGTCCAGTGAACTGCTGCAGATTCTTCGGCAGTCCGGATTCCGGGTACGGGATATCACCCAATGTAAAACCTATGACGAATATCAGCAAATGGCAGAGAGCGCATGGAATATTACCTACCTGCCCACCGCTGCGGCGGCAGGTGATGCCCTGCAGCAGCGCCTTGGACAAAAGCACCTTTACCTGCCGCTGTGCTACCGGCGGGAAGACCTGCTGCAAAACTACAAAGTCCTTGCCGACACACTTGGCCTTTCTCTGCCCGATTTCTCCAATATCATGCAAAAGACCGAAGACGCACTGGATAAAGTCCGCCGTGAAATCGGCAATATGCCGGTAACCATTGATTACACAGCCGTTCCACGCCCGTTAAGCCTTGTCCGTATGCTTTTGGAACATGGCTTTTGTGTATCGGCGGTTTATGCGGACAGTTTCTCCGACGAAGAAGGAACCGATTTTCACTGGCTGCAGCAGCACGCTCCTACCCTGCGCATTTGTGCGACCATACACCCCTCGCTGCGGTTTTACCAGCCGAGAACAAATGCCGAGATTCTGGCCATTGGACAGAAAGCCGCCTATTTCAGCGGGACCGCACATTTTGTAAATATCGTTTCCGGCGGCGGAATGTATGGCTTTGATGGCATTGCCCGTCTGGCGGAACAAATGCTGGACGCTTACCACCACAAAAAAGATACGCGTACCGTAATACAGAAAAAAGGATTGGGGTGTGCATGCTGTCTATGAAACACACTGCGGGAATGATTCCTATTTATGCGGCTGATAACGCCGGTATCTGCTCTGCCCTGTACGAACTGGGCGGCATGACCGTCATTCACGACGCCTCCGGCTGCAACTCTACCTACACAACACATGACGAACCCCGGTGGTACGATATGCCGAGCATGATTTATATTTCCGGGCTGACCGAAATGGACGCTATCTTAGGCGACGACGAAAAACTGATAACCGATATTGCGGAAACCTCCGCAAAGTTGCACCCCGCGTTCATCGCCTTGTGCAGTTCACCGATTCCTGCGATGACCGGCACCGACTTTCCCGCCATTGCTTCTCTTCTGCAAAAGCGGACCGGTATTCCCTGTTTCAGCTTTCGAGCGGACGGCATGCACTCTTATCTGGTCGGCGCTTCCGACGCGTTTCGTGTTTTGGCGGAAACCGTCTGCCTGGCAGACGTGGAAAAGTCCGCGGACCTGTCCGTAAATCTCCTTGGTGCAACACCGCTTGACTTTTCCGTAAATGGCAGTGTGCCCTCCATGAAACAATGGCTGCGCCAAAACGGCTTCCGGCTGGTGTCCTGCTTTGCCATGGGCAGTACATTAGAAGAAATCGCGCAGGCCGGCAGTGCCAGCGTCAATCTGGTGGTGTCTTTCAGTGGGCTTGCTGCCGCCAAAGTTCTGCGCCGGCGTTTCGGAACACCCTATGTCGTCGGCGTTCCGTTTGGCGAAGCGTATGCCGCGGCGCTTGCGGCGGAACTGAAAGCCGCTGCGCAAAGCGGCCGCTGCTGTACTGCCTGCACACACCGCAGCGGCCATGCGGCGGGACTGGCAGTCGTGGGAGAAAGCGTTTCGGCAGGTTCTTTGGCCTGTGCCATAGAGCTGGAAACCGGCAGACCGGCGCACGTTCTGTGTACACTGGAAACCGATCCGGAGCTGCTGAAACAGGGTGACCAAACCGCACCGGAGGAGGATGACCTGATTCGTCTGTTTCCGCAGGCCGCGGGCATCATTGCTGACCCGCTGTTTTCCCCCATCTGTCCAACCGATGTTTCATTTTATCCGCTGCCGCACACAGCCTTTTCCGGCAGGTGCTTCCAGCGGCGTACACCAAACCTGATAAACCATAAGCTAAAGAGGATATTATGATAAAACTGGCAGTATACGGCAAAGGCGGTATCGGCAAATCCACGATGACCAGCAACCTCGCCTCCGCCTTTGCCTCCCTTGGGAAACGGGTGATTCAAATAGGCTGTGACCCAAAGGCGGACTCTACAATTAACCTATTAGGCGGCAAACCCGTACAGCCCGTTATGGACTACCTGCGGGAATACGACCGCGAACCAACACAAATTGAAGAAATCGCCAAAGAGGGCTTTAATCACATACTCTGTATTGAAACCGGCGGTCCTACGCCGGGGCTTGGCTGTGCCGGCCGCGGTATTATTACTACGTTTCAGCTGCTGAAGGATTTAAAGCTGTTTGAAACATATCGGCCGGACGTTGTCCTGTACGATGTACTCGGCGACGTAGTGTGCGGCGGTTTTGCGGCCCCGATTCGTGAGGGGTACGCGGAGGAAGTGCTGATTGTAACCTCCGGCGAAAAAATGGCACTGTACGCAGCTGAGAATATACGCAAAGCGGTACAAAATTTTGCCGACCGCAGCTATGCCAAAGTCCGCGGCATTCTGCTGAATCGCAGAAATGTAGAAAACGAGGAAGAAAAGGTCCATGCCTTCGCCCAGAATGCCGGTCTGCCCATACTGGCCGATATTCCGCGCAGCAAAGAGATTCTGCACTTTGAGGATATGGGAAAGACCGTCGTGGAAGGCGGGCCAAAACTACCGGTCAGCCAAAAATTCTTTGCGCTGGCACAGCGGCTGTTGGAGGATGAAACAAATGGCTGAAGCATTTTACCGTACCGCGGCACAGCTGGTGTCCGGCGGCTACGGCGCTCTTCCGCAGGAATTTCAATCCGTAAAGCATTTGATTTACAGCTCCCCCGCCACGCTGGCGTTTAACTCACCGGGTGCGCAGGGGTTCGGTGTCAAGCGCGCGGGGCTGGCTATTCCCGGTTCGGTTATGCTGCTGGTTTCGCCCGGCTGCTGCGGACGGAACACCATCGCACTTGGTCCAGCGGGAAGCGGCGGTGACCGCATGTTTTACCTGCTGCTGGACGAAGCCGATATTGTTACCGGTCGGCATCTTTCTAAAATACCGGCGGCCGTGCAGGAAGTATGTGCGTCCTGCCGCACAAAGCCGTCCGCGGTCATGCTGTGCATCACCTGTGTAGACGCTCTGCTCGGCACTGATATGGAGCGTGTCTGCCGCAGGGCGGAGGAAGCCGCACATGTACCGGTCGTGCCGTGTTACATGTACGCACTGACCCGGGATGGCCGGCACCCGCCCATGACTGCTGTGCGCAAATCCGTGTATTCCCTATTAAAACCTCTGCCCAAAAAAGCGGACGCCATGAACATTTTGGGCTTTTTCGCACCGCTTCGTGATGACTGTGAACTGTACCGCCTGTTCCGGAAAGCCGGTGTTCATCATATCCGTGAAATTTCCCGCTGTCCGAGTTTTGATGCGTATCTGTCTATGGCACAGGCTAACTTTAACCTTGTGCTGAATTCGGAAGCGCGGCCAGCCGCCCAATGGATGGAGCAGTCCCTGCAGATTCCCTCCATTGAGTTAACCCGTATGTACCAGCTGGACAAAATTGAAACACAGTATCATCTGCTAGCACAGGCCCTGGAAATTCCGTGGGAAGACGGGCCGGACAAGGACGCCTCACAGGCGGAAATCCACCGCTTCCGGCAAAACTACGGCCCTGCGGTATTCACCGTTGGGGAGATTGCAAACGCGGACCCGTTTGAGCTTTCGCTGGCACTTCTGCGGTATGGATTTTCGGTATCAGAAATTTACGGAACCATCAACAAAGTGAATTTTCGTTTCATTCAAAAAATTGCAGAACGCAGTCCCAATACCAAAGTGTACTCCAATCTTTCACCAACCATGCTGTTTTATCGACCCACACCGGCTGAAGCGGATATTGCCATCGGCAAAGATGCCGCCTACTACCACCCGGAGTGTCCGCACGTCCTATGGTGCAGTGAGGTGCAGCCCTTTGGATATGCCGGGGTACGCGGCCTGTTCCAGGCGCTTTCCCATGCTGTGGAAGGGAGGACCAAATGAAAGGACTATTAAAAGTGCTGTCACCGTTTGCGCCGGACCAGTCTGGTGCCGTGGCGGCGCTCTATGAGCTTGGCGGCCTTATCGTCATCTGTGACGCGGGCGGCTGCACGGGAAACATCTGCGGATTCGATGAACCGCGCTGGTTCCAGAAAAAAAGCGCTGTTTTCAGCGCCGGTCTGCGGGATATGGACGCTATCCTTGGCCGGGACGACAAACTGATTGCCAAACTAAGCGCCGTCGCCGCGGACATGCAGGCCCATTTCGCCGCTGTCATCGGCACTCCTGTTCCTGCTGTTATCGGTACGGATTTTCGGGCACTGAAACGCATGGGAGAAAGACAGACCGGCCTGCCGGTTTTGACAGTCGAAACAACCGGCACGGGGCTGTATGACACCGGTGAGGAAGCGGCCCTGCTGCAGCTGTTCCAAACCTTTGCCGTCAGCGCCTTCCCCGTGGAAAAGGGCATGCTCGGTGTTCTGGGCGCTACGCCGCTGGACCTCAGCAGTCTGTCTGCCGCGGAGCAGCTGATGGATGCCTGCCGGCAAAAAGACTGGCAGAAGGTACACTGCTACGGAATGGGCAGCGGTTTTGACGCGGTATGCCATGCTTCCGCCGTGGAGCGAAACTTGGTTGTTTCCCCTGCCGGACGAAAAGCCGCCCAATACCTTCAAAAAACATTTGGTACACCTTACACAGTATGCTGTCCGCTGCCATGCACACACCCGGAAAACCTTTCCTCCCTGCACGGCAAGCGTGTGCTGATTATCCACCAGCAGGTACTGGCAAACACTTTGCGGGACAATATCCGGAAGGCGACAGACGCGGATGTAACGGCTGCCTCCTGGTTCATGATGGACGATTCTCTGCGGGAAAAGCAGGACCTCTTTTTCACCGATGAACAGCAGTTCCAGGAAACCGTGATGCAGGGCGGCTATGACGTCATTTTCGGCGACCGTGTTCTGCGGCGCGCATTGCCCGCGTACACAGGGAGCTGGATAGACCTGCCGCATTTTGCCGTATCGGGAAGGCTGATAACATGAAACAAAAAGCAGAGATTCTTTCCCAGCGGATTCGTGTATTCGGTGTGGTACAAGGCGTTGGGTTCCGCCCCTTTGTCAGCCGTACCGCGCGGCGGGTGGGCATTACCGGCAGCGTCACCAACAAAGGTTCTTTCGTGGAAATACAGGCCCATGGCACCAAAGAAGCATTGCAGGCGTTTCTGCGCTGTCTGCGGCAGGACGCACCGGAACGGTCCGACATTTTGAAAATAGAAGTGACCGCTTCCTCCGCACTGCCGGAAAGCAGCTTTGAGATTATCAGCAGTGCTAAAGAATCCAGCGACATTTTTGTACCGCCGGATATTGCCGTGTGCAAAACGTGCAGCAAGGAACTGTTTGACAAACACAACCGCCGCTATTTACACCCGTTTATTAACTGCACCGCCTGCGGTCCCCGGCTGACCATTCTGGACATCATGCCGTACGACCGGGAACGCACCAGCATGGGAAAATTCCCGATGTGTAAAAAATGTGAGCAAGAATACACCCACCCGCAAACCAGACGATATGATGCCCAGCCGGTATGCTGCAATGACTGCGGTCCGCAGGTGTACCTAATGGGCAGGCCTGAACGCGGCGCAGACGCCATTATACAGACTCGCCGTGCCATTATGGACGGAAAAATTGCGGCGGTAAAGGGAATCGGCGGTTTTCACCTGTGCTGTGACGCTAAAAATGAAACGGCTGTCCGCCGTCTGCGGCAGCTGAAGCACCGCCCCGCAAAGCCGTTTGCCGTTATGTTCCGTGACCTTTCCGCGGCAAAGGAGAACTGCTGTATTTCGCCAAAGCAGGCTGACATTTTGGACGGCTGTCAAAAACCGATTCTCCTGCTGGACCGAAAACCGGAAAGCACGCTTGCCAAGCAGACGGCACCGGGCAATCCCCGGATAGGCTCCATGCTCCCCTATGCACCGCTGCAGCTGCTGCTGTTTACTTATCCGGACGGCGTTGCCATGACGGACAGCCTGATTATGACCAGCGGAAATGTTTCGGGAGCGCCCATCTGCAAATGTGACGCGGACGCCGCCGCCGAACTGTCCGGCTTTTGTGATGTCATACTGTCCCATAACCGCGATATTCTCACGCGGGCGGACGATTCCGTTATGGATTTTCTGGAGGACAAGCCCTACATGATACGGCGTTCCCGCGGATACGCTCCCCTGCCGTTTCTGCTCTCTGCTCCGCTTCACGGGCAGGTGCTCGGCATTGGCGGCGAACTGAAAAACACGTTCTGCATTGGGAAAAACAGCCTCTTTTATCCCTCAGCATATGTCGGTGATATGGCGGACATCCGCACGGTGGAAGCCCTAAAAGAGTCTATTTCCCGTATGGAAACACTGCTGGAGGCTTCCCCGCAGGTGGTCGCGTGCGACCTGCACCCCAAGTACAATACCGTTCGTATGGCAGAAGAAATGGGTTTGCCGGTCATGCGGGTACAGCACCATTTTGCCCATATTGTTTCCTGCCTGGCGGAAAATGACTGCTCGGATGAAGTCATCGGCGTTTCCTTTGACGGCACCGGTTACGGGACAGACGGAACCATCTGGGGCGGCGAGTTTCTGCGCGCCTCTTACGGTGGATTTACACGGCTGGGATGTATCCAGCCTTTTCTGCAGGTTGGCGGCGATGCTTCCGCGCGGGAAGGCTGGCGCATTGCCGTTTCCATGCTGCACCATCTTTTCCCGGAAGATACCCCCCGCCGCATACAGGCACTCGGCCTTTGCAGTGCACAGCAGGCACAGGTCGTTATGCGCATGGCTGACCAAAACCTCAACAGCGTGCCGTCCACCAGTACGGGCCGTCTGTTTGACGCGGTTAGCGCCATTTTGGGTATTCGCACATCTTCCACTTTTGAGGGAGAAGCCTCCTGCGCACTGGAATTTTCCGCGGAAGCGTACCAAAAACAGCATCTGCGGCTGTCTGCTGACAGCTTTTCTTATTCTGAACCGCTGCTGCGCAGCACGCAAAAAGGATTTGTGTTGTGTACCGACCGGCTGGTAGGCTGGCTGACACAACAGCGGCTTGCCGGGGAAGATACTGGAAAACTTGCGTATGCTTTTCATATTCTGCTGGCAGATATGGTCTGCCAAGGGTGCCGAAAAATCCGGCAGGATACGGAACTTTCCATATGTGCCCTAAGCGGTGGTGTGTTCCAAAACCGCCTATTGACCGGTCTTTGTGCCACCCGCCTGCGCGATGCTGGGTTTCGGGTTTTGCTGCACAGTATGGTTCCGCCAAATGACGGCGGCCTTGCGTTGGGCCAGGCGACTGCCGCCATGTATCTGTTAAATAAAGAACGAAATGATAAATAGGAGGATATTTTCTATGTGTGTTGGTTTATCTGCAAGAGTCATAGACGTAAATGACGGAACTGCACTGATTGACGCTTCCGGCGCCAAACGCAGAATCTCCGCGGAACTGATTGATGACCTGGAGCCGGGTGACTATGTCATGGTGCATGCCGGCATTGCCATTGCAAAAATCACAGACAGCGACCAGGACGAAACAAACAAAATCATGGAGAAGCTGTAATGGAAAACTCTGTTTCAGAAGCAAAGGACATCATCACCTCCTACCATGGACCGAATCTGCGCATTATGGAGGTGTGCGGCACCCATACCCATGAAATTTTTCGGCTGGGTATCCGCAAGCTGCTGCCGGAAAGCATTCGTCTGATTTCCGGCCCGGGCTGTCCGGTATGCGTTACACCGGTCGGCTATATTGATGAAGCAATTCTGCTAGCGCTCAAGCATCACGCCGTCATTTGCACATTCGGCGACCTTATCCGCGTGCCAGGCAGTGAGATGAGCCTTGCTGGTGCCCGGCAGCAGGGCGCGGAAATTAAAATGGTCTATTCCCCGCTCGACTCGGAAGAATATGCCAAGGAACACCCGGAAAAGAACGTGGTTTTCCTTGCGGTCGGTTTTGAAACCACTACACCGGCGGCGTGTCTAGCCGTGAAAAAGGCCCGGAAAGATGGCCTTCAAAATTATTCCCTGCTGGTAGCAAACAAAACCATGCCAAACGCCTACCTGGCCCTAAAGGACAGCGCTGACGCTTTCCTGTACCCCGGCCATGTCAATGCCATTGCGGGAACCGCTGTGTGTGAAGAACTGGTAAAGGAGGGCATTTCCGGCGTTGTCACGGGCTTTACAGCTGGGGAACTGCTGACAGCTCTGGCCGTAATCTTAAAGCTTTCCGCCGCTGGAAAGCCGTTTTTCCGTAACTGCTACCCGCGTGTTGTTCGGCCAGATGGAAACCCCGCTGCACAGGCCGTTATGCGGGAAGTAATGGAACCATGCGACACGGAATGGCGTGGGCTGGGCATTATCAGGGGTTCCGGCCTGCGGCTGCGGGAACCCTACCACAGCTTTGACGCACGGCTGCGCTATGCACTGCCGAAAATTACGGGACACAGCAGCCTGCTGTGCCGCTGCGGCGAAGTGTTACAGGGAAAGTGTCGCCCCAATGACTGCAAAGTGTTCGGCACGGGCTGCACACCGCAGCACCCCATTGGCGCTTGCATGGTTTCCAATGAAGGCGCCTGCTCGGCATACTATCAATACGGAGGAACAGAAAATGGATAATACAGTTACACTGGCACACGGTGCCGGCGGAAAGCAGACTTCTCAGCTGATAGACAGCGTTTTCAAAGCACATTTTGCAAATCCGGACTTTACCGCAGATGACGCCGCTGTTCTGCAGGTGGACAGCGGCCGCCTCGCCTTTACAACCGATGGCTTTATTGTTTCCCCCTACGAATTTCCGGGTGGAAACATTGGCAAGCTGAGCATCTGCGGCACAGTTAACGACTTGTCCTGCATGGGCGCAAAGCCGCTGTATCTTGCCTGCTCCTTTGTGATTGAGGAGGGATTCCCACTGGATAAGCTGGAGGAAATCGCCGCCGCTATGGAAAAGACCGCAAAGGAAGCGGGCGTCCGCATTGTAGCTGGTGACACAAAAGTTGCCGGAAAAGGACAGGTGGATCATATCTTTATCACCACCACAGGCATTGGTCGCCTGATGGACTGCGCGCATACTTCCGGAAAATATGCAAAGCCTGGCGATGCTGTTATTGTCACTGGTGACATTGGCCGCCATGGCTGTGCCATTCTGCTGGCACGCAACGAGTTTGGCATTGATGCGGACGTCACCAGCGACTGCGCACCGCTGTGGGGCACCGTAAAAAAGATGTTCGACACCACCGACCAAATCCATGTTGTCCGCGACGCAACCCGCGGCGGCGTAGGCACCGTGCTGTATGAAATTGCCGACCAAAGCCATGTTGGCATTCAGCTGGATGCCCAAAAGATTCCGGTCGCCGGGGAGGTTTCCGGTGTATGCGGTATGTTGGGGCTGGAGCCGCTCTACCTTGCCTGTGAGGGCCGCTTAGTGGTCTTTGTGCCGAAAGAGCAGGCACAGGCGGTGGTGGATACCCTGCATCAGTGCCCGTATTCCAAAAATGCTGCTGTTATCGGCGAAGTAACCGCCGATATGCCCGGCAAAGTGGTAATGAAAACAGAAATTGGTTTGCAGACACTGCTGCCTCAGCCAGGCGGCGAGCTGCTGCCCCGCATCTGCTGAACAGAACATCCTTACATAAAGAACAGCACTCGACATATTCCGGCGAACCTTCCGCCGAAAAATCGGGTGCTGTTTTTCGTGAAATGCTTTTTATAAAAAGGTCAGTCAGTCGCAGTTTTCACGGCTGCAGACAGCATTGCTGCTGTTGACAAAAACAACCTTTGGTGTAAAGTTCTCCGCTTCCTGCTCACTCATCTGGCAGTAGCACATAATAATGACCTTGTCACCGCGGTTCATTAGTTTAGCGCCCGCACCGTTAATGCAGATGATGCCGCTTCCTTGCTTTCCGGCAATGACATAAGTCACCAGCCGGTTTCCGTTGTCGATATCGGCAATCTGTACCTGCTCATATTCTCGGATACCGGCAGCGTCCATCAGGCTTTTGTCAATGGTAATACTGCCGACATAGTTGATATCCGCCTGCGTGACGGTCGCGCGGTGAATTTTTGCTTTCAGCATATGCAGCTCCATGTTATACGTTCTCCTTTCCACCCAAAATGGTATTATCAATCAGCCGTGTGCTTCCAAAACGGACAGCGACCGCTGCCAGTGCCCGTTTCCCCGGCTCTATTTTTTCTATTTTATCCAATGTGTCGGTGTCCACCACTTCCACATACTCAATGTCAGACAGTGGCTGCGCGGAAATCTCCTGCCGAATAACTTTCTTCAGCTTTTCTGCCGAAGTGTGGTCCGCCGTACTGCCGGCGAAAAAGTCACGTGCTTTCTGCAGGCCGCGGCTTAAAGAAAGCGCCTGCTGGTGCTGCTCTGGTGTCAAGTAAATGTTACGCGAGCTTTTTGCCAAGCCATCCGCTTCCCGAACAATGGGGCAGGGAACAATTTTGACCGGGATGTGTAAATCACGCACCATTTTTTTAACAACAACAACCTGCTGTGCGTCCTTCTGTCCGAAATAGGCGCGGTCCGGCTGTACGATATGGAACAGTGTGCAGACAATGGTGGTAACTCCCTTAAAGTGAATTGGGCGGGAAGCACCGCAGAGTTTATGGGTGGTTTCTCCCTTGACTTCCACCTCCGTAGAAGCACCCGGCACATAAATTTCACTCGCATCCGGGTGAAAGACAATATCGGCACCCGCCTCTTCGGCAGCTTTGCAGTCACGGTCAATGTCCCGCGGATATTTGTCATAATCTTCATTGGGGCCAAACTGTGTTGGATTGACAAAGTCACTGACGACGACCAAGTCATTCTGTTCTTTTGCTTTACGGATAAGAGACTGATGTCCCTCATGCAGATATCCCATGGTTGGGACAAGACCGAGTGTCTTGTCTTTTCGGCCGAGTGCTTTCAGTTCCTGCCGCAGCTGTGCAATCGTTGTTACCAGTTTCATTTTTCTCACTCCCTGTTTCCCACCGCATTCTGCAGCTTTTCCAAAACGGCATCGTCCATGGTAAAGGTATTCTTCCTTTCCGGAAAACGCTGCTCCTGTACATCACTGACATACTGGGCAATCGCGCCAGACATACTCTCTTTCATGTGGGCATACTGCTTCACAAATTTCGGTACAAAATCGTCAAACATGCCCAGCATATCATTGACAACCAAAATCTGTCCGTCACAGCAGCGGCCCGCACCGATGCCAATCGTCGGCACATGGACTTTTTCTGTAATCAGCTTTGCCAGCCCCTCCGGCACGGACTCCAGTACAATGGCAAAAACGCCGGCCTCTTCCAGTGCTTGTGCATCGGCAATCATATTCCTTGCCGCGGCTTCCTCTTTGCCCTGTACTTTAAAGCCGCCGAAAAGGTTGACAGACTGCGGCGTTAGACCGATATGGCCCATCACCGGGATTTGTGCGTGAATAATTGCACGGACGACCGGCACCATGTCGCGGCCGCCTTCCAGCTTTACCACGTCGGCACCGCCCTCCTGCACCAGCCGTCCCGCATTGCGTACAGCCCCTTCTGTACTGATTTGATACGAAAGGAACGGCATATCGCCTACCACCATTGCCCGCTTTACCCCGCGGGACACGCACCGGCAGTGGTAGACCATCTGGTCCACTGTAACCGGAAGTGTGGAGTCGTTGCCCTGCATGACCATGCCAAGTGAGTCCCCTACGAGAATTGCATCCACACCGCCGGCATCCACGATTTTTGCCATGGAATAGTCGTACGCGGTCAGCATACTGATTCTTTCCTTGTTCTCTTTCGCTTTCTGAAATGATTTTACGGTGAATCTACTATTCATTGCTGCCACCTCCTTTTAAAATTCGGCGAAAAGTTTCCGCCTGTTCGTGGCTCAGTCTTTCTCCTTCTTCCGCAAATGCAACCGTTTTCTCCGCCAGCGCCCGGTACCATGCCGCGTCCTGCGGCATGGCGTGCTGTATCGCGCGGCAGTGTGCCGCGACTGTGTCATAATCTGCGCGTACAATAGGACCGGTCAGCGCCTGCAGGGTCCCTTTTTCACGAATGTTTTTCAGGGTACCGTCAATCAGCGGCAGCACCGCCTCAAAAAGGGTATCCTGGTCCATGCCGGCCGCCTGCATAAAGCGCATTCCACTGTCCAGCAAAGTAACCAGATAGTTGGAAATCACACAGGCACCCGTGTGGTAAAGGGGTTTGTCACGCGTTGAGATTTTGCTGCAGCTTCCGCCCGTCTGCCCTAAAATCTGCCGGACCGCCTGCAGTGCCTTTGGCGTGCCCTCTGCGCTGAAATGCGTTTTCTCCAGCATTTCCGCACTGATTTCCGGATTTCCAAAGCTCTGCAGCGGGTGCAGGCTGCCGACAGGACAGCCTGCGGCGGAAAGGCATGCAAGGCAGGTGGAAGCGTGCGCACCGCTGACGTGCAGCCAAACTTTGTCCTGCCAGTCCGAATGTGTGGACAGCAGTGCCGCCGCCTCTTCGTCCACCGCCGGCAGTGCATGGTCCGGTGTCGTCAAAAATAAGACGCTGCTTTCTTTGGCGACATCCTCCATGCGGTAGAACCATTTACCGCCGGTTAAGGCAGCTGCCTCCTGTGCGGATGCCGCTGTCCGACTGCTGTACCCGGACAGTGTCAGCCCATGATGAACAAAGTATAGGCCCAGTGCCTGTCCAACTTTTCCCGCACCGATAAATCCGATTTTCAGTTTTCTCATCTCCCATTCGCCGTTTATTCCCCAAAGACGCAAAAAAGTCTTCTCCACCTGCCGTCTGCGCACAAAAAGGCGCAGACATCCTGTTACAGATGAAAAAGACATTCATTCAAATTCATGCAGTCTTTGTCACAGAGGATCAAAGCAGATTATAAAAAGGTTTCCGGACTTTCCACCGTTTTGCAGAGAAAACATTTCTTTTCGTGCAGTTCTTTTATAAAAGATACCGCCTGCATTCTGTACAGCTCCAAAGGATACCGCCAGAAAAAAGAAAAGAAAGCCAAGAGCCATGGAACAGTATAGTACACATTTGTAAAAATAGCAATCACTTTTTAGTCATTTTTACATATGGTCTTGAAAAAGAATACTAGCTGCAAAAAGGTTTCGTGTTTCGGCAGAATATGGTACACTAAAAGGAAAGAGGAGGCAGATCCTTTATAGGGACCGTTTCCGAAAAACAGGAGGAACTAAAAATGATTATGCTGGCCGCATGCTTCGGCGGAGTTGCCGCCGTCTTGCTAACCTTTTTTCTTGTCTGTTATCACCAGCAGCCAGGCTGAGAAACGGTTTCTTATTCGACCTTTTCTTAGACAGCACAGTGGTTGGGCTGTTTCTTTGGATGCAGACCTCCCCGCAAAAAGCGGTGGCCGCCGTTGGCATTGTGCTTGCTCTCGGTCTGGCTCTATTGCTTCTGTTTGGCATTTCCATTGTATGTATTTATCTATTTACCAGTGCCATTCAAATGCTGCGCAAAGAACGGCACACCCTGCCCAATATGCTTTCCCTGCTTTTGATAATCGGTATTTTTGCGCAGATTATCGCCGGTGGTCTATTCGGGTGGAAAATCTATCAGCAGACGATCCCTTCTATTTTGTTTTCGTTTGTCTTTATCGGTGAATTTTACTTACTGCTTACCATGATTAGCTTTCTGACCGTATTGGTCCTGCTGCACGCCCACGCACCCCGATACAGAAAAGTGCGCTGTTTAATTGTTTTGGGGTGTGGTCTTCTGCATGGCAGCGATGTTTCCCCTATGCTTGCTGGCAGAATTGACCGGGCCATCCGCTATTATCGGCGGGCAGAAAGAAAGGGATGCCAACCATTCGTGCTGCTTTCCGGCGGACAGGGAGCCGATGAAGCATTGCCGGAGGGCGAAGCCATGTACCGCTATGCACAGGCACACGGCATTCCGGAGGACCGTCTGCTGAAAGAAACGCAGTCCAAAAATACGGAGGAAAACCTGCGGTTTTCCCGGGAAGTACTGGAACAACGTACAGGCACCAGTGCCTCCAAGCTGCCCTGTCTGGTTATCAGCAACAATTATCACATTTATCGGGCGGTCTATTATGCCAAAAAAGCCGGTCTGAAAAAAGCACGCGGCCTTGGCTGCAAGACTGCACCGTACTATTTCCCAAATGCGGTTCTGCGTGAATATCTGGCGGTCATGGTCATCAACCGCCGATTTAACATTGCCATTCTTATTTTCTCAGCTGCACTGCAGGCCCTTTTAATTATTCTTTCTGTTGTACACTAATATTATTGTCCAGCCGACGGTGTATCGGCCTTCTACTGCTCTGCCAGCGCGTTATCGTAGGCTGCCTTGGTGCGGCCGTCAAAGCAGACCATGGTTACCTTTTGTACACAGGCGGCTGTCTGCAAAAAAGCGGCGATTTCCCGCACCGCGATTTTTGCGGCACATTCCAGCGGAAAGTGGTAAACACCGGTGCTGATGGACGGAAACGCCACCGTGCGGCATTTCTTTTCTTCCGCAAGCTGCAGACAGCAGCGGTAGCAGGAGGCCAGCAGCTCCTCTTCCTCCGCTGTGCCGCCCTGCCAAATGGGACCGGGTGTGTGAATCACATACTTTGCGGGCAGGCGGTAACCCTTTGTCAGCTTTGCCTGTCCGGTCCGGCAGCCGTGCAGTGCCCGGCATTCCGTCAGCAGCTGCGGCCCGGCAGCCCGATGAATGGCACCGTCCACACCGCCGCCGCCCAGCAGTGTGGTATTCGCCGCGTTAACAATCGCATCCACTGCATAAGTAGTAATATCGCCCTGTTCAATCTGCAGGTTCATAAAAATTCCTCCCGTTTATTTTTATGGTATGTGAATAAAATCATCCTACCGCTTTACCGAATAAAATACAAGGCAGTGAAAAAGACCGCCTGCACCAAATAGTGCAGACGGTCTTAAAAATGGAGTGTTGTCCTATTAAAGGGATGCCTGACGTTCTTTGTAATGATGTGTTTCTTCCAGCATCATATCTTTCACTTTCATCAGGCGGACCTGTGAACTGCGCTCGTTTTCGTCCAGTTTCATCGTAATATATTTGATGTCTGTTTCCATCCGTGGAATCAGCACGTGCTCCAGTGCATTTACGCGCCGGCGTGTTTTCTCAATTTCTGAAGCCAGCAGCTGACAGGATTTTTCACTCTGGGCCAGTTTCAGCATATCCGGCAGCAAATCCGCCAGCTTCTTAACGGCATCATCCAGGTCACTGGAAGTAAAGGCGTAGCCGTAGGAATAAATGTCATTGCTGTCTGAGGTGCGGGTATGTGCCGTGTAAACCGGAATTTCAACACTCATCACGTTCCTGGTTGCAATTGACAGGGAAACTTCCTGTTTTGGTGCCATAAAAGCAACACGCACCGCTTCATCGGACATAGAGGAGCGCGCCAGCACAAGGTTCCGGTTTGCCTCCCGTATCCCCTGTTCCACTGTTTTCCGCAGTGCCATATTTTCACGCACCAAATCCAGGAACTGCCGCATCAGTTCATCCCGTTTATCTTTCAGGAGCTTATGGCCGCGCAGCGCGGTGACAAGCTTCTTTTTCAGGCGCGTCAATTCCATTCGTGTAGGGTTAACATTGGTTGCCGGCAAAGCGGTACCCCCTTTTTACAGCGGCTGTACCAGTTGTTTTTATAAAAGATACAGCTTATGCTTTTTCCTGCAGCTTGTTATCGGCAGGTTTTTCTTCATAATATTCGTCCAGATATTTGTCCTTAATCCGTTTCAGTTCGGAACGCGGCAGAATCCGCAACAGCTTCCAGCCGAGGTTCAGCGTTTCTTCAATACTGCGGTTGGTGCGGTATCCCTGCGAAACGTACTCTTCTTCAAATTCGTCCGCGAATTTGGCATACAGCTTATCCACATCGGTCAGGGCCGCTTCACCCAGAATGGTCATCAGCTCTTTAGCGTCTTTGCCGCGGGCATATGCCGCAAACAGCTGGTTCATCAGGTCCGCGTGGTCTTCCCTCGTTTTCCCTTTGCCAATACCCTTATCCTTCAGGCGGGACAAAGACGGCAGCACATCAATCGGCGGCTGAACCCCCTTGCGGTACAGGTCACGGCTTAAAATAATCTGGCCCTCTGTAATGTATCCGGTCAGGTCAGGAATCGGGTGTGTTTTATCATCTTCCGGCATGGTCAAAATCGGTATCAGCGTAATGGAGCCTTTCTTGCCTTTTTGGCGGCCGGCACGTTCATACAAAGAAGCCAGGTCCGTATACATATAACCCGGATAGCCACGGCGGCCGGGAACTTCTTTTCGTGCCGCGGAAATCTCACGCAGGGCATCCGCGTAGTTGGTGATGTCCGTCATAATGACCAGCACGTGCATATCTTTTTGGAATGCCAGATATTCCGCGGCGGTCAGTGCCATCCGCGGTGTGGCGATTCGTTCGACTGCGGGGTCGTTTGCCAGATTGATGAACAGGACTGTACGGTCAATAGCGCCGGTTTCCTGAAAACTTTGAATAAAGAAATTTGCTTCCTCAAACGTAATGCCCATAGCAGCGAAGACAACGGCAAACGGTTCGCTGGTGCCAACGACCTTTGCCTGACGTGCAATCTGCGCGGCAAGCTGGGCGTGCGGCAGACCAGAAGCGGAAAAAATCGGCAGTTTCTGGCCACGGACCAGTGTGTTCAGGCCATCAATCGCGGAAACACCGGTTTGAATAAATTCCTGCGGATAGCTGCGGGCTGCGGGGTTCATCGGCAAACCGTTGATGTCACGGCGTTCTTCCGGAAGAATTTCTGGACCGTCGTCTATGGGGCGCCCCAATCCGTCAAACACACGGGAAAGGATGTCTTCCGACACACCCAGCTCCATGCTGCGGCCCAAAAAGCGCACCTTGCTGCTTTCCAGGTTAATGCCGGTGGAAGCTTCAAACAGCTGCACCAAAGCGTTGCCGTCATCGATTTCCAGCACCTTGCAGCGGCGTTTTTCACCGTCCGCCAGCTCGATTTCGCCAAGCTCATTGTACGAAACACCTTCCACGCCGCGGACCAGCATCAGAGGACCGGCAACTTCTTGAATCGTTCTGTATTCTTTGGGCATTTAAAAGTCCTCCTTTGCCGCCGTGATATCCCCAATTTCTATATGCAGTTCCCGCATGACCTGCCGGCTGGACGCGTCTGCCCCGTCCTCCGGTGTATACTTAAAGCGGCCGATTTTTTCACGAACCGGCATGCTGACCAGCTTATCGACGGAAGCGCCCTGCTCCAATGCCTGCTTAGAAAGCTTATAGTAGGACAGAACCATCTGCATCATCAAATATTGTTTGTGCAGGGAAGCATACGTATCCACTTCGTGGAAAGCATTCTGCTGCAGATAATCTTCACGAATCGAGCGGGCGGCCTCCATTTTCAGGCGGTCAGGCGCGGAAAGGGCATCCATGCCAACCAGCTGCACCATTTCATTCAGTTCCGATTCATCGTGCAGCAGGCGCATGATGTCCCCGCGCATCTGCATCCAGTCCTCTCCGGCGTTCTGATTAAACCAGTCCCCCAAAGAATCAAGATACAGCGAGTAGCTAGTCAGCCAGTTGATAGCCGGAAAATGCCGCTTATAGGCAAGGTTTGCGTCCAAGCTCCAGAAAACTTTGACGATACGCAGGGTAGCCTGTGTAACCGGTTCGGAAATATCGCCGCCAGCCGGCGACACAGCGCCGATAACGGACAGCGTGCCCTCACGGTCGCCGCTGCCCAGTGTAATCACACGGCCTGCACGTTCGTAAAACTGTGCCAGACGGGAGGACAGATACGCCGGGTATCCTTCTTCGCCCGGCATCTCTTCCAAACGTCCGCTCATCTCACGCAGTGCCTCTGCCCAGCGGGAGGTGGAATCTGCCATCAGTGCAACAGAATAACCCATATCCCGAAAATATTCCGCTATGGTAATACCGGTATAAATGGAAGCCTCACGTGCGGCAACCGGCATATCAGAGGTATTCGCAATCAATACTGTGCGTTCCATCAGGGAATATCCGGTCTTTGGGTCCTTTAGTTCCGGAAACTCGTTCAGAACATCTGTCATTTCGTTGCCGCGTTCTCCGCAGCCGATATAGACAACGATGTCGGCATCTGCCCACTTGGCCAGCTGATGCTGCACCACTGTTTTACCGGAACCAAAAGGTCCCGGAACTGCCGCCACACCGCCCTTTGCAATGGGGAATAGCGTGTCAATAATGCGCTGTCCGGTCACCAACGGGCGGTTCGGCGACAGCTTTTTCTGATAAGGACGGCCGCGGCGGACCGGCCATTTCTGCATCAGTGTAATTGGTTTATCACTGCCATCCGCCTGTGTCAGTACGGCCACGGTATCCGTCACACGGTAGTCGCCCTCTGTTATCTCCTTTAGTGTACCGGAAACACCCGGCGGAAGCATGATTTTCTGCATGACAATACGCGTTTCCTGTACATGGCCAATGATATCGCCGGAAGACACCCGGTCCCCCGCCTTTTTGTCCGGGACAAAGTGCCACACATGGTCACGCTTTAAGGAGGGCACATCTACCCCTCTGTGCAGAAGGTTGCTGCCCGTTACCTTCATAATATCATCCAGCGGGCGCTGAATGCCGTCATAAATGCTGCCAATCAGCCCGGGACCAAGTTCCACGCTCATCGGTGCACCTGTCGATACAACCGGTGTCCCCGGTGCCAGACCGGAAGTTTCCTCATATACCTGAATGGACGCTTCGTCCCCGCGAATCTCTATAATTTCGCCGATTAGCTTTTGGTCACTGACATGCACCACATCAAACATGTTTGCGTCGCGCATACCCCTAGCGACGACCAAAGGCCCGGCAACTTTTTTAATCGTACCTTCACTCATTGAACAGCTGTCCTTTCTTTCCGCAGGATGCAGTCTTTCGCCTTCTGAAAAGAACACCGCGGATTGTTGGCTTTTGTATGTTCTGTGTGCTACTTCTCCTGAAACAGGATATCCGAACCGACTGCCTGTTCCACCGATTTTTTCACGGCGGCAAGGCCCTCGCCTGTATTGCCGAAAATTCCGGGAATCAGAATAATGGCTGGTTTCGGCATGCTTTTATAGTACGCAATCTCGCGTGTCATCTGCGCTGCCAGTGCTTCTGTCACATAAATAACCGCATAGTTCTCACCGGCCAGCTTCCGCAGCGTTTTTGCCGCCTGCTCACTTTCCTGCACGGTAAAGCGAAAAGTGTCCAGCCCCAACGCGCCAAATCCGTAAATGCTGTCCCAGTCACCCATGACCGCCACTTTATACATACGTTTCTCTCACCCTTTCCCGAATAGATGCTTCCGAAAGGTCGTTGCGCTTTCCGGAAAGGATGATGCGCACCGTCTTAATCTCGCTTTCCCGCGCAAGAATATAGGCTGCCAGCGGACCTATGCCAAAGGGATTGTGCAGCTGCGGATGAATGCGGTGAATCAGCAGGTTGTCACACCAGCGCTCAAAAGCCGCCGCGGAAACTTTCAGCTCCGGGACCGCTTCCGCGTAGGGCGTCTTTTCCAGATAGCTGCAGATGGCACTGAACCCTGTTAGGGCAGCATCCGTCAAAGCAACGATATCCAACGTGTCACAGGATGCCAGCGACCGTTCCAAAAAGGCGCGGTCTTTTCCGGTTTTCTGTGCACGGACAGCGGTCTTTATATCCGCCGTAACCACTACCAGTTCTCCATACAGAGCCAGCAGCTCCTCTTTGGAATCTTTGCCTGCCTGCTCGATTGCCTCCAAGGCAGCTTTATCAATGATGCAGTCACACAGCTGGCCGTCACGTGTATGAAGCAATGTGTTCATTGCTTTTTCCGCCACAACGCGCATCCTCTCCGGCAGCAGGGAAAAGTTCCGTCCCTCCACCGCTTTTTGTATCCGCGTATACGGGACGGTTCCCTGCTGCATATAAATGCCCGGATGCTTTCCCGCTGTACAGGCCTCTTTAACGGCTGCCTTCAAATTATGATAATCATTTTGGTACAGGAATACATCAAATACGGACATATCCCCCACCAGCTCAGCAATCAGGTCCCACGTTTTCTGGTGCTCCTGTGTCAGCACTTCTTCCGCGCTGCCGCTGCCCCAGCCGCGCTCCTGCAGCAGGCGCAGACACTGTGCCTCGTCCGGCGCGGCCAGCAGCTGTTCCAGAAAGGAGGCATTCAGCAGCTGCATCTCTTTGGTGCGAATGCGCGCAACTGCATAGATATAGCTGTTTTCAGACATCGCCGGTTCCTCCTTTTCTTCTAGTGTTCTCCGCTGTCATGAAAACAGAACGCTCCGTACTTTATCCTGCAGTTCCTCGTGCCTTGCTGCAAGGACTGCCTCAAAGGAGCCATTCTCTTCAATTCCATTGTAAGAAAGCAGGAACCCGTTTTTCATTTTGACTGGCTGCTGTGAAACCGTCAGACTAGCGCCCTGCGGCAGTGCTGCATTCAGTGTTTCTTCAAATTTTTCCGGCAGGCGGTCCAAATCTTTCTGGCTGAAGCAAATCTCGCCCTTGCCCGTGTGTGCAGCTTTGGCAGCCATTTTTACAATGACAGTAAAATACTGTTCTGATGGCAGTGTATCGGCGGTTTGCAGTGCTTTTTCCAACACTGCAGAAATCAGCTGCTGTTTACAGGCAAGTAAAGCCTGCCGCCGCCGCAGCTGTGCGGCGGATTTTGACCTAGCCCGGCTGTCCACCGTTTTCTCTTCGGTTTCCCTCCAGTATTTCCGCCGAATCTGTTCTGCCTTGGCATCGGCTTCCCTCATAATCGCGTCCGCCTGTTTCTGCGCTTCGTCCAGCATTTTGGAAATTCCCCTGCTGGACTGCTGTTGAATATCTTCTAAAATTTTCTCTAAACCAGTCATGACTCATACCCATTCTGCAAAAGTTATATTGCGTTTTATAAGGTGTACGGGATGATATTCTGCTGTGTTTTTACATTTTCAGACCAGAAATTCCGAAAATAGCAAGAATGGAAATCAACAGTGCCAGAATTGCGTATGTTTCGACCATTGCCGGGAAAATCATGGCCTTGCCAAACTGGTCTGGTTTCTTTGCCACCATTTCAATCGATGCAACGGCTGTCCTTGCCTGATGAATTGCTGAAATCGGCCCGACAATAATCATCGGCAGGCAGGCTGCAAAGTACAGCAGACCTTTCACCAGAGAAATATTGGCACTGCCGCCCATAATGCCAATCTGTGTCATGGTCAGGAACGCAATCAGCAGGCCGTAGATGCCCTGTGTGCCCGGCAGCAGCTGCAAAATCAAAACTTTACTGAATTTGGACGGGTCCTCTGTGCAGACTCCTGCGGCCGCTTGGCCAGCCATTCCTACACCTTTCGCACTGCCAATGCCGGACAGCAGTGCAGCCAAAACCGCACCCAGCAGTGCAAAGAAAACTCCCATGTTATTCATTCTGAATCGTCCTCCTCAATTTTGTAATATTTCGTATGAACGGCAAACGGCTCAAAGGGACGGCCGCCGCCATCATAAAATTTACCGAAGAACTCCACAAATTCCAAGCGGTTGGTGTGTACATACGCACCCAGTGCATTGATTGCCAGATTCATCGTATGGCCAATAATAAAGACGACAATAAAAACAATGACGCCGCCCACGCTGTTTCCGAGCATGCTGCCCATCTTATTAAAGACGGTCGCAATCACGCTGGTGGCAAGGCCTAGAGCCAGCAAACGGGAATAGGAAAGAATATCACTCAGGTATCCAGTAATGCCATACACGCCGTACAGACCTTTGAGTATCCGCTTGCCCCAGTTGCGTGACTCTCTGCCACCGGTCAGGATAATACTGAACATACCTGCCAGTGCAATCATTCCAACGATTTTTCCTGCCTGCGCCGAAAGCGTAAAGGTCAGGCCCATCATGGAAGTGAACTGCGGCAGGGACAACAGAAATGCAATCGCACCTCCAACCATCATATACCAGAAGATGACATCGCAAATGCCGTCCCAGATTTCCCCGTTTTTAACATACATATAAAATTTGGCACCCAAACCGACAAACAAATGCAGAATGCCGACCGCAAAACAGAATACCAGCATTTTCATCGGTCGGTTCAGTGGCTCGAACCACAAAGCCGGCAAACGAATATCCGGCCGGTTGAAGAACGTAGTGGCAATCACATTGACTGCATCCCCGAAAAAAGAACCGAATAAAAATCCAAAGACGGTGGTGGAAATGCCACAGAAAAAGAACATCTTCAACGTTTTGCGCAGTCCCTCTGACATATCCTTCAGCTTTTTTAAAGCAATCCCGCTGCCAATCAACATAATCAGTCCATACGCTGCGTCGGAAAGCATCATACCAAACAGAATATAATAGGAACATGCCACCAGCATGGAGGGGTCCATCTCGCCTTTTCCCGGCAGCGAATAGCTTTCCACAACCGGTTCCACTGCTTCGGCAAAACCGTTATTCTGCAGTAAAATAGGGATATCATCTTTCTCACCGGGTTCGGTGTATTCCACAATGACATCGAACTGTGACTCCAGCCAGTTCTCCAGTCTCTGTGCATTCTTCGCCGGGATATATCCCTGCAGGACAAAGGTCCGTTTAGACTGTGACAGCCTGCCAATCACTTCGTATTTATCCGCACGCATATGGTAATAATCCACAGCAAACTCAATTTCTTTGCGGTTTACCGCATTTTCTTTCAGCTGCTTTTCCAGTTCCACAGAAGTGCTTTGCAGCTGCTGGCTTTTCTGCTGCAGTTCTTTCATTGCCTCTGCTGGATTGACAGAAGTAGCCGGAGGCTTGGAGAAATTCCTTCTGCGCAGTGCGTCCTGCACTGCCGCGGCATCGCTGTTTGAGCAGACAACAAAAATACAGGTCTGCACTTGACTGGTGCTGATAATTTGCACATCCACCTTTTCGGCCTGCGGCGCATCTTCCGCCAGCTGGCGATAAATATTTTCTAATGTCACTGCACTGGGAAGCGTGCCTGCAAAAACAGTTGTTGCTTTTGTCCCATCGTAATCCAGCGGCAGGTCATAGGAAAGCCACGATTCCAGCGCCACCATCTGTGTCTTCAGTTTTGGCAGCGCCGCCGCATTTTCTGCACGCTCCTTTTCCAGTGATAAAATCTTTCGGCATACCTGCATGGTCTGGTCCCGCTTCTGTACATGTTCTTCGTACACCTTTACAGGCATTTTTCGTCTGCCGTTCATCAATGTTTTCAGGTCTTTTTTCTGCGGCGCGTATTTGTCAAGCACTGCCAGCGCCCTTGCGGCCATATCTGCGTTCTTTCGGAAAGCTGTCTGCGCTTCTGACCGGTCCTGTTTTGTAAAGATGTCATCCTCCAGCGCGCTGTCCTCGATTTGTACAACGCCCTGCCGCTGCAGCTGTTCCAAAATTGGCTTTCGGTCCTGATTCAGTGCGCAGATGAGCACCCGCTTCATCGGCAGCACAGCCATAAGTGCATCACTCCTCTTCTTGGGGCAGTTTCTCTCAGTCGGCCAGCATACTTAGGACCGTCTGAACCGCCTGCTTCTCTTTATCCTTTGCTGCCAGCCGCAGAGCGGCGGTTTGTTTTTCTGTTTCCTTCATCTGTTCCTGCAGCATGCCTGCCTCCTGCGTCTTCAGGATTTGCAGTGTCTGTGCCTCCTTGGCTTTTTCCGACTGCTCTGTGCTTTTCAGCAGGTCTGCCGCATTTTTCTTTGCCTGCAGGACAATCTGTTCTGCCTTTGTTTTTGCATCCTTTTCCGCCTGCTCCGCCTGCATCTCAACGTTTCGTATGGCATCGATTGTTTCTTTCGCCAAAAATAATCACGCCCCATCCCTGTAAAACTTTTATGAAAAATGTTGGTAAGTTCTTCATATCAGACCATTTATAATTATAGCACAATATTTTAATATTTAAAGCGCCGGTTTTAAAGAAAACGACGGACTTTAGTTGTTTATCAGAACTATTGTCGTAAAATGAAAAGCGATTCCCATTTTTCGTATATTGTTCCAAAACGGTTCTTTCCATTTTGTTAATTCTGTACTATCATTAAGAAGAAAGTTAAAAATTCTAAAACTTATCAGCAATCAACGAACCACCTTGAAAGGAAGGCTCTTATGTGCAGTGTTTCCGCGGCAATTCTTTATCAACACCAAAAGCTTCTAATCGGCCAGCGAAAGGCCGGCGACTCCTGCCCACTGCTCTGGGAATTTCCCGGTGGAAAGCAGGAATCAAACGAAACGGCTGAAAGGTGCGTAGTTCGGGAATGCCGCGAAGAACTCGGCATTGTTGTCAAGCCTCTCTCTGTCTGCTACCGGACTGTTTACGCATATCCTGACCGCACCGTTCGCCTTATTTTCTTCTTTGTAAAAAAGGTATGCGGCAAGGAACAGACGTATGTCCATAATAAGTTGCTGTGGGTACCGCCGGATAAGCTGAAGCAATATTCGTTTTGTCCTGCAAATCATGAACTGATTTACAAGTTGTCCCACACATCATTGGACATATTCGAGAAAATTTTTGGTGACTGATTGATTACACATTTACAAATAGGTTTAAAATCCTGTATAATAAGAACTGAGAAAAGTGAAAAAGAGGGGTATAATGATACTTTCTGACAGAAGCATACGGCGGCTGTTGAAGGACAACGCCTTAAAGATATCACCGCTGGAAAAGGAACAGGTGCAGCCCGCGAGTGTGGATATTCGGCTTGGCAATACTTTTACGGTTGTAGAAGACGTAAGTGAGCCAATCGTGCAGATGACCAAAGCCGTTTCGTACAAAACAATCCAAGCGGACCGATATATTCTTCTCCCTGGTCAGTTTGTGCTGGCTACCACATTAGAATACATTTGCCTGCCAAATAATTTGACCGCTTTTGTAGAAGGGCGCAGTTCTATTGGGCGACTGGGACTTTTCATTCAGAATGCCGGTTGGGTAGACCCCGGATTTAAAGGAGAAATCACGCTGGAGCTGTTCAATGCCAACAAATGCGCGATTGAGCTGCAAAGCGGCCGCCGCATCGGCCAGCTGGTACTGGAGCAACTGGATAATGAGGCCGAGCACCCTTATCACGGAAAATATCAAGGACAGCGCGGAGCAACCGGTTCCAAAATTTATCTGGATAATGAAGTTCCCTCAAAATAAAAAAGGCAGGTCCTATTTTTTAGGGCCTACCCTTTTTATTTTACAGGAACATACAAAAAGGCTGCCGACGGCCTTCCTTTATGCAACTTTCAGGGAATGAATCTTAATTAACACCCATCCATTTTGCAATAACCATACGCTGCACTTCAGAAGTGCCCTCGTAGATTTCAGTAATCTTAGCATCACGCATTGCACGCTCGAACGGATAGTCACGAGTGTAACCATAGCCGCCGACCAGCTGCAGGCATTCACGAGTAACGTCGCCCGCAACCTTAGAAGCTGCCAGCTTCGCCATAGCAGCCAACTCACTGTAAGGCTCGCCGTCCTGCTTAGCCTGTGCTGCACGATAAACCAGCAGGCGAGCTGCATCAGTAGCAGTCTGCAGACCAGCCATCTGGAACTGTGTGTTCTGGAACTGGCTGATACGTCTGCCAAACTGCATACGAGCGCTGATGTAAGGAATTGTCTGGTCGATATCGCCCTGTGCAATACCAACAGCCTGAGCGCCGATGCCTACACGGCCGCCGTCCAGAGTCGTCATAGCGACCTTGAAGCCCTTGCCGATTCCGCCCAGCAGGTTCTCCTTCGGGACCTTTGCGTCGTTGAAAATCAACTCGCTGGTAGAAGAACCGCGGATGCCCATCTTCTTCTCATGTGCGCCAACGGTGAAACCAGGAGTGTCACGGTCGACGATGAAGGCAGAAATGCCATGGGTACCTTTGCTCTTATCAGTCATTGCAAATACCACAAAGACATTTGCATAGCCAGAGTTGGTAATGAATACCTTGTTGCCGTTCAGCAGCCAGTAGTCACCTTTGTCTTCTGCAACGGTCTTCTGCATAGCAGAATCTGTACCAGCATTCGCTTCAGTTAGAGCAAATGCGCCCAGCTTTTTGCCGGTGCACAGATCAGACAGATATTTCTTCTTCTGCTCTTCGGTGCCATAGGTGAAGATAGGCCATGTGCACAGAGAAGTATGTGCAGAAAGGACAGTACCGGTTGTTGCGCAGAACTTGGAGATTTCCTCAATTGCAGCGATGTAGCACAGATAACTCATACCTGCACCGCCGTACTCTTCCGGATAAGGCAGGCCAGTCATGCCCATCTCAGCCAGTTCATGCCAGGTTTCTTCCGGGAACTTCTCCTGCTCATCAATTTCGCCGGCACGAGGGCCAACTTTCTTGACGCAGAAATCGTGTACCATCTGTAAGATGTCTTTTTCTTCATCGGTGAACTTAAAATTCATTATACAGTACCCCTTTTCTAAATGGAATCAGCCTTTCAGCTTCTTAACCTCTTCAGTGAAGACTGGGACAATATCAAACAGGTTGCCAACAACACCGTAATCAGCTATATCAAAAATCGGTGCGTCTGCATCCTTGTTGATTGCTACAATCACATCAGAACCGGTGATACCAGCCGCATGCTGAATCGCACCGGAAATACCGCAGGCAATATACAGCTTCGGGCCAACTGTTTTGCCAGTCTGGCCAACCTGATGGGAGTGAGAGATCCAGCCCTCATCAACAGCTGCACGGGAAGCGCCAACAACGCCGCCCAGAGCATCTGCCAAATCCTTCAGTATCTTAAAGCCATCTGCACCGCCAACACCGCGGCCGCCGGATACGATGAT
The DNA here is from genome assembly GCF_044880635.1 of Caproicibacterium sp. XB2. Classification (NCBI taxonomy): domain Bacteria; kingdom Bacillati; phylum Bacillota; class Clostridia; order Eubacteriales; family Oscillospiraceae; genus Caproicibacterium; species Caproicibacterium sp. XB2. Next base: position 298,241 of record NZ_CP173227.1, on the reverse strand, counting down.
GTCCGCACCCTCGAGGTCAACAAAGTCAGCTGCAGATTCCTTCATAACTTTCAGGACTTCTGTACGAATCTGGTCAGGAGTGACATGGAAATCTTCTGTGATAACTTCTGCCTTGTTTTCGGTTTCAGCAGGCTTTTTGAACACGCCAGGACGCACCGTGCCCATCTGAGGACGGTTGTCCGGGCACATGATGCAAGCCATCAGGTTGCCGCCGAATGTTGGACGAGTCCAGATCATGTTGCCAGTCTCGTCATCAATGTCGAGGCCGGTGCAGTCTGCAGTCAGACCAGTCTTCAAGTTGCAGGACAGGCGCGGCGCAAAGTCGCGGCCTTCCGGTGTAGCACCAATCAAAATGGTGGTCGGTGCATACTTCTCAATGACATGCAGCATAGCAAGCTTGTACGCATCGGTGGAGAAAACTTTGTACTCTTCGCCGTCTACCACAATAATCTGGTCTGCACCATGTTTGCCTGCTTCTTCAACAGCTGCTTTTGTATTATAGCCGACGACAACTGCCACCAGCTTGCCGCCCTGTTTATTTGCCAGTTCGCGGCCAGGATTTAACAGCTCGATACCAACGTTCTTGGCAGAACCGTCTTCCTTTGTTTCAATAAAAACCCAAAGGTCTTTGCTCTTAGCTTCCATGTATGGCCCTCCTTAAATGACGTGTGCATCGTTAAGCGTCTGGAACAGTTTGTGGGCGGAGTCCTCAGGAGTTGCCTCCTTGATGACGACACCAGCCTCTTTGCGCGGCGGAACAAAGGACTTTTTAACTTTAGTCGGAGAGCCCTTCAAACCAGCACGGGTAAGGTCAATTGTTGTCAGATCTGCCGCAGACAGCTGCTCAATTTTTGCTCTGCGAGCGGCCATTTTACGCTTAATGGTGGGGAAACGAGGGTCAAAGCTCGGTTTGGTAAATGTTACCACGCAGGGCAACTTAACACCGATAATTTCGGTGCCGTCCTCAGCTTCACGCAGTACATGAAGGCTGTCATCTTCCAGGGAAACCTCCAGGCCATAGGTAACCTGCGGATAGCCCAGATGTTCAGCCAGCTCCGGGCCAACCTGTGCAGTATCGCCATCAATAGCCTGCTTGCCGCAGAAGACAGCGTCAAATTTGCCTTCCAGTTCTTCAATCTTCTTAACTGCAGAACTGAGGATATAGCTGGTGGCCAGTGTATCGGAACCGCCAAAAGCGCGGTCGCTTACTAAATAAGCCTTATCGGCCGCAATAGCCAAGCAGTCACGCAGAGCAGCTTCTGCCTGACTCGGTCCCATAGACATAACCACGATCTTAGTGTCGGGGTTCTTGTCTTTGATGCGGGCGGCAGCTTCCAGTGCATACCCGTCGAATGGATTTACGATGCTGGGTACGCCGTCACGAATCAAAGTATTGGTCTTAGGATCAATTTTGATTTCAGTGGTGTCCGGTACCTGCTTAACACATACCAAAATATTCATAACAACACTCCTAACTATTTGCTTACAAAAGCCAACGTGAAAAGCGGATTACAGTCTGTAGCAGACCTTACCCGGGTTCAGAATCAGCTTAGGATCGAATACTTTCTTAATACCCTGCTGGAGACGGATGTTGACCGGGCCAAGTGCCTCTGCCAGGTATTTTGTCTTGCCAAGGCCAATGCCGTGCTCGCCGGAAATCTGGCCACCCAGTTCCATAGCCTTCTTATAGATAGCGCTCATGAACTCATCAACCTGCTTGTTGAATTCCTTAGGATCCATATCATTGGAGCAAGCATAGATGTGCAGGTTGCCGTCGCCAGCATGGCCGAAGTACTTAACGGAGAAGTCGAACTTCTTCTTAACATCTGCAACAAAGCCAACATATTCAGCAATTGCATTGACAGGCACAACCACATCGCATTCGTCCAGCAGCTTTGTCTGCTCTTCAATGCCGTCGAGGAAGGAAGAACGAGCAGCCCAGATATCTTTCAGCTTCGGTGCTGTATCAGCAACGAAAACATCCAGTGCGCCGTCCTCCAGCAGCATTTCTGCAGCCTTCTCAACGATTGGATCCAGCTCATCCTGTGTGTCGCCATCGAAGGTTACCAGCAGATAAGCGCCTACATCGGTGCCCTCAATCTTACGCGGGAACACCTGCTTGCCCAGATACTCTTCAGAAGAAACAAGGATTTCTTTCTCGAAGAATTCCAGTGCCTGCGGATGGAAGTGGCGCTTAAAGAACTTCGGAACAGTAGAAATGCAGGCTGCCAGATCCTCAAACGGAGCCATCAGGCTGATGGTTGCCTGCGGAGCCGGAATCAGCTTCAGTGTCATTTCTGTGATAATGCCCAGAGTGCCTTCGGAACCGCACATCAGGTTGGTCATGCTGTAACCGGAGCTTGTTTTGGAAACAGTTGCGCCGAAGTGGACAATTTCACCAGTCGGCAGAACAACAGTCATAGCACGGACATAATCACGGGTAGCGCCATACTTAACAGCACGCATACCACCAGCGTTGGTGGAAACGTTGCCACCCAAAGTAGCCAGTTTCTCGCCCGGATCCGGCGGATACATGCAGCCATGCTTTAGGGCATCATCAGCCAGTGTCTGCAGCAGAACGCCAGGCTGTACGGTAACAGCAAAGTTGTCCAGGTCATAGGAAAGGATCTTGTTCATTTTGGTCGTGCAGATGACAACGCCGCCGCAAATCGGGACGCAGGCGCCAGCCAGACCAGTACCTGCACCACGTGTAGTTACCGGAATGTTGTTCTCATAGCAGACCTTCATGATAGCCGAAACTTCTTCTGTGCTGGTTGCATCAATAGATACGTCAGGCATACGGCTGCCGTAAATCGGCATCTCGTCCTTTGCGTAGTCTGGGTTGACATCCGCACCGGTAACAACATGACCATGTGCAGCTTTTTCCAGTTCAGCAATAATCTCGGGTGTGACGGAATTGTAGTTAGCCATAACAGCTCCTCCTTAAGGATAATTCTTAAAACAATAATTATCAAGTATAATTGTTGCTCTTTCGTGTTAATTCTTAAAAAATTTATAAAAGTAAGTCTTATTTGCTAAAATAAAAGTCAATATTCGTTATTTCTGTTACAGAACCATAACAGAAATACCATCCGGAATAACTACCAGATGCGCATCCTGGCCCTTAATCTCACGGGCACGTGCCAGTGCTGTGTCAATGTCCGGTGCCCACTCCATCTTCATGTCCTCAATGACCTGACGCTGTGCCGGGTCAGTAATGTAAATGACATGATAATGGCAAAGGATGCGGCAGAGAATCTGATATTCCCACTGATCCGGTTTTGTCTTGTTCTGTGGAGTAGCAAGAATTTCTTTGGCCAGTGCTTCAGGAGAAGAACAATTCTTCAGCGCATTGTAGAAGCCCTCACCGCCGTGACCGTCGTTGCACTTTGCAACCATAAGCAGCACCGCGTTGTCGGCGGCTGCTGCTTCAGCAGCAGTCAGTCCCTTAACGCTCTGGTAAATGTTCTGGTCCAGCGGATAGCCGCCGTTGCTGGAAATGACGATGTCGCCTTTCTGCTTCGGGCTGACTTTGCAGTACTTGCTGAGCAGGTTGCAGCCAGCCTGATGTGCCTGAACGGAATCACCGGCAAATGCTGCAACGACCTTTTTGTCTTCATCAATGATAACATTGACGATATACTTCAGGTTGGCAAGTCTTGCTGCTTCCAACATATCCTCATGTAGGGGATTGCCTTCCAGCACACCTGTACGAGCATACGGAGAAGCGATGAACTTGGAGCAGTGGTTGCCCAAAACCGTAACCTGGTCACTGACACCGGGAAGCACACTCTTGCGGCCGCCGGAGAAGCCAGCGAAGAAATGCGTTTCAATGAAGCCCTCGGACACCAGCAGATCCGCATTTGCAGCGACTTTGTCAACCACACAGGGAGCTCCGGACGGCAGCACACCAATCTTTATATTGGCATCGGGGTTGCGGCTGTCATGAATAACAATCTTCTCATGGTCCACAATATCCTGGCCAAGTTTTGCCACCATTTCATCCTTTGTTGTAGGGCGGTGGAAACCGGTTGCCACCAACAAAGTGATGTCAATATCCGGATTTCCCTCCCGCAGTTCTTTCAGCATAAAGGGAATGATATGCTTGCTGGGCACTGGACGGGTATGGTCACTGATAATGATTGTGCAGGTCTTTTTTCCCTTAGCCAGTTCGCACAGGCGTGGGGAGCCAATCGGATGAGCCATTGCTTCCTGTACCAGGTTGTCCTCCGAACCGGTAGCCTTCATCTCACCAATGTGAGAAGTAAGGACTTCGGCCTTTGACAGATCCGTATGAAGCGTCATGCCAGATTTTCCAAAGGGAATCTTAATTGTATTCATCTCTTTTTTTCCCTCCATTTCGGTAAGAAGCGTCATGCTTCTTCCTGCTTGTTCCGGATTCTTCCGGATTTTTTGAATGGTGCGTTAATTAATGATGTAACAATGGTTCCAGTCGTTCAGCAAGCGGTGAATCTTCCAAAGGATTGGTCAAACCACTTGCTGGCTTCCCTAAAACTTTATCACAAATACGCTCAAATGCAATCCCTAAACTGGAATTTCTCACTTTCTCACAATTTTAAAGGCCCGTGTTTGTGTATATAGTAAAAAAAATATATATCTTGCAGAAAATTATGGACATTTTCACAGCATGGGCATATAATAACGTTATTGAAAAACTGTCGGTTACAGCAAAAGCGAGCTTTTACGAACATTCATTTTTATCCATTCTGACAAGTATGGTATGGGGCGAGAAAAAAGTCGAATATATTCTATTCGCTTCATTGTGAACTTTTGCAAACCCATTATACAACTTTTTTATGTATATTGCTAGTAGTATTTGATACTAGCGAAAATAAATTTTGGCAGCATATGATGCTGCCACAGAGGAGTTTAAGGAGGTCCTGATTTCTATGTTACAATCCATCATAGCTCTAGTTCCTATTATATGGATCATCGTAGCTCTGACCGCGCTGAAAATGCCCGGTCACTGGGCGTGCGTAAGCGCCATGTTTATTGCCATAGTGCTTTCGCTGGCCATGTGGAAGATGCCCGTTGTCGGCATGGCTTCTTCCGCGTTGGAAGGTTTCCTTTCCGCGCTATGGCCTATCATCCTAGTCATCATCGCAGCAATCTTTACATATAATTTGTCGCTGCGCAGTGGGGCTATGGATGTTATTAAGAAGATGCTGACCGGCATCTCCGCAGATAGGCGTATTATTATCCTGCTTATCGGCTGGTGCTTCGGCGGCTTCCTCGAGGGTATGGCTGGTTTTGGCACCGCTATTGCAATTCCAGCAAGCATGTTGGCCGGCATGGGCATGAACCCCGTCATTGCTTGTTTGGTATGTATGCTGGCAAACGCATTCCCGACAGCCTTTGGTTCCGTTGGTATCCCAACCACAACACTGATCAGCTCTACTGCAGCCGCTTTTGGCGGCGCCGGCATGATTCCGACCACCATTTCCTTCATAACAATCGCTCAGATGCTTCCGTTCATGATTTTGATTCCGTTCCTGATGGTCATTGTCGGCGGCGGCGGACCGAAAGCCCTGAAAGGCGTGGTCGGCATTACGCTGGTTTCCGGCATCAGCTTTGTTATTCCGGAACTGATTGTTTCCAAATTCGTTGGCCCGGAATTGACTGTTATCGTTGGCTGCATCGTTTCTCTGGCCTGCACCATTCTGATGGCTCGTGCCCGTAAAGACAAGCCTATTCCTGCCGAATATGATATGAACGCCGAAAAAGGCAAAGGCGGTGCAGTGGCTGAAAAAGTGTCCACTATGAAGCCGATTGTCGCATGGCTTCCTTTCATCCTGATTTTCGTATTTCTTCTCTTCACATCCAAATTGGTTCCGCCGATTAACCATTTCCTCGGCCAGTTCAAGACTTCCGTCATGATTAGCACCATGGCAAAAACACCGACATCCTTCAGCTGGATTAACACTCCTGGTGTGCTTATCTTCATCGCTGCTATCATCGGTGGTATTGTACAGCATGTTTCCGGTCACGACATGGTTTCTACACTGGGCGCTACCTGCAAACAAATGGTTAAGACCATTATCACTATCATGTCCGTTATGGCTATGGCAAAAATCATGACCTACTCTGGCATGATTAAAGATATGGCTAACCTGTTTGTCACATTGACCGGTCAGTTCTATCCGTTCGTTGCTCCTATCATTGCAGCAATCGGTGCGTTCGTTACCGGCAGCGGCACCAACACAGAGGTTCTGCTTGGTTCCCTGCAGGTACAGGCTGCAAAGACACTTGCTCCAGGCTCCACAGCTCTTGCATATTGGCTGGCTGCTGCGAACTCCCTGGGCGCTGGCATCGGCAAGATTATGTCGCCACAGTGCATCGCAACTGCAGTTGCAGCTGTTGGTTTGGCTGGTCAGGACAGCAAGCTGCTCAAGGGTATCTTCAAATGGTGCATACTGCTTCTGGTTCTTGCCTGCCTGCTTGTTGGCCTCTTCAAAGGCATTGCACCGGCTCTCATGTAAATCCGGTTTCAAAAACGAAACTTTCGATACCTGTTGTATATCGTACAGAAAAAGGTCAGCGTCCTTTGTGGGCGCTGGCCTTTTTTCTGCTTTTCTGTAGTGGCTGTCCTACGGCCAAACAAATATACATATTATTGTACACACCATAAAAACAACATGGGGGGTATACAAAAGGCATTTTCTTTTTCTTTTCAGTATGCTATAATAAAACCGCTTTATTGCTTCCGGCTGCTCCCTAAAGCTGCCGAATTCACAGCAGAAAGGAAACATTATGCAGATACTTGAAATTTTCAAGGCAATCATTCTAGGCATTATCCAAGGGATTACCGAATGGCTCCCTGTCAGCAGCACAGGACACATGATTCTGTTTGATTCTTTCTGGCCGATGGACCCTGCCATGTACCACGGCGGACAGAAATTTATAGACCTTTTCCTGGTCGTCATTCAGTTTGGCTCCATTTTGGCGGTGCTTGTGCTGTACCGGCACCGCTTGAATCCTTTCAGCAGGCGCAAAACACCACAGCAGAAAAAGAGCACTTGGTCGCTTTGGCTGAAAGTTATCATTGGTACGATTCCGGCTGGCATTGTCGGAGTACTGCTCGACGACTTTCTGCATGAACATCTTTACAATGCGGTTGTCGTCGCCATTGCCCTAATTATATACGGCATTCTTTTTATCGTTATCGAAAACCACCACAGAAAGCTGCGTTTTCGCACCTCGGACGCCATTGACAACCGAACTTCCCTAAAAATCGGCTTATTCCAGTGCCTTTCGCTGATTCCCGGCACTTCCCGTTCCGGTTCTACTATTTTGGGTGCCTCTCTGCTGGGCTGTGCCCGTCCGGCAGCTGCAGAGTTCTCTTTCTTCCTGGCAATTCCGACAATGCTGGGCGCCAGCGTTTGGGAAATCAGAAAATATCTAAAAAATTACCACGCTGGTTTTTCCGGTTTGGAACTGTCGGTTCTGCTCATTGGCATGATGGTTGCTTTCTTCGTTTCCATTTTCGCTATCCGTGGACTGATGCAGTTCGTCAAAAAACATAATTTCAAACCGTTTGGCTGGTACCGCATTGCACTTGGCGCCATTATCATTCTCTTCTCCCTAACGCACGTTTTAAAGGTAACACCGTAAAATAATACATATACAGGATGTTTTTCTGTTTTCGGCTGAAAATGTCCGAAACAAAGGAGGCCCTTGTTTCCATGAAAAATTTTCTTAAAAAAATATTATTTCTGTTTCTTTCCCTTTACGGTTTATGGAAGTTGCTGATTGGGTTTAAACATACCCGGCTGGCTGCGGACCTGTCCGAATTTCCGCCTGTCCAAACAAAAAGGCTTTCATAACCGCAATGTCCCCGCCTGTGCTGTGCAGACGGGGACATTTTTTATATTCTTTTTTAAAGTCCTGCCGCACGTTTCAGCAAAAGCAAATCAGATATATCCAGCAGCGGTACACCGCCGCCGGGTGTTCTCCCCTCCGGCTGTGTCATATCCGCCGCCTGTGCTTTCAAACCATCCAGCTGCCGCCCTCCGGCTACTGACTCCCGCAGCAGCTGATAGGACGCTTCATCCGGATGCCCGCTGCCGCACAAATCACCGGGAATAACGATTGTAATATATTTTATTTTTCCGCCGCAATTATCCCGCACAACATCCCCTGTTGTCAGCCATCCCGTCTTAACCGACTGCCCATCTACCCGAATAATTTCTATGCTTTCTTTTTGTGGTTGGTCATGCATCTGGGAAATTACCTGCTGCATCTGTGTTACCGTCATTGGGCCACCGCACCGGTAAAGGAAACTATTGAGCGGCTGCTCCTGGGAAGTGGACACTGCACTTTGAGAAGAAAGGCTGTCAGACGGCAAACTGGAACTTTCCGCATGGCTTTCAGGAACACTTTCCTCTTGGCTGCCTGATTGAGAAGCCGCGCCGCTCTCCTCCGCCAAAGATGCAGAAGGATCGGATGAAACCGAATCAGGTGAAGCAGCTGGATTGGAAATTTCTGAAGCTGTACTGCTTTCCGACACTGCAGACGTACTTTCCGGTACATCTGCGGTCTTTATCGGCTGCACACTGCTCCAGCCGTCTGATGGAACAGTCTGTACAGAACTGCATACCGTTAATTTTTTCATTGGCATAACGACATACTGTGTCTGTACATTTTCAGCTGTTGTGTACCGAACATACAAAGTACCAGCGCTGCTGCATGCCTGCAGGACCGGTACATCCGCACCTGCCTGCAATGCCTGTTTTCCATGATAGGCAGCGCCGTCACTGTAAAGGTCCAGATAATCTTTTTCAGCTCGGCGCATAAGCAGAAAGATGTTCCCGTCAGCCGTTTCCTGACAAGCGGACTGCAGTGTGCCGTCAAAAGAAGCGGAGCTGCCATCCGCAGACTGCAGCAAGAGAGAATCTTCCTGCTGCAGCAATGTTGTTCCGTCATTGAATTTCCAAATGATATCTTGGCTGCCGAAAACTCTGGCTGTACTGACCTGTACAATAAAGGACAGAACCAAAGCCACGCTTAGGACCGCCAGCCTATTCTTCCGACTGTGCTTTCCCATATTTTTCTCCCCTATTTTATCTTTTTCACCCCAATTATACAGTAGTATGGAGAAAAATAACATTTATTGTGAGTATTTTTCACAAATTGACTTTTTACAGGAAATGATAGCAGGGACGTTCTTCCCCAAACAGGTACCAGTCCAGCAGGTCGTAAAGCAAAACCGCCAGCATACCCACCGCACACCAGCCCAAAGAAGCTGGCAGAGAAATCTGGCCGAGCAAATTATACGGCTGGTCCGAATAATCCCATACGTTCATGTGCAGCCACAGATTTACAATACATCCCGTTAAAAACTCGCCGCCGGTAATGGTCATGCCCGCCAGCACAGCCCTTCCCAACAAGGACCTGCCGTCCTGCTGCTTGCCGCGTTCCAAGCCAATCAGAAGGAATAACGTACCTCCTGCCAAAAACATTGTCCAGTGCGTCCAGCCGCGCCACGCAACCTCCAGCAGACAATACAGTCCGCCCCCAACCAGCCACATACCAAGATGTTCCAGCACAGTGTCCTGCCTTGTTTGCTGTATGGCCAGCGCCGCAGTCTGTGTATTCCCTTGTTCCATGCAAAAGCTCCTCCTTCACCCTGCCGCAGCGGGCTTTTTCTTTTCCCTTAGTATGGCGCAGAGCCCATCTGCTTATAACCGGTATGGGTATGGTTCCTTTCGGAAACAGAGGGGAAACCTGCAGAAAACAAGAAAGCAGAAAATGCTACCATTTCCGCGTGCTTCGATATATAATAATGTAGAAAAGGAAAAGATAAATCCATATCCTGTGGACAGCAGCGGCTGTCTGCCCGAAAAGAGGAGTTGCCACATGGAAAGGAAAAATAAAAAAGAAGAAGTCATCCAGCAGCCGAAAAAAATTGTTTTATCTTGGACCATACTGGTCTGTATCTCGGCGGCTTATATCATCGGTGGTGCGCTGCTGTTGATCTTCCCGCAGGTTTCTCTTCCCATGCTTTGCCAAGCACTCGGTATCCTACTGGTTATCACCGGTGCGGTTTTCGTTCTGGTTTATTTTCTGCGCAAACGATACCTTGTGCCCGGTCATTTCGAATTTGCGGGCGGTGCCGCGTGCATTCTGCTGGGCATTTTTTCACTGATACGCACAAATGAAGTTGCTTGTGCCTTTCGTCAGCTGCTGTCCATCGCCGTGCTGGCAGACAGCCTAATTAAAATGCAGTATTCCACGGACCTGCTGCGGCTGCGCATGAAAAGATGGTGGATTGTCCTTATCATGGCCGGTGTCAGCACCGGGCTTGCCATGACAGCACTAACCTATTCCTTTGGCAGTGATGCTGCACAGCTGACCTTTACGTATTCTACGCTGATTGCCGACGGCATTCTTAATATTATTGTCATCTGTATTCTTCGTCATGCACACAAAACATACCAGATAAAAAGCGAACAGGAGTTGGAGAACACCGCTGAGCTGGACCCCAGTGAGCTTTCAAAACCGAAACTTCCGATTTAAAAAACTGATACAAACAAAAATACCTAAAAAAGGCCGCAGCCAAGTGCAGAATTCAGCGCTTAGCTGCGGTCTATTTTATTTTGCAGCACGTTCCATCAGGTCCAGCAGCTCATCAATTTTTTCATCGGCATTGCCGCTTTCCACCGCCTCGGTCACACAGCAGCGCATATGTGCGTGCAGAATCTCCCGGTTGGCTTTTTTTAAAATGGCCGTAACTGCCTGCAGCTGGTTGCTGATATCAATACAGTAACGGTCCTCTTCCACCATTTTCATCACACCGTTCAGCTGTCCTGCCGCCGTTTTCAGCAGCCGCTGCACGGAATCTTTGTCCGCCTTCATGCTTTGTCTGCCACGTTTCCGGGCTTGTATCCTGCCGCTTCTACAGCGCTGCGCAGAACTTCATCGCTGACCCCCGCACCGCAGATAACCTCCGCCTGCTTCTCTGCAAGGCTTACGGAAACTTTCTGAACACCCGGCACTGCCTCCAGTGCCTTTTGTACATGTGCCTGACAGTGTTCGCACATCATGCCCTCTACTGCAATGATTTTTTTCATGGATGATTCTTCCTTTCGCATTTGATTTTTACGGATTGTATCTGCAGCTTCAGCCGCCTGCGGCAGCTGTGCAGTTTTTGGCTTGAAAAAGCGCAGTCGCAGTGCATTGCCCACAACAAAGACGCTGCTGAAGCTCATGGCAGCGGCAGCAAACATCGGGTTCAGCTGCCAACCCAGCAGCGGATAGAAAACGCCCGCCGCCAGCGGAATGCCTAAGCTATTATAAAAGAAAGCCCAAAATAGGTTTTCTTTAATATTGCGAATAACCGCCCGCGAAAGCTGAATGGAAGCGGCAACGTCCAGCGGGTCGCTTCTCATCAGCACCACATCAGCCGCCTCTATGGCAATGTCCGTCCCGGCGCCAATGGCAATACCCACATCCGCACGCGTCAGAGCAGGCGCGTCATTGATGCCGTCACCGACCATGGCCACTTTATGTCCCTGTTCCTGCAGCGTACGCACCTGTTGCTCTTTATCCTGCGGCAGGACTTCCGCCACCGCTTTATCCAACCCCAGCCGGCGGCGGATAGCTTCAGCTGTCTGCCGGTGGTCCCCAGTCAGCATAATGACCGAAAGACCCATTTTTTGCAGTGCTTCCACTGTAGAACGGCTGGTAGGTTTCAGCGGGTCGGCCGCCGCAGCCAATCCCATCAGGGTATGCCCTTTTGCCACATACAAAGGTGTTTTGCCCTCTTTGGATAATGTTTCAGTCTGCGGCAACAGGGCGGCCGTGTCCGCGCCACACATCTTCATCATGGCAGCGTTCCCCGCCGCATACACCGTGCCGCCTATTTTTGCCTGCACGCCGCGTCCCGGTACAGCCTGAAAATCCGTCACTTCCGCCGCAGTCGTATGATTTTCCTCCGCACAGCGCAGAACCGCCTGTGCCAGCGGATGTTCACTGGGACGTTCCAGCGCAGCCGCTGCCAGCAGCAGCTGTTCCTTTGTAAAGGGCGGCTGTACGATAAGGTCTGTCACCTCCGGCCTGCCGGTGGTCAGCGTACCGGTCTTGTCCAGTACGACAGTATCAACCGTGTGGGCCGTTTCCAGTGCCCGTGCAGACTTGAAAAGGACACCCAGCTGCGCGCCGCGGCCGGTCCCAACCATAATGGCAACCGGTGTTGCCAGCCCCAATGCACATGGGCAGGAAATGACCAGCACCGCAATGCCAGCCCGCAGGGCAAATTCCGTCCCATAACCTAACAGCAGCCAAACAGCCGCTGTTACCGCAGCAATCATCAGCACGGCCGGCACAAAAATTCCGGCGATTTTATCGGCCAAACGGGCAATCGGTGCTTTGCTGCTGCCGGCATCTTCCACCAGACGGATAATCTGCGCCAGTGTCGTATCGTCACCGACTTTGGTTGCCCGAAAGATGAGGTGTCCAGTCCCATTGATGGTAGCCGTCACCACTTGGTCACCCGGCTTTTTTTCCACCGGAATGCTTTCGCCGGTGATTGCACTCTGGTCCACCGCCGACAGACCCTCGGTCACAACGCCGTCCACTGGAATGCCAGTGCCCGGCCGCACAACAACCAAATCCCCAAGCTGAACTTCTGCCACTGGAATTTCCTGCTCTTGTCCATCGCGCTGCACTACGGCTGTCTGCGGCTTTAGGTCCAGCAGCTTTTCCACTGCCGCTGTAGTTTGGCCTTTTGAGCGGCTTTCCAAATATTTTCCCAGTGTAATCAATGTTAAAATCGTACCAGCAGACTCAAAATATAAGTCATGGTGATATTTTTGTGCCAGTGCCATATCACCGGTAGCCAAACCGCTGCCGATACGGCAGATAGCAAAGACACCGTACACGACTGCCGCAGTGGAACCAATGGCAATTAAGCTGTCCATGTTAGGCGAACGCTGGAACAGCGTGCGGTATCCGTTGATAAAATAGCTGCGGTTGATATAAAGAATTGGCAGCACCAGAACGAACTGTGCCATACCGTAGGCAACCGCATTTTGCATACCCGCCAAAAACGGCGGCAGCGGCATACCCACCATGTGCCCCATGGCGATATAAAATAACGGTATAAAAAATACAAAAGAAGCAGTCAGCCGGTTTTTCATGTGGTGCTGTTCTTCTGCGGCGCGCTGCCGTGCTGTTTTTTCCTCCGCCGCCAAAGGTTTGTTTCCCACCGGTCGAGCCTCATAGCCCGCTTTCTCTACAGCCGTGCAAATTTTGGTTTCGTCAACCGCTGCCGGGTCAAACTGTGCCGTCATGCTGTCCGTCAGCAGGCTGACTGTACAGGTATCTACACCAGCAAGCGATTTGACCGCCTTTTCCACGTGTGCCTGACAGGCAGCACACGTCATGCCGGTCACCGTAAATTTTACCTGTTTCATATGACCACTCCCCTTCCGCTAAAGGATTCCGTCAGCAGGTCTGTAGTTTATGTGCAGACTGCTTTTGTCATACCTATCCCCCCACCCGGGGGGCACCATCAGTATAAACTGCCCAATTCAGCATGTCAAGATTTTGCTTGACAAACGCCGGTATTTTCATATAATGAACGTATGAACATGTATTCATATGTTTTGTGAAAAGGAGGATTCCTCATGTCGGATAAAAATGGAATTGAACGCTGTGACTTTATCCATGTACATGAATCCATTGTTAAAAAAGTAGAACAGCAAATGCCGGACGAAGAAGTACTGTATGACCTTGCGGAACTTTTCAAGGTTTTCGGGGACAGTACGCGCATTAAAATCCTGTATGTCCTGTTTGAAAGTGAAATGTGCGTCTGTGATATTGCCCAGCTGCTGAATATGAACCAATCTGCCATCTCGCATCAGCTGCGGGTTTTAAAACAGAACCAGCTGGTGAAAAACCGCCGCGACGGCAAAACTGTCTTTTATTCTCTGGCAGATGACCACGTGCGCACTATTCTGGATATGGGTATGGAACATCTGCTGGAACTGTACGGCAGCCACACGGACTGAGCCTCCTGTTTCTAGATACGTTTTGTCTTTCCATAGTTCTGCGGAGAAATGAGGGAATGTTATGACCCGTGAACAAAAACAAACACTTGTGAGGATTCTAGTCAGTGCCGGGCTTCTGGCTGCGGCAGTCTTGCTGCCGGTGCAGGGCATTCTGCGGCCGACGCTGTTCCTGTTCCCCTATGCCGTCATCAGCTGGGATGTGTTGTGGGAAGCCGTTCAAAACATTGCACACGGCAAGGTATTTGACGAACATTTTTTAATGGGTATTGCCACCGTCGGCGCGCTGGCTGCTGGGCAGTATGCCGAAGCGGTTTCGGTTATGCTATTCTATCAGATTGGGGAACTACTGGAGGATTGCGCGGTAGACCATTCCCGCAAAAACATTCGCTCCCTGATGAATATCCGTCCGGACAGCGCCGGTCTGCTGCTGCCGGACGGCTCCGTGAAAACCGTATCGCCGGAAAAGATAGCAGTTGGCAGTACTATTGTTGTAAAACCCGGCGAACGTATTCCACTGGACGGCACGGTCCTGCGGGGAGAAAGTACGGCGGATACCTCTGCCCTAACTGGTGAAAGTATGCCGCGCCGGCTCGCCGCCGGCAGTGAGGCTTTGAGCGGCTGCATCAATCTGAGCGGCGTGCTGACCATTCAGGTAACCAGAGCATACGGCGAATCAACCGTTTCTAAAGTATTGGAATTAGTGGAACATGCCAGCAGTCAAAAAGCAAAATCCGAAAACTTCATTACGAAGTTTGCCCGCATCTACACGCCCGCCGTGGTGCTGGCGGCTGTGGTACTTGCTTGTCTGCCGCCGCTGCTATTCCAACTGCCACTGCGTGACTGGGTAATGCGTGCGCTGAACTTTTTGGTAGTATCCTGCCCCTGTGCGCTGGTCATTTCCATTCCTCTCACCTTTTTCGGCGGCATTGGCGGTGCCTCCCGCTGTGGTATTTTGATTAAAGGCGGGAACTATATGGAAACGCTGGCCAAAACGGACACTGTTGTCTGCGATAAAACCGGCACCCTGACGAAGGGCACCTTCCATGTAACGCAGGTAGTACCGGCAGGTTCCGCCGACAAAGGCCGCCTGCTGGAAATCGCAGCATTGGCCGAAAGCTGCAGCAGTCATCCCATCGCTACCTCTCTGCGGGAAGCGTGGGGAAAATCGGCCGTACCGGAACAGGTGACCGATATTCAGGAAACAGCCGGCCGCGGCGTGCAGGCCATGGTGAACGGCCAGCCGGTTTTGGTGGGCAGCAGCGCACTGCTCCAGCAGGCAGGCCTCACTCCTCTGGAGGTCACACAGCCGGGCACCGTCGTACAGGTAGCTGCCGACGGAACTTATCTTGGATATATTCTAATTAGTGACGAGGTCAAGGAACACTCCAAAGAAGCCATTTCTCAGCTGAAAGCCGAAGGAATCCGCCGTGTTGTTATGCTGACAGGTGACGATCAAAAAGCTGCGGAAACCGTAGCCAGTCAGCTCGGCATTGACGAGGTACGGGCGGAGCTGCTGCCCGGCGGCAAAGTGGATACAGTGGAAGACCTGCTGCAAAACAAAAAAGGCAGCCTTGTCTTTATGGGGGACGGTATCAATGATGCACCGGTTCTGGCCCGCGCAGATGTTGGCGTCGCCATGGGTGCTTTGGGCAGTGATGCTGCTGTGGAAGCGGCGGACGTTGTCCTGATGGACGATGACCCCTTAAAGCTGCCCGCCGCCATTCGTATTTCCCGCAAAACACTCCGCATTGTACGGGAAAACATTGTGTTTGCACTTGGAATAAAGCTATTGGTTCTGATTCTGTCTGCACTGGGGCTTGCTACCATGTGGGCCGCCGTTTTTGCCGATGTTGGCGTAACCATTTTGGCAATCCTCAACGCTGCCCGGGCACTGAATATTCGGAAAACAGATACCCGAAAATAAGCAAAATTTTGTATGCACCGTCCTGTTGTGGCCGGTGCATTTTTGTCTTCTTTCCTGTTTTTATTTCAGAACAAATGTTCAAATTGTATTGCTTTTTTCTGCGGAGTACGATATACTTATAACTACGATTGGTGTAAAGAATCTTTCTTTTTTTATCTGGAAAGTGATACAAAATCAGAGAGTTTCATGCCCGGCTGCGGCCGGAACTTCAGGAGGATGACAGCCCATGGCAACAAACAAGGATTCAAATAAAGCTGCACAGAACGCAAAGAATAAAGAAGAAGCCCTGAAAACGGCACTGGCCAAAATTGAAAAGCAGTTTGGAAAAGGCGCTATCATGCGCCTGGGACAAAACGAAGCCATGCATGTAGAAGCCATTTCCACCGGCAGCCTCGGTCTGGACCTGGCTTTGGGCATTGGCGGCTTTCCGCGCGGGCGCATCATCGAAATTTTTGGACCGGAAAGTTCCGGTAAAACGACACTGGCCCTGCACTGCGTTGCAGAAGGACAAAAGCGCGGCGGCAATGCTGCCTTTATCGATGTGGAACACGCACTGGACCCCATTTATGCGGCGGCACTGGGCGTAGATGTGGACAGCCTGCTGGTCAGCCAGCCAGACACCGGTGAACAGGCACTGGAAATTACTGAAGCATTGGTGCGCTCCGGTGCCATCGATGTCATTGTCATTGACTCGGTCGCCGCATTGGTCCCCCGCGCTGAAATCGAGGGGGAAATGGGTGACAGCCACGTGGGGCTGCAGGCCCGCCTGATGAGCCAGGCTCTGCGCAAACTGGCCGGTGCCATCAGCAAAAGCAACTGCGTCGCCATCTTTATTAACCAGCTGCGTGAAAAAGTCGGCATTGTGTACGGCAACCCGGAGGTTACGCCCGGCGGCCGCGCGCTGAAGTTCTACGCGTCTGTCCGTGTGGATATCCGTAAAGCAGAAACGCTGAAAAATGGTACCGAACAAATTGGTTCCCGCACACGGGCAAAAGTTGTAAAAAATAAGATTGCGCCGCCGTTCCGTACGGCAGAATTTGATATTATGTACGGCGAAGGTATTTCCCATGTGGGTGAAATTCTGGACCTCGGCGTAAAACTGGATATTGTTGAAAAAAGCGGTGCCTGGTTCTCCTATAACGGTCAGCAGCTGGGACAGGGCCGTGAGAATGTGAAAAAGCTGTTCCTCGAAAATCAGGAATTGGCTGATGAGATTGAGGCAAAAATTCGCGCTAATGCGGATAAACTGTACGCAAAAACCATTTCTCCTCGTGCTTCGGCGGCAAAGCCGCTGCAGGCACCTGCCGCAACAAATAAAGCGGAGGAAAAACCAGCTCCCGCTCCCCGCACCAATCCTGTTAATATTGATATTGAAGCAGATGACAAATAAGCAGAAAAAAGAATTTCCCCTGCTTCGCAGAGAAAGGAAGTTTGGCGGGTGGAACTAACCGCAATGGAACCGCGGCGGCACTGTAAAACCGCTTTATTTTTTGACGGTGAATATGCACTCAGTGTAGACACGGAAACGCTGCTGAAAGCCGGCTGGAAACTGGGGCAGGACATTTCAGATGAAGAACTGCATACTCTGCTGCAGCAGTCCGACGCACACCGTGCAAGCGAAAAAGCCCTGTACCTGCTGGAGCACCGCAGTCACTCCAAAAAAGAGCTGACCGATAAAATTGCCCGCACTGTACCCCGTGCCGCGGCGGAAGCCGCCGCACAGAAGATGGAGGACCTCGGCCTTATTGATGATGCGAACTTTGCCCAGCGCTACGCACGGGAACTGTACCGAAAAGGCTTTGCCCTGCGCCGTGTGCGGTATGAGCTGGCCCGCAAGGGCATCAATCCGCAGACAGCGGAACAGGCCGCTCTGCAAAATGAGCCGGACGTAACCGCCGCCATACAGAAAGTCCTGCAAAAGAAATACCGCACATTGGCCGACGAAAAAAGCCACCGCCGTGCGGCCGCCGCTTTGCAGCGTATGGGTTATGAATACACAGATATCCGCACCGCACTGAAACAATACATGACAAATGAGGATGAAGAATAAACTATGGCAGATTCAGTTGGAATCATAAGCCTGGGCTGTGCAAAAAACCAGGTGGACGGAGAAGTTATGCTGGCGTCGCTGGAAAACGCTGGCTGGCAGATAAAAGATGACGCGGCGCTGGCCGATGTCGCCATTGTCAATACATGCGGCTTTATTCAAAGCGCGAAACAAGAAAGCATCAATGAGATACTGGAACTGGCGCGGCTGAAAAAAGAGGGACGCATCAAGGCGATTGTCGTAACCGGCTGTCTGGCGGAACGCTACCGTGAGCAGATTATGCAGCAGTTGCCGGAGTGTGACGCTGTCTGCGGCATTGGTGCAAATGCCGATATTGACGCCGTCTGCCGCGCAGCACTGGCCGGCAGCCGTCCGGAGTCCTTCCCTGAAAAAGAAAAGCTGCCACTGTGCGGGGAACGCCGTCTGCTGACGCCAAGCTATTACGCGTACCTAAAAATTGCGGAGGGCTGCGACAATCGCTGCAGCTATTGTGCCATTCCGTTTATTCGCGGCCGGTACCGCAGCCGCCCCATGGAAGAAATTGTGGTGGAAGCAGAAAAACTGGTGAAAAATGGCGCCAAGGAATTGACGCTGATTGCACAGGACACCACAAAATACGGCTGGGATTTGTACGGCCATAAGCTGATGCTCCCTGCCCTGCTGACTCGTCTGTGCAAAATCGACGGTTTGCAGTGGATTCGCTTTTTGTACTGCTACCCGGACTACCTGACCGATGACCTGCTCGATGTCATGGCAAAAGAGCCAAAAGTTCTGCCGTACATTGACCTTCCGCTGCAACACTGCAGCGGGCGAATTCTAAAAGCCATGCACCGCTGGGGTGACCGGGAAAAACTGACACAGCTGATTGCACATATTCGCGAAAAGCTGCCGGACGTTACCCTGCGCACCACGCTGATTACCGGATTTCCCGGCGAAACGGAAGAGGACTTTACCCAGCTGTGTGAATTTGTAAAAGAAATTCAGTTTGATCGGCTGGGCTGTTTCCCCTATTCGCAGGAGGAGGGAACCGAAGCGGCACAGCTGCCGAATCAGATTGACAGCGACGTAAAGGGACACCGTGCCGAGCTGATTATGGAAGGCCAAATGGAGCGTATGCAGGCGGCCGGTGAAGCAATGGTCGGCAGCATCCAAACCGTTTTGTGTGAGGGCTGGGACCGTTATGTAAACTGCTGGTTTGGCCGCACCGCCGCGCAGGCACCAGACGATATTGACGGGAAAGTATTCTTTACCGTACCGCAGGGAACCCCAAAGCCGTCCTTCGGCAGTTTTGTGCCCATTCTGATAACGAACTGTATTGACGGAGACCTTGTGGGTGAACTGCGCCCGCAAAAGGAGGCTCACTTATGAACCTGCCCAATAAGCTATCACTCGCGCGCATGGTCATGGTACCGTTTATTGTCGCCTTCCTGCTGCTTCCGCAGGTATGGGGACATTACCTTTGGGCACTGCTGCTGTTCCTCGTAGCTTCCTATACGGATCATTTGGACGGAAAAATTGCCCGTTCCTGCGGCATGATTACTTCTTTCGGAAAATTTTTGGACCCACTAGCAGACAAGGTGCTGATTTTGTCCGTCTTTATCTGTTTTGTCAAGCTGGACCTATGCAACATCTGGCTGGTTCTCATCCTTTTGTTTCGGGAATTTGCCATCACTTTTCTTCGGCTGGTCGCTGTGGAATCCGGCAAAGTAATTGCCGCCAACAAATGGGGCAAATCCAAAACCGTTTCCCAGATTGTCGCCGCCATCTGTGTGCTGCTATTCCAAACCCTCGGGGAATTCGGCATCGTTTCCGCCGCCGCAATGCCTGCCCTCAACCTCTTCGGCAACCTGCTGATTGGCATTTCCTGTGTGCTGGCTGTCATCAGCGGCATTGTCTATATTGTGCAAAACCGCCATGTAATCAACCAGATTCGATAAGGAACTGTCCGCCTTCATTGACATTTGAGCCCATGCAACATATAATAAATAGGTATGAAATGCTGAGAACGGAAAAAGTAACAGGGCACGCTGCGGCAGAGAGAAAGCGCCACTGGCTGCAAGTGCTTTTCGCGGCTGCCCTGTGAAGCATGCATCCGGGAGCAGGCAGGGGGAAATCCCTGCACGGCGGGAACCGTTATCATCCTTGAGTGAAAAACCGGAGTGGAACCGCGGAATTGACTTTTCGCCTCCGTCTGTGCAGGAAATTTTCTGCATGGACGGGGGCTTTTTTCGCGCTCTGTTTTTCATGTGTCGACACAAGGAGTGTTACTATGTTTGCAAAGCTGAAGGCAGAAATTGACTCAATTATGGACCGTGACCCGGCCGCACGCAGCCGGCTGGAGGTCTACTTCCTTTACAGCGGCTTTAAGGCCGTGCGCAGCTACCGGCGGGCCCATCGGCTGCTGGAAAACGGGCATCCGTTTCTGGCACGTTGGGTAAGCCAGCGCTCCCGCCACAAAACCGGCATTGAAATTCACCCCGGCGCAAAAATCGGCAAAGGCCTGTTCATTGACCACGGCATGGGTGTGGTCATCGGCGAAACAACCGAAATCGGCGACAACTGTACACTGTATCAGGGGGTAACTTTGGGCGGCACTGGAAAAGATAAGGGAAAACGGCACCCAACCCTTGGCAACAACGTGTTGGTCGGTACCGGCGCTAAAATCCTTGGCCCTATGAAAATCGGTGATAACGCCCGCATTGCCGCCGGCGCCGTTGTACTGGAGGAAGTACCCGCCAATGCCACCGCTGTAGGCGTACCGGCAAGAGTGGTGCGCATTAACGGTGTCCGCCCAAATAACCTGGACCAGGTCCATGTCACCGACCCTGTTTCGCAGGAACTGGGCCGCATGAACACACTGCTGGAAAATATCGAACAGAAGCTGGGTATGCAGATAGAAAACTGTTGCTGTGCAGAAGATGAAGAACCTGCACAGACACTATCCAGTACAAAAGCAAAATAACTGCAGGGAGATTTCATAAATGAAACTGTACAACACACTGACACGCAAAAAAGAAGAGTTCGTCCCCATTACGCCCAAGGAAGCGAAAATTTACGCCTGCGGTCCTACCGTATACAACTACATTCATATAGGAAATGCCCGCCCCATCTGCGTCTTTGATGTTCTGCGCCGCTACATGGAATACTGCGGCTATCAGGTCACCTTCGTGCAAAACTTTACGGATATTGACGATAAAATCATCAACAAGGCCAACGAAGAAGGCAGCGACTACCTGACCGTCAGCCGCAGATATATTAAAGAGTACAAAAAAGATGCCGCCGGCCTGAATGTGCGGCCGGCAACGGTACACCCCAAGGCAACCGAAAACATTGAGGGTATCCAAAAGCTCATTTCTACTTTAATAGACAAAGGGTACGCTTATCCCACCGACAATGGCGACGTTTATTTCCGCACCCTGAAAAATAAAAATTACGGAAAACTCAGCCATCAGCCGCTGGAAGACCTGCAGGCCGGCGCGCGCATTGCCACCGGTGAAATCAAAGAGGACGCCATGGATTTTGCCCTGTGGAAAGGCGCTAAGCCGGGCGAGCCCTACTGGGAATCCCCATGGGGGCACGGCCGTCCCGGCTGGCACATTGAGTGCTCGGCTATGGCACTGCGCTACCTCGGCAAGACGATTGACATTCACTGCGGCGGGCAGGACCTAATTTTCCCACATCACGAAAATGAAATTGCCCAAAGTGAATGCGCCAATGGCGTTCCATTTGCACATTACTGGCTGCACAACGGCTATATCAATATCAATAACCAAAAGATGAGCAAAAGCCTGCACAATTTCTTTACTGTGCGTGATGTAGCAGAAAAATTTGGCTATGAACCGATTCGTTACCTAATGGTATCCGCACACTACCGTATGCCCATCAACTACAGCGTGGCAATGATTGGACAGTGCAAGGCTTCTTTGGACCGCCTGTATAACTGCCGTGATAACCTTGCTTTTGTTTTGCAGCACGCACCGGACGGCGAAAAAACCGGTGATGCCGCTGTACGGGAAAAGCTGAACGCCTGCCGCACCGCGTTTGAAAGCGCCATGGATGACGACCTGAACACAGCCAACGCCATTGCTGCACTGTTTGACATGGTAAAAGAAATCAACACTGACCTTTCCACCGAAAAGGCGCCGGGCAAAGCAATCTGTCAGTATGCTTATGACCTGTTTACTAAGCTGGCAGATGTACTAGGTCTGCTGTACAGCCGCCCGGTACCGGGCACCGAAAGCTCAGAAGACAGTGAAAGCGCCGAAATTGAAGCGCTCATTGTACAGCGCACACAGGCCCGCGCAGAGAAGAACTGGGCGAAAGCGGACTGTATCCGTGACGAACTGAAAGCACGCGGTGTGGTGCTGGAGGATACACCGCAGGGTGTAAAATGGCATAAAGAATAAATGCAAAAGCAAAAAGCAGGTCCCCGATGTAAATCGAGGGCCTGCTTTTTATATCTATTTTTTTGTGGGCTTCCAGCCCAGAACAACACGGTCAAACTGGTTAAAGTCTTTGATAACCGAAATTTTCTCCAGCCCCACCGATGTGAACAGGGCGGAAACCGCCGCTGCCTGACTTTCGCCAATTTCCACCGCACACAGGCCACCGGGCTGCAGCTGCGGTATCCACAGCTTGGAAATCGCCCGATAAAACTGAAGACCGTCCGTGCCACCATCAATAGCGGTTTCCGGTTCATAATGCAGTTCCGTCTGCAGGCCCGGAATCTCCCCGGCACGTACATACGGCGGGTTACACAAAAAGCCGCCTAACAGCCCGCAGGAAGCCGCATCCGCCTTGGAAAAGGCGTCCAATGAAAGCGGCGTTACGGCAAGGTCCAGATAGGCGCGGCAGTTCTTCTGCAGGTAGGCAAACGCCTGCGGATATTTTTCACCGCAGGCCACTGTCAAATCCGGCCGCAGGCTCTTGAGCTCCAGCCCCACGGCACCGCTGCCGGCACACAGGTCCAGCACTCGTACGCCCTGCGGCAGCAGACGGGAAGCGCTGTGGACCAGCAATTCGGTTTCTTCCCGCGGGCACAGCACACCTTCCCCCACTGCCAGCTCCAAATTCAAAAACGGCCATTTTTCCAAAAGATACTGCAGCGGCTCACCGGCCGCCCGTTTTTCCGCAAGCCGCAGAAGCTGTTCCGCCTTTCGTTCGTCCGCCGGTTCGTGTCCATGCACTGCAAGACCCGGACGGTCCAGATGCAGTACCTTTTGACAGAGGCACACCGCATCAAATGCCGGACTTTCGTTTCCGGCCTGCTGCAAAATCTTTTTTGCCTTTAAATATGCCTGTTCATTTGTCATGCGGCAATCCGGTCCTCTCCATTCGCGGGAATCACTTTCTTCATGGCCGCGATTGCTACTTCCATCATGCCGTCGTCCGGCTCTTTCACGGTCAGGCGCTGCATCCACAACCCCGGCGCGGCAATGATGCGTGTTAAGCGGTTCTCGTGACGGCCGCAGTAGCGAATCAGTTCATACCCCAGCCCCACAACAATGGGAATACACAGCAGTTTAACAAAAGTGCGCAGGAATGGATTGGAAAACGGAATAAACAGTCCAACCAAAATGCCAATCAAAATCATCAGCACCATAAAGCTGGTGCCACAGCGCGGATGGAAACGGCCCTGCCGGCGCACATTATCCACCGTGAGGGGCAGGCCAGCTTCATAGCAAAAAATTGTTTTATGCTCCGCTCCATGGTAACGAAACATTCGCTTTACATCCGGCTGAAAACCGAGCAGCCCAATATAGGCGACAAAAATAATCAAACGCAGCACCCCTTCAAATGGGCTGCGCCAGCCCGCCAGCCCTGAGCCGGTTACATGCAGCAGCAAATTGAATAGTGCCGTCGGCACCAAAAAGAACAATGCAATCGCAAGCGCTACTCCCAGCACAGAACCAATCACCATAAAAACTTTGGCTGCCTTATCCCCCAGATGTTTGTCAATCCACTGATCCAGTTTGCTCTCGTTTTCTTCCTCCTCGCCCTCTATATCCGTCATGCCGGATTTTTCACTGGACATATCCAGTGCCCGGCTGCTCATACAAAGGCTGTCCGCAAAAGAAGCCACCCCACGCAAAAGGGGCAATCGGAACACCGGCCAGCGGTCCCAAATAGGGACATACTGCAGCTCTTCGGAGTCAATTTTCCCCTCTGGTGTACGCACAGCAACTTCAATGCGGTGTGGACCGCGCATCAGAATTCCCTCAATCAGTGCCTGACCCCCAATAGAAGTAATGCACTTTTCAGGATTGTTTGCTGTCATCGTCTGCCTCCTCCTCGGTCTGCTGTTTTTCTTTCTCCTTCTGCAGGTGGTCCCGCAGCATTTGAATGGTAGGTACAGTGATGGTAACGGCCGTCCCCACGTCCTCTTGGCTTTCTATATCCAGGCTGCCGGAATGCAGGCGCATAATTTCATCCGCCAGCGCCAGCCCAATTCCGGAGCCACGCACGGTTTGGTTTGCCTTATAAAATTTCTTTTTCACATTCGGCAGATGTTTTTCCGGAATGCCGCAGCCGTTGTCACTGATGATAACCTGAATGAAACCTTCCGCTTCGCTGGCGGTAACGTTAATCGTCCCGCCGCGGTTTGTATATTTTAGGGCGTTGTCCAAAATGTTGACAAATACCTGACGCAGACGGTTTACATCACCCAACACAGGTGAAAGCATAGCCGGCTCCTCATACAGCAGGAATTTCCCCTCATTCTTTGCACGCTCGCTGAACATATACACTGCTTCACCCAGCTCCGCCAAGATGTCAATGCGGTCCATGGTCAGTGTCATGCGCCCGGACTGCATCCGTGAAAAGTCCAGCAGCTCCTCTACCATTCGGGAAAGCCGCTCCGTTTCCCGAATAATCACATCCATGCCTTTGTTAAAGCTTTTCTGGTCCAGCCCGCCGGCCTGCAGTGTTTCACCCCAACCCTTAATGGCAGTCAAGGGTGTACGCAGCTCATGAGAAACGGAGGAGATAAAGTCATTCTTCATGCGCTCCGTTGTGCCCAGCTCTTTGGCCATGTCGTTGATGGTGCGACACAAATCGCCTACTTCATCATTTTGGTAGTGCTCAATGCGAGCATTAAAGTCCCCCTGTGCGATTCGTTTGGCTGTGCTGCCAATCTGCCGAATCGGCACCAGAATGCTGCGGATAAAGTATCTGCCGGAAAGCAGCACCAGCGCAATCACGACCAGACCGGCCAGTGCAAGCAGCAGGACAATAAACAAAATCTGACGGTCTGCCGCGGAAAGCGAAACGACATAGCGGATAGCACCGACAAATTTTCCGGAACTGCCGCGCAGCACACGTGTAACTGCCATGACCCGTTCTCCGCTGGACAAAGGTCCGGTCCATGTGCCGTAACCGTTTTTGTTCTGCTGGGCCGCGGTATAATCCGGCATCTTCTCACTGCTGTCCGGCGCAAATCCCAGACTGGTATTGATAATTTTTCCCCTGTTGTTAAATACCATCAGTTCCATGCTTTCTTTATTGGGGAAATTCTCCACATACTGGCGAGCTACCGTACTAAAGTTGCTGGCCGTGCGCAGGCCGTTGTTTGCGAAGACATTGGTCAGTTCCTCGCTTCTGGAATCGATTGTCGTTTGAATGCCGTTGTAAATATAGCTGCGGGCCGCCAGTGACAGCGCAACAATGAGCACAATCAGTACCAGCACCGTAATGCCCAGGGAATTCAGCAGCCAGCGCTGTGAAATCTTTTTGGTATTTTTCTGCTGTTCTTCTTTGTTTTCTGTATTTCCTACCTGTTCCGGCACTTTCGTCTTCAGGCCTCCCATTTATATCCCAAACCCCAAACCGTAACAATATGTTTCGGGTTGCTGGGTTCGTCCTCCACCTTCATGCGCAGCCGACGAATATTGACATCTACAATTTTTTCTTCTCCAACATAGGATTCACCCCACACATGCCGCAGAATGGCGTTGCGCTCCAGCGCGGCACCGGGATTACTGAAAAAGTATTCCATAACCTGGAACTCCACCTGTGTCAGGTCAATATGTTTGGAACCTTTCATCAGGGTTCGGCTGCGCAGGTTCAGCGAAAACTCACCAGAACGAATTTCCTCGGTAAAATGATTTTCCACCCGCATTTGCTCCAGTGCCACACGCCGGTATACGGCATCTACGCGTGCGACCAGCTCACTTGGAGAAAACGGCTTGGTCACATAGTCATCGGCACCCATCATCAAACCGCTCACCTTATCCATTTCCTGTGTACGCGCTGTCAGCAGGATAATTCCGATAGAACCGCTTTGGTGACGCAGTTCCTTGCAGACCGAAAGGCCGTCATGCTGGCCGGGCATCATAATGTCCAGGATAGCTACATCAAAGTCACCGTTCTCCCTTGCGTATATCTCCAGTGCCTGGTCACCGTTTTCAGCCTCAGTCACATCATATCCGGCCCGTTCCAGATTGATAACAATGAATTCACGGATGGCCTGTTCATCCTCCGCAATCAATATTTTCTTCATAGCTGCCTCCTTCTGTACACAAAAGGCACCACCTTTGCGGGCGGTCCCTGAAATCTTTTCATACACATCCTGCCGAAACTGCAGGGAATTTTCTTCTCAAGTTGAACTGTCTGTCGTGATAAACTGAAAACATTTTTTCAGCTGTGCCGCCGGAACCGCCAGCGGGTCACTCGGTGTCGGGCAGGAAATCGCTACGACCAGGCTGCCATCCGACAGCACCTGCTCAAACCCTTTTGTCTTCTCTTTAGCATTCCACTCACTTTGGGTAAACACCTGTGCCACCAGCAGCGCTTTTCCCACTGTGCCGCCGGAAACGTTGAATGAAGAAACCGTCAGGGTACGGGCACCTACGTCCTGCCGTGTGGTGATGGCATTTTTCCATTTGTCCGGCAGGGTAATGCTGTAGCCGTCCCGCGAATTGAAAATCATGGAGGCAGCCGTGCTGTAGTTCCCGCTGGCAGAATTAAACTGTGTCCACTGTGTTTCGCTGCCCACGTCATCGGAAGAAACCCCCACATAACCCGGCAGCCGCGTGACAATGGGGAATTCGATAATTCTATCGTTATTAATATCGCAGGAAGAAATAGCAACATCCCGCATGGTTACATTCTGCTGCGGTGACTGTGCACTGTAAAGCGGCGCGGTCAGTGTTTTCTTTGCCTTATTCCAGTACAGAAGTTCACTGAGCGTTTTGCCGCTGGTCTGCACACAGTCCAGCAGAACGCCCGGCTGTTTGGCGCTGACATTGCCCTCCTTCAGATTGGAAAGCTTTACAATGCCCGCTTCCATGCGGGTGCTGCCCATCAGCTGCAGCGCGCTGCCCTGCATACGAAACAGCTGTGCGGTCAGTGGCTGCTGTATATCGGTAGGAATGTCAACCGTAAGCAGCTCTTTTTTACCGTCCCCGTCAAAGTCCATAACGGACATTCCGCTGTAGCTCTGGTCTACTTTCAGCTCATTCATTTTTTGATTTTGATAATAATAAATAGAAACCGTGTTAGCCGAACTGGCACTGCTGCCCCAGCCAACAATCACTTCATCTACGCCGTCACCGTTCATATCACCAAAGCACACATGGTCCACTTGTGCGCCGGGGGTGGAAAACGTGCCGATGTCTTTCCACTTCCCATTCACCTTCTGCGTAAAGAGCAGGTTTACCGTTGTGTCATTATCTCCCCGCTGATAAAATGCCAGCGCCTCCTGAGTGAAATCTCCGCACAAATTGTACTGAATAATGGCAGAACGGTAGTCACCGGAAGCCGGATATTTCAGGGTGAAATTACGTCCGGCCTTTTCTTCCAGTAAATTATAGATATTCGCTTTCTCGCCGGTTGGTTTCGGTGGGCGCATCAGAGAGCGCGCGTCCAGTCCGGTAAAAGAACACCCGGAAAGCAGCAGGCTGAGTGTCAGCCCAAGGGCTACCGCTTTCCAGCCGGTGTGCCTTTTTCGCTGTGCCACACGCTCACCTCCTTTTCCTTCACATTTTTATTAACAGTATAGCATTTTTCGGCTGGAATGAACAGTATTAAAATATTTACAGCCGCTGTACAGAGCTGCCTCCTGCCCCGCGGACAGCGTTCCTGTTTGACAAAAGAAAATCAAAAAAATCCGCCCCACAGGTTTGAAATCTGCAGAGCGGACCTTTCTTATTTTATCTAAACTTTATTCAACTGTGACAGATTTTGCAAGGTTACGCGGTTTATCCACATCGCACCCGCGCAACACAGCAATATGATAAGCCAAAAGCTGCAACGGTACAATGGCAACCAACGGTGACAGAATATCGCGTACTTTCGGCACCCGCAGCAGGTTAGTCGTCAGTTCCGAATCCACCTTATCCCCTTCACGGCAGACTAAAATCACTTTGGCACCGCGGGACTTTACTTCCTCCAGATTGCTGACGGTTTTGGGGTACAGGCTCGGCTGTGTTGCCACACCAATGACCGGTGTGCCTTCTTCAATCAAAGAAATCGTTCCGTGCTTTAATTCTCCGGCAGCGTATGCCTCACAGTGCACATACGATACTTCTTTAAGCTTCAGGGAACTTTCCTGGCACAGGGTATAGTCGACACCGCGGCCAATGAAGAACACATGCTCATCGTCTTTCAGCTGCTTAGCACAGCTGATGATCTCCGGTTCATGGTCAATGGCTTCCTGGATATGCGCGGGCATTTCCAAAAGTTCTCGGCAGTAATCCGCTTCCTGCTGTTCTGTCAGCTGACCATGCAGACAGCCCAGTTTGACCGCCAGCAGGTACAGTACGGACAGCTGCACCAAGTACGCCTTGGTGCTGGCAACCGCAATCTCCGGACCAGCCCATGTATACAGCACATCGTTCGCTTCCCGCGCAATGGAAGAACCCGGCACATTGACAATCGCCAGTGTGCGCACACCCTTTTCTTTTGCCAGACGCAGTGCCGCCAGTGTGTCGGCGGTTTCGCCGGACTGTGAAATCAGAATGACCAGGTCATGCTTGCTGAAAATCGGGTCCCGATAGCGAAACTCGGAAGCAATGGAAACTTCCACCGGAATACGGGCAAGTGCTTCAATGGCATAGCGTCCCACCAAACCAGCGTGCATTGCCGTACCGCAGGCCACAATATGAATATGATCAACGGCCGCCAGTGTATCATCCGGCAAACCAGAAATACCCAGTTCCACTTTTCCGCCGCGAATGCGCGGGGAAAGGCAGCGTTTCACTGCTTCCGGCTCCTCATGAATCTCCTTCAGCATAAAGTGCGGATAGCCACCCTTTTCGGCCGTGCCCACGTCCCAAGTAGCTGTCAAAACATCTTTATGGACCGGTTTGCCCGCAAGGTCAACGACTTCTACGCCATCTTTGCGCAGAATGGCAATTTCACCCGGCTCCGGCAGGAAATACTGCTTGGTATGCTGCAGCAGAACCGTCATATCGGAAGCAATGAAGTTCTCCCCACTGCCCAAGCCAACCACCAGCGGGCTGTCTTTGCGCACCGCATAAATGGTGTCCGGCTGGTCATCAAACAGAATGCCCAGTGCGTAGGAACCCTCTGCATCATGGATCGTCTGTGCGATGGCCTGAATGGGGTCATTGCTCTGCTCATAATAGTGGTCCAGCGTCGCGGCAACCGTTTCCGTATCCGTTTCGCTCTGGAAAGTAAACCCTTCGGCCAGGCGGGCATCTTTCAGCTGCATATAATTCTCGATAATGCCGTTGTGCACCAGTGTGACACGGCCGCTGCGGTGCGGATGTGCATTAACGTCACTCGGCTCGCCATGGGTGGCCCAGCGGGTATGCCCAATGCCACAGCAGCCAAATGGACGCTCGCCGGCATCAATCTTATCCTGAAGCCGCTGCAGACGTCCCTGTGTCTTTACGACCGAAACACCGCTTTTGCCATACACTGCAATGCCGGCGGAGTCATAGCCGCGGTACTCCAGCTGACGCAGTCCGTCCAGCAGGATATCAACAGAATCATGCTTGCCTACATAGCCTATAATTCCACACATATATTCAATTTTCCTTTCTGTACATACAAATGCTAAAAATAAAAATGGATAGAACATTTCTTCACGGAAATAACGATGCTTTTCTGAGTGATTCTCCACGGGGTGCCGACACCGCATCACACTTTGTACATCGTCTGACGACTGCCCGCTTCATGCAGCCGGAAGTGCATCCGCCGAAACCTTCGATCACACTTCTCCTCGTCACGCTTGGGGTGCTGTCACCGGGCAAAGCCTCCGCGGCCTGCCCACACCTGTGCGTCTGGCGCTTTTTTTAAGCTATCAAATAAGGACCGCATTCCCCCTTTTTAATTCTATTTATTATATGCATCGACACCTGCTTTGTCAACTGTTCCCTTTCCTTCTGAGAAATAGTATAAAATACTTGCGCCATGTTTCCATGCATGTTATAATATTTGTGCAATAAAACAGAAATAATAATTATTATTATTGGAGGCCTTCATAATGATACCCTGCACACAAAAAGTAACTGATGATATTGTCTGGGTTGGCGGCAGTGACCGGCGGCTTGCCCTGTTTGAAAATGTATTTCCTCTGCCGGATGGTATCAGCTATAATGCCTATGTTATTTTGGACGAAAAAACAGCCCTGATGGACACGGCAGACGCGGCGATTGCCGAGCGCTTCCTAACCAACGTGGAGGGTGCACTTGCCGGACGGAAGCTCGACTATCTGGTTGTGAACCACATGGAACCCGACCACTGCGCCATGATTGGCGAAATTGTGCGCCGTTACCCGGAAATTAAACTGGTGGGCAATACCAAAACATTCCGTTTTATGGAGCAGTTCTTTGACTTCCCACTGCAGGACCGCTGCATAACCGTCAAAGAAGGCGATACCCTGACACTGGGCCGTCACCTGCTGCACTTCGTCATGGCGCCCATGGTGCACTGGCCGGAAGTCATGATGTCCTATGACAGCACAGATAAAATTCTGTTCTCTGCGGACGCTTTCGGTACATTCGGCGCTTTCCACGGTCCAATTTTCGCCGACCAGATCAACTTCCAGGTACGCTACGTTGATGAAGCCCGCCGCTATTACACCAACATTGTCGGCAAATACGGCCCGCAGGTGCAGGCTGTGCTGAAAAAAGCGACTGGTTTGGACATTGCCATACTCTGCCCGCTGCACGGTCCCATTTGGCGCAAGGACCTCGGCTGGATTTTGGACAAGTACGACAAATGGAGCCGGTATGAGCCAGAAGAAAAGGGCGTAGTGATTGCCTACGGTTCTATGTACGGCAACACGGAAGCGGCAGCTGAAGAATTGGCCAATCTGCTGGCACAGAAGGGTGTAACCGCCCTGCGGCTGTATGATGTTTCCAAGACAGATTCCTCCTATCTCATCTCTGATCTGTTCCGTTTCAGCAACTTTGTGCTTGCTGCTCCGACCTACAACAACGGCGTTTACCTGCCCATGAATGCCCTGCTGCATGACATTGCGGCGCTCAACCTGCAAAACCGGCAGTATTCCCTTATCAGCAACGGCAGCTGGGCACCTATCAGCGGCAAAAAGATGGACGAAGCCCTGAACAAACTGAAAGGAATGCAGCAGGTCGGCGAAACTGTGCAGTTCCGTTCCAGCCTGAAGGCAGAGCAGCTTCCGCAGCTGAAAGCACTAGCACAGGCAATCTGTGATTCTTTAAAATAAATCATAAATCGTTTTTCAGCATAAAAAATGCGCTTCCAAAGGTGTAAAACCTTTTGGAGCGCATTTTTATATGCCGTTTACCGGCATGGGAGGAACTTTCTAAGAGGCATCATAAGCCATTCCTCCAACCCTTTGGCGGCGTACTGTTAAGGCCCGTCTATGGGTTCCTGCAGGTTCGCCGCAATGACCTTAATCTGCCTTTACTGGGAAGGTGAACGGTCCGCTGTCCCGTCCTGCCCGATTCCCTCTCTTCCCTGATACACTTCTTATCATATGCGTGTTTTTAGCACTGTTGATATTATCGCTGATGATTAGAGAATCCGCTAATGGAAACACCGTATCAAAACGGACCGTTCTGAACGCACTGGAATACGGCATTCACGTGCTGCAGGCTATCAAGGACGGTCAAACTGTTTTTGTGTGAAAAGGCAGAATATGATATGATAGCAGAAAGGAGGATGCTTTATGAATTTTCAGAGTACTTTAATTGTTGTACACGACATGGAACGTTCCAAGGCCTTTTACTGCCGCCTGTTTAACATGACTGTTACTGCCGATTTTGGCGAAAACGTCACTCTTTCTGACCATCTCTCCCTGCAAACACTGAACAGCTGGAGGAAATTCGTAAATAGATCCGACAATGAAATCCAGTTTGGCGGCTGTTCCGGGGAACTTTATTTTGAAACAGATGATATGACCGTATTTCAGGTCCGTCTGGAAAGCCTTTATCCGGATATTGAGTATATCACCCCGCCGGAAGAACAGCCGTGGGGGCAGCAGGTCACGCGTTTCTATGACCCCGACCACCATATCATCGAAGTTGGCGAAAAACTGGAAACTGTTGCACGGCGTTTCCTTGCGGTTGGCTTTTCCTCCGCTGACACCGCAAAGCGAATGCAGGTCCCCGAAGAAATGGTTCAGCACATCGCAGAGGAGGACGATGCGGAACTGCTATTTTCCCTGATGGTTTAAAAAATAAAATTTTTTATACTTTTCTCTTGTGAATTGTTAAATCAAATGCTAATATAGGTTTAAAATAATAAGTCAGCTTGATTAGGAGCTGATAAAGGAGAGCGCTTTTGTATGTCATTTAAAAGTTCCTATCTCAATGAAGTGTACGAAGGTCTTGCCAAGCGCAACGCGGAGCAGAAAGAATTTCTGCAGGCCGTCCGTGAAGTGTTCGAGTCCCTGGAACCGGTGGTTGCCGCTCACCCGGGGCTGGAAAAGAACGGCATTATGGAGCGCCTGACTGAGCCGGAACGTGCGGTGCTGTTCCGCGTTCCGTGGGTGGATGACAGCGGAAAAGTACGCGTAAACCGCGGCTACCGTGTACAGTTTAGCTCTGCCATTGGCCCCTACAAGGGCGGCCTGCGCTTTCACCCCAGCGTGAACCTTTCCATCATTAAATTCCTCGGTTTTGAGCAGACATTTAAAAACAGCCTGACCGGCCTGCCCATGGGCGGCGGCAAGGGCGGCAGTGACTTCGACCCGAAGGGCAAATCCGACACGGAAGTCATGCGCTTCTGCCAGAGCTTTATGACCGAGCTGTACCGCCACATTGGCCCGAACTGCGACGTTCCCGCCGGCGATATTGGTGTCGGCGGCCGTGAAATCGGCTATCTGTTTGGTCAGTATAAGCGTATCCGCAACGAATTTACCGGCGTTCTGACCGGCAAGGGAATTCCCTATGGCGGCTCCCTTGCCCGTACAGAAGCGACCGGATACGGCCTGTGCTACTTTACCAAGGAAATGCTGGCTGCCAACGGCATGAGCTTCGAGGGCAAAAAAATCGTCATTTCCGGTTCCGGAAACGTGGCAACCTATGCAAACCAGAAGGCTACCCAGTTGGGCGGCAGGGTTATTGCCATGAGTGATTCCAACGGCTATATTGTCGACGAGAACGGCATTGACTACAAAGTAATTAAAGAAATTAAAGAAGTCAAGCGTGCGCGCATCAAAACCTACCCCGAATATGTGTCAGGCGCAAAATATGTCGAGGGCAGCTCCGGTATTTGGAACGTCCCGTGTGACATTGCCCTGCCCTGCGCTACTCAGAACGAGCTGCCGCTGGAGGGCGCAAAAGCACTGGTTTCCAACGGCTGCAAGGCTGTCGCAGAAGGTGCCAACATGCCTTCCACACCGGAGGCCATCGCCTACCTGCAGGCAAACAACATTCTGTTTGCGCCGGCAAAGGCTTCCAACGCAGGCGGCGTAGCCACCAGCGGTTTGGAAATGAGCCAGAACTCCCTGCGTCTGTCCTGGACTTTCGATGAAGTGGACGAGCGCCTGCACAACATTATGAAAAATATCTATGCTAACGCAGCACAGGCTGCTGAAATATACGGCATGAAGGGCAACCTGGTCGCAGGCGCCAATATTGCTGGCTTCACCAAGGTTGCAGACGCTATGATTGCACATGGTATTGTCTGATTTTTAATCTAGAAATAAAATCTCAAAATTTTTCCGCTGACATAAAGGAGCGGGCGAAAGCGTAACATACGCTTTTGCCCGCTCCTTTTTTATTTTGGCACAGCGCCCGTTCGGCGGTGCTTTCGTTCTTCCTTTTTTCTGATTTGCTCACAGGCCGTCAAAGTGGCTCTTCTTCCTGCATGGTGATGTTCCCTGCATGCTGCACAGTCTCCGTGCCGTTCACAGTTTGGCCTGCGGCATGGACAAATTTGATTTTCCATTTTGTCAGTCCTCCGTATGCAGCTTTGCCGCCAGCGCAACCCAGCCGCGCTCTTCCCGCCGCTGCAGGATTTGGAAGTCCGGCTTCAATACTTTCAGCACGTCCTCTTCCCGTTCGTCAATAATGCCGCTCATCAAATAAACCGCATTGGGATTAAAAAAGCGCTGTACATTGGCGGTCAGCTCGATAATCACATCCGCAACAATATTGGCGACGACTACATCATAAGTGCCGCCGACTTTCTCCGTCAGGTCGCCGCAGATACCGGTAAACTGTTTTTCCACACCGTTGCGGGCAGCATTCTGTTTGGCGGTTTTTACCGCCAGTTCGTCAATATCCACACCCACCGCGTGGTCAGCACCCAGCAGCAGCGCCGCAACCGACAAAATACCGCTGCCGCAGCCCACATCCAAGACCTGTGCGCCGCGCTTCACATACTCTTCCAGCATCTGCATACACAGACGGGTTGTTTCATGGGTGCCGGTGCCAAAGGCCAGCCCCGGTTCCAAATGCAGCACAATGCGGCCGCCGCTTTCCGCCGGCTTTTCCCAGGAAGGCTGAATCAGCAGCTTTTCGCCGACTGGCATGGGATGGAAATACTTTTTCCAATTGTTTACCCAATCCTCCATACGGCAGTTCGCCGTTCCGATGGTGTTGTCGATACCGGCCGCGCGCAGGTGTTCCGAAAGGAACGCAACCGCCTCCTTCGGGCTGTCCTGCGGCTGCAGGTAAACGTGAATGATGATATGGGAACGGTCCTTTTTCAATAAATCCTCATCAATCAAGTTGATATGGGCAATTTCCCGTGCGCCCTGCTCCAGGTCTGAATAATCTTCAATATAAATACCGTAAGGCACGACCATTTGTGCAATGGCTTCCGCCTGTTCGCTGTCTTTTTGTGGTACGGTTACGGTCACTTCTGTCCAATCCATTGATTTGTACGCTCCTGTATTCCAGATTTTCGGCAAAACGGACCGCCTGTTTATCATCTTAGCATGAAGCACCTTTGTTTGCAATATAGATGGTACAGACGGACAAAGGTGCAGGGGGCGGTTAAAATAAACAGACGTACCTTTTTGTACAGCACCTGCTGGTTGACACTGGAAAGCACCATTCTGCGCCTTTCCGGCATTTGGATGCGCGGCTGGATATGCGAAACGCTCGGTTCGGTGCAGATGGGGCGGTATCAGCTGATTTTTTCCGTTTTCGCGCTGGGGGTAGTGCTGTCCGCTTCTGGTGCCAATTTCGCCGCAACACGCTTGACCGCAGAGCACGGCTATAACCGCCGGACACTGCGCCGCTGCCTGCTGCTGGGGCTGTTGGTCAGCGGTATTGCGGCGGCTGGGCTGTACGGTTGCGCACCGCTGCTGTCGCCGTTTTTGGGCAATCCAGCTTCTCTGCGCATTTTGATTCCAGGGCTGCCCTGCATTGCCGTTTCCGCTGCGCTGAAAGGCTGTTTTGTCGCTGAAGGACACACCGGCGCCCCGATAGCCGCCGAATTGCTGGAGCAAGGCACCGGGATTGGTCTCAGCCTATTGCTGGTGCCGGGTTCCACCGCGCCGCTGACTATGCTAATGTTGGCATCTACTCTTTCTGAAGGCTGTGCCTGCTTGTTTATAGCCGCTGCCTACTTCCACCGGTACGGCCGAAAGCCGCAGCGAGGCCCGCAAA
Organism: Caproicibacterium sp. XB2; assembly: GCF_044880635.1. NCBI lineage: Bacteria > Bacillati > Bacillota > Clostridia > Eubacteriales > Oscillospiraceae > Caproicibacterium > Caproicibacterium sp. XB2. The sequence continues at coordinate 262,226 of NZ_CP173227.1, read as the reverse complement.
AAGCACCTGTTCAGTGGAAAGAAGCCGTGCGTATCGGCGGCCCGGTTACTACAGGCACCGGCCTGCGCAGCCTATTGTTTTCGCTGGAAAACCTGCTGATTCCGCGCGGCCTGTCCACACATACCGGCGCGGAAAATGCCCTTGCACAGTATGGGCTGGTGCAGGGCATGGTCCTGCCGATTTTGCAGTTTCCCAGCGCACTGCTTTTTGCCGCCGTTACGCTGCTGGTGCCGGAGCTTGCCCGCTGCTGTGCCCGCCATTTTACAAAGCGTATCCAGCTGGTAACCAGCCGTGCCTTCCGCCTGACACTGTGTTTCTCCTTTGCCTCTGCCGCCCTGATAGCCGCCTTTGCCTTTCCGCTGTGCCACCTGTTTTATCGAAACACACAGGGTGCCCTGTTGCTGCGCGTCACCGCGCCGCTTCTTCCACTGATGTACGTTGACAGCGTTGTGGACGGTATGCTGAAAGGGCTGGACCAGCAGACATGGTCTTTATTCTGTAATTTAACAGATTCCTGTATGCGCGTTTTATGGTGTGCGTTTGTGCTGCCGTACCTTGGGCTGCCCGGATATATTCTCATGTTATTCCTAAGTGAAATATACAATGCGGCACTCAGCATTTCCCGTCTTTTAAAAGTGGCGGACGTTGAAATTTCGCCTATATGGGTTTTTCTGCCTGCAGGCGGCGCTGTTCTTTTATATGTCATTCTGCGGCAGTTTGTTCCATAAAGAATACTGCCCGAAGGCTGCATAGAAAACAGCTTTAGTTGCAGATATGATAGCCGGCAGCAGCGATTGCGTTGCGAATTTGGCGCACATGGTCCCAGTTGCGGGTTTCCATACGCAGACGCAGGTAGCAGCCGGAAACGTCGGCGTCCGCGTCGGAACGGTCGTGGAATACGCTGACGACATTGCCGCCGAGGTCCGCAATGATAGCGGAAATTTCTTTCAGTTCGCCGGGACGGTCCATCAGGCTGATAGTCAGGTCGGTATTGCGGCCGGCTTTCAGCAGGCCGCGGTTGATAACCTTGCTGAGAATGGTGACATCAATGTTTCCACCGGAAAGTACGCAGGCCACTTTTTTGCCTTTCAAGTCCAATTTTCCGGCCATCACTGCTGCAACGGACGCCGCACCGGCACCTTCCGTAATCAATTTATGCTGTTCAATCAGTGCCAGCACAGCGGCGGCAATTTCGTCGTCCGTGACGGTCACCACTTTATCCACATACTTTTTACACAGGGAATAAGTCAGGCCGCCGGGGCACTTCACCGCAATGCCGTCCGCAAAGGTACGTACCCCCTCCAGCTCTTCCGGCTTGCCGTCTTTCAGCGACTGCACCATGCCGGGTGCACCGGCCGCCTGCACGCCATACACTTTGCAGTTCGGGCTCAACGACTTCACCGTAAAAGCGATTCCGGAAAGCAGCCCGCCACCGCCGACCGGCACAATTACCGCGTCCATATCCGGCAGCTGTTCCAAAAGTTCAAGCCCAATTGTACCCTGCCCCGCAATGACGTCCGGGTCATCAAAAGGATGAATCAGTGTGCGGCCGCTCTCCTTCTGCAGCTCAACCGCTTTGTTGTGCGCGTCGTCATACACACCGGGCACCAGGCAGACCTGCGCACCGTAGCGTTTGGTCGCTTCTACCTTACTGATAGGTGCCGTTGCCGGAATACAGATAAGCGCATCAATGCCGTTGTGCGCGGCGGCAAGGGCCACGCCCTGCGCATGGTTGCCGGCAGAGCAGGCGATAACGCCCTTCTTTTTCTCCTCTTCGTTCAGCTGACTGATTTTATAGTAGGCACCGCGCACCTTAAAGGAACCTGTCACCTGTAAGTTCTCGGTTTTCAGATAAACCTGGCAGCCATCGGAAAGTTCTGGTGCCGGAAGCAGGTCGGTTTTACGGGCTACTTCTTTCAGTACAAAAGCTGCATGGTAAACTTTGTCAAGCGTCAGCATATCGTGCCTTCTTTCAGTATCGTCTTATTTATTTTAAATAAATGATAAATGTATAATCAGTTTTAAACTCATTTCTATTTCTGCATGGCCATGGAGCCGGTCCGCAGAATCTGCAGCACCCCATAGGGATTGGCAAGCTGAATAAAGGAGTTTATCGTACCAGCATCACCGGTCAGTTCCAAAATCATAGATTCCGGTTCCACATCCAAAATATTGGCATGGAACACACTGGCAAGTTCCACCAGCTTTTCGCCGTTCTGCGCCGTCCGGTGTACTTTCATCAGCAGGTGTTCCCGAATGACGGCTCTTTCCCGCTGCAAAACCGTTACATTCACCACATCCACTAATTTACTAACCTGTTTATCCACCTGCCTTACAATGCGGTCATCGCCGGACACAACAATTAAAATGCGGGAATAATCGGTGTCCTCCGTCTGGCAGGCAACAATGGAAAGAATGTTGTAGCAGCGGCGGCTGAAAAGTCCAGAAATGCGCAGCAACACACCTGGATTGTTTTTCGCCAAAATAGACAATACATATTCTTTCTCATTTCCATCTTCATACATAGCCTTGCTCACACTCCTTTCAGTAAACTCCTTACATCTCCAGCATTGGGTTCTCCACGCTGGCACCAGCCGGCACCATCGGCAGGACATTGACATCACGGTCTACCCAGCAATCCACCAGTACCGGTCCTTTTTCTGCCAGTGCCTGTTTCAGGACCGGTTCAATCTCTTCATTGTTATGAATGCGGTATGCCTTCACGCCAAACGCTTCGGCCAGCTTGCAAAAGTCGGTGTTGGTGTCCAGCATCGTCTGCGAAAAGCGACTGCCGTAAAACAGTTTCTGCCACTGCCGGACCATTCCCAACACAGAGTTGTTTATCAGCAGTTCCACCACCGGCAGCTGATAATGTGCCGCTGTCGCAAGCTCCACACAGTTCATATGCAGGCCGCCGTCGCCCGCAATATTGACTACTTTTCGGTCTGGATTTGCCGCCTGTGCGCCCAGCGCCGCGCCAAGTCCGTAGCCCATAGTGCCCAGCCCGCCGGAAGAAAGGAACTGACGCGGCTGACGGAATTTATAGAACTGTGCTGTCCACATCTGGTGCTGCCCTACTTCTGTCGAGATAATCGCGTTGGAATCGGTCAGACGGTCCAGCGTTTCAATGATATCCTTGGGAGCAGCGCCGGACGCGGCGGTCTGTGTCAGCGGATACTGTTTCTGCCACACCGCGACCTGCTGCATCCATTCAGGGTGCTCCTTCTGCGGCAGCAAGGCCAGCAGACTCCGCAGCACTTCAAGAGCATCGCCCTCCACCCGCAGGTCCACTTCTATATTTTTGCTGAACTCCGCAGCATCAATATCGATTTGCAGAATGGGGCAGTGCCGTGCAAACAGGCCCGCATTGCACAGAACCCGGTCCGAAAAGCGGGTGCCAACCGCCACAAACAGGTCACAGTTGTGCAGCGCCTCCGCGCTGGTTTTGGTGCCATGCATACCCAGCATTCCCATGTAGCGGGGGTCGTGTGCGTCAAAGGCCCCCTGTGCCATCAGGGATTCACTCACCGGTGCGTCCAGCCGTTTGGCAAAGGTCCGCGCTTCTTCCGCGGCACCGGACGTAATGACGCCGCCGCCCAGGTACAGGAACGGCCGCTTGCTTTTGTCTAACATCTGTGCCGCCTGCTGCAAACATTCTTCCGAAGGAGATGGCGGCGGCGCAAGCGGCAGCGGCTGCTGCTTTTGGTATTCATACTTCTGCCCGGTTACATCTTTTGGAATATCCACCAGCACCGGCCCCGGTCTGCCGGACTGTGCAATCTGGAACGCCTGCCGCAGGGTATCCGCCAAGTCTTCAATATGTTTAACCAGGAAATTATGCTTTGTCACCGGCATGGTAATACCGGTAATGTCCACTTCCTGAAAAGAGTCCAGCCCAAGCAGGTCTACATTGACGTTTCCGGTAATTGCGACCATTGGCACACTGTCCATATATGCGGTTGCAATTCCTGTAACCAAATTTGTGGCGCCCGGCCCGGAAGTGGCAATACACACGCCTACCCGTCCGGTAGAACGTGCATAGCCGTCCGCAGCATGGGCAGCTCCCTGTTCATGTGCCGTGCGGATATGCCAGATACGATCCTGATACTCATACAGCGCATCATATATATTCAGCACAGCCCCGCCCGGATAGCCGAATACTGTATCCACGTTCTGTTCCAGCAGACATTCCATAATAATCTGTGCACCAGTCAGCAACATTTTTACTCTCCTCCATTTCTTATGTTTGTCGGGCTTTTGTGTCTGACCGCGGCAGACAAAAAGCTCCCGCTCCGACCATTTGGCCAGAGACGGGAGCGAAAGCTCTTCCGTGGTACCACTCTGCTTCACCGCTTGCGCGGCCTCATGCACATCCAGCAATGTGCTTTCCAATAACGGGGAAAACCGGGCATGTCTACTGTTCCAATACGGAATTTCAGCCGCCTGCTCCAGGGTGATTGACCACACATATTCCCGCCGCCTCACACCAGCCGGCGGCTCTCTGCAGGGAATGTCCTGTGTGGGCTGTCCCTTTCACTGCAATTACAGAAAATTCAATTTTTATCATTTTACTCGTTTAAAGCAGAAATGTCAAACCCCTTTCCTAAATTTTTTAAAAAAGGAAACGGGTATACGCCTGCGCGCATACCCGCTCTTTTTCCGCTTTATCCGGACCTTATAAAATCAGTCCAGCGCTTTGTCTGCTACTTCTTTCTGTACACGCGTAATGAAGGCTTCCAGGGACATACTGCCAAGGTCGCCCGCCTTGCGGTGACGTACAGAAACATTCCCAGCTTCCGCTTCTTTATCGCCGATGACCAGCATATACGGCGTCTTCTGCATTTGTGCTTCACGAATTTTGTAGCCAATCTTCTCGTTGCGGCCATCAACCTCTACACGCAGGCCGGCTGCTTCCAGTGCATCACACAGCTTGTGCGCATACTCCTGATGGCGTTCTGCAATAGGCAGGACCTGTACCTGCACAGGAGAAAGCCAAACTGGGAATGCACCGGCAAAGTGTTCGGTAAGGATACCGATGAAACGTTCAATGGAGCCAAAGACTACACGGTGCAGCATAATCGGGCGGTGTTTCTGTCCGTCTGCGCCGGTATATTCCAACTCGAAGCGTTCCGGCAGCTGGAAGTCCAGCTGAATGGTACCGCACTGCCAGGTACGGCCAAGGCAGTCTGTCAGATGGAAGTCGAGCTTCGGGCCGTAGAAAGCACCGTCGCCTTCGTTGACATCATAATCATAGCCCATCCCGGTTACTGCTTCACGCAGAATGCGTGTCGCGTCGTCCCAAGTCTTTTCATCGCCCATGTGGTCTTCCGGCATTGTGGAAAGTTCAATGTGATACGGGAAGCCAAAGGTTTTATAGACACTGTCAATCAGACGGACAACGCCCTGAATTTCACTCTTCATCTGTTCCGGTGCCATAAAGATATGCGCATCATCCTGGTGGAAGCAGCGTACACGCATCAAACCGTGCAGTGCGCCGGACAGTTCATGGCGGTGCACCAGTCCGATTTCACCAAGACGGAGCGGCAGGTCCTTATAGGAACGCATCTGTGTCTTATAAACCAGCATACCGCCGGGGCAGTTCATCGGCTTAATCGCATAATCTTCGCCGTCAATGACGGTTGTATACATATTATCTTTATAATGTGCCCAATGGCCGCTGCGTTCCCACAGCTTACGGCTGAGGATAACCGGTGTGGAAATCTCCTGATAGCCGGCCTTTTTGTGCACATCCCGCCAGTAGTCCAGCAGCAGGTTGCGCAGGACAACCCCCTTCGGCAGGAAGAACGGGAAGCCCGGACCCTCCTCCATGAATGTAAATAAGTTCAGTTCACGGCCCAGTTTGCGGTGGTCACGCTTCTTGGCTTCTTCCAACATCTCCACATAGTGGTCCAAGTCCGCCCTTTTGGGGAAAGAAATGCCGTAAACACGCTGCAGCATCTTATTTTTGGCATCGGCACGCCAATAAGCGCCGGTGCAGTTTGTCAGCTTCACTGCCTTAACACAGCCGGTGCTCATCAGGTGCGGGCCGGCACACAGGTCAATATAATCGCCCTGCTTATAGAATGTAATCTTTTCGCCTTTGCCGCTGTGCTCCTGAATCAGCTCCACCTTATAGTCCTGATGGGCGTCCTCCATCATCTTCATGGCTTCTTCCGGTGAAACCTCTACACGTTCCAGCGGAATGTCCTGTTTGATGATTTTTTTCATTTCCGCTTCGATTGCAGTCATATCTTCCGGTGTAAGGGTACGGGGCAGGTCAAAATCATAATAGAAGCCATGGTCAATGGAAGGGCCAATGGCGAACTTTGCCTCTGGGCACAGGTGCTGAACTGCCTGTGCCATAATATGAGAAGTTGTATGCCAATAGGCGCGCTTGCCGTCTTCGTTGTCAAACGTGAGGATTTCCAGCTTGCAGTCTTTGGTCAGCGGGGTGCGCAGGTCTACGACCTTGCCGTCTACGCGGCCAACACAGGCCGCTTTATACAGACCAGGACCGATGCTTTTGGCTACTTCTGCTACTGTGACGCCGGGCTCAAAGGAGCGGACGTCACTTTTCAGTGTGACATTTATCATGATTTTCTCTCCTTACATAAAATTGTGCATTTTTCTGCAGACTGGATGCTGTCGGAAACGGGAAAATAAAAAGCGCCCTGCCCCAAAAACTGGGGCAAGACGCTGTCATCTCGCGGTTCCACCCAGATTACACCTTCCTTTGGAAAAGGACAGGTGCATCTTTTGCGGCAGGTTAACGGCTGCCGGACCGGCGTACTTCTTCAGCACACACTCAGAGGCGGTAACCTTTGTGCTCTTCCTACTGCGAACGTTTTCAGCCACCGGCGCCCGCTCTCTGCTGTAGGAGGAAGCACGGCTCCCTCATCAACGATTTCCGATATTCAGTTTGCCTGTATCATAGCACGTCCCGGAAACCTTGTCAATGGACAATGTACACTTTTTCCCTATCAGCAGTGCACTGGAACAGCATAACCTACAAATTTTGCGAAAGCAGCGAAAGTACCGCTTCTTTTCTTGACAATTAAGCGCTTCTCGTTATACAATTATGAAGTAAATGCATGAATTTGCATTTTGGGACTTATTCCCGTCCCTTTTTAATGACTGACATGATTTTTACGCAGTCTGCCGGCAGGAAGCTGCGGACTGCAAAAGTCCACTGGAAGCACCTGTTTTGCTCCAGCAGATAGAGTGACAGGCAAACCGCCGGGCGCGGCCGGCGTATGGCCCATTTTTATACTGAAATGGGCCGTTTTGCACATTTTTACTCGAAAAAAGAATATTGATTATTTCCACATCTGTATGCAAAGCGGAATGGGCGCTCTCCGGGACAGAGGAGGTGCTCAAAATGAATCCGATCTTAGTAACAGTTATCCTTTGCATTGTCTGTGTGGCTGCAGGCATTGCTGCGGGATTTTTTGCGGGAGAACGCTACCGCAAACATACCGCCGAGCTTGCCATCGGCTCCGCCGAGGAGGAAGCAAAGCGGATTGTCAACGACGCGATTAAATCCGCAGAGGGAAAGAAAAAAGAAGCCGTACTGGAAGGGAAAGACGAACTGCACCGCATGCGCAGCGAAGCCGACCGTGAAATTAACGACCGGCGCAAGGAAATTCAGCGACAGGAACGCCGTGCGCAGCAGAAAGAAGAAAACCTGGACAGAAAGCTTGAATCCCTGGAAAATAAAGAGGATAAGCTGACCAAAAAGAACAAGCAGGCGGAGGACCGCCTGAATGAAGCAGAGGACATTAAAAAGCAGCAGTTGGAAAAGCTGGAGCGTATCTCCGGCTTTACGGCCGAGCAGGCAAAGGAATACCTGCTGAACCACTTTGAGTCCGAGCTAATGCACGAAAAAGCCGTTAAGCTGCGTGACATTGAGCAGCAGACAAAGGACGAAGCGGACAGCACTGCCCGCGAAGTCATCTCCATGGCTATCCAGCGCTGCGCAGCAGACCACGTTTCCGAAGCAACTATTTCGGTTGTTCCGCTGCCGAACGATGAGATGAAAGGCCGCATTATCGGCCGTGAGGGCCGCAACATCCGTACAATCGAAACACTGACAGGTGTTGACCTTATCATTGACGATACACCGGAAGCCATTACCATTTCCAGCTTTGACCCGGTTCGCCGTGAGGTAGCCCGCATCGCGCTGGAGAAACTGATTGCTGACGGGCGCATTCACCCGGCACGCATTGAAGAAACGGTTGAAAAAGCCCGCCGTGAAGTAGATACTTCCATTAAACAAGCTGGTGAAAATGCTGTCCTACAGACAGGCATCACCGGTATTCATCCAGAGCTTATCAAGCTGCTCGGCCGCCTGCGCTACCGCACAAGTTACGGCCAAAACGTACTGGAACATTCCCTGGAAGTGGCTTCTCTTGCCGGCATTATGGCTTCCGAGCTGGGGCTAGACCCAACCATGGCACGCCGTGCCGGTCTGCTGCATGATATCGGCAAAGCGCTTGACCATGAAATGGAAGGCTCCCATGTAGACATCGGTGTAAACGTGGCCCGTAAGTACAAAGAAAGCGAAGCGGTCGTTCACGCAATTGCCGCCCACCATAACGACATTGAGCCAAAGACCGTTATTGCCTGTTTGGTACAGGCTGCTGATGCCATCAGCGCCGCTCGTCCGGGTGCGCGCCGTGAAAATGCAGAAAACTACATTAAGCGTTTGGAAAAGCTGGAGGAAGTTGCATCTTCCTTCGAAGGTGTTGAACGCTGCTATGCGATTCAGGCCGGCCGTGAAATCCGTGTCATTGTAAAACCGGAAGCTATTTCGGACGACCAAATGACCATGCTGGCACACGACATCTGCAAAAAGATTGAGGCTGACCTGGAATATCCGGGCCAAATTAAAGTGAACATCATCCGCGAAAGCCGCGCTGTCGACTACGCGAAATAAGTCCTGCACTGCCGTACCGCATCTCTGCGTTGTGCGGCAGTTTTTTCATGTTATATAAAAACGAACTGCCCGAAAAAGGAGGACCTTATTGTGAATATTCTGGCCATTGGTGATATTGTCGGCAGTGTCGGCTGCCGCTTTCTGCGGTCCAAGTTGCCAACGCTGAAAAAGCTGAAGGCCGTGGATCTGGTCATTGCCAACGGTGAAAACAGTGCCGATGGAAACGGGCTGACGCCCTCTTCCGTGCGCTATCTGCTGGACAGCGGTGTTGACGTGCTGACAGCCGGCAACCACAGCTTCCGCAGAAAGGAAAGCTATGATACCTACGACGAATGCGGCCAGTTGCTGCGTCCGGCTAATTTTCCCGCCGGAGCACCGGGGCACGGCTATATGGTCTATGATATGGGCCGTATTCAGGTTGGAATTTTAAATTTGATGGGCACAGTATATATGGACCCGCTGGACAACCCCTTCTTTACGGCGGACCGCCTGCTGAAAGACACGCCCACCATTACGGTCGTAGATTTTCACGCGGAAGCAACCGGCGAAAAGCGCAGCATGGGCTATTATTTGGATGGAAAAGTCAGCGCCCTGTGGGGCACCCACACCCATGTACAAACCGCAGACGCGTGCATTCTGCCAAAGGGCACCGGTTACATGACCGACCTTGGCATGACCGGCACAGTTAACTCTATTTTGGGCGTAAAGCCGGAACTTACTATCCGCAAAATGCGCAGCCAAATGCCCGTGCGCTTCGACCTAGTACAGCAGGGCCCTTTTAAAATGGACTGCTGTCTGTTTGAAATTGACGACACAACCGGCCGCTGCCAGAGTGTGGAGCCACTGGAACTGCAGTGACCTTTTAAAGTTCCAAAATCCGCAGTATTTCAGCGTTTCCGGCCCAAAAACCACCGCCAATGCACAGGAAGTTTCAGTTGAATCCTTACCCGTTGTATGGTATACTGTAATTAAATAACAGCCTGTAGAAAAGAATAGGTGCAGGGCGCGCTTCCGGCACCTGGATTATAAGGTTTCCAAAGGAGCTTTCTCATGATAAACGGAGCAGAATTGCGAGACGCAATGATTTCCGGCGCAAACAATATTGCGAAGAACCGGAACAGCATTGATAAACTGAATATTTTCCCTGTACCGGACGGCGACACTGGCACAAATATGTCTATGACCATGGCGAATGCTTCTGCTGAACTGCAGAAATCAAAAAGCGAAACCGTTTCTGATGTTGCCCGTACGGCGGCTTCTGGACTGCTGCGCGGCGCGCGCGGAAATTCCGGCGTTATTCTTTCCCTGCTTTTCCGCGGCTTTGCCGATGGCGTAAAAGGGAAAGATACAGTGGACGGTTTGGATATGGTCAGTGCACTGGAAATTGGCGTGGGAGATGCCTACAAAGCCGTCATGAAGCCGACGGAGGGTACCATCCTGACCGTGGCGCGTGTCGCCACAGAAAAGGGCAAAGCTGCCGCCACACTGGACAACGACCCCATCAGTGTGTGGGAAGCTGTCTGCAAAGGTGCGGAAGAAGCGCTGGCCCAGACACCGCAGCTGCTGCCTGTCCTGAAAAAAGCCGGTGTGGTAGATGCCGGCGGCAAAGGTCTGTGCTGCATTCTGGAAGGCATGAGGCGCGTTTTCCATGATGGTGTCATTATCGAAAATGAAGTGGAAGAAAATGTTTCCGCTGACCTGACACAGGACGATGCGTTCCGCAGTGCTGCAGCCGAATTTGATGCGGATATTCGCTTCACCTACTGCACTGAATTTATTGTCAGCCGCACACAGGAACCAACCAAGGACCCAGAGCTGCTGCGCAGCTACCTGCAGACAATCGGCGATTGTGTTGTGGTTGTTTCAGATGATGACATCATTAAAACACATGTACACACGGAACAGCCAAACCGCGCGCTGGAAGCAGCCCTTACCTATGGTCAGCTTTTGACCGTCAAAATTGAAAACATGAAGGAACAGCACCGCAAGGCACAGGAAGCGGACGCCGCCGCCCACGAACAAAAAGCAGAAGAATCGCTGAAGCCTGCGCAGCCGACAGAAGAAGTCGGCTTTGTCACGGTCGCTGCGGGCGACGGCCTGAAGGCGCTGTTTGTGGACCTTGGCTGCACCCATGTGGTAAGCGGTGGCCAGACCATGAACCCCAGCACGGAAGATATTCTGGAAGCTGTTCTGGCCACACCGGCAAAGACGGTTATGGTTCTGCCCAACAACAAGAATATTACTATGGCAGCGGAGCAGGTTGTTCCGCTGGTCAAGGACCGGAAAGTCATGGTGCTGCCTACCCGTACCATTCCGCAGGGCCTTTCAGCTATGCTGGCCTATGACCCTGACACTTCCTGCGAAGTCAACGCTGTAAAGATGATGGAAGCCGCCGGCAACGTAGACACCGGTACTATCACATTCGCCGCCCGTGACAGTGAATTCGGCGGTCACCGCATTAAAAAAGGCGATATTCTCGGTTTGGTGAACGGCAAACTGACTTATATTGAGAAAGATATTGTACACGCCTGCTCGAAACTGACACGCTCCATGGTAACGCACTCCACCGCCTTTATCACCATTATTTACGGCGCGGATATTTCAGAGGAGCAGGCAAATGATGCCTATAACCGTATCAAGAATAAAATCAGTTCCGACATTGAAATAACGCTGGTAAACGGCGGGCAGCCTATCCACTATTTCCTGATTTCTGTTGAATAATGCATTCTTTATTTGCAAAACCGATGATTGAATTAAAAGGCGTCGGCAGTAAGCGCGCGGAACTTTTTCAAAAGCTTGGCGTACCTACTGTCGGCGCTTTGCTGCGTTTATATCCGCGCACCTATGAGGATTGGAGTCAGCCGTACACCATTGCCGACGCACCGCTGGATGTATCTTGTGCTGTGCGTGCCACGGCAGAAAGCGTGGGAGCGCCCGTCTTTTCCCGCAGCGGTCTGATGCTGATTCATGTGTGTGCGTTTGATGAAGATGGCAGTACATTGGACATCGTCTTTTTTAATAACTCTTATATACAAAGCCTCATTCATACCGGCAAAATCTATCTGTTCTATGGAAAGGTGACCATGAGCCGCGGCCGGCGGCAAATGGCAGCCCCCAACTTTGCCGAGGACGGCACCTGTCCGGGTATGCGTCCGATTTACCCGCAGACAAAAGGACTTTCCACCCGTGTGGTAGAAAGTGCTGTGCGGGAAGCGCTGCGGCTGTTGCCGGAAACACTGCGTGACCCCATTCCACCGCAGATACGAAATGAACATTCTTTATGTAAGCTGGGCTTTGCGCTGGAAAATATCCACCAGCCAAAGGACCGGGAAGGCATGGAGGTCGCCCGCCGGCGGCTCGCTTTTGAGGAGCTGTTGGTCCTTCAGCTCGGTCTGCTGTCCATGAAGGGGCGCTCCCGCAAAAAAAGCTCTTTCCGCATAGAGGACAACTGCCTTTCCTCGTTTTGGAAACTGCTCCCCTTCTCCCCGACCGGCGCACAGAAACGGGCCGCAGAGGAAGCCGTGCGGGATATGCAGAGCGGCCTGCCCATGAACCGACTGATTCAAGGGGACGTCGGTTCCGGCAAAACAGCGGTCGCCGCAGCCTGCTGTTTTGTCGTTATCCAAAACGGCATGCAGGCTGTTTTAATGGCCCCAACGGATATTTTGGCACATCAGCATTTCGCATCTCTCTCCTCCCTGCTGGAACCCGCCGGCATTCATGTTGGGCTGCTGACTGGCTCCTTAAAAGCCAAGGAAAAAGGGCAGGTAAAGGCAGCTGCGGCGGACGGCAGCCTGCAGCTGCTGGTTGGCACCCATGCCCTGTTGACTAAAGATGTGCAGTTTCGAAAGCTCGCACTGGTCATTACAGATGAACAGCACCGCTTTGGTGTCGGTCAGCGAGAGGCTCTGGCAGAAAAATCCCAAAATCCACATGTGCTGGTGATGAGTGCCACACCGATTCCGCGCACGCTGGCCCTTATGATTTACGGAGACTTGGACATTTCCATTATTGACGAACTGCCGCCGGGCAGACAGACCATTCAGACCTACTGCATTGACAGCGGTAAACGGATACGTGCACTGCACTTTTTGCAAAAACACGTTCATCGGGGACGGCAGGCCTATATTATCTGTCCTGCTATCGATTCTGACAGCGATAAAGCCAGTGTGGAAACTTACACCTGCCGTCTGCGGCAGGTTCTACCGGACTGCCGCATTGGCAGCCTGCATGGCCGCATGAAAAGCAGCGAAAAGGAAAAAATCATGCAGGATTTCTCCGATGGCTGCATTGATATTCTGGTTTCCACAACTGTTGTGGAGGTTGGCGTAGACGTACCGAACGCGGTGGATATGCTGATTGAAAATGCGGAACAGTATGGTCTGTCCCAGCTTCATCAGCTGCGCGGCAGAGTCGGCCGCGGCAGCTACCAAAGCTACTGTATTTTAATTACCGACGCACAAAATGAAGAGGCCCGCGCACGTATGCGCGTCATGTGCGAAACCAGCAATGGATTTGTCATTGCGGAGCAGGACCTAAAGCTACGCGGTCCAGGCGACTTTTTTGGGCAGCGGCAGCACGGCCTTCCACAGCTGCAAATTGCCGACCTCAACAACGACCTTGACGTCCTAAAAGATGCACAGCAAACCGCCCGCTCCCTTCTGGAGGAAGACCCCGCACTGGAGGCACCAGCGCACCGCGGTCTGCGTGCGGAAGTGCGCCAGCTGTTCCGAAACATCAGTGAAACTTAGCCGTACAGAAAGGAAGTCATATAGGTATGGCAAATATAGACTATCATTCTTTTTGCGCACATTTTAAAGATGGGAAAGACATTCAAGAAGCAGGCTTCTACCTATTCAACGACCAGACCGAAACGGTTTGCTACCTCAAGTTCCTGCCGGAACGCAAAAATCCGTATTGGGTAAACAGTTGTGACGTACCGGACGGCGTATCCTTTCCGAGCCTTGAGGAACTGATGACTTCACGCATTTTTAACCGCAAATCGCTGCAGGAAAACTGGGATAATGTATATATGCTTTCGATAAATGGAATGCACCTGGAAGATTGGCGGGAAACACTGCAAACCTGATAGAACTGCAGAAAAAGGGGCTGCTGCAAAACGAAAACTTTGCAGCAGCCCCTTTCTGTTTAAGCTTTTTGCGTTATTTTTCTCTGCACGCTGCGGGCAGCAACACACAGCAGCAATGTGGCCGCCATATCCGGCAATGTACAGCCGACCGGCGTGTCCACACGCATCAGTACCCGATATAGGATAAATCCGGCCAACCAGACCACCGCATTCAGCACGTCCAGCCTGCTTTCTCCGCAGTTCCATTTCAGCAGGAAGAAATCTGCAATTTGCACCGCAACCATCGGCGCAAATACGGAACCGATTAAGTACAGAAAATCGGTAATATCATCCATCGGGAATAACATCGCGCAGACGGTGCCTACGGCTGTAACCAACATCGCCGCGTGCCTGCCATTTATCTTTTTGGACAGTGACTCCGCAGAAATACCGGCGCTCCATGCGTCAAGAAAGGTGGTCGTCACCGTAGAAAGAATCAAAATCAGCAGTGCCGCAATGCCCAATCCGGCTTTCACCATCATGGCGGCAATGTCTGCCTTTCCCGTTAGAATAGCCGCTCCCATGCCGATAATGTACATCCAGCAGCTGACCATTCCGTATACCACCGTACTGGTCAGCGTTGCGGCAAACGGGTGCTGCGCCTCACGCGTGTAGTCGGAAATCAGAGGCAGCCACGACAGCGGCATGGTGACTGCCAATTCCACCGCTGCGCCAAATGTCAAGTCCCCTTTGACTGCCGGTTCCGCCTGACCATCGCGGAAAATTACAGCACACAGAACAACCGTCAGCACCAGCAGTGCTGCCATGGCAATTTTATTAAGCCAGCCGAGGTTTTCCACACCGACGGCAATCCACACAAGGATAAGGCCGCCGATGACGAGGCACCATACCCATGCGCCGGTGCTAACGACACCGTTCGCAGCCAGCGCCCCGTCGTAAATCATAATTGCAGTCCAGCCCACCAACTGAAGAATATTTAGGAAAGCAAAAAACAAACAGCCGATTCTGCCAAAGCTCATTTGGACCGTGCCCATGGCACTGCGCCCGCTGCGTCCGCCAATCAGTCCAGCAAAGAACAGCATACAG
Organism: Caproicibacterium sp. XB2; assembly: GCF_044880635.1. Taxonomy (NCBI): domain Bacteria; kingdom Bacillati; phylum Bacillota; class Clostridia; order Eubacteriales; family Oscillospiraceae; genus Caproicibacterium; species Caproicibacterium sp. XB2. The sequence continues at coordinate 247,116 of NZ_CP173227.1, read as the reverse complement.
CAGCCAATCAAATGCCCCAAAAGAATCGCCAGCAGTCCTTTTTGGAACCCCAGCGGCGCAAAATAAGTCCCCGTTAGGATTTCCGCAATGGACACGCCTGCGCCAAACCAAATGAGTCCGTTTTGAAAGGTCGAAGTTTTTTTCATCGGCGCGCTTCCTCATAATAGGCCGGCTTTAGGTCAAACGCATGGTCCATAGGACCGCTGCCCGCACCTAAATCCAGCATTGCGGCAAGCGCACCGGAAAGATACGTTTTTGCCTTGCAGACAGATGTATCCAAATCGTATCCTTTCGCAAGGTTCGCCGCAATGGCACTGGACAGCGTACAACCTGTCCCATGCGTGTTGGGGTTATCAATGCGCCTGCCCTCAAACCATTTGTATCCGCCGTCACGGTACAGGAGGTCATTGGCATCGTTCAGCCGATGTCCGCCCTTGCACAGCACCGCACAGGAATAGGTGCTGCCGATAACCGCCGCCGCCTTTTCCATGTCCTGCGGCGAAGTGATTTTTTGTCCGGACAAAACCTCGGCTTCCGGAATGTTTGGTGTCAGTACCGTCGCCAGCGGCAGCAGCTGTTCCTTCAGTATCGCTACAGCGTCATCTGAAATCAGCTTTGCGCCGCTTGTAGCTACCATAACGGGGTCCACCACAATGTTCTCCGCCTTGTAAAACCGCAGACGTTCCGCAATCGTTTCAATCAGCGCAGAAGAAGCGACCATACCAATTTTAACCGCGTCCGGCCGAATATCTGTAAAGACACTGTCAATCTGCTGTGCCAGGAACGACGAACCCACTTCAAAAATCCCCTGCACGCCGGTCGTGTTCTGCGCTGTCAAAGCCGTAATGGCGCTCATGGCAAATACGCCATTCATCGTCATGGTTTTGATATCCGCCTGAATACCGGCGCCACCGCTGGAATCGCTTCCGGCGATTGTTAATGCTGTCCTCATTTGTAATTACCCCTTTCCAGCATTTCATTTTGCGGCAGAAGGTGGTGCCCCCAATCTGCCAGCCGCAAAAGCCAGCCGTGAAAGCGGCGGTCTTTTGCTGGATATCCCATTTTTCTGTTCTGTGGGAACAAAGGCGGGCAAAAAGAAAAGCAGTGCCTGCAAAAGGCGCTGCCACAAACAATTCTTTCTTGTTCCCTACGTTGGCATTACCCAAATCAGGTGAAGGGTCAAAGCACTTTCGCTTACTCTCAGCCCACGTTTGTGAGCTCCCCACATATATTTTTAGTATATCGAATCATTTTCATCTTGTCAAGGCAAGCTGTTTATTGGTATTTCTCGTTGGATTGCTTCCGCGGCATAGAAAAAGCCAGCGCCTAAACAGCGCTGGCTTCTTGTTCAGATATTTTATTTAATAGTTGCGGTAGAGGGCAACCACCTTGCCGAGAATGGCAACTTCTTTGGTGTAAATCGGTTCAAAGTCCGGATTTTCTGGCTGCAGACGCACACGGCCGGGTTCCCGATAAAAGCGTTTAACGGTCGCTTCTCCATCTATCATTGCAATGACGATTTCGCCGTTTTCCGCTTCCGGTGTCTGACGGGCAATGACGATGTCATTATCTAATATGCCGGCATCCCGCATACTTTCTCCATGTACATGCAGGGCAAAATAGACATCATCTTCACTGCGTTTCGCCGGTGCATAGGGCACATGGCCTTCTGTATCCTCCACTGCCAAAATGGGCCGTCCCGCCGCGACCCTGCCGACAATAGGTACCTGCAGCACGGGAACAGAACGACTCTGCCCTGTCAGATGAATGGCCCGGTTCAGACCGGCATCCCGTGTGATAAGGCCCTCTTTTTCCAGTGTTTTTAAATGTGCATGTACGCTGGAAGTCGATTTTAAACCGGTTGCCGCGCAGATTTCCCGCACGGTAGGCGGCAGCCCAGTTTGTAGGCGGCTTTTCAGGTAGTCGTAAACTTTCTGCTGGCTTGCTGTAAGCATATTGTATTTCCTCTTTTCCTTTCGCCGCAAATAAGTATACCATAGAAAGGACAAAATCGCAAACGTTTGTTTGTAAACGGCGTAATGTTGTTATTCTTTATAAAACATTCACATACTATTAACAAATTTTGGGCTATAGCGCTGTATACTGAGTATGTAATCAAGAACAACGGAGCCGCACCGTTCACTTGATGTATGTTCTACCCTCCTCAATATACCCCTCAAGCTATTGAAAAAAACCGGGTGCCGCAGCCCGGTTTTTTTCTGTCTAAACTTCCTGTTTTGGTATATTTTCCTGCCGCAAGGCCATACTAGGGCTGGAGGTGGCAGGATTGAATACACAAGATTATAAAAAGCAGGAAGAACAGGAAAACGGAACAAGCACCGGATATCCATCCGGCGGCACAAACTCATCGCCCGGTAAAAAGCCCCCAAAAGGAAAGAAAGGGTTTTACATTGCACTGGTTATTTGCCTGACGGCAGTTACCGTGGCGGGATGGACAACCTACAGCAGTTTGCACAAGTACAAAAAAAGCACTTTGGATACACTGAACACCATTACGGAAAGCACCGTGTCTTCCCCACAAGAAAGCTTGCCGTCCGTTTCTTCACAGAGCGGCTGGGAAACGAGCAGTGTAACCAGTGAACCTGCCCAAAGCAGCCAGGCGGAAGCATCGGCAGCACCCGCTTCTTCCGCGGCAGCTGCGGCACAGCCGAAGTCTGCTGCGCCTGCTGCAGCTGCGCCTGCCGGTCTGCAGGAACCTGTACCGGATGCACCGGTACAGCACGCCTTCAGCGAAACACCGCTCTACTCGAAAACGATGCATGACTGGCGTGCACACGCCGGCATTGACCTGCGTGCCGCGAAAGGTACACCCGTATGCGCTGCGGCGGATGGCACTGTGCAGGCCGTGTCCGAACCGGAAGACTTTGGCGGTATGGTACAGGTTGTCCATGCAAACGGCCTGACTACCTGCTATTGTGGACTAACCGACATTTCTGTGCACAAAGGAGATACGGTCAAAGTTGGACATCAGCTTGGCAAGGTGGGAGAAATCCCCTGCGAAGCAGACGAGGCCCCCCACCTGCATTTTGCTGTTCAAAAAAGCGGCAAATTTCTAGACCCGGCAGACCTTTTAAAGTGACCGAAAAATTGTACTGCAACACAGCGCCGCAGATTCGGAGTTTCCCCGATTCTGTGGCTTTTTTAATTTGTTTACAGCTTCTTTATTTGAGTTGTTCCTACAATTATGGTATAATATAAAATAAAGAAGACATATTTGCCAAAAAATAAAAATCATTTGTGCTTTACTTGTTCATATAATATACACTCTTTGTTTCAACAGATTTTTTATTTGCATGATATACTAGCAACGCCATGTAAGAAGGGAATCCTCCCTTTCAGAAAGGAGTCCTGAGTTTTGGACAATAAGAAAGCGGTGCTTGTGTGTGTGACTGGTCAGCATGACTGTGACCGTCTGATTCACACTGGAAAATATATCGCGGAGAAACGCGGTGTGCCGCTGCAGGTGCTGAGCATCCAGTCCGCTGGGCTTGGCACACGCAAAGAATGTGAAGAACTGGAATATCTGCGGCAGGTTTCGAAAGAAGCAGATGCTGAAATGACTGTTTATTTTAATAAAGAGGCCGCCTATACAGCAGCGGCTTTCGCGCGGCAGGTGGGCGCTGTTCATATCGTGACCGGTATGGCAGAAAACACCTCCAATGGATTCATTGATGTACTGCACAGTCTTCTACCAAAAGTCCCTATTTCCATGGTAACGAAAGACAACAAAATACATAATATTTGTCCCCAAAATACCGAATGCGCACCACGAATGGTACGTGCCTGAACAGGCAATGACCGGCAGAAAGCTGACATGCTTTCCGCCGGTCATTTGTTTTTCTCACACTTTTTGTTGATTGAGCCGCTCATATTTTGCCTTGGTGGCAAGGCCGCCGCGGATGTGTCTTTGCGCTTTGTTGACCTGCAGGACCTTCTGGACTTTCTTATACAACTGACGGTCTATCTGCTCCAAACGTTTTGTCACATCTTTATGTACGGTGCTTTTGGAAACACCAAATTTTTTAGCAGCGGCACGAACGGTTGCTTTGTGTAAAACAATGTATTCCCCAAGCTCAACAGCTCTTTTCTCGACGATGCCTTTCATAAAACGCACCCTCCCGCTATTCGTTATTCGATACTATGCAGGAATTTTACGTTTTATGAGAAAGAAGTGTATGTTTACAAGTATATCCACTAAATATATAATTTAGTTTAGATCCAGGTTTTGAACCATTTACCATTTTGTACCGTTGTATAGAAGGGCTGGGGAACGAATGGAAAAATGAATACAAAGCAAATTGCTCTCATTCTCGTTGTGATTGTGGCAATGCTCGCCGCGATGGCAGTGTCTTCCTATACGACGTATTTGGGACACCTATCCAATCAGGCACTTGATATTTCAACGGAAATGCAGAGCTGCGAAAATCAATTTAATAGGAGAAGAAGGATCAGGACAAAACATAAAAAAGAATACTTTCCGAACATTCAGCGCCACAAAAGACAGCGTGTCTGCACCGTATGTTGATTTTATTTGTATTAGGGATTATAATATTCCCATATTTACGGAAAAGTAAGGGAATCACAATGAATATACA
>NZ_CP173227.1:0-237500 GCF_044880635.1 Caproicibacterium sp. XB2 | reverse complement strand
CATCTTCTGAAAGTCTTGCATCGCAAGGCCTTCAAAATTAAACAACGATTGACAAGCTTTTAATCCGACCGACCTAGGATTTCGAGCAGCTTGTTTCATCTGCTCTGTTCTCCATAGAAAGGAGGTGATCCAGCCGCACCTTCTGATACGGCTACCTTGTTACGACTTCACCCCAGTCGCCAATCCTACCTTCGGCAGCGTCCTCCTTGCGGTTAGACTACTGACTTCGGGTATTACCGGCTCCCATGGTGTGACGGGCGGTGTGTACAAGGCCCGGGAACGTATTCACCGCGGCATTATGATCCGCGATTACTAGCAATTCCAACTTCATGCAGGCGGGTTTCAGCCTGCAATCCGAACTGAGACCGCTTTTTGAGGTTCGCTCCACCTCGCGGTATCGCTTCTCTCTGTTAACGGCCATTGTAGTACGTGTGTAGCCCAGGTCATAAGGGGCATGATGATTTGACGTCGTCCCCACCTTCCTCCGTTTTGTCAACGGCAGTCCTGCTAGAGTGCTCTTGCGTAGCAACTAACAGTAAGGGTTGCGCTCGTTGCGGGACTTAACCCAACATCTCACGACACGAGCTGACGACAACCATGCACCACCTGTCTCAACTTTCCCCGAAGGGCACCTAATGCATCTCTGCTTCGTTAGTTGGATGTCAAGACCTGGTAAGGTTCTTCGCGTTGCTTCGAATTAAACCACATACTCCACTGCTTGTGCGGGCCCCCGTCAATTCCTTTGAGTTTCAACCTTGCGGTCGTACTCCCCAGGTGGATTACTTATTGTGTTAACTCCGGCACGGAAGGGGTCAGACCCCCCACACCTAGTAATCATCGTTTACAGCATGGACTACCAGGGTATCTAATCCTGTTTGCTACCCATGCTTTCGTGCTTCAGCGTCAGTTAAAGCCCAGTAGGTCGCCTTCGCCACTGGTGTTCCTCCCGATCTCTACGCATTTCACCGCTACACCGGGAATTCCACCTACCTCTACTTCACTCAAGCCAAACAGTTTCAATTGCAGGCTATGGGTTAAGCCCATAGTTTTCACAGCTGACTTGCTTGGCCGCCTACGCACCCTTTACACCCAGTAAATCCGGACAACGCTCGCTCCCTACGTATTACCGCGGCTGCTGGCACGTAGTTAGCCGGAGCTTGCTGCCTAGGTACCGTCATTATCGTCCCTAGGTACAAAAGTTTACAATCCGAAGACCGTCTTCCTTCACGCGGCGTTGCTGCATCAGAGTTTCCTCCATTGTGCAATATCCCCCACTGCTGCCTCCCGTAGGAGTCTGGGCCGTGTCTCAGTCCCAATGTGGCCGTTCAACCTCTCAGTCCGGCTACCGATCGTCGCCATGGTGGGCTATTATCTCACCATCTAGCTAATCGGACGCGAGTCCATCTTTCAGCAGATTGCTCCTTTGATTTTCTGTCCATGTGAACAGAAAATGTCATGCGGTATTAGTGTCCGTTTCCAGACATTATCCCCCTCTGAAAGGCAGGTTCCTCACGCGTTACTCACCCGTCCGCCACTAAACTTTCTACCGAAGCAAAAAGTTTCGTTCGACTTGCATGTGTTAGGCACACCGCCAGCGTTCGTCCTGAGCCAGGATCAAACTCTCTAAAATATGATATCTAAACGCCTTTCGGCATCCAAATCTACTCTAGAGCTTTTGTAGCTCGTTTTGATACGCTTGCGTATCGTTTTGCTGTTTTTTTACGAGTCAGCTTCTCGTCATTCCTCTCGGAATCTTTCGGGTCCGTTACTTGTCATCGTTGTTTAATTTTCAAGGTCCTGCGCCGCCTCAATTTCAGCTCCCTTAGGCCTTAGCCCCGGGCGCCTCTCTCGCGGCGACTCATATATAATACCACTGCCTTCTCCCTTTGTCAACTACTTTTTTCATCTTTTTTTGCTTTTTTTTAAAAAGCGCGTTTATGCCCGTTTTTCAGCCGTTTTTTGCATAAGTCAGCTGAATGCTTATTCCACGCTGTGCTTCCGCGGTGCTGTAGTGCATTCCATCATAATAAAGCTTTTTTCCGCCAGGCAGTGCACGGTTCGCCGCTGCCACACAAGATTGAAAGAAATACGGCATACTATTAAAGAGCTCATCTACTGTCTGCCGGTATGGCAGATGTTCCCCTAAATGCAGTGCCAGCACCGTCCTGCCGCTGGCTGCTGCCTGTGCCAAAGCTGTCGCCAGCTTTTTTTTGCTGTTGTTGTCCAAACTGGTCAGCTGCACCGCGCGTGCCTGATAATAGTTCGCATCCATGGAAGAGGCGCTCGGCATCGGCAGGTTGCTGTCGGCCGCATTGTTCCCGTTTGATGGACAAATGGTATGGTCCTGCCGTATCAGCGTATCCGTTAAATTGAAATAATCATAGGTACGCACGCTGCTGTCCATCCATGTGCCGTCAAAGTGATACCACTTCCCGCCGATGCGAATCAGGTTCCAAATATGTGCCGCACCTTTGGAGCTGCCATTGACCAGCCGGCAGGAGAGTCCCGCTTCCGCACACAAAAGCTGCATGGCACGGGCATAGCCGTCACAAACTGCTTTGCCTTTTACGAGGGCACCATAAGAAGTATAGTCCTGCCAGTCCTGTTCCTTGCCTGCAGAAGAATTCGCGTAGCTGCAGCGGTCCGCCAGCGCCTGATAAATGTTTTCTTCCCGTTCCAGTTCGCTTTGTTTGGCGGAAGTGCCGGCCATTGCCCTTATCACAGCTGTCTGCAGCTGTTTCTGCATACTGCTGCAGACTGTTGGTGAAACACGGCTGTACAGCTGCACACTGGTTGCAGTGAAAGAGTAAGTATAGGTATATTGATTAGAAACCCAAAACATCTGTGGATTATCATTAAAAAATGCCATCACTGTCAGCTGTGTATCTTTGTCCGAAAGCTGTGTGTACAGGACAGCAGGCTGCAGCGGATAGCCATTCTTTTCTTTTTGGTCTGCAATCTTTCCGGCACAGGCCAGCATCTGCTGGTACAGCCGGCGGCAGCTGTCACTGGGCAGGCCGTTGTAATCTCCCCGCTGTGACACCAGCGTACAGCTTTGTCCCGCTGCCGCTGAAGAAACCGTCTGGACCGGTGGAATAGATACACTGTCTGTTTCCGGAAGTGCACATCCCGTCAAGCAGGCAAGTGCCAGCGTCAGTGCCAGAAAACATACAGGCTTTTTCCTCATGCTTCTGTCCCCACTTCCTATTCTGTCAACTTCACCATTATACCTGCTTTCAGTCTCTTTGCCTATACATAAGGAGGAAAAAATTTTTTCCTTTTTTATAGGCAAAAAAATCCGGCCCGTGCAGCTGCACATACGGCCGGATTCCTGTATCTTTTATTCTTCTTCTGTTTCCATAGCAGGACGGTACGCATGCAGCTGCAGAACCACCGCCGTAACATCGTCGTCATGGCCGTCACTGCGGCGGGCCACGGCACCCGCAACAATTGCCTCCGCCAATTCCTGCGGTGTTTTGGCATCCCCCGGAGCTGCCAGCAAATCACATATCCATTTTGTTCCCGCACACAGGGCACCATCACTGAGCATCACCAGCAGGTCACTGTCCCCCAGTTCTTCCTGTGCGCAGTGAAACTGCGCTGTTTCCAGAATGCCAACGGGCAGACCGGGTGCGTCCACCGGATAAACCTTTCCCTGCCGACAGACAAAGCTCATGGCGGCGCCGGCCTTGCAGAACTGAATAATGCCAGTATACAGGTCCGCACTGACAAGGTCTACCGTAGCCGTGGATTCGTCACCAGATTTCACTCCCATGGCTGTGTTGACAATCTGCAGTGCGCTGTCAAATCCAATTCCTGCTTCTATTAGCTGTGTCAGCAAATCCGAAACCATCACGCCATCCACTGCCGCACGGCCACCGGCTCCCATGCCGTCACTTAAAATGCAGATGTACCGGCCAGTGCCGTCCTCAAAGCAGCGGGTGCTGTCCCCGCACAGCATATTATCCCCACAGTTATGTCGGGCACTGGCCGCAATGACACGGAACTGCGGCCGTTCACAAAAGACAAGTCGCCATGCCGTTTGTGTCCGGCTGATGCTCGGTTGTGAAAAAGTCCGCCCGCATACTTTGGAAATCTCACGCGTCAATTCCGCTTTGTTGACCTGTATGCCCTGTCCCCGCACAATCATTGCTTCAATTGTCATGCGCTCAAATCGATCCACTCTGCAGCTGACATCCAGCGGCTGCAAAGAAAACTCATACAGTACTTCTGATACCAAACTGGCGCTTGTGCTGTCGCTGTGCTCGAACAGCTCAAATTCCGATGCCATTTCTTCTAATATTGTACGCACGACGGAAAACTGCTGAACCAGCCGTCGGCGGTTTTGTGAAGCCTGTGTACGGCTGTACACCTGCAGCGCTGACTGCCTGTGTGCCTGCTGAGACTTGTCCAGCTTTTCGCCCACCTGTGCCAGCGTGTCCGCTACATTTCCAAGCGCGTTCGCGGCGTGGTCCAGTCTTGTCACAACCGTCCGGCGCAAATCCTGTGCGCGCGGCGTTTCTCCGACACTTGCGGTTGATATGGAAAAATGCCCTAAAATCCGCCCGGTCAGGCGTTCCGGTAGAAGAATATACAATACAGCGGCAATGGCCACCTCCCACAGCGTGTCCATTCGCTGGGTGGTCAGTGCTTCCGGCAAAGTTGCAACCGCGCTGCTTAAAATGAAAGCACAGGCACCTGCCAGCCTGCCCATGGGCGCAAACAGCCCCGCCAGCAGACCGCCGACTCCATACGCACCTGCCAGTCCGCCTAATCCGCTGCCGGAAAAGGACAGGCAGGCGCCAGCCGCTACACCGGATACACTGCCACCGGCTACACCGCTGTATTCACTTGCATATAAGGTAATCAGCACCGCAAGGATACCACCAACCGACACGGGCCCTATTTTCAGTGCAGAAAGCGCCAGCAAAAATACGCCGGCCGAAAAAGCCGCACAGGTCAGCTCCTGCGGCAAACAGTTTCCCTGCCGCAGCTGGTGGTCCAACAGGTCCCCTGTTTGGGAGAAAAAGTATCCCCAGCCGGCTGCCAGCAGGCCTTCAGCCACTGCATAGGCAGCACCGCTTGTCCCCGTACTGTTGACATAAAAGACAATCATCCCCGTACACAGCATGGGTATACCGGCCATCAGCGCCGCAAACAGCGCTTTCACCCGTAAAAACCGCGAAGCCGCTTCCCGCAGCGCCCATCTAATACCCATTGCCGCCAGCAGTGCCATTAGGCAGTGCATCGGTACGGTCACTGTCCCCGGCAGCAGGTACCCCAGCACTGAACCCAGCGCCGCTGCCGCCGCGTATTCCCATGGGCAGGCTGCCGCCAGCGCTACCCCAAAAGGTGCGCACCGGTCAAATACCACGGCACGTGCTGCCAACAGGCCCATTGCAAAGAACGCCGCCTGGCGTGCGGCCTTCTTCATGGCGGTGCCCGCCCGGTCCCAATTCAGCGTCTGCTCTTTTGCCATTGTCGAACCACTCCATTTCCTGCAGCATTCCGCTATATGTACTTTATTTACAAATTTGTAATTTCTATTATACAAGCCGCCGCATGTCGGATTGTCGCAGAACTGGCCGCTGTGCACATACTTTTTATGGTGCTGTCCGTACAAATGTGCTAAAATAGAAAGAAAGCTGTACCGCCACGGCCCTTGCGGGCAGTTTTTTAATGGGAATCTAATAGAGAAGGTGTAAAAAAATGGACTACCATTTCTCCGACCGTGTCAAAGCCCTGAAGCCCTCAGCGATTCGTGAAATTTTCAAATATGCTGCTGACCCGGAGGTTATCTCCCTTTCTGCCGGCAACCCCGCACCGGAAGCTTTTCCGGTAGAGGCCATTCGCCGCTGCAGCGATGACCTCCTGCGGGAGCAGCCCATTGATGCACTGCAATACAGTGTAACCGAGGGCCTGCCCGCCCTGCGGGAAGACGTGACCGCCTTTCTGCAAAAGCACTGCGGCATTCACACGCCCGGTGACAGTGTCCTCATTACCAGCGGTGCCCAGCAGATTATGGACCTGTTCGGCAAATCCGTCCTTAACGAGGGAGATACTGTCGTTTGTGAAGAGCCAAGTTTCATCGGTGCCCTCAACTCGTTCCGTTCTTACCATGCTGTACTGAAAGGCGTACCCATGCAGGAAGACGGCATGGACCTCACCAAATTAGAGGATATTCTGAAAAGTGACCGGAAAGTTCAGTTTATTTACACAATCCCCAACTTTCAGAACCCAACCGGCCTGACAACCAGCTGGGAAAAGCGCCGCGGCATTTACGACCTCGCCAAAAAATACGATGTTTTGATTTTGGAGGACAACCCTTATGGTGACCTGCGCTTTGCGGGTGAGAATATTCCTTCTATTAAAACACTGGATACAGAAGGACGTGTCCTCTACTCCGGCACATTCAGCAAGACCATCTCCCCCGGTATGCGTGTCGGCTTTGCCGCTGGCGGCAGCACGTTGCTGCAGAAGATGGTCGTCTGCAAACAGGGCAGTGATGTACACACCAACATCTGGAGTCAGCATGTCATCCACCGCTTCCTACATGGCTGGGATTTTGAAAAGCATTTGTGTGGACTGCGGAAAATTTACGCCAAAAAATATGCGGTTGCTGAAAAAGCCCTGCAGGAAACCGCACCGCTGCTGCAGTATCGGCCGATTCAGGGTGGCCTGTTCATTTGGTGCACACTGCCTGCATCCATTCCGATGATTGATTACTGTAAGCAGGCCGTTCTGCATAAAGTGTGTGTCGTTCCCGGCAACGCTTTCCTCACCGATGAAAACACACCCTGCCAGAGTTTCCGCATCAACTATTCTTCTCCAACAGATGAGGACCTCGCACGTGGCATTTCCATTCTTGGCAAACTGGCTGCCGACTGGCCCGTATAACCGCTTGACAAATCCCGCGGGCCTGCCTATAATAGCGTCAAAAGCAGCAATCATACAGCAAAACCTGTGAGAAAGACAAGTAAGCGGAAAAACTGCCCCCGCAGAGAGCCGGACCTTTGGGTGAAAATCCGGTGCCGCAGCTTCCGCCGAATGGACTTTTGAGGCTGAACTGAACCGCAATTTTTTGCGCAGTAGGGGAAGCGGGACTTTCCGCCCGTTATTCCGGAAAGTGCAGTATATATGTACACTAAGCGGGCGCATTCGCGTCAAACTGGGTGGCACCGCAGGAGATTTTACAGGCTCCTGTCCCTCTCTTCTTCTTCGGAAAAGGGGGACAGGAGCCTTTTTTCCGTCTTTGCTGCCAGACAAAATAAGAGCAACAACCATGTTTGTACAGGAGGTTATACAAATGGAACAACAAACGCCAGAACGCAAGAAGCGCATTTTCAGCGCGATTCAGCCAAGCGGTGACATCACCCTGGGCAACTATCTGGGCGCATTAAAAAACTGGGTATCCCTGCAGGACAGCTATGACTGCATCTTTGCTTTGGCAGACCTGCACACAATCACCGTCCGGCAAAAGCCAGCCGACCTGCGTCACCACACATTAAATGCCTATGCCCTGCTGCTGGCCTGCGGCATTGACCCCAAACGCAGCCTGTTTTTCCTGCAGAGCCATGTGCCGGCTCATTCGCAGCTGGCATGGATTCTGAACTGCTACACACAGTTCGGGGAACTGCAGCGCATGACACAGTTTAAAGATAAATCCAAAAAGCACGCTGATAATGTAAACGCCGGTCTGTTCACTTATCCCAGCCTGATGGCAGCGGACATTCTGCTGTATCAGACGGACTTTGTCCCGGTCGGTGAGGACCAGACACAGCATCTGGAACTTACCCGCAACATTGCCGAACGCTTCAACAACGCCTACTCCCCCACCTTCACCCTGCCCGCGGCTTTCGTTGGCAAAGAAGGTAAGCGCATTATGAGCCTGCAGGACCCGTCCCATAAAATGAGCAAGAGCGACGAAAACGTAAACGGCTGTATCTATGTGCTGGACAAGCCGGACGACATTATGCGCAAATTCAAGCGCGCCATTACGGACAGCGAAGCAAGTGTCCACTATGGCGAGGGCAAGGACGGCATCAACAACTTAATGGAGATTTACTCCTGTATCACCGGTGAAACCTTCGACCAGATTGAACATGATTTTTCCGGAAAAGGATATGGGGACTTTAAGGCAGCTGTCGGTGAAGCTGTCATTGAGCACCTGCGTCCCATTCAGGAACGCTTTGCCCAGTACAGCAGTGACCGCGATTATATGGAACAGTACTGGAACGACGGTGCCGAAAAAGCTGCCCGCATCGCCAACCGCACCCTGCAGAAAGTCATGAAAAAAGTCGGCTTTATTCCGCCGCATCGTTCATAATTCTCAAAAAGCAGCGCTCTGTGTCCACCACGGCACAGGGTGCTTTTTATATATACATACCTTTTCTGTTTCCTGCGCAGGATAAAAAGGCAGTCTTGTATATCTGGCCGGAATGCGGTATGATTATAGAAAATTGTCTGCCGTCTGGGCAGTTCCGCGGGAGTGTCCCGCTTATTTCTTTCCCCTATTACCTCTTGATTGGAGATATTATGAAACGTTTTTTCAGGGCCCTTCGAAAACACCTTTTTACCGTCATTGTTCTGGCCGTGACCATGGCCATTCTTTTATTTTCTCTTTTTAAAGAAGAAAGCATTTCACAGCTAGGCCATATTCTCAGTACGCTGGACCCATTTTGGATTCTGCTGGCTTTCGGCACACTGGTCGTCACATGGGTACTGGAAGGCCTGTGCAACTGGCTTTTGTGCCGTCATTTGTATCCAAGCTGGACTTATGGGCGCTCCTTCATGATTGGCATTACGGGCATTTTTTACTCCGCCATCACACCATTTTCCTCTGGCGGACAACCCATGCAGATTTACTATATGTCCAAAATGGGAATGAAGCCCGGTAAAAGCGCCGCTATTATCTCCTCTAAAACGATTACACATCAAACAACGGCGCTGACTTTTTCCCTGCTGCTGGTGGCGACCAAGCTTTCTTTTTTCGTAGAAAACGTAACACATCTGACAATGTTTACAATTTTCGGGCTTGTCACAAATATTATCTTCATTGCAGCAGTGGTTCTGGTTTCCGTAAACGCTGGCTTCATCTACCGGCTTCTGCACACCTGCTTGAAAGGGCTGAACAAAATTCATATCGTAAAAAATCCGGAAGAGCTGTACCAAACCATTATTAAACAGCTGGACTCTTTCCATGCCGGATTTAAAACCATGGGGAAAAACTGTGGCCGGCTGTATGTCCTTGTCTGCTCCATCACGATTGTACAGCTGATTTTTGGCAGCTTGGACACTTACTGCATTTACCGTGCTTTCCACCTGCACGGTGCCTCCGTATGGCTGATTATCGCAGCTGAGGTTTTCGCTGCAACCGTTGTCGCATTTGTTCCGCTGCCGGGTGGCTCCGGCGGCGCGGAAATTTCCTTTAAAGCGTTCTGCACCATCTTCTTCGGCTCTCTCACCACGCCTGCTATTCTGGTTTGGCGTCTGATTACCTATTACGGAACCATTCTGTTCGGTTATATATTGGTACTGCTGGGTTCCCGCCGGTACGTCGGCACCCGACCACCGGACGAACAGCTGATTGAAAAGAAAGCAGCCTAAAAATAATTCTGCACGCTAAAAAACGGAAGCCTCTAAAGGCTTCCGTTTTTTTATGGCTCCTGCCGGTTTATCTTATTTGGCAGCATTCTCCGGCGGCGCGCCGCATGTTTTTCCTGTACGCGTTTTAGTGCTTTTTCCAATTCCACCACTGTTATCGGCACAACCGACAGCAAAAGCGTCAGCAGCCACTGCAGCGGCGAAAGCACCGCGGTGCGGAAGATGACTGCCAGTGCAGGGACTGCCACAACCACCGCCATAGCCGCACCACAGGCAACTGTAGCCGCTATCAAACTGGGATTGCGCGGACGTCCCTTCTCAAACAGGGAATGCGTGTCGCTACGCATATTAAAGGCATGGGCAAGCTGTGATAAGCTCAGCACAGCAAAACCCATGGTACGCCCAATCACGGGATTCGCCGGATTGGCGTCAAAGAATACCCGCCCAATCGTATATGCCAGCAGGGACAAAGCACCAATTAAACAGCCTTCTACCAGAATGGACCAGCCCATGCCGCCCCCAAACATACTGCTGCCGCGTCGCACCGGCTTCTGCTTCATGACATCGCGGTCCACCGGCTCTGCGCCCAGCGCCAGCGCCGGAAATGAATCGGTAACCAAATTGACCCACAGCAGCTGAATGGCCGCCAGCGGCAGCGGCAGCCGCAGCAGGAAACTGACAAACACCGCCAAGAGTTCCCCGACATTGCAGGAAAGCAAAAAATGAATGGTCCGGCGGATATTGCTGTAAATGCCGCGTCCTTCCCGAACGGCCTCTACAATCGTGGCAAAATTGTCATCCGCCAAAATCATATCTGCCGCACCCTTTGCCACATCCGTTCCACTGCGTCCCATGGCACAGCCAATGTCTGCTGCCTTCAGCGCCGGTGCATCATTGACACCATCGCCGGTCATGGCCACTACTTCGCCGCGGCTTTGCAGTGCCTGCACAATGCGCACCTTGTGTGCCGGTGTCACGCGTGCAAAAATGGTATACCGATAAATATTGCAGGCTAGTTCTTCCTGTTTCATAGCATCCAGCTCCGGACCGGACAGCACACTTCCATCCCCCAAAATGCCCAGTTCCCGCCCGACGGCCGCCGCTGTTTCCACATGGTCGCCCGTAATCATCACTGGCCGTATGCCCGCCTGCTGGCACAAAGCAACCGCATCTTTCGCCTCCGGCCGCGGTGGGTCAGACATACCGATAAGGCCAATGAACTGCAAATTGCTTTCCAGCGACTGGTCGCTGACACCAGAAAATGACGAAACCTCTTTCTGTGCCACTGCCAGTACCCGCAGCGCCCGTGTGGCCATTTCATGGTTCTGTGCCAGCGCACAGCCGCCGCGGCACAGGGGGGCAAGTACATCTGGCGCGCCCTTTGTTATCACACGAAAACGTCCGCCCGGCAGGCGAACTACTACGGTCATACGCTTGCGGGCTGAAGAAAACGGCACTTCCCGCACACGGGGAAACTGCCGGTCCAGCACCGCTTTGTTTCCGGCCGCCTCACACAAGGCCGCCTCGGTTGCTTCCCCCGAGATATGGCTGCCGTCCACTGTGCAGTTGGTGCACAGTGCGGCATCGTCCAGCAATTCCCGCCGTCGTGTACTGTGTGCCGGCAGTAACCCAGAAGCGTCCCGCAGTTCGGTCACCGTCATATGGTCCCGCGTCAGTGTGCCGGTTTTGTCACTGCAAATGACACTGGCACTGCCCAGTGTTTCCACTGCCATCATATGGCGGACGATTGCCCGGTGCTCCGCCATATGACGCATCCCAGCTGCCAGAACGATGGTAACGACCGCCGGCAGTCCTTCTGGAATGGCAGCGACCGCCAGTGAAATAGAGGTTAGAAACATTTCCAGCGGCGGCGTTCCCTGCACAAGTCCCATAATAAAGATGATGCCGCACAGAACCAAAGCGCCTGTCCCTAATACTTTCCCAGTTACTTCCAACTTTTTTTGCAACGGTGTCTGCGGTGTTTTCTGCGTTGTCAGCATATGTGCAATATGCCCAACCTGTGTGTGCATTCCCGTTTCAACCACCAACCCGCGGCCATGTCCAGCCGTCACACTGGTAGAGGAAAAACACATATTGTGTCGGTCCCCCAACGGCGCTGTTTCCGAACACAGGATGTCTGCGTCTTTGCGGACCGCCCTGCTTTCTCCGGTTAGCGTACTTTCCTGCACCTGCAGTCCGGTGGTCTGCGTCAGGCGAATATCCGCCGGCACAAGGTCACCGGTTTCCAGCAAAACAACATCGCCCGGCACAAGGTCTTCCGCCGGAATATGTACCGTTCTGCCACCCCGCACAGCTTTTGCCTGCGGTGCCGCCATCTCCTGCAATGCGGCAAGCGCCTTTTCTGCGCGGCTTTCCTGCACAACGCCAATCACTGCGTTGACATTGACCACCAGCAGAATAATAATGGAATCAATATAATCCGTGCTGCCCTGCAGCCAGGAGGTAAAAAAGGATACACCAGCTGCCAGCAGCAGAATCAGCACCATGAAATCTTGAAACTGTGCTAAAAAGCGCCGGATAAGCGGCTGCCCATGTTGTCCTGCAAGGGCATTTTTCCCCCATGTGCGCCGCCGGTCCGCGGCCTGTGCCCGATTTAACCCCTCCGGTTTGCTGTTCAGTTTTTTTTCACATACGGCCACTGTCAAGTTGTGCCAGTTTGTCATAGGAAATCCCCCCTGCTGTTTTCACTTTATGCAATTCTTTAGGAAATCAGTACAAACTGTATTTGGATAAAATGGATTATTCTCCTGCTGGTGTGAAGCCAAATTATACAAAACTCTAATCTTGTGAAATCCAAGCTTACTTCTTTGCTCTCTTATTGCCTAAAGAATAAGCCCTTTTCTTGTTTTCGGGGTAATATATGGTACTTTTTGTTCATTCCTACTAAATACTCTACTTTTGCCCTTGAAAATCTAGGCGATAAAAGGTATTATAAGAATGACTTAACAAGTAAGCCATATGGAAGATTTGCCGGGCTTTTTGTTTTTGTTGAAAAAGACGCCGGTTTCTCCTATTTTTTTTGTTTATAAAAGGAGAGATGCGTTTTTCTTGTTGGCGATAGTGTGAACGATTGTCACAGCCTGTCAAGCAACGGAGAGTATTCAATTGAAACAGCAAAGGAGAGCGGAGAAAATGCAGATACGTAAGGAATTAATTGGAAAATCTACGACTGGAAGCAGCTGCCTACAGTATTATATCTATTATGATGGGGAGAGCTACGGCGTAGAAGTCGAGCAGGTGAAAACCCAGCTTGCCAGCGGAACCGTTTCGGACAGCCGCGGGCAGGCTGTCCACCTTGCACAGTCGCTGCTGCGCAATCAGGTCTTTCCCGATAACCTAACTGAAATTCTGGACGATTATCATTTTCTCGATTAAATTTTGCCATGTGGTGGTGATTCTTCTATAATATAGCAGAATCAGTTGGAAGGAGAAAACAAAATGCAGAAATACGTCTGTAACGTCTGCGGCTATGTCTATGACCCTGCCATAGGTGACCCGGACAATGGTATCCCCGCCGGAACGCCTTTTGAAAAGCTGCCGGACGACTGGAAATGTCCTCTGTGCGGCATAGACAAAAAAGAATTTTCCCCTGAAGAAGGCTAAAATCCGCATGACAAAAGATCCCGGCAGAGAGGCTGCGCGGGGTCTTTTTTGACTGTAATGCAAAGAAAAAGGTTCTCCGTAAAGGAGAACCTTTTTTCCTTCGTGCATAATATGAATGCCAAATTCCAGTCCCATTGCGTATATCTTTTTGGCCCACGTGCAAAGTCTACCTCCGCCTGCGGCTCCGACCACTGCACATCACATACAATGTACTCCCACCCAATTTTTTTGGGTGTGTCGCCATATAGGCGGCACCATGGCGGCCTTGTTTTTTTGCAGCATTGTTGTCCCGCCTGTTTGGTTGCTCCAGTGGTTTTTCGTAATCTGACACGGCTGAAGGCCTACCCCTATCCGTTTCACCTGCGTATGTCCTACCGCATGACAGGGCCTGCTTCCCTGGAAATGCGCTTTTCCACAACTAATATCGGTGCCTAGTCCATATCGTTCGTGGTGGGCGGTCATCCAGCTTTTCAGATGCCTGTCGGACAGGCTGCAGCACCACCACAGATGAAGATAACTGCTTTGAACACAAGCGTGGTATGACCATTCTGCCACCGAACGAAACCTCTGATTTTGCTTTTACTATCACTCTGCTTTAATTCTCTGTAAAAAAGATAAAAAGGGCGCTGCCGCAGGCTGGAACTTTTCCCGCCGCGGCAACAGCAAAGGCAAAAGGCTGTACAGCAAGGTCAGCACTGCCGCAAAAGAAAGCAAATTGACCACTGGATGATAAGAGTCAAGCCTCACGCCGATTCCTTCAGAATGCCATATTTCTGCTTTAAACGGTCCAGCTTTTCAAACATCGGCTGGGACACCAGCAGCAGCGTTAAAAAGGTTGCCAGCGCGTGTACGGCATTGGCCGGAACACCCGAAAGGTAAATGGCCCCTGCGCTCGCCGGTGTAATGGTATTGGTCATTAAAAACAGGGAACAGGTGTCCTGAAGCGGCCCAACAATAGCCATGACC
Source organism: Caproicibacterium sp. XB2 (assembly GCF_044880635.1). NCBI lineage: Bacteria > Bacillati > Bacillota > Clostridia > Eubacteriales > Oscillospiraceae > Caproicibacterium > Caproicibacterium sp. XB2. The sequence goes on along the minus strand of NZ_CP173227.1, from coordinate 223,307 downwards.
AGCACCGCACCAAAAATGGACAGTGGTATCCGCCGGCGGCTAATCATCCCACTGCGGCAGAAAATACCCGCCAAAAATCCGGCCATACCAAAGGCAAGCATCTGCCACGGTGTCCATGGGCCCTGCCCAAAAAAGAAGTTCGAAACAAAGGCCGCCATGGCGCCGGTCATAAAACCGGCCTGCGGGCCCAGTGCCGCGCCGACAATGATAATAATAGCAGTCATCGGCTTAAAGTGCGGCGCCCAGATAAACAGCAGCCGTGCGGCCACCGCAATGGCACATAAAACCGCCAGTGTTACCAGCTCGCGGGCCTGTGGGCGGCGGTGCTCAAAGGAAAAGAAAAACGGCACCATTGCCAGCACAATCACCAGCAGGCTGGCCCCATAGGCATGTCCGTTGCCCATCGCCTTGCCGCCAAAAACCAGCAGCATTGCAATCCCTGCTAAGCAGGCTGTCATAACTAGAATGGACTTTTTGCTGTATGTTCTCTTTACAAATGATTCTTGTGGCATAATGTAATCACATCCTTACAGGTTACTGCATTGTTAAACTCATGGCGGCTCATACGATTGGCCGCGGTGGTATAAAAGCTGTTGTTGGAAAAAAACTGCGTTGGCGGGCTGGTCGTCAGTACACTGCCGTCAAAAAAAAGCGACACTTGGTCCGCATAGCGGGCACAGAATTCAATATCATGTGAAACCATAAGGATAGTCGTCTGCCGCTGTTTCAGCCGCTCAAAAACAGCGGCCAGCTGGGCCTTAAAGCCGCTGTCAATTCCCTTGGTCGGTTCGTCCAGCAGCAAAATCCGCGGCCGGCACAGCAGCACCTTCGCCAGCGCCGCTTTCTGCTGCTCGCCGCCGGAAAGGTCGTACGGGTGCGCGTCCAGCAGCTCGGTAATGTCACATTCGGCAATCACCTGCTGCAAAAGCGCTTCTCCCTCCTCTTTTGCGAGTTTTTGTGAGGAAAGCATCTCTTCCAGATCCTCCCGCACAGTCTTTTTCAGGAAAAGGCACTGCGGATCCTGCGGCAGCATGGCGAGGCACCCGTGAAATAATCTTTCTGTCTTCCAGCGGCGGATATTTTTCTGTAAAACCAGAACGCTCCCCCGATAGGGACGGCAAATGCCGCAGGCGGCTTTCAGCATCGTGGATTTTCCCGTGCCATTGCCACCCACCACGGCGGAAAGCTTCCCTTTCGGCAGCTTGAGTGAAACGCCTTTCAGGACATCCGGCGTGTCTTTTTCATAACGAAACCAGACATCTTTCAGTTCCAGCACTGTTTCCGCGTCCTCCTCCGGCTCAGCTGGGCGATTCAGTCGGCGAACAATGTTTTCTTTTCCTGCAAGCTCCTGTGTCAGCCAGTTGCGTCCCTCCCGCACCGTGACCGGGCAGGACTGACCGCCGCCGATACTGTAGTAAACCTGCATAGGTGCCGGCAGGGACGGTACCAGTTCTGGTTTGTCCTCAAAAATGCGGCGGCCTGCCCGACGCGGCACATCGTCCGCAAAGATACTGCCATTGTCCATCACAACCACTCTGTCCGCACAGGGGATGATTTCTTCCAGCCGATGTTCCGAAATAAGAACCGTTGTGCCCAATTCCCGATTCAGCTTACATACTGTATTGAGGAAATCAGAAGCGGCAACCGGGTCCAGCTGGCTGGTTGGCTCGTCCAGAATCAGCATTTCCGGCTGCATCGCCATAATGGACGCTAGATTTAGCAGCTGCTTCTGCCCGCCGGAAAGCGTGCTGACATCCCGGTAAAACCACGACTGTATGCCAAAATAACTGGCCATTTCCGCAACCCGCAGCCGCATGGTCCGCTGGTCCGTGCCCAGGCTTTCCAGCCCAAAGGCTAGCTCGTGCCACACCTTGTCTGTCACCGTTTGATTTTCCGGATTCTGCATCACATAGCCGATTTGGCTGCTTTGTTCCCGCAGGCTGACCTGCTGCAAAGGACGTCCCTTCCATAAAATTGTACCCTGCCGGGTGCCATGTGGTACTAGCACCGTTTTTAGGTGGCTCAGCAGTGTTGTTTTGCCGCTGCCGCTTTTTCCACACAGCGCAACATATTCCCCTGAACGGATTGAAAAATTTACTTTGTGCAATGCCTCTTTCGGTGCCGCTGGATAGGAAAAGCTAAAATCTTTGACCGAAAATAATTCCATAAAATATCCTCTTTAATATGTAGGAAGCTCGGGAACAGCAAAAGTGCCGCACTCCCCCCGAACGCCAGCCAAAACGCGGTCCCTGAACAGCTCCACTGGTAGCGCGGCGAAAAGGACACGGCCGCCAGTAAAAAACAGGCACCGAAAAACACCAGCGCGCCGCAGTCCGCCGCCCGAAAAGTATAGCGTGCAAAGGAAGTTCGCCGGCCGGTGCCGTAGCCGCGACTTTTCATAGAATCCGCTGTGGTCAGGGAACCCTCCAGTGCCCAGGATGTCAGTGCTGAAAGCCTGCCCACACTGTTCCGCAGCTTCTGCCGGGTATTCCCCGTGCCGGTGCAGCCAATACCTTTTTGTACCGCCGTTATCGTTTCAGCCTTTCGCCGCAGGGCAGGCACCATCTGAAATACCATAGACAGCATCAGTGAAGCGGCTGGTGCCAGCCCGCTGAAAAGATACAGCATTTTGTCGCTGTCCATCGTTTGCTGCCAGCAGGAGGCCCACATCATCACTGAAAAGAACATTCCGCCGGCCGTCACGCCGTACAGCAGTGCTTCCAGCGTATACGGGCGGCTAAAATAAGTGAACAACACCGTGCTGCCGCTGGTATTGAACAGCGGATTTAATGCTGCAAGCAGAGCGGAAAATCCAAGTATGGACATTAGAAAGCGTAGACCGCCAGAGCGCCGTAAGAGCAGCATATACAACGTGGATGCCGCCGCGTCCAGTGCCAAAAAGCATGGGTTTGTCAAAAACACGCTCAGCAGCAGGGCTGCCGCAAAGAATATAAAACAAACACTGGGGTTGCAGGCCGCAAATGGTTCCTTCATGGGATTCCCCCTGACAATATCTGTCGGCAAAAGTCCGTACAGTATAAAAGATTTGGCAATGTTTATTGTAGCACTGCCAAATCACTTTGTCTATTTTCCTTCTTTTTGTCTGTCCCCCTTTTGGGCTACCTCAACTCTTGACATGAAGCCAGCATAAAAAATGGTGGCCTGCATTGCAACTTGGTACAATGCAGGCCACCGGATGATTGGCTAGCCCACCCAGTGCATGGAGCAAAGGATGGACTTTTGGGTTTTTCAGCGAGGCGACAAGTTCTTATCGCGTGCTTTTCTTGATCGTCGCCACAAGCAGGCGGCTGCCATTGAGATAAATGCCGGACTGTGCGCCCGGTGCGCCGATTGCCGTGATTTTGTAATAGTAATCATTGCCGTTGTGTTTTACCAGCGTTGTTTGGAACACATTTGGGGTGCCGACTGCAAAATCTGGTACCTTTCCATATGTGTTCGTAATTTTGAAAGTATAAGCGCCATCGACAACAAGATTACATCTGGTATCACTCAAAGAATAATTTGGATTTTTTCTGACCGTCGCCACAAGCAGGCGGCTGCCATTGAGATAAATGCCGGACTGTGCGCCCGGTGCGCCGATTGCCGTGATTTTGTAATAGTAATCATTGCCGTTGTGTTTTACCAGCGTTGTTTGGAACACATTTGGGGTGCCGACTGCAAAATCTGGTACCTTTCCATATGTGTTCGTAATTTTGAAAGTATAAGCGCCATCGACAACAAGATTACATCTGGTATCACTCAAAGAATAATTTGGATTTTTTCCGACCGTCGCCACAAGCAGGCGGCTGCCATTGAGGTAAATGCCGGACTGTGCGCCCGGTGCGCCGATTGCCGTGATTTTGTAATAGTAATCATTGCCGTTGTGTTTTACCAGCGTCGTGCGGAACACACTCGGTGCGCCGACTGCAAAATCTGGTACCTTTCCATATGTGTTCGTAATTTTGAAGGTATAAGCGCCATCGACAACAAGATTGCATCTGGTGTCACTCAAAGAATAGTTTGAATCCTTTGGATTTTTTCCGACCGTCGCCACAAGCAGGCGTCCGCCGTTGAGGTTAATGTCGGACTGTGCGCCCGGTGCACCGATTGCCGTGATTTTGTAAAAATAATCATTGCCGCTGCGCTTTACCAGCGTTGTGCGGAACACACTCGGTGTGCCGACTGCAAAGTCTGGTGCCTTTCCATTTTTAGAGGTGATTTTGAAGGTATATGCGCCGTTAACATCAAAATCATCTGTTGTGTCGCTGATGTAAGCATTTCCATCAGAATCATCTGTTGCGTCGCCGGTTTGAGTATGGTCGGTAGGTGACGAGGCATTCGCAGCCAGGAGCACGCCGGAATATGCTGGAATCGTCATAGTGACAGCGCCGTTCTTTTTTGGCACAGCGGTATTCGTCATCATGTCAACCAGTGTGTCGCCCTTGACAGTGGAAGCGTCCAAGGTTACGGTTACATCCTGCCCACTGTTGTTTGCAGCAATCAAAAATTGATTTTTACTGTCCGCGCGCACATAAGCCATTACCTCATTCTTATCTGTTTTGAGCATAGAAATGCTTCCTGTGCGAAGGGCTGAGTTGCTGTTTCGGATGGAAATCAGCTTTGCGTACCACTGAAACAAATCCTGGTTGCTGCCGCTCCAGTCCATGGTACGGCGGTCATCCGGGTCGTCAGCACCGACCACGCCCACTTCATCACCATAGTAAATCGTGGGAGCGCCTGGGTAAGTTAGCTGCAGGAGGGCCGCCATATATTGCTTTTTCTTTGCGGCATCTGACGTTTGGGCATAAGTCGGGAAGGTATGCGCAATATCCTTTTGATTCCGGTCATCATCGATACCGTCAAGGTAGGAGAGGAGCCGCGTTGTATCGTGCGAATCCAGAAGATTCATCATTGCATAAAATGCCTCCGATGGATACCTCTCGCGCAGTTTTTCCAGATTTTTCGCACAATCCGCCGAACTTCCTCCTCTTGTGTAGGTAAGTATCGCATTGCGGAACTGATAATTCATGCACGAATCATACATATCGCCAAGCAGATATTTTGTTGCGTCAGCCCAGATTTCTCCGATAATGACATTGTCACTGCCAAGCGCTTTCACGGAGCTGCGGAATTTCTGCCATGTTTCATCCGAAACCTCATTTGCGCAGTCCAAGCGCCATCCATCGGAGCCTTTGCGGATCCAGTATTTCGTTACAGAATCGGGTCCGTCGACCAGCTCTTTTGCCCAGCTGGATGTCTGGTACTCCGAACCATTGGTAGCCTTGATGACAGGCATAGAGTCATAGCCCCACCAGCCTTCATAACCATAAACTTTTTTGCCATTTCGTCCGCCGATTGTATCTCGAATCGGTTGCTTTGTCGTCTGATCAAGGAGCGGGTCTCGTGTTACCGTAAACCACTTTGTGTAAGTGAAATCTCTCACGCTGTGGTGGTCTTTAAAATATGCTGTGGCAGCGGTCTCCGCTGCATCCTGCGCTGTGCCGGGATGGTCATCTATATAGTCGTAAACATATGCCCAGTACGGATAGGCGCCGACTTTCCCGTTTACCCCGACATATTTGTAGTACCGGTCAAAATAAATCGAGTCATCCGAAACATGATTATAAACGCCGTCGAGGATAACGTGCATCCCGTTTCTCTTGGCTGTTTGGCACAGTTCGGTGAAATCGCCTTCCGTGCCGAGGATGGGGTCGATTTTCTTGTAATCCGTTGTGTCGTACCTGTGGTTGGACACGGAAGAGAAAATTGGGTTAACGTAAATCACGTTCACCCCAAGTTTTTTCAGATAGTCGATTTTCTGCGTGATTCCCTTAATATCACCGCCATAGATTTCATTGCCCCATATGCCGTCCCCTTTGTAAGCCTGGGACGGATATTCACCTGCGTGCTGGCTCTCCTGTTCCGGATTTTCCGGATATTTGCTCCAGTCCTTTACGAACTCATAGTTGGTGGCCCCGCGTGCACCCTTTGGGGCAGCATCATCGTTCGCGGTATCACCATTATAGAAGCGGTCCGGGAATATCTGATAAATCACCGCATTCTTCATCCAGTCAGGTGTTTTGTAGCCCTCCTTATAAACCACTAGGTCGTAAGGAGAGATGCTGCCCGGGTCGGTCAGTTTTCCCGTTCCATAATATCCGTCGTCATCGCCGTACACCTTGAAATCACCGTAAGCATTCGCCAGCTCAAAGTAATACGTATACTGCCCAATCGTGGCAAAACTCTGCGTTGTGCTCCACATAATTTTTCCGTCGGCGGCGGAGCTCTTTGTCATCGTGATGCGTTTATTTTCAGGCCCTTTTATAAACAGATAAGCTTCTGACACATCATCGCCCGTCTGGATGGAAAAGGTGGTCCGCTTGTTCTGCTCCACTGCGCCGTAAGTGCTTTTGTATTTTCTGTCCTGTGTATTGTAGTAGACATTCTTCCCGTCAATTTTGCGGTCGGAAGCATTGGAGTAACACAGTTCAGTCAAAGGGTCAAAAGAAAAAGTGACATTCTTTTCCCCGGCAAGCGTAAACGGAGCGACATTACACGAAGCAGCCCTGCCCGACTTATTCTTCCAGTTAATTTTAAAGTCCGAATAGGTTCCGGCAGGCAGAGAAACAGTTACCTAATAAATGCCCGTGAGGCCGTCATCTGTCAGTTTTGTGCCGGATGGCACGCCTGTTCCGGAAAGGCTGGGGTCAACAAATAGATAGTTCAGCGATGTGACGGAAAGGTGAGTAATATCGTTGTAATAAACCGTGACATCCTGTTGATTGTTTACATCCAGGCTGAGATTGTCGCCGCCTGATTTGCCATGCATGCCATAGTTTTCATTCCATGTTCCGTCCACTGTAATTTTATACTGGTAGTTGTTCGCTGGCGGTACATCTTTAAAAGTATATGAGTAAAGGCCCTTCCCCTTATACGTCATCTTGTTGGAAGCAGGGTCCCACGACTTGCCAGGCAGTGTGCCCGGCACATAGACTGCCCGCCCTGTGAAAGCTGCGCGGGTGTAGTTGGAATAGTTTTCATTGTTATACGTGTAAGTATTTTCTGCAGAAGGGTCCAGGGTACGTGTGCCGTTTACCGTGTAAAAATAAATGTAATCCAGCGCCCCATCACCCAAAAATAGGTTGCCGCTTGTAAACGTGCCGCTGGCATCTTTTTCGGCAGAAAGCGAAATCGTTTTGGCCTTCTCGGGAGAAGATTTCGGCGCATACGTCAGAGAAATCTTGTCTGTCGGCGCCTCTTGAAAAACAAATTCCACCATCCCATTGGCATTGTCAATCACCTTTGCCGAAGCAAACTGATATCCGAGGGCTTCGGAAACGGCATTGAACTTGTTGACTGTATCAAAAAGCTTCTGGGAAGAGGCATCATAGAGGAAAACAACATTTGTGTCATCGCTGTCAACTTTGAAGCTGATGTTTTCTGCGATTTTGTCGTACTTGTATTTCTTGTCGAAAACGACTTTGTACTCGTAGGTACCCTTATCGAATGTTTTGCTGAATACGTAAAGATTCTTCGTAATCTGTGAAAAATCCCATCCAGCCGCGCTAGGGTCCCATGTGCCGCTGCTGCCGCGTACGGTCCCTATCAGCGAAACGGTCGTCGTAAAAGCAGGTTTGGAAAGATTGCTGCCCTCCGCATCTTTTTGATCAATATTGATGGCAGGTTCGCGGATAGAATCGGTGCATATCCCCTGTAGATAATCCGCAAAAATCGTAAAGGATGTGGAACCGGCAGGCACCTTCGTCTCAACGTTGCTTCCACACTCGCCATATCCCCATGCATGATTATAAGCGACTTTATAACTGATATTTACATCGCTTTTTGTCGCGGAAAATTTAAAAGTTTTAGAATAGCGTCCTCCGCCGAGATAGTCGAGGTCACCGTCTGTGTCATTCGGCACCCAGTCGCTGATGTTAAGCTCCGTGCCGATGGAGCCTAAAGCGCCTGTCAGCGTCGCCGAAGTTTTAAAGTGAACTGCGTTATTAATGGAATCCACCGTATTGTTTTTTGCCGCAGCATCGGAAGAGCCACGTGAATAATAACGTATGTAAACGTTCTCTTCTGCGGGTACATTTACCGAAACATCTGCAGCTTTTGCGCTCCCGTTTACTTTAACGGTATAAGTGTGTTTTCCGGCACTGAGCTTAACACATGATTCATATATGCCGCCTGCATAAAGGGACATCTGATTGTCTGTTTCTTTGTCTATAGCAAGCAATACCAGGTCAGTTACTTTCGGCCCGCCCGTGGCTTCCGCAGCAGATGCTTTCAAAGTGACACCTGTCAAGGCAGAGAGCCCGATAAGCAAGGACAGCACCAAGCTGAGACATTGCCTGCACACTTTTTTTACCATAATTTCCTCCCTTTTAACGACTTTCACCGCATACAGCAAGATCTGGTTTTCTCAGTTATGCAATCGGTTACATAACTGTCGATGCGTAAACCGAATTTCCAGCACGAAATGCTTTTATAGAAATTATTGCGCCAAATTTCCTGTTTTCACAACCCCTCCGTTTTTACAAAGTATCGTGTGTCCTTAGAGAATAATTGCATATCCCATTGGGAAAATAAATCCCAAATTATTACAAATGTCCCTAACTATATTTGTTAATTTTGCCATCTGCCAATCAAATTTATAAAATACATACGCGCATATGCATACGGCAGAAATAAAACTGGCCTCCTGCAGGGAACATCCGTCTGCTGAAGCCTGTCCCCTAGATGGTGTCAAGAGAAGTTTGCAATTTAATCTGTGTTTGTTAATAATGTGAACCAAGGAAATCAGCAAGAAGTTGAAGAGGGTTTTTCCATCCAAGCGTACGCATAGCCTTAGTGTTGCCCCAAGATAGATGGGATTCCAGTTTTTGGTTAAGCTCACATACGTTGGCAAATTTTTCCCAGTCGTAGAAATGCCTCTGGTCGTTAAGATGACTGCGTTCCACCTCGCCTTTGCGCCACGGTTTGCGCAACAGTGTGACCAGCCATACATCTACCGGAATGACAAACAGCGGCGCGCAGTATAACAGCCCTCCGATAAAATGAATCAGGTCACCGTATTGTAAATATAAAAGGTCCATCTGTACCGAGTTGGCAAGAGCACTACCATCCAGCGAATTTCCGTCCGGAAGCAGAAAAAGTACCATCAGCGTGGCCTGCACAATCAGCGCTGTTCATTGGGTCGCTTTTAAGTTTTGCATATCATTCTGGCTGTTGGCCATTGGGCAGACACTCCTCTTGGGCAAAAGCATATAAAATATTCATATAAAATATTATAGTATAACAAAAAACGTGCGTGCCCACAAGCAAAGCCACCGCCTGTTTCCGTGCCCGTCGAAAATAGATCGGTAGGCATAAAAAACGAAGGAAGTTTGCATCAAGTGGTATGGAGTGATTGGAAGACCTCGCGGCAGTCCGTTCAATGGATGTGAAACCCATTCTTGCACAGTTTGTACAAACCGAAAAAACGATCTTACTCTTTTATATAATAATAAAGTGCTTGGCAACCTGTACGTACATGTATATTATATATACAAAAGAAACTGTTATTGGAGAAAATTATGGCAAAGTTTTGTTTGATCTATCAGGATCTCAAGGCAAAAATCAACGAAGGCATTTATAGAACCAACGACTTGCTGCCAAGCGAAAGCGGCCTGTGCGATTTATATGACGCATCGCGTGATACCATTCGTAAGGCGCTGAGCCGACTGCGCGAGGAAGGTTACATTCAGTCGCAGAAAGGCAAGGGCTCTATCGTCATCAACCGCCAGCGGTATGTGTTTCCGGTATCCGATGTCATCAGCTACAAAGAATTGGCGACGCGCAGACACATAAGCACACATACCACCGTTATTAAGGATAAAATCACGAAACTTCCGATCAGCGATTTTGCATCGGTCGATCCGACTGCAAAAGCAATACCTGTCACAAAACTGGTGCGTGTTCGCGAGGTCAACGGTGAGCCGGTGATTATTGATATCGATTATGTATCAACGGATGTTGTGCCCGGCATTTCCCACGAGGTGGCCGCCGATTCAATTTATCGCTACTTTGAAGAGGAACTGCATTTATCGATCGCCTATGCCAAAAAGGAGATCACTGTTGAACCGGCTACAGATTCTGATCAAGAACTGCTCCATCTAAAAGCTGGAGATGTGGTTGTGGTGGTCAAAAGCGTAACGAGTTTGGAGGATACAACAACATTTCAGTACACAGAATCACGGCATCGGCCTGATCGGTTTCGATTTCAAGATTTTGCTAGACGTTTATGAGGCATTCGCACATTGGCCGAATGAATCCTCTGGATTTATCGCTTTGTGTCTGAATGTTTAAAGGAGGCACTATGAGTTTACAAAATAAAGTAATCTATCAACTTTACCCGAAGTCATTTTACGACAGTAACGGCGATGGAATCGGTGACCTGCGCGGAATTATTGAAAAAATCGATTACTTTAGGCGATTACATGTAGATATGATTTGGTTCAATCCGTTCTTTGTTTCGCCGCAAAATGACAATGGGTATGACGTGGCGGATTACCGCCGCATTGATCCGCGGTTCGGTACGATGGACGATTTTGATGAACTGATGCGGAAGCTGCAGGATATCGGCATTGACGTGATGCTGGACATGGTCTTAAACCACACCAGTACCCAGCACGAATGGTTTCAAAAGGCACTGGCGGGAGACCCCATGTATCAGGCTTACTACTACATCCGTGACCCAAAGCCAGATGGCACTGTTCCGACCAACTGGGAATCTAAATTTGGCGGTTCTGCGTGGGAAAAGTTTGGCAATATCGGCAAGTATTATTTGCACTTGTACGGCCCGACGCAGGCTGACTTGGATTGGCACAACCCGCAGGTTCGGAAAGAGGCAGCGGATATTGTAAACTTCTGGCGTCAAAAGGGCGTGCGTGGTTTCCGCTTTGATGTTCTGAATGTCATTGGGAAAGACAATCGGCTGGTCGATGCGCCGCCGGAAATCCAAAGCAAAACGCTTTATACTGACACACCTGTTGTGTCAAGCTATATCAAAGAAATTGCCGCCAGCAGCTTTGGCCAGGATGACAACAGCGTCACAGTCGGTGAAATGAGCTCGACCACGATTCCCAAGGCTATTGAGTATACCAATCCGGCCAACAAAGAGCTGAGTATGGTTTTTCAGTTTCACCACTTAAAAACAGATTACGTCAACGGCAAAAAGTGGACGAAAAAGCGCTATGATTTCAAGAAACTACGTGGCTTGCTCAATCAGTGGGGTGTCGGTATGTCCAAGGGCGGCGGCTGGCAAGCGCTGTTTTGGAACAATCATGACCAACCGCGTGCGCTGGACCGTTTCGGTGATGTCAAACACTATCGTGTCAAAAGTGCGCAGATGCTGGCCGCCAGCATTCACCTGAACCGCGGTACACCATATATTTATCAGGGTGAGGAAATTGGAATGAGCGATCCTGACTATACCAGCATGGAGGATTATGTCGATATTGAGGCTAAAAATGCCTATCGGGAATTGCTCAATGCTGGCAAGCCGGCAGATGAGGCATTTGCCATCGTTCACAGTAAAGCACGCGACAACTCACGCACACCGATGCAGTGGGACAGCAGTGCCAACGCCGGCTTTACCACCGGCACACCGTGGCTACGGCCGACCAACCAAAAATTGGTCAACGTGAAAGATGAACTAGACCACGGACAGATTTTTCCATTCTATCAAAAGCTGATTTATTTGCGCAAGACGGTACCCGTCATTGCGGCGGGTGACTATCAACCGTTCGGTACAAACATTGGCTGGCTCTATGGTTACCAAAGACACCTAAATCACGATGCGTTGCTGGTTTTAAATAATTTTGCAGACCACAGCATTCAAGTCCCACTGCCGGCTGAGTGGCAGCAGGGCAATATCTTAATTACCAATCAATCAGGTATTCAATTAACGGATGTGCTGACGCTTGAGCCGTTTACGACGCTGGCAATCCGCACTATAAGGGAGGAAAAGGTCCATGGGTAAAGTCTCAAAGTTATTTTCACCAGTCGATGGCCTGCTAATGCCAATCGATGAAGTCCCTGATTTGGTGTTCTCTAAGAAAGTCATGGGTGACGGATTCGGCGTTGAACCGACAAGCGGCCAAGTCGTCGCCCCCGCCAGTGGCCGTGTCAGCATACTGGCCGATACCAAGCACGCAATCGGCATTTGCACCGACGACGGTGCAGAATTGCTGATCCATCTGGGTATCGACACCGTTGAAATGAATGGTAAACCCTTTGAAATCGACACGAAGAAGGATGCCAAAGTCAAAGCGGGCGACATCATCGCTTCCATGGATTTGGACAAGATAAAAATAGCTGGCAAAAAGGCAACGGTTGTTGTGGCGATTACCAATACCGATGAGGTGGTTGACAAACTAGAAATTAAAGCCGTTGGCAAAGTTCACCGCGGCGACGAGGCGGCAACACTGACGCTGAAAGAAACACAGTCGGCCGCTGCCCCGAAAGGAAAAGCGCCGAAGAACGAAAACAAGGATGCCAAGACTGCACGGCTGATTTTACAGAAAGTCGGAGGCAGGCAAAACATCAAGAGTTTGATTCACTGTATCACTCGGTTGCGTTTCTACCTGAAAGACGACCAAATGCCAAACGACGATGCCGTCCGCAGCATTCCAGGTGTCATAGATGTTGCCCGCGCCGGCGGCCAATACCAGGTCGTCATTGGTCAGACTGTCGGGGATGTTTATGATGAAGCGATCAAACAGCTTAGTAACAGCTATGCTGATCCCGAAAAGGCCACGCAGGCAGTAGCAAAAACCACAACTGAGGCCAACAAAAGCTTGGGCTTCTGGGACAAAATTAAGCATGGTGCGTCCAGCCTGATTGGAATCATCACGGGTTCAATGATGCCGGTCATTGGTCTGCTGGCCGCCAGCGGCATGCTAAAGGGAATTATGACGATCCTCACCACTTGGGGCGGTGTGTCAACCACATCTCAGACTTATGTCATTATTAACGCGATGGGCGACGCTACATTTTACTTTTTGCCGATTTTGGTCGGTTTCACCGCCGCCCAGAAACTAGGATCCAATCCGGTTGTCGTTGCCATTATTGGATCGTTTTTGATTTATCCATCACTGGTCAGCATTTATGCTTCCGGCAAGTTTTCCTACTCGATCCTCGGTATGGGCATCAATTCGAATTTCTTGGGCATTCCTATCCACATTCCGCAGTACACCTACTCTATCTTCCCCATGATCTTTGCTGCATGGATGGCGTCAAAAATTGAACCCTGGATCAAAAAGTGGATGCCGGTTGTTCTTCGGATGATTTTCACTCCGCTGGTCGAGATCTTCCTGGTCGGCATAACCGTGCTGGTCATCGTTGGGCCAATCATCACCCTGATTTCTACTGGTATTTCCAACGCGTTGCAGTGGCTGCTAAATCTGAGTCTGCCGCTGTCCGGCATGATTATTGGCGGTCTGTATCAGGTCCTGGTCATCTTCGGGCTGCACTGGGCAGTCATTCCGATTATCTCTGCCCAGCTTTCTGTCCCCGGCGGCCACTCTGTTCTGAATGGGATTGTATCTGTTACCATGATTGCGCAGGGTGCCGGTGCACTGGTTGTATGGATGAAGACCCGCCACAATAAAAATCTGAAAGGTTTGTCCGCGTCCGCTGCAATTTCCGCATTCTGTGGGATCACCGAACCTGCCATGTATGGTGTCAATCTGAAATACGGTCGTGTCTTCCTCACTTCCAGTATCGGGGCGGCAATCGGCGGTTTAGTCAACGGTTTGCTGGGTGTTGATATGTACGGATTTACCGGCAGCCTGATTGGGTTCCCATCTTTCGCCAGCTCCTCTAACCCAAGCAACCTGCTGAATTTCTGGATCGTTTCTGCAGTCACAGTCGTTGCGGCATCCCTGCTGACCTACTTCTTCGGATATAAAGAAGAAGACAGTCTAAAAGCCAAGATGGCTCCGAAGAAACGGCATTTAGGATAAAAAACACAATTTACTGAATGGAATAGAAAATAGCTGACTCATAGAACCCCTCCCCCTAACGGCTGCGAAGTCACACTGTAAGAAGGGACTTTTATGGGTCATTTTTTAATAGGACGCTGTTTGACAGCGATACCACCCACTTTTTCACCCAAGCAACTGTATTTTAAAACCGATTTTTGGTGCAACCTGGAATAGGAACAATAGTTGTATATAGCTGTAAATCGAAAATGAGTTGACCCTTGCATTAAATTGATGTATAATATTACTAATTAGATTTTAATATTTGAGGTGAAAAGGTGATTAAATTTTCTTGCTAACCATAATTACGCATAGCAAAGATTGATAGGCATGATGTCCGTGCTGTTGTTTTTGTTGTGCATTTGCAAGGAAGTTTAATGCCAATTCACTCATATAAGCCTTGTTTTGCCGCATTTGTTTTGGCTTGACTTCGCTATAGGTATGGGGTGCAAGAAGCAACTTTCTTGCACCCCATTTTTTTGCGGAGGTTTTGATCCATGTCTTTAATCAATATAGTAAATTTAACTTTTTCTTATGAAGGAAGTTTTGACAACATTTTTGAAAATGTCAGTTTCCAGATTGATACAAATTGGAAGCTAGGCTTTACAGGTCGAAACGGCCGGGGTAAAACCACCTTTTTAAAGCTTCTTATGGGAAAATACGAATACAGCGGCACCATTTCCAGCAGTGTCTCCTTTGAGTATTTCCCCTATGATGTACCCACACCGGACTCCTTTGTCATCGATGTCATTCATGAGATCAGTCCAAATGCACAGGACTGGGAGATTATGCGCGAATTATCTCTGCTGAAGGTGTCGGATGATATATTGTATCGGCAGTATACTACGCTTTCAAAAGGTGAGCAGACAAAAGTCCTTCTTGCCGCTTTGTTTCTCAAAGAGAACAGTTTTTTGCTGATAGATGAACCTACCAATCACCTTGACACCATGGGAAGAAAAATTTTGAGCGATTATCTGAAAAGAAAGCACGGATTTATTCTGGTTTCACATGACCGGGTTTTCCTCGACAATTGTATTGATCATATTCTCGCTATAAACAAAACCAATATCGAGATACAAAAAGGAAATTTCTCCTCATGGTGGAGTAACAAAGAGATGCAGGACAGCTTTGAAATGGCTGAAAATGAGAAACGAAAAAAAGATATAGACCGATTAACGGCCGCTGCTCAAAGGACTTCCGGCTGGTCTGACCGAGTCGAGAAAAGCAAGAACGGCCCAACCAATTCGGGCAGCAAGCTCGACAAAGGCTTTGTGTCTCATAAAGCAGCTAAGATGATGAAGCGTTCAAAGAGTATCGAGACACGTCAGCAAACCTTGATCAGTGAAAAATCAAAATTGCTTAAAAACATTGAAATCAATGAAGCTTTAAAAATTTCTCCTCTTCGATATTATACCAATTGTTTGCTGGAACTTTCGGACATTTCGGTTATGTATGGCGATAATGTCGTCTGTTCGGGCATCAGTTTTACTGTGGAACAGGGTGACCGAATCGCATTGCAGGGAAAAAACGGATCCGGGAAATCCAGCATTTTGAAGCTGATTTGCGGAGAAGGCATCTCTTATCGGGGAACCATTAGAAAAAGCGGAAGGCTAAAAATTTCCTATGTTCCCCAAAGCACCTCAGATTTAAGCGGACCCTTGAGCGAATATATCAAGCACAATCTTCTTGATGAAAGCCTTTTTAAAGCCATCCTGCGGAAATTTGATTTCCCACGTGGACAGTTTAAAAAGAAACTTGACGAGTTTAGTGAAGGCCAAAAAAAGAAAGTGCTGCTCGCAAAAAGCCTTTGTGACCAAGCGCACCTGTATATCTGGGATGAACCGTTAAACTACATTGATGTCCTTTCCAGAATGCAAATTGAAAAACTGTTGCCCGAATACAGGCCCACGATTCTGTTCGTTGAACACGACAGCGCTTTCTGTGAAAATGTTGCAACAAAAACTATTCAATTATAGAAAAATAAAGCCGTCTTCACTTTGGATTTATATCCAGTGTGATGGTTGATACCAACGGATAGGCACGGAAATAAACGAGGCACTCTGCGAAATAACAACGTAGGGTGCCTTGACTTACTCAAAAAAATAGTTATTTATGTTCTCTAGTAATTTCCAGACATTATCCCCATAATTACTGACTAATACAACCATCAACTGATTCGGGATATTATAAGATGTGATAAAACTTACACCTGGGTCACAGCCCTGAAAATATGGCGCGAAACGGCCTTTTACTTTTCTTAGCCAGATTCCATAACCATAGCATTCATCTTTTCCGCTATGATTTGAAATCATATTTTTGGTCATAGATTCTGAAAGCAGTTTGTATGACAATAAGCAATCCCAAAATGATTTGATATCGGCTACTGTAGTAAATGCACCTCCAGCGCCAGTACCTTTAGCATCTACGCTGAAAATATTTGTTCTATAACCGCCACTTCTTTCATCGTAAATATAATTTACAGCACATTTTGCAGGTAGCATGTCAAGTTCATAATATCCAGTATTGAGCATCATTGAAGGTGTAAAAACATTGTCACTTAGATACTTGTCGAATTCTATTCCCGTTATTTTTTCAATAATCAGAGCCAACACAACAAATCCGGTGTTGTTATACTGAAACTTGGTGCCACGGGGATACATCATTGGTTTATCAACAAAGAGAGGCAATAAGTCCTGATTAGAACGTATTTTGTAGTTTGGAAAATCAATCCATAGATCTTCATACTCGCTCATAACAGATTCATCAAAATAGTCTGGTATTCCTGAGGTGTGAGTCAACAATTCTTCAATTGTTATGCCTCGATCTATTTGTTTAAGGTCAAAATCAAGAATTTCTCCAATTGTATCTTTGAAATTAATAAGATGCTTTTCAATTAGTTGTAATATTCCCACAGCAACAAACACTTTACCGGCTGAAGCTGTAGCAAACTTTGTATCGTAATCATTATCAACTTTATTGGGCAAATCAGCATAACCAAATGCTTTTTTTAATAACACCTTATTCTTTTCGGTGATTACGGCACAACCTCTAAAACTCTTGTCAAATACATTTTCTATACTCATTCGAATACTCCTTTTTACTCGCTCTCCCTGTTCCCACGCATACGTCAAAATCCAAAAAACATCCATCCTGTTCTCTCGCGAACGGAATCCGACCCGATAGATTGATTTCCTCGAACGGGTGAAATCACGCTTTGGATGTACAGTTTAAAAATCTCAAAATCACAGAAACGGCTTATTGAACTGCACCCCATTTGTTAGACAGTATGATATACTGAAAACAAATGGGGTGTTTTTATGCCAAAAGGTAAAGCAAAGAAACGATACACAGGAGAATTCAAACAGCAGGTTGTAGAAGCTATGCAAACAGAGAAACTCAGTTACAGTGAAGCAGCGCGGCAGTTTCACGTGTCTGACCATAAAAGCGTTGCTCAATGGGAACGAATTTATCTGGAAGAAGGACCAGAAGGGCTATATGTGGAACGCCGTGGTCGAGCCAGTGCTGCAAGCGGCACTCAGAAAGAACGCAACCCAAAGCTGAACAAAAAGGTAGAAGAAGATTTGATTGCAGAAAACCAACGGTTGCGTGCAGAGGTAGATTACTTAAAAAAATTGAATGCCTTGGTTTTGGAAGAGGAACGCCGCGACAAAAGGCGCAAGTGATCTGGGAACTAAGGCATAAACACAAGATTTCACTACTAATTGAAGTATCCGGTTTGCCGCGATCAACCTATTACTACTATGCCAAGCGTAGAATGCAACCGGATAAATACAGCGAAATCAAAGAACAGATCACTGAAATCTACCATGAAAACAAGGGGCGCTATGGTTATCGCCGTATCACAGATGTTCTGCACAGTAGAGGATACTGCATCAATCACAAAACCGTCCAGAGGTTAATGAAGCAGCCTGGACTCGTATGCCGAGTGAGAATGAAGAAATAAGGAGGTTGGGAAATGCGTATCAGTTATAACAAGTTATGGAAAATGCTTATTGATAAAGAAATGAATAAACAGGACTTAAAAGAGGCGGCTGGAATCAGTGCCGCCTCCATTGCAAAACTAGGTAAAGGTGGAAATATTACAACTGATGTTCTTCTGAAGATTTGTGAAACTCTAGATTGCAAATTAGAAGACATCATAGAAACGATAAAGGAGGAGTAATTATGTCTACATCAAGCGATCATTTTTTCCATAGAGATGAATTGATACAAACATTTGATGCCTGCCTAAATAGAACTTTAGGCGAGGTAGATAAAAGCCATGTTTTTAAAAGAACTATTTTAAATCCTAAGATTACTGGTATTGCGGGAGATGTTGTAGAACAATCTATATTAGGCTATCCTGCTGATACTAGGCAAGAGCCAGATTTAAATGTTGATGGCATCAAAACAGAATTGAAGACTACTGGAATAAGATATTCTAAAAAGGAACGTAATAAATATGAAGCAAAAGAGCCGATGTCTATTACAGCAGTATCTCCAGATAGAATTGTTGCGGAAGTTTTTGAGGATTCTAATTTTTGGCATAAATTAGAGCATCTTCTGTTTGTTTATTATCTTTATGCATCTGATAAAACAGTTCCCGCTGCTGAATATGCAAATTTTCCTATAAAAGGCTATCAATTTTATGAGTTCAGCGAAGATGATAAAACGACCTTAAAGAACGACTGGACAATTGTTCATGATTTCATTGTGGAATTACAAACTAATTATACTGACTACAAAAGTCAATATCCACGTTTGTCTTCAGAATTAAGGGATAAACTGCTCTTTATTGATACAGCTCCAAAGTGGCCGAATCCACCACGTTTTCGTTTGAAACGTGCCGTGATAACCAACATTGTCCAGGAGCACTTTGGCAGTGAGCTAGAGCAACTCCCAGGCAAATATACAAGCTATTCTGACATAGACCATAAGTGCCATGCACTTACTCAGCTTTATGCTGAACAAACAGTAAAACAGCTTGTGGACTATTTTTCTATTGATGGAAATATCGAGGATAAATCTATTAGTGAAAGAATAATTGTTAGAATGTTTGATGGACAGGCAAAGAAAATGCAAAAAATAGATTTATTTAACAAAATCGGATTGTTAGGAAAATCCGTTGTAGTTACCAAAGCCGGGCTACGCACTGAGGATATGAAACTGTTCTGCATTGATTTTGAAGAATTAACGAATCCAGACATCCAGTTTGAGGATTCTTCTTTTAGAGATTATTTTGCAAATAATCAAATGCTATGCATTGTTTTTGAGGAACCCAGCACCGATGCTCCGTTCAAGGATAATAAATTACTTGGATTCAAAAGATTAACCTTTGATGATAATTTTATAAATACACAAGTCAAG
The DNA here is from genome assembly GCF_044880635.1 of Caproicibacterium sp. XB2. Taxonomy (NCBI): domain Bacteria; kingdom Bacillati; phylum Bacillota; class Clostridia; order Eubacteriales; family Oscillospiraceae; genus Caproicibacterium; species Caproicibacterium sp. XB2. The sequence goes on along the minus strand of NZ_CP173227.1, from coordinate 203,913 downwards.
CCAATCTGGGATGATATCAGAAGACTAATTTTTAATAACAAACTTATCGATGTTATAAAGATCGATAAGAAAACAGGTCAGCCAAAAATCAACAAAGGAACTGGAACTATTCAATCTGCACCTAATTTTCCAAAATCCTCAGACGGTCTGATTTTTGTTCGTGGTAGTGGCTCAGACTCTACAAATAAGCCCGAAGAGGTTAATGGAATCAGAATGTATAGACAGTATATCTGGATAAAAGGTGTTTATATAGCGCATAGATTATCCGAAATAAACTTCTTATAATCTTGAGAAAATACTTGTTGATCTTTTGAATGTTTTTTGCTATAATAGATCAAGTTGAAAGGAGTTTTACGATGGATAAAACTATTTGTGAATTATTCGCCGGAGTCGGCGGTTTTCGATTAGGATTTGAGAGATTAGATACTGAATGGAGAACTGTTTGGTTTAGTCAATGGGAACCAAAAGCTGCCACTCAGTGGGCACACAAGTGCTATGTTCAGCATTTTGGCGAATCCGAAGATGTTAATGGCAACATCACTACAGGTAAAGATATTGCTGAGGTAGACAAAAATACTATACCAGACCACAATCTACTCGTTGGTGGCTTCCCTTGTCAAGACTACTCTGTTGCTCATGGTTTATCAACAGAACAAGGAATACATGGTAAAAAGGGTGTTCTTTGGTGGCAAATATACGAAACCATAACTGCAAAGCGCCCTGCATTTTGCTTATTTGAAAACGTGGATAGATTATTAAAGTCACCTTCGAAACAGCGTGGTCGTGATTTCGGTATAATGCTTACCTGTTTAAACGAACTTGGATATTCTGTTGAATGGCGTGTTGTAAATGCCGCCAAATATGGTGCTGCACAACGTAGGCGTAGAGTATTTATTTTTGCTTATAGAAATGATACCATGTTTGCATTAGGCGAAAATAATTTCTCAGCAGTCGATATAATATCAACCGAAGGATTCTTTGCTAGAACATTTCCAATTATCCCTATTACAGAAGTTAATTCAGTTCCTGTTGAGACTAATGTAATAATTGCATCTGATGAATTTAAATTTGATTTTTCTAATGCTGGATTAATGTCAAATGGTATCATTAACACTGCTGCTGTTTCTGAAATTGAAGAGCCTCCAATTACTCTAGGACAAATATTAGAGAGTAATGTTGATGAAAAATTCTACATCACAGATGAACGTATGGAAAAATGGCAATATTTAAAAGGTGCTAAAAAGATTCCTCGTGTAGCAGCAAATGGTCATGAATACATCTATTCAGAGGGGCCAGTTGCGTTCCCTGATGCTTGGGATAAACCTGGCAGAACTATGTTAACTAGCGAATCCACACTAAATAGGAGTACTCATGTGGTTGAAGATCCTGGAACACATCGTTTAAGGCTTATAACACCCATTGAAGCCGAACGTTTGCAAGGTTTTGATGATAATTGGACTAATTCTGGCATGACACAGAGAATGCGCTATTTTTGTATGGGGAATGCTTTAGTTGTTCCTATGATTACTCGTATGGGGCGCACTCTTGATCAAATAATCGCAAATGAACCATAATTCTTTATTTAAAAAATAGCCCACCAATTATCATCGGTTGGCTATTTTTTACAATATTATCTATAAAATATATATCAACATTTCTGTCTACTCAACCTCCCTATTTTAATCCTGTCAACTCAACCCTACAGCATTTCCATCGTGGATATGTTTGGTTCTGATTTATCCAATAAAAAATCCGAGAGCCAGAGTTTACACTCTAACCCTCGGAAAGTCCTTTATTTCAAGGCTTTTTAACCCTTTACCTATCTTTTCTTGTTATCAATACAACACTCTCCACGTGTGCGGTACGCGGGAAAAGGTCCACCGGCACTGCTGTCTGCAATTCGTATCCATCACCGGCAAACGTTTTAAGGTCGCGCGCCAGTGTTGCCGGGTCACAGGAAACATAGACAATGCGTTGCGGCGCCATGCCCGCCGCAATATGTGCCAGTGCTGCTCCGCAGCCTTTGCGCGGTGGGTCCAAAGCAATGACATCCGGGGCAAATCCCTGCTGCTGAAAATGGGCCGCGGCCTGTGCCGCGTCACCGCAGAAAAATTCCGCATTGGCAATACCGTTGGCTTCTGCGTTTCGGCGGGCATCCTCCACGGCGGCAGGAACGACTTCTACCCCAATCACTTTTTTGGCGTCTTTCGCCATGGATAAGCCAATCGTTCCCGTACCACAGTACAAATCCAACAGCGTTTCTTTTCCGGTCAGCGCGGCAAAGCGTCCCGCCAGGCGGTACAATACCTGTGCCTGGTCGTGATTGACCTGATAAAAGCTGTCCGGCGAAATGGAAAACTGCAGACCGCACAGCATATCCGTCAATGCCGGAACGCCCCACAGGGTGCGGTATCGGTCTCCCAAAACGACATTGGTGCGCTTCCGATTTTCGTTCAGCAGTACACCAGCAAGACCTGGAACCTGCTGCCGCAGCAGGTTTACCAGCAAGTCCTCCCGGGAAACCATGCGGCCATTGATGACCAAGCACACCAGCACCCCGCCGCCGGCCATCGCCTGCCGCAGATACAAATGCCGCAGCAAACCTTTTCCGGTGCGCTCTTCATAGACGCTGTCTTTTGCCTGCCTGTACCACTCCTGCACAGCGCGGACGGCTTTCGTAAAGGTTTCTGGCTGCAGCCGGCAGTCCATGCAGGGCACAATACGGTGACTATGCGGTGCATAAAAGCCTGCCTGCAGGGTGCCGTCCGGCGAAAGTCCCAGCGGGAACTGTGCTTTGTTCCGGTATCGCTCCGGGCAGGGCGCCGGAATCAGCGGCTGTACCATCTGCGGCGAAAGCCCTGCAATGCGCTCTATTGCATCACGCACACGCTGTTCCTTTGCGCGGCATTCCGCTTCATAGGAAATATGGCGGAACACACAGCCGCCGCACTGGGCGGCCTGCGGACAGTCAGATTTGATGCGGTCCGGTGACGGAGCGATGATTTCTTCTATTTTCCCATACGCATAGGTCTTTTCCGTCTTGAGAATGCGCACACGCAGCTGGTCCCCCGCTGCAGCGCCCGCTACAAAGACTGCCGCACCGTCGCAGTGTCCCACTCCGCTTCCCTGCGCCGTATATCCGGTAATTGTAAGCGACACAATATCGTTTTTTGCAAATGCCAGTGTCCTTTTCATATATGCCTCCGCTGCCCCGTAAAATGGGGCTTTTCTGTTTTTTTGATTGTATCACATTCTGCCCTGCACGGCAAAATCATGTGCCCGTTTCCCCGTAAATCATACCTGTAACTCTTTACGAAAACTCAGAACAAAATTCCCCTCTTTTATACAATAGGTAGATTCTGCTTTTATTGGCTTGGATTTGATTGACAGGAACCGTTTTCGTACCTATAATATAGCTGTACTTAAGAAAAACAGAGACCACCGCACAGAGCAATATCTGTTCTTTCTTTTTCCTTTGCATATAAGTTCACGCGGTCGGATGACCGCAAAACCTTTTCAATACAACTCCTCCCCAAAAGGCAAGGAACCGGGAAACCGGAACCTTGTCTTTTATTTTTTGATTGCTTCTGCTGCCCCTGCACTCGCTTTTACCGGCTTGTGCGGGGACTTTTTCCGGCATCCGGTATTGACCTGCTCCGTTTTTCAAAATATAATAGGTAAATGATATAAAAGTAAAGAGAAGGAAACAAAATGTTAAAACAACTGACAATACAGCAGCTTTTTGATTTATCTCATACAGCGGCAGCCCCGCTTCTTTCCGGCTGCACCTATCCGTGGGAGGCTCTGCCAAAAATTCACGACTTCATTTTACAACTTGGCCCTACTCTGCCGGCAGACCAGTATGAACAGCGTGGAGAGAATATCTGGATTGCCAAAAGTGCCGTCATCTACCCTAACAACTACATTGCCGGTCCCTGCATCATCGGGCCGGAAACGCAGGTTCGTCCCGGTGCTTTTATCCGCGGAAATGCGCTGGTTGGCACACACTGTGTCGTCGGCAACTCTACCGAGCTAAAGAATGTCATTCTTTTTGACAACGTTGAAGTTCCGCACTACAATTATGTTGGTGACTCCATTCTCGGTTTTCACGCACACATGGGTGCGGGCTCCATTACCAGCAACATCAAATCGGACCGACAGCTCGTTGTGATTCACGCGGAAGAGAACCTGCCCACCGGTCTAAAAAAAATCGGCGCCATTCTGGGCGATTATGTGGAAGTGGGCTGCAACAGTGTCCTGAACCCCGGTACCATTATTGGCCGCGGCTGCACCGTTTACCCCACCAGTTCCGTGCGTGGATTCATTCCTGAAAACTCCATTTATAAGGAAAAGGGAAACATCGTTAAGAAGGTGTAAAATAATGTATCAAGCCTGTATTTTTGACCTGGATGGTACCCTTGCAAACACACTCGGCTCCATTGCAGAGTTTTCCAACCGCGCACTGCACGACTGCGGCTATCCGGAAATTCCCGTGGACCGCTACCGCCATATCGTGGGAAACGGTGCGTCTGTACAGGTCCAGCGCATGATGCACATTGTCTGCCCACAGGGCTTTACAGAAGCGGAAATGCAGAAAGTGCGCCGCCTTTATGACCAGTACTATGCGGCCGAGCCGCTGAAAGGCATTGTTGGCTACCCCGGCATGCCGCAGCTGCTGGCCTCTCTGCGCCGCCTGAACAAAAAGTCCGGTGTCCTTTCCAACAAACCTGACAGCTGGGCGCAGTCCATTATTGCGGGGCTGTTTCCGGACGGTACATTTAACGCCGTCCACGGCCAGCGGGAAGGGATTCCCTGCAAACCCGCACCGCAGGGGGCGCTTCTGCTGGCACAGGAACTGGGAACAGCGCCGAGGAACTGCCTGTATATCGGCGACACCAACACAGATATGCAGACGGGCGCCGCCGCTGGCATGGATACTGTTGGCGTTCTGTGGGGATTTCGTGACCGGGCAGAACTGGGAAACGCACACGCGAACTATATTGTTTCGGACCCCGCACAGATTTTGGACATTCTGCGGCGCGGTCTGCCGGCGCCTGCATGAGGGGCGAACCCGCGCAGAAACTGCGCCGGCGCACACACCTCGGTTTTCGCATCATCAAAACCGGCATTGCCGTCACATTGTGTCTGGTACTGTATGACATACTGAACTTACCTCAGGCATTTGTTGCCGTTGTAACCACAATTATCAGCATGGGGCCCAATATTAACCACTCCATTCGTTCCGGAAAGGATTCCCTGTTGGCCGCCGTTATTGGGGCTGTGACTGGTGCCCTCATTTACCACGTTTCGCCGCAGAATCCTGGCCTGTGCGGGCTTGGTGTGATTGCCGTTATTTTTTTGTGTCAGTTTCTTCATCTGCGCCGTGGTACACTGATGGCATCATTTATGTTCGTCATGGCCATGCTGCAACCGGAAACCGCCGGTACGGTACAAACCGTAGGATGGTGTTTGCTGGCTGCGTTTCTAGGTATTGTTATTGCGCTGGCAGTCAACCTGTTTATTCTGCCGCCCAATTATGCGCAGAATATTTTACAGCTGGACCGGCAGATTTATGATATGCTCTGCTCCGCTGTAAAAGCCTGTGAGGACCGTTCTGCACCGCCTGACCTGGAGGCGGTGCAGGTACAGTTCCGCCGGCTGGAGCGTGATATACAGCTGTACACTTCCGAATGGAAACTGTTCCGCAACTGTGACAATGCTGTGTTTCAAACCGCGCGCAGGCTTTTCTCCTATCGGGAAGTGCTGGCGGACTTATGGGCCATCGACCGGCTGGACCGCACACTTTCCAGTGAAACAGCCACAGTGTACGCCTATCACCTGAACCGTGCCAACACACTGTTGGCTTCTCTTCATCCACAGCTGCCGGCACATCAGCCGCAGGATGAAAAATTTTGATAACAGAAATGCCGCTGAAAACAGGTTTTCCTGCTTCCAGCGGCTTTTTTAGTCCTCTTTTGTTTTTTGCAGGCACACCTGATATTGTTCTTCCAGCCAATCCATTGCCGCGTCATAACCGGCCGCGTCCTTGGAAAACTCCTTTTGCGCTTCCAGTTTGCTGCGCGCCATACACATTTTCCCGTACCAAACACTCATTTGAATCATATCTCCGGCAGCGTCCACGCGGTAATTCAGCGGCATGAGACTGCCCGTATAAAAATTGTTGTTCTCTGTAAAATAATCTGCTTTTGGAATACCAAACCGATTTGGCACAATTTTTCCCTCCTGTCCAAAAACGGTACCCATAGTGCCGGAACTGCTCTTTCGCGCATAAGATGAAGCGGAGGTGTTGAACACATGGAAACCAAGGTGTACAACTGCATGAACCCTAAGGAAAATCCCCTTCCCCCGTGGATGCGTCTAAGCAAAACCTCTGCGGGACCGGATGAAAAGGCAGCGGACCCGGTCGAAGCTTTTAAACGAGACCCAGATTCCTTTTTTCCCGACCTGAAAGAATGGATGGGAAAAGACGAGGACGACGAGGACTGACTGCCCGCCAGTCCCCCGCCGCCCGGAAAGTGGCACGGCTCCGCGAGATGAAAGCGGCGCTGTGCCTTTTTATTTTATTTTTGCAGCAGCTTCCGCAGACTTTCCTCGTAGGGTGCACGGACAATTCCCTTTTCCGTCACGATTGCAGTAATGTTTTCATGCGGCGTTACATCAAAGGCGGGGTTGTAAGTTTTTACGCCTTTGGGTGCCGTCCACACACCAAAACGGCAGGTAATCTCCTTTGAGTCACGCTCTTCAATCGGAATTTCTTTTCCGGAAGGCGTGTTCAAATCAATGCTCGGTGTAGGGGCCGCAATATACATGGGAATGCCAAAATATTTGGCCAAAATGGACACACTCATGGTGCCAATCTTGTTGGCCGTATCGCCGTTGGCGGCGATGCGGTCACAGCCGACAATAACAGCGTCTATTTTGCCCTGTGACATAACCATAGCCGCCATATTGTCCGTAATCACGGTAACATCAATACCCGCCTTAAAAAGTTCCAGCGCCGTCAAAGTGGAGCCCTGCAGGCGCGGACGCGTTTCATCAGAATAAATGTGCAGATGCCAGCCCTTTTCCTGTGCAAGGTACATGGGGGACGTAGCGGTTCCGTACTTAGAGGTTGCCAGTTGTCCCGCATTGCAGTGTGTCAGGATACCCATTCCATCATGCAGCAGCGGCATAAAATTCTCACCAATCTTTCGGCAGATATGAATATCGTCGCTGTGAATTTGCTTTGCTTTTTCCCGCAAAATGTGCTTAATCTCCGAAACCGGCTTTTCCCGAACGGAAAGCGCCGTTTCCTTCATCTGCTGCAGTGCCCAAGAAAGGTTCACTGCCGTTGGACGGGATGTATTTAGGTATGCTGCTTTCTCCTCCAGCACTTTCCAGAAAGCACTGAAGTTCTCCTCCGGTGCGTCTTTAATCCCGAAGTATAGTCCATAGGCCGCCGTTACACCAATCGCCGGCGCACCGCGCACCACCATGTCCTGAATGGCGTGCCACACACCTTCACAGGTATCATATTCGATATAGGTGATTTCATTCGGCAGCTTGGTCTGGTCCAGCAAGGATAGCTTATCCTCCGCATCTTTCCACGTAATTGCCAGCAGTCCCGCCATAAACAGGTCCCCCACCTTTCTGTTCTTTTATCTGCAGCTGATGATTATATGTTGTCAGGATACCGGTTTATCCGGCCTTCTCACGGCTCCCGACAAACGGTCGTCAAGCAAATTCTCATCGATAATCTCGAAATGGTCAGACATTGCCCGGCAGGCACCGCTGCGGTCCCTATTTTTCAGGCAGACAACCATATTTTCGTGGATGCGCTGCAACCGCCGCTTTTCCATGTCTGTACGGGAAATACTTTTGCGCATGTCCTTAATGAACAAATCCATGACATCGGAAAGGGCCTGCAAAATAGAAAAAATCAGCCGATTCCCGGAAGCCAGCGCTATGACATAGTGCATTTTTTTATCCAGAATGGCGTTTTCCTCTTCATCCTGGCTGGCAGCCATGGCAGAAACAATCGCTTCTAAAGAGCGCAGCTGCTGCGATGTAATATGGTCAGCGGCCAGGAAAATGGCCTCTTCCTCCAACCCGCGGCGCAGCTCACTCAGCTGACGGTAACTGACCTGCTGAAGCAGGAACATCAAAGAAAGGGACTGAAATAAGCTTCTTTGGAAATTCCCGGAAATGTAGTTGCCGGCGCCCTGTGCGCTGGTAACTGTACCCAGCATCTCTAAAATCCGCAGTGCCTCACGTACGGAATTCCGGCTGACGCCGAGCATATCAGCCAATTCCCGTTCCGGCGGCAGTTTGGAACCCTGCTGCAAATTCCCCGCCAGAATCTGCTGCTTAATGTACGCAATAACTCTTTCGTATGCCTTTCCTGACTGTTCTTCTTTATTGTCCGTTCTATCCATATCTTTCACTTTCGGTGGTTCCCCCTGAAGCGCCTCATTTTGCCGGTAAGCTTCCGGCAAGCACGGTCGAAACGCCGCGTTTTCTTTTTATCCTATCATAAAACGGCAGCCCATGCAATCCATAGATAGGCAAAATTCGACCTTCTCATCATAAGGATACAAAAAAGCTACGCAGAAATATGCGCAGCTTTTTCTCCTTTTTGGCCGTCTTCTCTTTTGTTCTGAAAAGGAAAAAGCAATTCCTTACAGGTTCTTTTCGCAAAAGGCCTTCAATTCTGCAGCATCTTTGGCCTCACTGGCGCCTTCCACAGAAAAGGTGATTTCGTCGTCTTTCTTAACACCAAGGCCCATAACCGCAAAAATACGCTTTGCGTCTGCACTGCGGCTCTTGGCAGCCATCTGTACGGAAGATGTACACCCCTGTGCGCATTTGACCAAAAGTCCTGCTGGACGAGCGTGAAGGCCCTGCGGGTCGGTAACGGTATAGGTGAATTTCTGCATATCAGTCACTCCTGTAAATATAAAATTTATTTATTTGAAAAGCAAGCCTATAGTCAGCTTGCTTTGCCTGCGAATTCTTTCTTCTGTTTCCTGCTTTTTAGGGCGATAACCATCAGCATGGAAACAACCGTGCCCACGCCAATCGTCAGCAGGAATAGCGGCAGACTGTTGGTTGCACCCAAGAAACCAACAATCGGACCGCCGTGCGGGACCACATCTGTAATGCCAAGGACCATGCCCAGTGCCGAGGCAACACTGCTGCCAACAACAATGCTGGGAATGGCACGCTTCGGGTCACAGGAAGCAAACGGAATGGCACCTTCGGTAATGCCGATAAGTCCCATCAGCAGTGCCGGAATGCCGGCAGCGCGTTCTTCTTCATCAAAGCATTTCTTGCCAACCAGCGTTGCCAGTCCCATTGCCAGCGGCGGCACTGGAATAGCACACGCAACCGCACCCATAATCTGCGGCGTACCCGCAACAATGGAGGCTGTACCAAATAGGAACGCGACCTTGTTGATTGGGCCGCCCATATCGACACCTATCATAGCACCAAGCAGCAGACCGAGTGGAATGGCTGTCGCCGGATTTTTAGACAGAAAAGTCAGTGCGTTGTTCAGGGCAGTCATCAGCCAGGAAATCGGCGCACCGAGGAACAGAATCAGTGCGGCCGAAACTGCCGCTGTGCCCAAAATCGGAATCACAAAAATCGGCATGACTGGCCGCAGGCTCTTCGATACCCTCCAGCTGTTCATCCATTTGACCAGATAACCGGCCAGGTAGCCGACCAAAATAGCGCCGAGGAATCCGGTGCCGGCGGATGTACCGAGAATTTCCTTGCTATTTGCAACCATAGCGGAAATCATGGCCGGTGCCAGTGCCGCACGACCAGAGATTGCATAAGCGATAAAGCCCGCCAGAATTGGAATCATCAGATTAAAGCCCATGCTGCCTATCTGGTTTACCTTACTCCAGAACCCCGGCGAAACAACCATGCCCTTTGCCGTGGGTGTACCACCGCAGGAAATGGACACAGCGATAAACAGGCCGCCGACAACGACGAACGGAATCATGTAGGAAACACCATTCATCAGCTGCTTCATGGCTGTTTTGCCTGCACTGACATCGCCAGATGATTCTTTCTTCTCCGCTTCGCCCTCCTCGGTGCCTTCCTCACTGCTGCTGTAAGTCTGTGCACGTGTTGGCAGCGACTGCAAAACCCCGCTGGCATCTTTGATAACATCTTTAATGGGCAAAACCAGCGTTTTTTTGCCGTTAAAACGTTCTTTTCCCTCAATGGCGACATCCGCGGCAACAATAACGTAATCCGCCGATGCAACATCTTCCGGTGTCAGTTTGTTTTCGGTTCCCTGTGCGCCCTGTGTTTCAATTTTCACTTCATACTGCAGTGCCTTTGCTGCTTTCTCCAGCTTTTCTGCTGCCAGATAGGTATGGGCGATACCAACAGGGCACTTGGTCACGCCAACGATTTTCACTTTAACTCTTCCCCCATCTGCTCAATAATATAGTTGTAAAGTGCCACCGCATCTGGTTCCGTAAGCAGACGGTTCAGGAACTCATCGTCCGCCAGCTTGCGGGAAAAGTGGGACAGCACCTCCAGATGTGTATTGTCTGTATCTACCGTAGGCATCACCAGTGCAATTGCCACCTGAACCGACTTACCATCAATAGAGTCCCAGTCCACCGGCTTCGAAAAGCGGACAATCGCAATAAATGGATTCGTGAGGTTGTCAATCTTTGCGTGTGGAATCGCTATGCCGCCGCCAAATCCTGTGGATTCAATCTTCTCCCTGCCGACAAAGTTTTTATACAGCGCACTTTCCTTGATTGTGCTGTAGTGCTCACCGCACAGTTTGCTGATTGCCTTCAGCGCCGACTTTTTACTGTGCCCGGGGTTAACATCGAAGTGGATGTTTTCCGGTTTCAGTAAATCTTTAATCATTTTCAGCTCCTCCTTCCGTACTTTCCTATATTTTGCGCTGCTCTGCGCCGCCGCAAAATACAGGGAGGCGGAGTTTTTCACTGTGTCAGATGGTTCATATAATCGGCAAATTCCTGCCGGTCTGTCATCTTTTTGACTTCGTTCAGCGTCTTTTCATCATCAATCAGTGCGGAAAGCACTTTGTAAAATTTCATCATCTGCGGCTTCATGTGCAGCAGGCTGTCCGGCTGAATTGCCAACAGGAAAACGAAGTCCGCCGTATCCTGCCTGTCCCAAGGAATGGAATTTTTTAGGACAGCTACCGCAATGATTGGGCGCACAACATAGCGGGTGGAACCGTGCGGAATGGCAATGCGGCGGCCGACCTGCGTAGAGGCGGCTTTTTCCCTCTGCAGAACCGATTCATTAAAGCCGGGCAGAACGTATCCCTTTTCTTCCAGGTCGCCACACATGGTTTGCAGCAAAGCTGTTTTTTCCGCATGGTCACAAAAATAAACAAAGCGGCTGTCAAACAAACGAATCTGCTGCAGGTCGGTGTTTTTTGTAATATGCTCCATTTTACGCTGCAGTACTTCGAACATCTTTTTTTGTATTTTCCGAATGTCATAGGGAATCAGAAAATTGTCCACCACAACAACATCTTTGCCGCCGAACGTATCACCGATATTTTCGGCGGTGATGACAAAGTCACAGCCGCTTCGGCGGACACAGTCCGGTTCCTGTACAGTGGCAATACGAATGACAGAAATGTTGGGAAGCAGCCGTTCAATCTGCTGTTTCAGCAGCTGAGAAACACCAACACCGTAACTGCACAGAATGCAGATTTTCACCTGTGCGCTGGCACGCTCTACTGCCCCAACAACATAAACGGTCAGATAGCCGACCTCATTTTCCGTCAGTTCTACCTGCAGGCTGTCTCCCAACAGCACGCTGGTGGTCCATACAACCGCATATACATTCGGGTATTCTCCTTTTACTTGGGCAAGCAGCGGATTGGGAATGTAAATGCCATAGCGCAGTTTTTCCACCGCGGAGCGCAGGTAAAGAAACAGGTCTTTTTCCAACGCGCTGTCTGCACGCAGGTCAAGCCCCAGCAAATCGCTTGTCAGTCTGACAAAGCGCTGTACCGTGGCCAGCGTCTGCGGCTCCTCCTGCTCACACATCTGCAGGGCCTTTGTGTCCTCAAATTCCTGTATTTCACAGGCACTGACACAAAAAAGAAGGTACTCCCTTTCCGCCGGCGGTATCCGGACACTGTACGAATGCTCCAGCTGCTGCACCAGGGCCGCCGTCACCCTTTGGCTGAATGCAGGCCGATTTTTCAAAGGACATTCGGCAAGGGGTGCCTTTGCCCTGCAGCGGAATAGGGCAAAGGAAATTAAGAAAAGGAGTGTCTGGCGGGCGTTATATGCAAAGTGAAATCCATATTCCTCTTCTGTATTCGCGGTGCTGGAAAGAACGCCAGAGGCGTCAAAGCCATTCAAAAAGCGCGATACATTTGTCAGGAATCCCTGGTCTGTGCCGATGCCGCTTTCGGAACGGTACAGCACAAACAGCTCCGCCGCCGTCATGCGGCGAACAAGTTCACTGCATTCGGTCAAAAATCCTCTGCCGCGTTTTTTCTGCAGACAAATGCCGCGCTCTTCCAACCACTGCCGTGCTTCCTCCAGTGCTTTTTCTGCACCGGAACGGCTTAAGTAAAGTTTTTTCTCCAGTTCCGCCATACCGACGGCACGATCCTGCAGCAGAAGTGCGCATACCGCATATTTCCGTTTTTCTTTTGGAATATCTCGTGCAGAGAAGCGAAGTAAACTTTGCAGCTTATCCCATTCCTCCGCTGTCATCAGAAGCCGGAATCCTTTTTTCGGCTTTGCGGTCAGTTCGCCCAGCTGGTTCTGCTGCAAAAAGGTGCGCACCTGCAAAAGGTCATTGCGTACAGTTTTCGGTGAAAAGTGAATTTGCTCCGCAATCTGGCGAATCGTAATATACTTCTCCTGCCCATGTAAAATCTTTAGGATTTTCTGCTGCCGCTCGGTCAGCATGGTGCATATAACTCCTTCCGCTTTTTCTATTATACTATAGAATATGGCAAAGTACTGTTGATTCTATTGACACGCTTTTGGCGAAAAGGAACTCTTTCTTACCACATTTTCGCTTCTATTGTATCTATTCCAAAGATGTCTGTCAATAATAGCGCATTTCATACAGCTCAACATAATTTTTTATATATGTTGATGCTATTTAAGCCTATAAAAGCGGACAGACAGCAGTTCCCTTCTGTCTGTCCGCTTTTTGATTTTTCTTTTATTTATCAAGCAGACAACTGCCGTCCCGGCCACTGACGCAGAAACAGGCAGCCAATACCGGCGCCCAAAATCAACCCACACAATACGTCACTGGGAAAATGGACGTACAAATACAGGCGGGAAAAGGCAATCAGCAATGCCAACGGTACTGCCGCCCGTTGGAAAGGGCTGTTGGTTCGGCGCAGCACGGCGGCACCGGCGGCGGAAGTCATGGCATGGCCAGAGGGAAACGAATACCCATGCGGTACAGGAATCAGCAGCGGAATATTTGGGTTCTGTATGCACGGCCGTGGACGGGCAACCAGCGGCTTCAAAAGCAGATTCCCCAGTAGCGCACACGCCCCAAGTGCCAGCAGCAGTGCCAGTCCTTGCCGGCGATGCTTTCTTTGCAGGAAGAGCACTGCTCCCGCCACAATCCAAAAAAAGGCGCCGTTTCCCAGCGCCGTAATCATAGGCATTAAAATATCTAGGAACTGACAGGAAAGGTTTTCGTGTATCCACCCGAGAACAGACCAGTCGAGTCCTGTAATGAATCCGCCCATTCGCTTCTCCTTATTCTATCCGTGAAAAAACAGTGCTCCTGCTCCATACGTGACAAAAGCAACAATGACACCCGCCGCAATTACACCCATTAGGATGGACGGGATTGCCTTTTTCATTGGCATTTCCAACATTGCCGCCACCAGCGCACCGGTCCACGCGCCAGTTCCCGGCAGCGGAATAGCAACCAGGATAAACAGGCCCCAAAACGCGTATTTTTGTACGGAATCCGATTTTTTCGCCGCCCGTGTTTCCAGCTTGTTGACTATTCTTTCAAAGCGCACACTTTTTTTGCGCAGCCATGAAAAAATACGCTTGATGAAAACAATGATAAATGGCACCGGCACCATATTGCCGATAATGGAAACCAAAATGGCGACCCACAGGTTTACACCATTTGCCACCGCAATGGGAATGGCTCCGCGCAGCTCCACAACGGGCACCATGGAGATAAGAAACGTCATTAAGATTTTCCCAAACATACTATTCCACATGAATTGCTGTTTGCTCCCTTCCTGCAGCAGGAAACTTTTTTCGTCTTTTTTATTATGCAAAATCAGTCTTTTTATTATTATAAGCGGTTTCCTGCAAAGTTGCAAGAAAAGACTGCTGCCGCTGTTCCACATTGTGGCACCCAGCAAAAATCCCATGAAAGGATTTGCCCATCCAAAGCATTCCCATAACGCAGTAAATCAATGACTTTTCCGCTTCTGAAACGGCGGCACCGCAGTTTTCTTTCATTGCCTGCTTATTCAGCGGTTTAATACGTTTATGCAACAGGTACAAATCTATGGGGAATTTTCCTTAAGCATTGCAGAAAGCACAACAATTTATGTGGAAAAAGGTTGCTTTTTCCCGTGAATCCCCTAATAATGAAGAAAACACATTTAAGGAGAGGAAACCAAATGAAAAAGTTTTTTGAGGAATTTCGGGAATTTGCCACACGCGGGAATGTCATCGATATGGCCGTCGGCGTCGTCATAGGCTCTGCTTTCAGTTCCATTGTCAACTCCCTTGTAAAGGATATTCTCATGCCATTCCTGGGCCTTTTGACCGGCAAAGTTAATTTTTCCGGTCTTTCCATTACGCTTGGCGGAAAAGCCGTACTGACCTACGGCGCATTTTTGCAGGCTGTTTTCAATTTTCTGCTGATAACCTTAGCGATCTTCTTCCTGGTTAAAACCGTTAATCGGCTGAACAGCCTGCGCGGTAAAAAAGAGGAAAAAGCCGAAGAAGCTGCCCCAACAAAAGAAGAGCTGCTGCTGACGGAAATTCGTGACCTTCTGAAAAAAGGAAACGAAGAACAACCAAATGACTGATTTGCCGCAGCCCCCTACTGGGAATTTGCCTTTCCCGCCGTTTTAAGCTGTTACCTGCAGCGCGCAGGGTCTGGACATTCTGGGTGCAGACGTTATAACCGCTTGGTCACAGAAGCCTGCCGAGCGGCCGAAAAGAAAGCCCAGCAGGACGCCACCCTTCTGTAACATCACCACTGCTTGGAGATATCATTCAAACTGACGGCCGTACGGTTCCCTGCAGCAGTTCAAACTGGTTTTTATGAAACTTGAGAACGCCTTCGTCCCTGAGCCTGGAAAGCTCCGCAGACATGGCGCTGCGTTCGACAGATAAATAATCCGCGAGTTCCTGCCGATTAAACGAAATGCAGAATCGACTGCACCCCACTCTTTTGGCCTCCGTCGAAAGAAAGGCCAGTAGTTTTTCACGCGTGGTGCGTTTGGATATGACTTCTATCTTTTTCGTCAGCGATATATTTTTCATGGATATGATACGCAGCATATTCTGAATGAGCTTGCTGTGAAAGCTGCATGCCCTGGTACAGGGAACAGCAAGCCTGTGACAGTCGATGAAAAGGAGATCGCTTGTGGTCGTTGTAATCACTCTGATTGGAAGCGTCTTTGTTTCCGCACAGGCAAAGGACTCCCCAAACAGATTCCCGATGTCAATTTGTCCAAGAATATTTCTGTTTCCATAATAATCGTCCTGCACAACCTGGACCTGCCCTGATAGGACAATACCGAACCGTTTGATATTTTCACCACCAGAAAATACGGTTTGCTCTTTTTCAAAATGAATCGGCTGTGCGGACAAGCATGATAAAAGCGGCTGTATGTTCTCTTCTTCAATTCCTTTGAATAATGGTACTGTTTTCAATACATCTAAATAATTTTTCATAAAATCCTCCTTCGTTGGAATTCCAACAGACTTATTCTCTTCAATATAGTAAACTTCGGGTGTAAAGTCAATAAGGACCTGAAAGGACACGCAAGGAGGTAAAAAATATGATTCGAAAAATCATCAAAATTGACGAGAAAAAATGCAATGGCTGCGGGCTGTGCGCAAACGCCTGCCATGAAGGGGCAATCGGCATAGTAAATGGAAAGGCCAAGCTCCTGCGTGACGACTACTGTGACGGACTCGGTGACTGCCTGCCGACCTGCCCAACGGGAGCCATCCGCTTTGAAGAACGCGAAGCGAAAGAATATGACAAAGCCGCCGTAATGAAAAGCAAGCAGAGTAAACAGCAAGGGACACTGCCCTGTGGATGTCCAGGCACACAGTCTAAAACCATTCATCGGGAATCCCAGTGCAAGACCACCTGTACCGAATCTTCTGAGAATAAAAGCCAGCTTATGCAGTGGCCCGTCCAGATTAAGCTTGTGCCGGTCCGCGCGCCGTATTTCTCGGATGCCAACCTGCTGGTCGCGGCCGACTGCACAGCCTATGCCTATGGCGATTTCCACAACAAGTTCATCCGAAACAGGGTGGCTCTGATTGGCTGTCCTAAACTGGACGAAGGGGATTACAGTGAAAAACTGACGGAAATCATCAAAAACAACAGCATCAAAAGCGTCACGGTCGTCAGAATGGAAGTTCCCTGCTGCGGTGGAATTGAAAATGCGGTGAAACGGGCGCTTCAAAACAGCGGCAAAATGATTCCCTGGCAGGTCGTGACGATTGCAACCGACGGAAATATCCTGGATTAATGGGAAAACCGCAAGAAACAATACTGTGGATAAGAATACACGCAAACGGATGGAAAATATAAAATATTTGCATATCAAAGGAGGAAACATGATGAGTATGTTTTGTTATCAGTGTCAAGAAACCGCGGGCGGCAAAGGCTGCACCGTACACGGCGTGTGTGGAAAGTCCGAAGAGGTCGCAAAGCTGCAAGACCTTTTGATTTACACGCTGAAAGGCATTTCCGAAATTGTGGTCAAAGGGAAAATCAATGTTAAAAGTCTTGGCCAGACAAACTACGAAGTCCTCAATAGTTTGTTCATGACCATCACCAACGCAAACTTCGACGCTGGCTCGATTGAAAAGCAGATTGTGAAAATGATTGCCGTCAGGGATAAGCTCCGGAATTCCACAGACTGTGCGGATTTGCATGACGCGGCGACCTTCACGGTCAGCTGCCGAGTGTCCATGCTGGGAAAAGCCGCTTCCATCGGCGTGCTGTCAACCGCGGACGAGGACGTACGTTCCCTCCGCGAAATGATTACGTACGGATTGAAAGGTATGGCCGCTTACACCGAGCACGCCAAAAACATCGGGAAAGAAGACCTGTCTATCAATGCCTTTCTCTATGAGGCGCTGGCGGCAACGCTGGACGATTCCCTCTCTGTCGACGATTTGGTAGCGCTGACGCTGAAAACCGGTGAATATGGCGTGAAGGCTATGGCACTTCTGGATGAAGCCAACACTTCACGGTTCGGCAATCCTGAAATCACCAAAGTGAATATCGGCGTCCGCAAAAACCCCGCAATCCTGATTTCCGGCCACGACCTAACCGACTTGGAACAGCTCTTGGAGCAGACCAAAGGCACCGGCGTGGATGTGTACACCCACAGCGAGATGCTTCCCGCCCACTATTATCCTGCTTTCAAAAAATATGAAAACTTTGCCGGGAATTATGGCAATGCGTGGTGGAAACAACTGAATGAGTTTGTATCCTTCCATGGCCCCATTCTCTTTACTACCAACTGCATCGTCCCACCCAGAAGTGAAGAGGTCCGGAACAGAATCTTTACCACGGGTTCCGCGGGATTCCCTGGCTGCAAACATATTGAAGCGGATAAAAACGGCAAAAAAGATTTTTCCGAAATTATTGCACTTGCCAAAACACTCCCTGCCCCCGACGAAATCGAAACCGGCAGCATTGTCGGCGGCTTCGCCCACAATCAGGTGTTCGCGCTGGCGGACAAAATCGTAGACGCTGTCAAATCCGGCGCAATCAAAAAATTCTTTGTCATGGCTGGCTGCGATGGACGTATGAAATCCCGGGAATATTACACTGAGTTTGCCAAAAAGCTCCCGAAGGATACGGTGATTCTCACCGCCGGCTGCGCGAAGTATCGCTACAATAAGCTCCAGCTGGGCGATATTGGCGGAATTCCGAGGGTTCTGGACGCCGGTCAATGTAACGACTCCTACTCTCTTGTCCTCATCGCACTTAAGCTCAAGGAAATTTTCGGGTTGGACGACATCAATGACCTGCCCATCGTTTACAATATCGCATGGTACGAGCAGAAGGCTGTCATTGTCCTGCTGGCACTTCTGTCCCTTGGCGTAAAAAACATTCACCTCGGCCCCACACTGCCCGGCTTTCTATCGCCCAACGTAGCCAAAGTGCTGGTTGAAAAATTCGGCATTGCGGGCGTGGGAACAGCAGACGATGACATTGAGCGGTTCATGAACGCCTGACACAAAACGCGACAGAGAATGCACTCTATTCCTGCAAATGATACACATTGGGACATGGACTACATGAAAGGGAAATTATGATGAAACATACTGAAATCATTGCGGACGATTGAAACAAAGACTCAGACAAGTATTATAGCAGAATCTATTCGCAGGACACCATCAACCGGCTTATCGCCGACCCGTTATGGGCTTTTCCGCCGGAAGTCAGGGGAATGCTGAATTCCGTATTTCCCGATTTGCACGGTAAGCATGTGCTTGTACCATCCAGCGGTGACAACGGAGCAGTGTTCGCGTTTTATCTGCTTGGCGCGAAAGTCACTTCAGCAGATCTTTCGGAGCGCCAGCTTTACAACGCAAAGAAGATTGCCGACACGCAGGGCTGGGATATCGAGTTTATGCACGATGACAGCATGATGCTTGAGCACATCAAAGACAGTGAATACGACCTCGTTTACACCTCAAACGGCGTACATGTGTGGATAAACGATCTCGCATCGATGTATGGCAGCTTTTTGCGGGTGCTTAAGCCGGGCGGGAGCTACATCATGTTTGAGACCCATCCTTTTGTCCGCCCGTTTAACAGTGATGCTGCCGACAGGATGCAGTTTGCAGTAGAAAAGCTCTACGAGAGCACCGGCCCGTTCGGAGAAATACCGACCTACGATTGGCGTATCATGGATTTTGTAAACGCCATGCTGGATGCGGGGCTTGTCATCCGGCATATGGAAGAATTTCATTCGCAACCGGGTTTCTTTGACTGCTGGTGGTACAAAACGCTTACGGAAGCCGAAGCGGATAACAATATGAAATTCAACTGGAAGAAAAATCCCTGGGCGGCACTTCCCCAGTGGATTGGCTTCCATGCACAGAAAGGAATGGGCATATAAGCATTATCAAAACGCATGATGTCACTTTGTACGGCGGAAACGATAAATATAAAATCGTTCTGAAACCGTTGTCGGACGAGTGCTTGCCTCTATTGTGCAGATGGAATGCCGACCCGGAGGTGTTGTACTAGATGGAAGGCGGTACGGCAGCTGCAGCTAAAGACCTTTCATATAGGCCGGACACTGTTCATCAAATTTACAGTGGCGTATCACAAAACGCTTTTTGTTTTCTGATAGAATGTGACGGAATACCTATCGGGGATTGCTGGCTGCGAAAGATGAATCTACCGGATGTCTTAAAAATGTATCCCCAATCGCTGGATGTCCGTCGAATCGACATGTCATCTGTGAGGATTATAATAACCGCAGCCGTCGTATGTGGGAAAAGTATGGATTTACTAAGATATTGGAAGAATCGATACCGGACTCATGGAAAGGAAAAATGCAATATCATTACCGTCTGACAAGGCAGGACTTTATTGAACGCAAAAAGTTGAAGGCGCCGGAAAATGATTCGAACCAAATTCGAGAAGAAATTTCGACCCGATTCCTGTTAAGCGTTTTCAGGGGAACAAAATTTTGATGACTGACGGGTATACCCGCGTCGTTGCCGCTTATCTTGCCGGATGGGATACTGTTCCGGTCTATTGGGATGCTGACGAGCTCGATATGCACACTTATGCGATAGACATTAATTGGTGTGACGAAGAACACATACATTGCCCTGCCGATCTCGCCGGACGTATTGTTCCACACAAAGACTATGAACGGCTTTGGCGTAAAAGGTGTATGGAAATGTAATTGCATTAGGATATTTGTTTTAGGGGCATTACGAAACTTCAAGCAAGGAAATCCTCATTCTCCCTGCTTACTCTTATTCTTTTGATTAAAATTGGGATACCCAAAATAAAGCACAAATCCGAACCCGTCTCCAATGGAGAATAGGTTCGGATTATTTGTGTTTGGTGCTAGTGTTCTTACGGCATTTATTCAAGAAAGTCAGTAATATCAAGGGTTTACGGGCAGTTAAGAAGCAGTATTTACCCCTAAAATTGAATAAATTCATCATATTTTAAGGACGTTCCATAAGCAGGAACGTCCTTAAATGATATGCAATTCGTCATTCAGCCGGTTTTTTCAGGTTTGAGAGGGGGTTTGGCCGAGAGCCACTTCGCCGCAAACCCGCATGAATACTGAGTTTCTTCCTTTTTGTTTTCACCTTCCCGAATAACGCATGTTCAACGAGTGGTACGCCCGCGATATCAGCAAGAAACGGCGTATCAGCAACAAGATCAAAGGAAACGCCGGGGAGCCGATGGGCCAACCGCCTTATGGCTATATTAAAGATTCTGAAAATCCAAAGCGCTGGGTAGTAGATGAGGAAGCTGCCACTGTAGTCCGCCGTATCTATCGAATGACGATAGACGGCTTTGGAACAGAACAAATTGCCGCCGCGCTGGAACAAGACAGCATTCTGACGCCAATGTCTTATTGGCAAGCACGAGGTGTCAACCGCCCCGGCAAGCATAAAGATGCCGCACCCACAAAGTGGAACAGTTCTACCGTCACAAAGATTCTTTCCTTGCAGGAGTATTGTGGAGATGTCCTGAATTTCAAGACGTACAGCAAATCCTATAAGAATAAGAAACGAATTGAGAACGACCGTGACAATTGGGTTATCTTTAAGGACGTGCATGATCCGGTTGTTGACCGTGCCATCTGGGAAAAGGTGCAGCAGAAGCGGGGTAAAATCCGTAAGCGGAAAACGAATGAAGGAGAAACCAATATGTTCTCCGGTCTGCTTGTCTGTGCCGACTGCGGACACAATCTGCATTACCACTTCAATCAAGGCAACCCGGACATCAAATATTTCAATTGTTCCAATTATAAGGGCAATCGGGGTACTTGCACCTCTACGCATTATATCCGTGTTGACTTTCTGGAACAGGTCGTGTTGGGAGAAATCCGCAGGCTCACAAAATTCGCAAGCAAATATGAGGATGAATTTGTCAAAGCGGTTATGGGGCATTCCCAGCAGACAATGGAACTTGAGCTTCAAAGAAAGAAAAAGGAATACAATTCTCTGTTGGCCCGCGACAAGGAGATCGACCGACTGTTTGATCGAATGTATGAGGATAACGTGTCCGGTAAAATTTCCGACGAACGGTTTTCAAAGATGACCAAGCAGTATGAGGATGAACAGAGTGGATTAGCAGGGCAGATAAAAGTGCTCAGAACCGAGCTTGACAAGGAAAGCCGTCGGACGGTAGGCACGGATATGTTCGTTTCTACCGTGCGCAAATATACCAGAGCGAGAAAGCTAACGCCGTGCATGCTGAATGAGCTGATCGACCACATTGAAGTTCATCAGGCCGAAAAGGTGAACGGCGTATACGTCCAGAAGCTGACCATTCACTACAACTGCATTGGCTCCATTGAAATACCGGATGTTTCATCCCTGCCGGAACCGGATATTCTTATACAAACGAGAAAAGGAGTAGCCGTAAGCTACTCCTCAGCGCAGATGGCAGGATAAACATATAAAAAAGCGAGTGTCCTTACAGCATTTTCAAATACTATAAGAACACTCGGCATGGTGCGGATGACAGGACTTGAATTGCAACTCATACCATTTTGACTATACAGCCCAATTAAATAATGGCTTATCTATGCGGTTCGTCAACTTCCATATACAACAATAGTCAATACTTTTTTGGGGTACAGATTTTTAATTGGGGTACAAATTGGGGTATAAAAGCTACATTTCTTTTTGTCGGATTGTGTGATATAATGGCAATGCTGTTCTTCCTCTATGCCTAGCAGCAGAGGGGAGGTGTCGAGCGTGAATATTGTTATCACTTTTTTACTTTCGGTCACGGCTGGTGTACTCGTACATGTTATCAGCAAATGGTTAGACCGAAACCACAAGAACAGCTAGCCTAAAATGAACCCCCGGAAGCCGTCACTTCTGGGGGTTCGCTTTTGGTGCTAAGCATGACTATGCTATCACTTTTTTCACTCTGTATTATATCCCGACCTTATGGCTTTGTCAAGCGCTCAATCCTTTTTTGGATTGGGTGTTTTTTTATTTATCAGGCTTTCCGCAAACTGCTGCATTCGCTGGGCATTGCGTTGCTGCATCTGCTCTGTGCTGTGGACATAGGTGTCCAGCGTAAATGCCGCTGAGTAGTGGCCGAGGGCACTCTGTACGCTCTTTACATCTGCCCCACTTTCCAGACTGTACACCGCGAAAGTGTGCCGTAAATCATGGAAACGGAAGTCCGGCAGGCCGACAGCAGCAGCAGCTTTTTTCAAGTGCCGATAAACATTGCAGTGTGTGAGGTGCCCGCCAAGTTCATTGGTAAATACAAGGTTGTCCTCATTGCTCCAATAGCGTCCTGCTACTGCTTTCCATTTATTCTGGATAGTTTGCTGTTCCCGTAAAGAGTCGAACACAAAGGGCGCAGGAGCCACTACACGCGATTTACCGTTTTTCGTGGGTGCAATTATCCAGCCTGTTTTCTGCTTCTGTAACTGCTGTTTAACTGTGATAGTTCCGGCTTTAAAGTCCACAGCAGACCAAGGAAGCCCCAATATCTCACCAAGGCGCAGCCCTGTAAACATATCTATCTGCATGAGTAATTCATACCGGTTGCCCTTTATCGCGTCCAGAAAGGCGGGGACGGTACTTTCTGGCAGCGGTTGTATTTCTGCCCGCTCTATGCGCGGCAGTTCTGCACAGTCGGCGGGGTTAGTTGGTATTGCACCGATGCGCACGGCCACAGCCAAGGCTTTGTGCAGAATTCCATGCATATTTTTAATGGTTTTCGGTGACAGGGCTTTTTTACTGGCATTCCTATTCCCCACCTTGCCCGGCTTTACTGGCGGCGGTTTCAGTTGGCCTTTCAGAGCGTTATTGTAAAACTTCTGTATCATGGGAGCGGTCAACTTTTTCAGCTTCACCGCGCCGAGGTTTGGCTTTATTCGGTTCTCTATTGTGGCCTTATACAGTTCTAGTGTGCGCGGTTTTACGTTTAGGCAGTAATCATTCGCCCACAGGTCAAGCCATTGGCTGACAGTCAATTCAGAGGGTTCCTGATAGGTTCCGGCATCCACGGCGCGCGTGGCATCCGCAAGTTTCTTCCTTACTTCCTGCTGGGTACTTCCATAAACAGATTTGCGGATCAGCTTGCCTGTACCCGGGTCACGTCCTGCACAGAAGCGCGCTTCCCACAGGTGCGGCCGCTTCTGCCGTATAGAACCCTCATTATTCGCCCGGCGTTTTGGCATTGGAACCACCTGCCTTTTTGGGCTCACCCTTTTCAAGTTTTCTTCCAGGATTTTCACCAACATTATGCAACCGCATTTTTTCTAATTCAGCAATTATTTTTTCCTGCATAGCTTTCAAAATCATATCTGGCGCATAAATTCGCCCAAGCCCCTTGTCTTTGTCTTTTCCTGGCTTACTCACAACTAGTGTACCGTTTTCCCCGACTATAAAGGCTCCATCTTGCGGTTGAGTATTTATATATTGGCACAACAACATCATTAACGTTTCGTTTTCCAAAATGTCCGAGAGTGCAAGTGTTACGAATGGGTTATGATGTGCACTGTGGATAAAATCACAAGCGTCCATAGAAAGTCCTGTACATTCGTGAATTTCTTTTACTTTTGGAAGATTGTTATACTCTGCTTCAAATTCAAGGTTGGCAGCTGAACCTATAAACAAGTCCACAGAAACATGCAGCGCGTTGGCTATTTTTTGAAGTGCACCAAAATCAGGACTTCTCTTCCCAGATTCATATCTTGAAATGCTGTTTAATGACATGTTAGAAGCTTTTGCAAGTTCTGATTGGGTTAACCCAACTTTTTTTCTAGCTTCCCTTATAACTTTTCCAAAGTCCATTTTTGACACTTCCTTTCAAACTAAGAATAGCACATTAAACCATCTGGGTAAATGTTTTTTTTAATGTGGTTGACAATTAACCTATATGGGATTATACTGTGTTTATTCATTAACCCGATTGGGTTAAATGCAAGGAGGTGAAACACAATGCAAGACGAAACAATACAAGTTGTAACATACAATGGCAAACCCTTAGTTCCTCCCAAAGACCTGTATAAAATGCTGGGCGGTGCTATCAGTCTGCCGAACATTTACGACCTTTGCCACCGTGAGGGCTTCCCTTGCCTGCACATTGGTAAAAAGTTGCTCGTGCCAGTTCAAGCCGCTTATGAGTGGTTTCAACAGCAGAAGAACTAAATGTCCGAAAATGGAAGGAGGAAATGAAAAATGACAAATACTCTTGTAAAATTTTCAATTAGGACGGTGACAAATAACGGAACAGACAGTGGATAATGCAGAAGATGGTTCCAACATCATCGGAATGCCGGAACCGAAAATAGATGAAATCCTTAGCTTACTGACTCTAAGAAATGTAGTAAGCAATGAAACTTTTTCGGTTCTCTGCATGACAGACAATGAACTTTTAAAAGAACAGCGGATGCAGAAGTTGAAAATTCGGGCCGCACAGTTAGGCATAAAGTCAACAGTTTTTGATTCATTTCGCAAAGCCTTTGAAAGAGATCAGAAAGCCGCCGCATTGAAAGAAAAGGCCAAGCGAGATAAAGAAGATAGCTACATAAATATGGGTGCAGCACCTTACATGGATGGCAAAGAGATCATGGACAAGATTTTCTATGATTATTTTGCCGAGGGGCATGAAGAAATACACTGCATCCATGGCAAGTTTTATGGTACCAGCGGCAGCATAGAGCGAAAGGCGATAGAAGCGGAAGTGCAAGAAGAAATAGCACCATTTTACATGAAAAATACCGCGCGAAAAGCAAAGAATCTTACTGACTTCATTGAAAATGCCTGTTATATGCAGCCGCAAAAGCCGGAGCGACACACGATTCACGTTAAAAATGGTTGTATTGAAATTGACAAACAGTATAGCCGACTGTTTTTGCCTGGGGTTCGTTTCTGCTTGAATCGAATTAACGCAAGCTATGAGCCAACAGCACCAAAGCCCGAAAAGTGGCTGCAATTTCTTGATGACCTGCTAGAACCAGAAGACCAAGTAACATTGCAAGAATATTTAGGTTATTGCTTACTTCCGACAACTAAAGCACAGAAGATGCTAATTATTATCGGCAATGGTGGTGAGGGAAAAAGCGTTATAGGAGCAGTTATGAAAGAACTTTTCGGGCTGTCTAACATTGCCACCGGCAAATTGAACAGTCTGGAGGAAAACCGCTTTCAAGTTGCCAACCTTGAAAACAAACTGCTTTTTATTGATGATGACTTGTGCACCGCGGCCTGTGAAGAATCAGCAGTAGTGAAAGAAATTGTTACCTGTGACGGCACCATGAGCATGGAGCAGAAAGGCAAACAATCCTATCAAGGAAATATGTACTGCCGACTCTTAGCATTCGGTAACCAGTCCATTAATACCCTGCACGACCATTCAGAGGGCGCATATCGCCGCCGGATAATCTTGACGGTTAAGCCGAAACCACCGAACAGAGTAGACGACAAGGACCTGAAAGAGAAGTTACTAAAAGAAAGGTCCGGCATTTTGAATTGGATGCTGGACGGACTGCGAACGCTGCAACTATGTGGCTATGAGTTTTCAATCAGCGAAAAGGCAAAGGCAAACCTTGAACAGTCAAAGCGTGACAGCTTCAATGTTATTGCCTTTCTGGAAGATGACAGCGTCATTCAGTTGGGTGGTGAGGGTGTAACAGCACAGTGCAGTGCCATTTATACAGCGTACCAGTTATGGTGCACTGACAACGCAGAATATCCGGTAACGCAGAAGACGCTCATTAACTACATGGAACAACACGCGAACACGCTTAAGATTCGATACAGCACGCATATACACAAGTACAATCACCGTGCGCGGGGCTTCTTTGGTGTGGAAATCGTTGGAACTGTTAATCGTGATTCGAGTGAGCACGCATAAGCGCACGCTTAAAGCACGCATAGACGCACGCGAAAAATCGCATAGACAAGCCATTGGCACGCATAGCACGCTTAATTTACACTTCAATTATAAAAAAATAGAATATGCAAATACATAGATATTTTATATTTTATTTTTTGTTTTATATATAAAGGTGTACCCCCCTGTGCGTGCGTGCCAAGCGTGCCAAGCGTGCCAAACTGAAAAGAGCTGATGCAAATGAATTAAAAATCGTTGGAACTGTTAATCGTGATTCGAGTGAGCACGCATAAGCGCACGCTTAAAGCACGCATAGACGCACGCGAAAAATCGCATAGACAAGCCATTGGCACGCATAGCACGCTTAATTTACACTTCAATTATAAAAAAATAGAATATGCAAATACATAGATATTTTATATTTTATTTTTTGTTTTATATATAAAGGTGTACCCCCCTGTGCGTGCGTGCCAAGCGTGCCAAGCGTGCCAAACTGAAAAGAGCTGATGCAAATGAATTAAAAATCGTTGTCAGCTGATTGATTTTCTTGACCACAAAATTTAGGAGGTATTTTAATATGGAACGTTCAAAATTTTGTCCTTTTCGTGCCGCTGATTGCAGTGACCGGTGCGGGTTTTTTGATTCCCACCGCACACAGTGCAGCGTTGTCTCCATTGCAAACAGTTTAAATGACATAGCAGTGAGTACGGACGGTATGGAATGTCACATAGAAAATATACCAGACAAGCTTGACAACGTATGCGCATGCCTTGACAAAATTCATGATGCAGTTTAAGGAGGCTTTCTTATGACAAGGCAAAAAAACACCCCGGCAGCAGCAACTGCACAGGGGAAAACAAACGAACTTCAAAATTATTATAACAATACCGTGGACGGTTTGCAAGCAAAAATTGTGGACAAACTCAATCGGATTACCGACATTCACGCTCTGAGCCGCATTTATGATTACGTTTACCGGCAATTTTTGAAAGCAGGTACAGAAACCACAAGGGACTTTACATCCGTGACCTTGCAAATTGAGGACGGCATTACAATGCTTGAGGCTGCAACAGATGCATATGGGGTACTCTCCGAGGCATTGGAAGACGAATTCGAATTTAAACCGAATAATCCAGCCGAGGAAGCTTATCTAAACCGGTTGAACATGTATTTCTCTGCTTTTTCACTGTTTCAAAGCAAGCTGCAAGATGCATTGGGTGAATTGCAGGTGGGCAAAGATGAACTTCTGAGCATAAAAAAGGCAGGTGCAGACCATGACTGAAACAATCGGCTTGCTTTTAGCCTGTGCGTCCGCAGGACTGCTTATTTACACAACGGAAGCAAACTACCAGTATCAGCAGGACAAGACGTCACAGAGCCGCACAGAACGCATAAACCAGAACCGCCGCGAACTGGCGGCAGCATTACACTAATTTTTGGAGGTATTTATTTATGTTTAATTTCAGAAAGATTCTTGCCATTACATTCGACCGCATTTCCGGGGAAGCAACCGCCGCTTATTACAACATTATTGGGGCACAGCTTGACTCTGATAGCGGCACCTATGACGAAACCCCGGATGGGGCCAATATGTTTGAAATTGACCTTGAGCCAGTAGATGATGAGCTGGACAAGCCAATTTCCGGGCTGACAATCGTTGTTGGGAATTCCGGCGACTGGGCGCATGTGCAGCGTGGCCTTGACCCGAAAGCCGAACACGAAGTAGAGCCGGGGCACTTTGAACTGGATATGGTGGATTCCACCTATTCCGAGCAGGAAGGCACGGCGTTTTACGAATCTGTCATTGAACCACTCGCGGCGCAGATGGCGCAGGAATTCACGGCAAAGATCTTCACGCCGATTGAGCAGCAGGCTGGGAACCGGATTCTGTTTGAAGGCGATTCGATGGAATACGCGAGCTACGGAACCCGCATTTCCACATTGAAGGAAAGCATTCCCTACGGCCTCTTCACTGTGGACGAAGCGAGGCAAATTCTCAACATGAAGCCTATCGGCGGCGAAGAGGGCAAAAAGCGGCTTCAAACACTAAATGTAGTACAGGCAGATAAGGCCAACCAGTATCAGGGGGTGCAGAAGAAATGAAGGAAACCCGTATCTGCGAAATCCGGGCGGCCGAACCCGAAAACGGAAAAATGCGGTTGACCGGCAAGGCAATCGTTTTTGATACGCCGACCGTTATCAACGACCCGAAGGGCCGATACACTGAAATTATTCGCTCCGGGGCTCTGGCAGGAGCCGACCTGAGCGATTCGCGCCTGCTGGTGGGACACGACGCAAGCCGCCTTCCTCTGGCGCGCACACCAAAAACTCTACAGCTTTCAATAAGCCCGGCAGGGCTAAACTTTGCTGCGGAGTTGCCGGACACCGAGGAAGGCCGTTCCGCCTATACGGCAGTTAGGCGAGGCGACTTGACGGGTGTTTCATTCGCTTTTGTCGTGCCGGCAGGCGGCGACGAATACGACCCGGCAACGAATACGCGGACAATTAACAAAATCTCCAAGGTGCTGGAAATCAGCCTTGTCAATTTCCCCGCGTATCCTACTACATCAGTCGAAGCCCGGAGCGCGGCAGACGCCCGCCGGGCGGCAAAAATCAGAATCAACCAGATTTTGAAAAGGAGTATGTGATTATGACTTTTAAAGATAAAGACGCAGCGTTCAACCATTACCGCACGGCATCCGCCGAAGATATTGAAACCCGCGCGTCGGAAATCGGGAAGCTTATCGACAAGGACCCGAACGCCGATATTACCGCTCTGAACATTGAGCTGGACGGACTGAAGATGGCGAAGGACAATCTGGAAGCCCGTTCCGCGGCCCAGGGGAAGCTGACCGGCTTTAATCCGATTACCGGGAAGAACTATTCCCACAAGGAAGAGAAGCGTGACGACGACATCTTCTCCTCTGCGGAATACCGGACGGCATTCTACAAAAAGATGCTCGGCAAGCCCATGACCGATGCGGACCGGAACGTATTCAGCCGCGCGCAGGAGCAGGCCGTCACCGAGCGCAGAGCGGCTCTGACAACCGGGACCAATCAGGCAGTAATTCCCTCAACAACCCTGAATGAGGTTGTTCAGAAAGCAACCACACAGGGGGACATTCTCCAGTATGTCCGGCAGTTCCGCATTCCGGCCAATCTGTCCGTACCGGTTGCGACACCGGAAGATGCAGCAGAATGGCACGCCGAGGGAGCTTCCGTTGAGCCGTCCGCCAAGACGCCGACCAGCGTAACCTTTAACGCCTACGAGCTGCTGAAGGTGTTCTCCCTGAGCGTGGCAGCGAACACCATTTCCGTCCCGGCATTTGAATCCTACCTGTCTACCGAGCTTACCAGGACCATCGGCGCGGCGCTGAACGCTGGAGTATTCTCCGGCACAGGTTCCGGACAGGCGCTGGGGATTCTGCCGGGCGTGACGTGGGACACGACCAACAGCGCGACCTATGCGGCGGGCGGTCTGAAGTATGCCGACGTGCTGAAGCTGGCTTCCCTGCTGAAGGCCGGGTACTCCGCGGGTGCGGTGTTCGCGTGCAGCAACGCGACCCTGTTCAACCGCCTCATGGCTGTGGAAGACACGGCCGGCCGGCCTATCTTCACGAACCCCATTGACGGCGGGGCCGGGCGTATGCTGGGCCATCAGGTAGTAGTGGACGACTACATTCCCGCTGACACCATCCTGTACGGCAACTTCCAGTATTACGGCGTCAACCTGTCGCAGGATATTCTGCTGGAAGTCTCCAGAGAATCCAGCTTCAAGCAGGGCCTGATTGACTACCGGGCGATGGCAGTGGGCGACGGCAAGGTTATTGTACCGGAAGCGTTTGCTAAACTGACCGCGGCGGAAGCCTGAACATAATGCAGATGAGGGGTTGCGCTTATCGCAGCCCCTTTTTGTTAGGAGTGATTATCATGGCATTACTTACGATAGATGAGGTGCGGCAAGCGCTGAGGCTGGACGGCACGGAAAACGACCCCATCATTCAGTCCATGCTGGACAGTCTGCCGGATTATCTGGAAGTAACCACAGGCAGCAGATGGGAAGACGGTACAGCGCCTGGCTACCAGCTCGCCAAGCAGTGCGCAAAGTTCATCCTTCAGCTGTGGTACGACCCGGGAGCGAGCGAAGCGGCGCGGCTGTCGAACGCTGTTGACAGTATGCTGGGCACGCTGAAGCTGTGGGCGCCGATAAAATGAAACCATATGCTGAACGATTCTATAAGTCCAGGACATGGGAGAAGTGCAGGTACGCATTCCTCTGTTCCAAGAACTGGACATGTGAGCGGTGCGGCAGGCTGGCTGTGATAGCGCACCACAAAACGTACATCACGCCGCAGAACATCAACGACCCAAACGTGACGCTGAACTGGGATAACCTGGAAGCATTATGTGAAGTCTGCCACAACCGGGAACATTTCGGAAGCGGCGCATGTGCGGACGGACTGAAGTTTGACGCAAACGGAAATCTTGTCAAGACACCCCCCCGGGTGCATTAACACTTTAGCGCATTAATAGACCGGTGGGTGCAGTTCAAATTTCCTCTCCATGAGTTTTTTATATGCAAATGGGAAGCATTCGCATTTATAGAACGCTGGAATATTTTAGGAGTGATTTTTATGGCAATGGCAAAAATCAGAAAACTAATAACCATTATCGATGATGACCGAAAACCTATCGCGGAAAAGCTGATGCAGGAAATGACGTTCATGGACGCGACGCTTTCCAAACTGAAGGCGGGAATCCGGAAAGACGGCGCCGTGGTGGAAGGCCGGGACGGGCTGAAACAGAATCCGGCGATGCAGGCCTATAACACGACCATTCAGCGCTATGCACTGCTGAACAAACAGCTGATTGACCTTCTCCCGCCCGCGGCGAAACCGGAAGCAAAGGATGAGCTGGCAGAGTTTCTGAAGAAAGGCAAGAGCGCCTGATGAATCCGATTCTGGAATACCGCGACGGCATCCGCGCCGGGAAATACGTCGTCTCCCGGAAGGTCTAGAGGCTCTATGAGAAGCTGGGCCATGAGATTGAGCACCAGGCGGGGCGATACATTTTCGATGAGGAGAAGGCAAACCGGCCGATAGAGTTTATCGAACGGTTCTGCCGGCACTCAAAGGGCGAGTGGGCCGGGCAGACCGTAAAGCTGGGGCTGTTCCAGAAGGCGTTTATCGCGGCTCTGTTTGGCTTTGTGGACGCTGAAACCGGCCTGCGGAAGTACCGGGAAAGTCTGTTTCTTGTGGGCAGGAAGAACGGCAAGTCCACAATGGCCGCAGGCATCGCGCTGTACTGCATGATAGCGGACAATGAGCCGGGGGCGGAGATATACTCCACCGCGACGAAATACGCGCAGGCCAAGCTCCTGTTCGACGAGGCGCGGAACATGGTGAAACAGTCTCCCGAGCTTTCGCGGTACATCAGGAAGCGGAAGCAGGACATGTACTGCGACGCGCTGATGGCGAAGTTCCAGCCCCTGGGGCACAATTCGGACACGCTGGACGGCTTGAACGCTTCGCTCGTCGTCATGGACGAGCTGCACGGCGTGCGGGACAGGAACCTTTACGAAGTGATGAAGCAGTCGCAGAGTGCCCGGCGGCAGCCGCTTTTACTGATGATTACGACGGCGGGGACCGTGAGGGAATGTATTTACGACGACATGTATTCCTACGCCTGCAACGTCCTTGACGGCGTGGTAAAGGACGACAGTTTTCTGCCGGTCCTCTATGAGCTGGACAGCGCGAAGGAATGGGGCGACCCCGAGGCATGGGCAAAGGCGAACCCCGGACTGGGAGCCATTAAGAAGCTGGATGACCTGCAAAGGAAGGTTGAGCGGGCAAAAAGCAGCGCTGCCGACCTGCCGGGAATCCTCTGCAAGGATTTCAACATTCGGCAGAACGCGGCGCAGGCGTGGCTGACCTTCGACGACATCGACAATCCGGAAACCTTCGACCTGGAGAAATTTCGGAACTGCTACGCTATCGGCGGGGCCGACCTGAGCATCACAACCGACCTGACCTGCGCTACCCTGCTTTTTGTGGATAAGGAAACCGAAAAGCGGTATGTGACGCAGATGTACTGGTTGCCGCAGGAAAGCTTCCACGAGCGCGTCCACAAGGATAAAATCCCCTACGACCTGTGGATGGAACAGGGCCTGCTGCGGCTCTGCGCGGGTAACACGATACGCTACAGCGACGTCACGGCATGGTTCAACGAAATGCTGAATGACTACGGCATTACTCCTCTGTGGATTTACTATGACAGCTATTCCGCCCGGTACTGGGTGGATGAGATGAAGCAGTACGGCTTTCCGATGGTCCGCTGCATTCAGGGGGCAAAGACGCTTTCCCTGCCCATGCAGCAGATGGGGGCCGACCTGAAAGCAAAGAAAATCAATTACAATAATAACCCGATTCTGAAGTGGTGCCTGACCAACACGGGGATTATGACAGACCGAAACGGAAATATCGTGCCGATTAAGGCGCAGCAGCCGAAGATGAGGATAGACGGCATGGCTTCCATGCTGGACGCATACGTGGGCCTGATGGACCACTACGAAGAATTTTTGAGGGCGTGATGAAATGGTAAAGGATAAGAAGATAATAATTTACAATAAGACCGAGGTACAGGACGACATCGGCAACTGGGTAACCGCCTATCAGCCGATTCACCCGGGCAGCCTGTGGGCCTATGCGCGGCAGCTTTCCCAAAAAGAGTATTTCGCAGCCGGGACTGCCGGGTATAAAGAGGATATGCAGTTTACCGTCAACTGGAGAAGAGACATCAAGCCCGGAATGCTGATTTACTACCGGGAAACGTGGTACGTCATAGACCGTGTGGATACCTTTGAGGGATACAAAGAGGACCTGAAGCTGCTCGCAAAGGAAGCATCAAAGGCAGAGATTCCGCCGGCAGATGAGATAGTACCATATTGATTCCGGGAGCTGCCCCTTGAATTTGAGGGGCAGCTTTATTCTGTGTATTGTGTGTATTCTGTGAAGGGATTCTATTCTGTGCATCCTGTGAAAATGTGATAAAAATATATTTTTTGATATATTATATTATTTATATATATTTACTATGTTATAGGTGGGGTCCCAAAATGGGACCCCCTACCGTTTCGGTACTTGAGCTGACCCGGCGTTTTAACGGGTCAGATAGATTTGATGAAGAAATTATGAGCGCTCAATTTTGGATTCAGTTGTTTTAAAATGTTGAAACGATGAAAAAATCCACTGAACGACAAAACGTCGCCGAGTGACTTTTCCGTTGGGGTACAAAATGGGGTACAATGGCATAAAAATACCGCTTAGGCCGCATGCCTAAGCGATTTCTTTTGGTGCGGATGACAGGACTTGAACCTGCATGTCGTAGACACCAGAACCTAAATCTGGCGTGTCTGCCAATTCCACCACATCCGCAAAAACAGCACGGAACCCGTGCTGTTTTTTATTATACCGTAAATAAATCGAACTGGCAATACCTTTAGCCTAAAAATCCTTTTTCCAGCATGGACTGCGCCGCCAGCATAGAGCCAAGACGTGCGCTGTGGAAATTTAGGCCGCCCTGCATCCATACGGCCCACGGTGCCCGCAAAGGAGCGTCCGCGCTCAGTTCCACAGAGGCACCCAGCGTAAAAGTGCCCGCCGCCATGATTACTTGGCAGTCATACCCAGGCATACCCCACGGCTCCGGCAAAACAAAGGAATCGACCGGCGAACCTTTCTGGATTCCCTGGCAGAAAGCAATCAGCGCTTCACGGGTGCGCAGCAGAACTGCCTGAATAATATCCGCGCGCGGTTCGTCCCAGCGCGGTGTTACCGCATAGCCAAGCTCCTCGAAAAGGGCAGAAGTAAAGACTGCTGTCTTCAGCGCTTCCCCTGTTACATGTGGTGCGTGGAAAGCGCCCATGAACAGTTCTCGATTATTGCCCAGTGTACAGCCAATCTCCCGACCGGTTCCCGGTGTTGTCAAGCGATAGGAGCAGCTCTCCACCAAATCTTTGCGGCCCGCAATGTAGCCGCCGGTCGGGGCAACACCGCCGCCCGGGTTTTTAATGAGCGAACCCGCCATGAGGTCCGCACCATGTGCGACCGGCTCCTCCTTCTGCACAAATTCTCCGTAGCAGTTATCAACCATAACAATGCAGTTCGGTGCCCGGCGCTTTGCAATCGCCGCAATCTTCTCAATATCTTCCACAAACAGAGACGGACGAAGGCTGTAGCCGCGGCTGCGCTGAATATAGACCATCTTTGTGTCCGGCTGCACCGCATGCTCAATGGCTTCATAATCCGGTGTACCGTCTTTTTTAAGGTCGACCTGCCGATAATGAATGCCATACTCTTTTAAGGAACCGTTGCCATCACCAGTCAGTCCGATAACGCTCTGCAGCGTGTCATACGGCAGACCGGTCACACACAGCATGGTGTCTCCCGGGCGCAGCACACCAAACAGCGCCACGGTCAGTGCGTGTGTACCGGACACAAAATTATACCGCACCAGTGCATCCTCAGCACCCAGTGCCTGCGCATACACCTGGTCCAGCACTTCCCGTCCGCGGTCACCGTAGCCATAGCCGGTACTGGCCGCAAAGTGGCTTTCACTGACACCGCAGTGAATAAAGGCCGCCAGCATTTTCTGCTGGTTGTAGTCGGTCACTTCATCAATGCGCTTCAGAGCCGGCTGTGCTTTCCGCAGTGCCTCATCGGCCGCATCAGTTATTTTTTTGTCGATATGAAAAGCAGGATAAATCTGCACTTTATATTCTCCTTTTTGTATACTAAAATATATAAATTACAATATGTATTTTTTATTTAAGGCAGGCTTTTTGGCACATTCCGCAGGCAGAAAAGCCCATTTGCTCATAGTGCGGCTGCAGCTGTGAACCGCACAGCAGCAGTACCCGACGGACATCTGCCTGTTTCACCAGCGCCGCCAGCACCGCCGCAAAGGCACCGCGGCCGCGCACTTCCGGCGCCGCGGCACCGGCGAAAAGCAATGCCTGTTTCGGCGACAGCGCCTCTGCCGCACAGGAATACAAGCGCACATTCTGGTACAGGCCCGCTGCCAGGACGGCACCGTGCCGCACACGATGACTCATATCCAAATAAAACGGCTCAAAGGCCGGTATAGAAAATCCCGGTCGCGTACACGCACACAGCAGTGCATACATATCTGCCAGCCGCATGGCAGCTGGTGACGCAACTGGTCCGGCCAGCCGCATCCGAAAACCGGCGGGCAGCGGCGGGCAGGGAATGGGACGGCACAGCTCCATCTCCACACCCTCGGAGGCAGGAGAAAATCCCAACCGTTTCAGGTTATCCGGCTCCGCCAGCAAATTTTGTACGCCGATATAAAACAAAAACTCACGCAGCTCCTCCGCACTTTCCGGCAGCACCGTACCGCACAAAGTCGCTGTTTCGTCCTGCCGACGCAGCAGGAACCCGTCCCCTTCCCAAAAGCGAGCCGCCGCCGTACCTGTACCATAGGCCGTCACGCTGGAAATAACACTGCACCCCAGCGCGCCATGGTCATAGGCAAGCAGGCGGGCAGGCTCCGTTACTGCCCAGAGCATGGTGTCCCCGCAATCCGCTGTGCAAGGCACTGCAGCAGCGCACCCGCCGCTTCATAGTCACTGCGGCTGACGATTCCCATCGGCGCGTGCGGGTAGCGGCACGGCAGCGATACCGCCGCTGTGCGGACACCGCCGCGGCTGATATAAATAGCGCCGGCATCATTGTCGCCGTCCACGCCCTCCTGCCACTGGCAGGGCACGCCGGCTTTGCGCGCTTCTTCAAAGGCCCATTTGGTATATTCCTTGTCGTAAATGGTTTTATGGTCCATAAACGTGATGACCGGTCCCTGACCCAAACGGCACACCTGCTGATCCGTTTCCGTGCCGGGCACATCGGAAGCAGCCGTGCATTCCACAACGACAGCAGCCTCCGGCTGTGCCAAATAGGCACCCGTGCAGGAACCATTGCAGCCCACTTCACCCTGTACGGCAAATTCAAAAATCGTGTCATACGCCCAGTCCGGCTGCTGCATCAGGTGGACCAGAAGGGCACAGCCCGCACGGTCGTCCAGCGCACGGCTCTTAACCGAAAAGCCATTCTCCTCGTACACACTGTTAAACGTGACCATGTCCCCGGGCACAGCCACTTTGGCTGCCTCCTGTTTGTCCTTGGCCCCGATATCAATATACAGTTCTTCGACCGGAATGGCTTTGCCGCGTTCGCCTTTTTCCAACAGGTGAATGGGCTTCAGGCCAATCACACCGGGCACCGTATTTTTGCCATACCCAACAGTCACGCTGCGGCCGGGCAGGACACGTGGGTCTATCCTGCCAACCGGCGCAAAGCGCAGAAAACCTTCATCGGTAATATGCGTTATGATAAGGCCGACTTCGTCCATGTGCGCGTTGAGGAGCAGCCGTGTTTTGGCACGGTTTTTTCCCTTTTTATATGCAAGAATACTGCCAAGCGGCGTAATCTCTATTTTTTCCGCGAAATTGCTTATCTGGGAAAGGATCAGTTCCCGCACACCCTCTTCACTGCCGGAAACACCGCGCTCCCGGCACAGCTGGGGCAGGCAGGCACTCCACACTTCCCCGTCCGACTCGGCACCGGCACTCGCAGCCGTATCTGCCGCCGGCTCCTCAGCGGACTGTGCCGGCTGAGGCAGGCTGGCACCGCACCGGTCACAGACATACAGCGCCATCAGAAGGGCTGTGTCCTCAATATCCTGCATATCCACCACTTCCGCCGGTGTGTGCATAGAACGCTGCGGCACACTTAACAAAGCTGTACGGACACCGCCGCGCGTCACCGCGATATCATCGCTGTTGGTTCCGGTAACGCCTCCCATGACGTCCCATTTATACGAAATATGGTTTTCGTCAGCAAGCTGTCCCAAACGCCGCGTCATGCCACGGTCCAAAATCGGCGCGCTGCCAATCATTACGCCGCCCCCCACCGGGTGACTGACTTCCGGCTTAACGCCGGGCTGTATGCCAAAACCAACGTCTACACAAATTGCTTCATCTACGGCCGCCGTATAGGCAGCCGTATGCGCCCCCTGTCCGCCGATTTCTTCCATCGTGCTGAACAGAAGCGGCACCCGCCAGCTGCCCAGGTCAACCTGCTGCAGCAGACGAGCGGCGCGAACCACCGCAGCTGCACCGGCACGGTTGTCCAGCGCAGCGGAGGAAAAGCGGGTTCCCATCAATTTTTTCGGTTCATACACCGGGACCACACGGTCACCGGGGCAAACAACGGTTTTGGCTTTCACGGCGGGCAGGCCGAGGTCCACCGTCATATCCTCCACGTCCGGCACTTTGTCTGTGTTCGCCCGGTCCAGGTGCGGCGGCACACTACCAACAACGCCGAGAAGCG
Organism: Caproicibacterium sp. XB2; assembly: GCF_044880635.1. NCBI lineage: Bacteria > Bacillati > Bacillota > Clostridia > Eubacteriales > Oscillospiraceae > Caproicibacterium > Caproicibacterium sp. XB2. Next base: position 166,195 of record NZ_CP173227.1, on the reverse strand, counting down.
GTTTATCCGCACCTGTGGCAAAGACACGCACCGGACAGCCGGGCATGACACGCTGGTCCGAACCACCGCAGTTCGCAAAGTGCAGGAATCCGTGCTCATCTACCGATGTAACCACCAGGCCAATCTGGTCCATATGCGCTTCCAGCAAAATGACCTTTTCCGCATCTGCCTTCCCCAGTGACACACAGCCGCTGCCGAGCGGCAGTACTTTCCCGTTGGGCAGACCGGTCAGTTCCAGCGCCGCCTTCACCGGCGCTGTTTCATCTCCACTAGTGCCAATAGCGCCGCACAGTGTTTTGAGTATTTTTTCCATCTTCATAAGGAAACCCTCTTTTACTCGAAAAATATAGAACCGAACATATCGGCAGATGCCGCTTCCGCTTACAGCTGCTTTACCAGTTCACGGAAGCGGTCACCGCGTGTTTCAAAGTTGGGGAACATATCAAAGCTTGCGCACGCCGGGCTGAGTGCCACAATATCGCCGGATTTTGCTTCCTGACGGCACAGGTTTACCGCTTCCTCTAAGCTTGCCGCGTGCAGAATTTTGGGTGCACCTGGCCGATAATTTTTTGCTTCCTTAACCGCCGCCTCAATTTTCGGTGCGGTAACGCCCATCAGGACCAACGTTTTGACGTGCTCACACACCGGTTCTCCCATCGGCTCAAATGGAATCTTTTTATCGTATCCGCCCGCAATCAAAATTAGTTTCTGCGAAAACAGGGAAAGCATTCCCCGCACAGTGCGGCTTGGTGTAGTAGCAATGCTGTCATTGTACCAGCGCACGCCATCCAGTTCCCGCACCAGTTCCGCGCGATGCTCCACACCGGAAAATTCTTCTGCTACCGCACGGATATCCTCTGGTGAAGCATAACCCCACACCGCACAAATGGCTGCCAGATAATTTTCCACATTATGCGCACCGGGAATGCGAATCTCGCTGCAATTCATAATCGGTGTTTCCACACCGTTTTTGGCAAAAACGATGGTTCCGTCTGGGTTCACAAAGCAGCCGTTCCGTACACGCTGCTTTCGGCTGAAAGTCAAACACTCGCCGCGGGCCTGACTGACAAACCCCGTGGTAATGGGATTGTCAAGGTTAAAGACGGCACGGCCGAATCCGTCCTGGTGGAGGAAAATATTTTTCTTGGCATCTATATATTCCTGCATATCTTTATGAATATCCAGATGATTCGGGCTCATATTGGTAACAACGGCTACCTGTGGGCTGCGTCCTACGGAGATAAGCTGAAAGCTGGACAGCTCCGCAACGACCACATCGGTAGGCCGAATGCTGTCGATATCCGGCAGCAGCGCTTTGCCAATGTTGCCGCCGACGTGTACGGTTTTTCCCGCGTGCTGCAGAATTTTGGACAGAATGGTTGTCGTAGTTGTTTTACCGTCCGAGCCGGTTACGCCAAAGACGCGGCACGGGCAGTACTCCAGGAAAACTTCCATTTCACTGGTCACGACACTGCCGCGGGCGCGGGCAGCATCCAGCTGCGGCAGATGATAGGGCATACCGGGCGTACGGAAAATGACCTCTTCATTCAGGTCTTCCAGATAGTTTTCGCCCAACACCAGCTGCACGCCTTTTTTCTCCAGCTGGTCCGCCAAATCCCCCAGTTTTTCGCGGGTGCGCCGGTCACGGGCGGTCACTTTCGCGCCAGCCGCCAGAAAGCGGTCAATCAGGGGCAGGTTGCTGCCGCCCAAGCCACAGAATGCAACGGTTTTGCCTTTCATTTCCCTGTAAAAGTCTGTTATCGTCATGGAATGATATCCTCCGGTTTTCTGCAGCTGTCGGCCGCAGTTCAGTAAAAATATATACCTGTCATTGTGTTTTCTAAAAAAGATACAGCCGCCGGCACAGCAGGCACCGGCCGTCATGTCATACTTTTTTATTATACAACATCTTTGCCGCTTTTCAAAGACGTCTTCTCGGGCAGAACATTGTGTATAATCCTGCTGTGTGTGGTGAAAGCTACCATTGGCCCGCTTTGCCTTTCTTTTGTACGGTATGTACAGAAAATTTCGGGTACGGGCAAGGTGATGTATTTTATGAAAAACAGAAAAGCCGTTGCTGTGGTAATGGGTATTATCGCGGTTGGCGCTGTGGTCACGGCGGGAGCCCTGACCATGCGCAGCCAGGCCGCTGAAAAGGCTGCCAAGCGTGACCTGACCTATACCTATGACCGCGCGTACGGTGACCTGCGCGACTGCGTAAACACCATTTCCCTGACACTGGACAAAAGCATTTACGCCAACACCCCTACCCAACAGAACGGACTCGCGGCCCGGCTGATGCATGAATCTGGCCTTGCCAAGGAGGCTTTGGCTACACTGCCGGTACACGACAGTACCATGAACAACGTTTCGAAATATATTACCCAAGTCGGTGATTTTGCCATGAGCCTGTCCAACCGCATCAGCGGCGGCGGGCATATTACGGAAGCGGAGTACAAAACCATTGAGAAGCTGCATACCTATGCCCAAAAGCTTTCCAGCAATTTGTCGTCGCTGAAACTGGACTATACTTCCGACAACCTGTCCTCTCAGCTGAAACAAACCGCAACCGACTTTACGAACTTCCCTTCGCTGATTTACGATGGGCCGTTTTCGGATAATATTCAGCGGAAAAATCCCCGCGCCCTGCAGGGGAAAAGCGATGTAAGCAAAGCGGACGCGTGCTCCATTGCCGCCAAAGCACTGAACCTTTCCCCCAGCAAGCTTACCTCCGCCGCAGACACGGCCGGTAACCTGCCCCTGTGGAACTTCACGTCCGGTACTACAACCGCCTCCGTTACCAAAAAAGGAGGTGTTCTCTGTTCCATGCGCAGCAGCCGGGAAATTACAGCGGAAAAAATCACCATGGACGCCGCCAAAGAAAAGGCCACCGCTTTTCTGGCAAAGTGCGGCTATAAAGATATGCAGCTTACCTACTGGATTAAGACCGATGGCCGCATTCTATTTAACTTTGCATATGAGGAAAACGGTGTGCGCTGTTACCCGGATCTTGTCAAGGTAGGCATTGCGCTGGACAACGGCGACGTGGTGGAGCTGGGCGCTACGGGCTACCTGATGAACCACATGTCCCGCAGCTTTCCGTCACCGAAATACACCAAAGAAGCTGCACAGAAAAAGGTCAGCAGCCGCCTAAAAGTGAACAACTCTCGGAAAGTACTGGTGCCAACTTCCGGCCTGAATGAAGTGCTGTGCTGGGAGTTCTCCTGTATCGGAAGCAACGGTGACCGCGTACTGGTCTATATCAACTGTGCCAGTGGTATGGAACAGCAGATTCTCATTCTGCAGTCCACGGATGCCGGCATACTGGTTCAATAAAAATTCTATAACAATGACCGCATAGATAGACAGAAAAAAGCCGCTGCCCGGCAGGTAAACCGGGACAGTGGCTTTTTTGGGATTGGATAAAATCTTTTATCTTATCTTGCTGTACATATAATCAAATAAAATGCAGCCTTTTATCCAAGGAGCTTGACCAAAACTGCCTTCTGTGCATGCAGACGGTTTTCCGCCTCTTCAAAGATTTCACTGGAATGCTGTTCAAACACATCCGCTGTGATTTCTTCGCCGCGATGGGCAGGCAGGCAATGCAGAACCATAGCGTCCGGTTTAGCGGCGGCCATAACCTTGTCGTTAATCTGATAGCCATTAAAAGCAATGCGGCGCTTGGAGGCTTCCTCTTCTTCACCCATAGATGCCCATACATCCGTGATAACGACATCGGCGCCTACGGCAGCTTCCAGCGGGTCCGTGGTCATGCTGAAGGCTGGATAAGCCTGTGCAAAGTCCAGCACTTCCGCCGCGGGACGATAGTCCTTCGGGCAGGCAACCGCAACTTCCATCTTCATCTTTAGGCCGCCGACAATCAGGGAGTTCATCATGTTGTTTCCGTCACCGATAAAGCACATTTTCAGGCCGTCCAGTGCACCGCGGTGCTCCCGAATGGTCATCAGGTCCGCCAGCACCTGACAGGGGTGGGCAAAGTCGGTCAAACCGTTGATAACAGGGATAGAACCGTCACGCGCAAGGGCCTCGACCTCGCTCTGCTTAAAGGTACGAATCATAATGCCATTTAAGTAGCGGGACAGCACGCGTGCTGTATCCTGTACCGGCTCGCCGCGGCCAATCTGCATATCGCGTGCAGAAAGGAAAATAGGCAGACCGCCCAGCTGATACATACCCACTTCAAAGGAAATACGGGTACGGGTGCTGGCCTTTTCAAAAATCATGCCCAGTGTTTTGCCCTCCAGGCAGCGGTGCTCAATATTGTGCTTCAGCTCATATTTCAGCTGGTCCGCAAGGTCCAAAATTCCGGAAATCTCGTTGCCGGAAAGGTCCATCAATTTCAGTAAATGCTTCATTTTAAAATAGCCTCTTTCCCTGTCCAGATTGATTTTGCTCCACCGCGGCGGAGCCTCCTGTTTAACGGCCGTATTATTTTAATCGTTACAATTATAGCATTTTATGCCGCTGATAGAAAGGCGAAAGTGCAAGACTGTTTTACTGCTGCTGCAGGACCTTTTCCAAAATGGCAAGACCCTCGTCGAGTTCTTCTTTTGTAATGGTCAGCGGCGGCAGAAAGCGCAGTACATCTTTGGCAGTCAGCACCAGCAGGCCCGCCTGTACACAGGCCGCCGCAATGGCACCCGGCTGCCCTTTGACTGGTTTGGCTCCCAGCATCATTCCAAGGCCGCGCACACTTTGAATATTGTCCATTTTTTGCAGCCGGCTGCGCAGATAAGCGCCCTTTTTCTGCACTTCCAGCAGGAAAGGCTGTTTTTCCACACGCGACACCACGGCCGCCACACCCGCGCATACCACCGGATTGCCGCCAAAGGTACTGCCGTGGTCGCCCGGTCCCAAAACATCCGCGCACCGGCGGTCCACCAAACAGGCACCTACTGGCAGGCCACCGCCCAGCCCTTTGGCTGCGCTAACCACATCCGGATGAATGCCGTACTGCTGGTAACAGAAGAAGCTGCCTGTACGCCCGATACCAGTCTGCACCTCATCAACCATCAGCAAAATATCTTTCTTTTCGCAGAACTGCGCCAGCTGCTGTACAAAGTCTTTATCCAGCGGCACCACACCGCCCTCGCCCTGTACCAGTTCCACAAGGACAGCACAGGTATTTTCCGTAACCGTTTTTCCCACACTTTTCATATTGGCATCGGCATAGACAAAGCCGCCGGTAAACGGCAGAAAATGCTGGTGAAATCCCGGTTGGCCGGTTGCTGCCAATGTCGTGACCGTGCGCCCATGAAAAGAATTATTGAGTGTTACAATCTGGCAGTGCTGGTCACCGTACTTATCGGTGCCATACTTTCGGGCTACCTTAATGGCACACTCATTTGCTTCCGCACCGCTGTTACCGAAAAAGACGCACTCCATACCCGCGGCATGGCACAGCAGTTCTGCCGCGCGGATAGTGACAGGGCTGTAGTAAAGGTTGGAAAGATGCTGAATCTGGGCTGCCTGTCCACTGACAGCCTGCACCCACTGCGGGTCGCTGTAGCCCAGGCTGTTTACGCCGATACCCGCCGTAAAGTCGATATACCTTTTACCGTCAGCGTCCCATGCCGTGGCGTTCTTCCCTTTTACCAGTGCAGCTGGGAACCGGGCGTAGCTGTGTATCAGGTACTGGCTGTCGCCCTCCTGTATTGCAGGAAACTGCATAATGGTGCCTCCTTTTTCTACTTATAGGAATATGCATTCTGTATAATTTAAATTTTCTGTTTCTTTTAATAGAACATGGTACCAATGCCTTCATCGGTAAAGAGTTCCACTAAAATGGAGTGTGGAATACGTCCGTCAATGATATGTGCACGCTTTACGCCGCGGCGGACCGCCTCCACACAGCAGTCCACTTTCGGCACCATGCCGCCGGAAAGGATTCCCTGCTTGCGCAGTTTCGGCACAGAGGAAACCTGTACCACCGGAATAATGCTGCTGTCATCGGACGGGTCACGCAGAAGCCCGCGCACATCGGTCATCAGAATCAGTTTCTCCGCGTGCAGGCAGGCTGCAATGCGGGCAGCCGCCACGTCAGCGTTGATATTGTATACCTCGCTGTTTTCACCGCCCGCTATCGTGGAAACGACCGGAATATAGCCGGCGTTCTCGGCGTCCTCAATCACCGCTGGATTGACACAGGTAATCTCGCCGACATAACCGAGGTCCGCCTCCCCCTGCAGTTTTTCCGCGCCCAGCAGGGCGCCGTCCAGTCCGCACAGGCCGACCGCCCTTCCGCCGTTTTCCTGTAGCAGCTGCACCAGCGCCTTATTCACTTTTCCGGCCAATACCATCTGTACAATATCCATGGTTTCGGCGTCCGTTACACGCATACCGCCGATAAATCGGCTTTCTTTGCCGACCTTCTGCAGCATGGTGGAAATTTCCGGCCCGCCGCCGTGCACCAGTACCACATGAATGCCAACCAGCTGCATCAGTACAATATCGCGCATGACAGCATCCTTCAGTGCTTGGTCAATCATTGCATTGCCACCGTATTTTACCACAATGGTCTTTCCGGCAAGCTTTTGGATATATGGCAGTGCCTGCACCAATACCTGTGCACGGCCTGCATTTGAAATTTCCACGGTACTCCCCCCTGTGAACTATCTTTGCAATATACCAAACTGCCGAACCGAAGCTTATGTTCGGTAGTCACCGTTTATCTTTACATAGTCATAAGTCAGATCACAGCCATAAGCTGTTGCCGTGGCCGTGCCGTCATGCAGCGTAACCATAACTGTAATTTCGTCCTGCAGCAAAATTTCTTTGGCGCGGTCTTCATCAAACGGAACACCCGCCCCGCTGCGGCAGACAGGAATGGTGCCTGCCGGGGAGGAAAAGTCCACATCTACTTTGTGTACATCGACATTTGCGCCGCAGTAACCCACCGCGCACAGCACACGCCCCCAGTTGGCGTCCGCACCAAAAATAGCCGCCTTTACAAGGGAGGAACAAACAATCGCCTTCGCCACTTTGCGGGCGTCCGCGTCACTGACAGCCCCCGCCACTTCACACACCAGCAGGTGTTTGGCGCCTTCTCCGTCTTTGGCCATCGCACGTGCCAGCTGAATGCACAGTTTCCGCAGCGCTGTGACAAAGACCGGAAAATCCGGGCTGTCACTTGTCAATTCTTCATTGCCGGCGGCACCATCCGCCAGCAGCAGGCAGGTATCGTTGGTACTCATATCCTCATCTACACTAAGCATATTAAAGCTGTCTTTTGCCGCCAGACGCAGCGCTTTATCCAGTGCCGCCGCAGAAACAGCCGCGTCCGTGGTCAAAAAGCAAAGCATAGTGCACATATTGGGGTGAATCATGCCGGAGCCTTTGGAAATGCCGCCGATACGCACGGTTTTTCCACCCAAAGAAAACTCCACTGCCATATTTTTCGGCACACGGTCGGTGGTCATAATCGCCGTTGCCGCCTCCAAGCTGCCGTCCGCCGAAAGTCTTTCCGCAATCCGCGGAATGCCGGCAAGGATAGGCGGAAGCGGAAGCGGCTGACCAATAACACCCGTGCTGGCAACCAGCACGTCTTCTTCCGGAATATGCAGTGCGGCGGCTGCAGCCTCCGCCATTGCTTCGGCTTTCTGCAAGCCATCCGCATTGCAGGTGTTGGCGTTGGCGCTGTTGGCGACAACTGCCTGTGCCCAGCCGTTTTTCAAATGTTCCTTACAGACCGCAATGGGAGCGCCCTTCACCAGGTTGCTGGTAAAAATGCCTGCCGCCGTGCATGGCACGTCCGCGCACAGCAGGGCAAGGTCATTTTTATGGCCTTGTTTTCCGTAACAGTCCCTCAGGTTCTGTATAAAAGCCGCTGATTCTTTTTCGGAAAGCTGTGAGCAGGCGTGTATGCCCGCATAGACGCCCGCCGCACGGAATCCCTGTGGTGCGGTAACGCCGCCGTCTATCCACTTCATCTGTATCTCCCCCATTCGGTATTTTCCAAAGATGACCGGTCCGCCGTATGATTAAAACGCCGGTGGGAACATCGTCAGGCCTGTTTTTTCCGGCAGGCCAAGCGAAAGATTCATGTTCTGCACTGCCTGCCCAGCAGCACCCTTTACCATATTGTCCAGTGCAGAAACAGCGACCAGCATTTGTGTACGCGGGTCAATATGCAGCTCTATTTCACAAAAATTGCTGTACCGCACATGGTGAATATCGGCACGCATTCCCTGCGGCAGAACACGGACGAAAAATTCATTCTTATAAAATTCCTCGTACACTTTCTGGAGTTGTTCCAGTGTCGTACCGGGTGTTAAGTGTGCATAGCAAGTGGCCAGAATGCCGCGGTTCACCGGCAGCAGGTGGGGGGTAAACGTCACGGTCACTTCTTCGCCGCAGACACGCCGCAGTGTCTGTTCGATTTCGGGTGTATGGCGGTGCCCGCCTACCTTATAAGCATGCATTCCCTCGTTCAGCTCCGGATAATGTGTGTCCTGCGTCATTTTGCGGCCCGCACCGGTTACACCGGATTTGCAGTCAGCAATGATTCCGTCGTTGCTGATAAGTCCAGCCTTCAGCGCAGGCACCAGTGCCAGCGGCACCGCGGTGGTGTAGCATCCGGGGTTGGCAATTAGCTTTTTGCCACGTATCTGCTCCCGGAAAAATTCCGGCAGGCCGTACACTGCTTCGGCGTGCAGGTCCGGATACACCGCCTTCACGCCGTACCAGTGTTCGTACTCGTCCAACCGCTCCAGACGGAAATCGGCGCCAAGGTCAATAAAGACTTTGCCAGCATCATGGCATTCCTTTGCCAGCGGCTGAGAAAGGCCATGCGGCAGTGCCGCAAACACGGCGTCGCTTTTCTGTACGACCTCTTCCTGTGTACCGCAGACCATATCGCACAGGCCATAATAAGCCGGATAAACCGCGCTGAGCGGTTTTCCCTGAAAGCTGACCGAACTTACTGCGGCAAGCTGCACCTGTGGGTGGCCCGACAAAATGCGCACCAGTTCTGCACCGGCATAGCCGGTAGCTCCAATAATGCCAGCCTTGACAGTCATTGCTGATTCCCTCTTTCCCGGTGATTACAAAAAGGGCGGACTTGTGTCCGCCTCTTTTGCTGTTGTTATAAATGAATTCGCTTATTTCTTGTTTTTGGTCCACTGTTCTTTTTTAACTGCCTGTACTTTAATGGGCAGACCGAACAGGTTAATGAAGCCGTTTGCATCGCTCTGGTTGTAAACTTCGTCTACACTGAATGTAGCAACCTCTTCATCGTACAGGCTGTAAGGGCTGGTCACACCCGCATCAATGACGTTGCCTTTATACAGCTTCAGTTTTACATCGCCGGTCACGGTCTGCTGGGTGCTGTCCACAAAAGCAGAGAGTGCTTCCCGCAGAGGAGTAAACCATTTTCCATCGTATACCAGTTCCGCGAACTTGTCGCCAATGCCCTGCTTGTAGTGATAGGTATCTTTGTCCAAGCAGATTTCTTCAAGCTTATTATGTGCATGGTACAGAATGGTGCCGCCGGGGGTTTCATAAACGCCGCGGCTCTTCATGCCGACCAAACGGTTTTCCACAATATCGGCAATGCCAATGCCGTTTTCGCCGCCCACTTTGTTCAGCCGGCTCAAAAGGTCCACCGCGCACATCTTCTGGCCATTCAGTGCAGTAGCTTCGCCCTTTTCAAAGTGAATGGTCACATAAGTCGGTTTATCCGGTGCCTGTTCCGGGGATACACCCAGCTCCAGGAAGCCGGGTTTATTGTACTGCGGCTCATTCGCGGGGTTCTCGAGGTCAAGGCCCTCATGGGAAAGGTGCCAGAGGTTTTTATCTTTGCTGTAATTGGTTTTGCGTGTAATCTTCAGCGGAATATTGTGTGCCTCCGCATAATCAATCTCTTCGTCACGGGACTTCAGCGTCCACTCACGCCATGGGGCAATAATCGGCATATTCGGTGCAAAAGCCTTAATGCTCAGCTCAAAACGGACCTGGTCGTTGCCCTTGCCGGTGCAGCCGTGGCAGATGGCGTCAGCGCCCTCTGCTTTGGCAATTTCGACCAGACGTTTGGCAATCAGCGGACGCGCAAAGCTGGTGCCCAGCAGGTATTTGTTCTCATAAACCGCATCTGCCTTTACGGTCTGCCAGATGTAGTCCTCCACAAACTGCTTTTTCAGGTCTGCAATGTACAGCTTGCTGGCACCGGTTTCCTTTGCCTTCTGCTCCAGTCCGTCCAGTTCGCCCGCGCCTTGGCCAACGTCGGCCGCCACAGCAATGACTTCACAGTTATTGTAGTTCTCTTTCAGCCACGGAATGATAATAGATGTGTCCAGCCCGCCGGAATATGCCAGTACAACCTTTTTAATCGCTGTTTTATCCATAATAGGTAGCCTCCGCTTGTTTTTTTGTTGTTGGCAATATTATAGCGCTAAAATGAAAAAATACAAGTCTTTTTTGCATATTTATTCATATTTATAAGTTTTGAATAAGAATTATTCACATAAATATTCGGTTTCCGTCTTTTTTCAGAAGGCGGCGGCTTTCGTTTTTTTTCATGCCCATTTGTGCTATACTGAAAAGATACCAAATACTGCATAATGGAGGTTTTTTACCTATGAAAGAAATTGCCGCAGAAAAACTGCCGTTTGCCCCATTTGACCAAATCGGAAAGGGCTGGATGCTGGTAAGTGCCGGTTCGCCCGAAAAGTGCAGCACCATGACCGCCTCCTGGGGCGGACTGGGTGTTATGTGGGGCAAGAATGTTGCCGCCATTGTTATCCGCCCACAGCGCCATACGCTCACCTTTTTGGAGAAGGCCGACCACTGGACACTCAGCTTCTTTGATGAAAAATACCGCCCCGCCCTTAACTACTGCGGCAGTCACTCCGGCGGTGAAAACGAAAAAATCGCCGCGGCCGGTCTGACACTGGTGCCCGGCACGAAGGTACCGGTATTTCAGCAGGCAAAGCTGACGCTGGTATGCCGGAAACTGTACCGCCAACCAATGGACCCGCACGGCCTGGTGGATTCCTCTTTGGATACTCGCTGGTATCCAAACAAAGACTACCATATTCTGTTCGTTGGAGAAATTGAAAAGGCTTTGCAGCCGTAATTCTGCAAGAAAATACAGTAAAGGTATACAAAGCTGTTTTTCCGCAGAACGACAGCAAAATGCCCTCTGTGCAGCAATAAAGCTTGTACAGAGGGCATTCTTTTCGGAAAAACAAGGTTCAGCCTTTGACGGCACCGCTGAGTATTCCTTGGATAAAGTTCTTCTGAAACAGCAGGAAGAAAATCAGCACCGGCAACAAATGTTTATTGAGCACAGTATAATAAAAGAACGATTCTGTTTTATTTCATCTTCCAAATATTTTGTACAGCTTTTGCAGCAAACCTTCCTGGTGCCGTTGTTCCGCGGGTCACAGGCATCATCAATCGCCCAGCGGTTTTCGCGGTCATACAGAATAGCCACATCAGCGTGCACCGCACCATATCGTGCGAACAAGCCGTTTCCGCAGTGGATCTCTATTTTATATAAAAACGGTTTTTACCGAGTGATTAAAGTTTAGGCTTTTGTGATGCTGTTCGTTTGCAGGAATGGCTGTACCGCGGGGAAAAGTGCCGGCCCGACAAAAGCTTCCAGCGCCAGTCCCTCCGATGTATATTTCTCCTGCAGCACTGTTCCCTGCTCCCGCACACGAGCGGCAAGTCCGCTCTGTGAAAATGGCAGCAGCAGCTGCACACGGCGCACCTGTACCGGCAGCGCATCCTGTATTGCCTGCAGCAGATTCGGAATGCCCTCCCCTGTTTTGGCACTGATGCGTATGCCCTGCCCTATCTGCGGCAGGCCTGTCAGCCCCGGCACTTGGTCACATTTGTTAAGCACCGGCAGCATTTTCCCTGTACAGCCCAGTCCTGTCAGCAGGTCGCTGGTCACCTTCAGGTGTGTCTGTGCTTCTGGGCTGGAAGCATCACAGACGTTTAAAAGGATATCCGCCTGCGCGGCCTGCTCCAGCGTAGACCGAAACGCCTTTACCAACTGATGCGGCAGTCGGCGCACCAGCCCGACGGTGTCTATCAGCATAACAGAAAATCCATTTGGCAGGCGCAGCGCCCGGGCTGTTGGGTCCAGCGTAGCGAAAAGGCGGTCCTCCGCCAGCACACCCGCGTCTGTCAGCGCATTCATCAGTGTGCTTTTCCCGGCGTTGGTATATCCCACCAGTGCCGCTGTGACTACACCGTCTTTTCGCCGGCGGCGTTCTATCTGCTGCCGGTGTTTCTCCACTTCTTCCAGCTGTACCTGCAGGGAACGGATACGGCCACGGATATGACGGCGGTCGGTTTCCAGTTTGGTTTCACCGGGGCCTCGTGTACCAATGCCGCCGCCCAAACGTGACAGTGCCGTTCCTCTTCCAGAAAGCCTCGGCAGCAGGTATTCCAGCTGTGCAAGCTCCACCTGCAGCTTACCCTCTCTGCTGCGGGCACTGCAGGCAAAAATGTCCATAATCAACATGGTACGGTCCACTACCCGCACGCTTGTGTCTTCCTCTAGATTTCGTATCTGGGTAGGCGTTAGCTCTCGGTCAAAAATGAGCAGTTCTATGTGGTGTTTTTCGCAAAAATCCGCAATCTGCTGCACCATGCCTTTTCCTACACAGGTCGCAGCGTCCGCGGACGGGCGTTTCTGCGTCATTGCCCCAAAAGGGACAGCACCCGCGCTGCGCACCAGTTCGTACAGCTCTGCCAGCGAAGACTCTGCGTCATCCTCTCCGGTGTCACACTCCACCAGCAGGGCCCGTGGCAGCTCCCGCTTATTTTCATACATACTGTTTCCTCCCGCTTGGCCATTTTCACAAAGTTCGTCAGGTTTTGCTTTATTGTACGCCCTGCGCCCTTTATTTGCAAATCAGCGGAACGCAATATAGCGGTACGTTTTTCCCTTCTCGTTTAGTTTGGTATATACACTGTCCGTATCGTCGTTCTGCACGGCAAAGCCGCTGCCCTGCAGATATACACCGTCACCGTACACAAACCCGCCGACTGCTCCCGTGTATAGAACCAAATTTCCAGCCGCGTCCTTCTGAATCGGACTTTGGTTCTGCGGATAAATCAAGAGCACCTGCGGGGCAAAGGGCAGCGAAACAAGCTGCATATCCTCGTTGTTTCCTTTATAGGTCCCCATGGTCAGCGACGTTTTGTCGCTGGCCGTCTTGTGCAGGGCCGTATCCGCGATATGCTGTGAAAAAAGGTCATCAATTTTTTGGTTATCACTTACAAAATCCGTTCGCTGCGGATGGTCTTCCGCACTCCAAAGATTAAGCCCGTGGGCTGTTTTGCTGCTGGATGGCATTCTATTCTCCTCCTCTAGTTTTACCTGTGCTTAAAAAACTAATCTGTTAATATCTGCTTATAAAAGCACTCTAAAATATTACTCTCTCCCCGTCCCATGTTTTCCACGTACGGTTTTTGGCATCCTGCTGCTTCCAGGAAGCACCGCCGCTGTCCAGTGCCTTCCATGTGGCATCTGCACCGCTCAGGTCCAGTTCCCCCTGCAGCTGTGCCGGCAGCATTCGGCGCAGCACACGTACAACAAACGCGCGGTCTTCCGGCAGCGTTTCCGGACAAAAAATCACTTTCTCGTCCGCTGGGCATTCATACAGTGGACCGGCAATTCCCAGTGCCTGCTGCAAACGCTGAAAAGACGCCCGTGTACAAGTTTTCGCCGCTGGGCTGCACAGAAACAGACCAACTGCCCGACGCAGATCTCCTCCGTCCACAATTCCCAGCAGGGAACAAACACCGGAAAATCCCCAGCTCTGTGCACTGACAAGAAAGGCCTCTTGTTCTATTTCGTTCAACATATCATAAACGGAATCCAGCCCGGCGGCAAAAGCCTCCAGCTTTGCCGCCGCAAAGCTGTTTTCCTTCTGCAGGTCATAGGCACCCATTGGCTGCAGACGGCGGCGCATACTGTCAAGCGGTTTCACAGCAACACCACCTCCGATGCGGCGTTCAGCGTCACCAGTGTATCCGGAGCCGCAGTCGGAAACACCAAATTCGTTGGCAGCAGAACATCTTCCGCGCATCCGGTCTGCATAATAGCCGCCATCAGCCGAGCCGCCGTCATGGTCTGTCCGATTTTCAGTTCGTCAAAACTGTCCTTCATTGCCTGCTGGACAGCCGTTTTGGTGTCTTCGTCCGTCTGTCCTTCTTTCTTTTTCACTTGTACTGTCAGCTGAACCGGCGTAGTTTTTGCCGGATAAACTTTTATCTGCACATTCAGTCCACGCATCTGTTCCAGCGCAGCTTTCACCTTTGCCGCTGTGTCATTTGTCACGGATGCACCCCGGCTGGCAAGCCAAATCGTCACCCCGCCTTTTTCCGGAACAGCTGTCTGTACAAAAACGCTACTGACTCCTGGCTGCTGCAGTGCTGTCTTCCTGTAAAAAGCGGAATTTGCGCCGTTATCCGTCTGCTTTTCTTCTTCCATCAGACGTTTCCGCAGCTGGTCATCGGTTTCTTCCGTCCGCCCGCCGGAAAAGGCCGCTGGATTGGTGACAGCCTCAATATAAGCATTTCTTTTCTCCAGCTGTGTTACCGTCCCAGCTAAGACGTTCCCTTCTTCCCCGTCTTTGACCGCGCGGACAGGGACCTCCGCCACCGAGCTTGGGCCACAGTCCAGCTCCACTTGTTCCAGTGTTTCAAAAACGACGGGATGGCTTCCGCCGGTCGTACAGCGTGTTCCCGCTGAAAGAATTACTGTAAAAATCGTGCTTTTCGCCGTTTTGGTAAAGCGAAGCGTTCCCTGTGCCTTTGCCGCAGACGTACGGGAAAGTCCCGCCTGCTGTGCCAGTTTGTCCAGCTGTTCACCCGCAGCAGTCTGCGGCAGAAGAGATGCCTTCAGCCACTCAACATTGGCCGACAAGCTGTACAATTCGCCCGCCAATACCCGAAAGCACACCCCCGTGTCACTGTCTGCCGTCGGCTGAATACCGGTCTTCTCCTGATATGTGTTCTCCATCTTCTGTACCAATTCTTCATACGAAATCATTCTTTCACCCCTTACGCATATGGCACCAAAACTGTTTTTTCCATACTGCCTGCGCGCAGCTGAACTGACGTTCCTGTTTCCTCCAAATGTACCCTCTGCAGCAGGACCTTCCCCGCCAGCGGTGCCAGTGCCTCTTGGACAAGCAGCACCGCCTTCTGTTCAGCGCCGGGCGCCGCCGCCTGTTCCGCAGAAAATGTCCGGCAGCCAAAGTCCGGTGCATACACAAAGCTTCCCCGCTGTATCAGCAGCCGTCTTGCGGCACCCTGCAGCTGTGCCTCCTCTTTGTCCACAGTTTCCAGCACACCGCCCGGTGAAAGAACATAATCCCCGTTTTCCAGCCGATTTTCCACTTACTTCTCCTCCTTCGCCGCAAAGGTCTGGCCGTTAATCACAACCTCTCCGCTCGCTGTCAGGTAAACCTCCGCTCCACCCTGCGACACCAGCCGCAGTTCTCCCGGCTTTAAATCATCTGTATTTCCGGCGGTTCCCAAACACATGGTGCCGCTGTCTGTTTTCAGCAGCACTGCTTTGCTGCCCGCGGGTGCGCACCACTGAACTCCCCACGGCCCGCACATCTGCACCTTTTCATCGGAAACCGCTGTTTGGGCACTGCTTTCTCCGGTAATCATGCCTGTCTTGGTGCTGCTGCCGCGGTTTTCCTGCAGCAGCCGGTCTACAATCCACATCTATTTCGCTGCCTCCCGTTTTTATCCGTTTTGCAGCAACAGGCGCGTTGTTTTGCCTTCTGTACTCAGCTGGTACAAAATTTGTTTAACCTGCAGCTGCAGTGTCTCCTGCGGCAGCCAAAGTACCGCTGGCTGCCACAGCTTCACCGGCTGCCAGCCCACGCACAAGACCGATGTTGTCTGCACCTGTCCACATGCTTCCTGCAGTGCTGCCTCAGGTGCAGCACTGATGCGCCTGCGCAGAATACCCGTCTGCCGAACTGCCGAATCCTGTATACAATTCTCCAGTTCGCCGCTGCGGATGCCCCACACCTCCGAAAGCTGCCGATACATCTGCCAAGTGCGGCACACTTTTAGATACGGAATACCCGATTTTCCCAACACCGCCGGTTCTGAAAAAGTGGGCTGTTCCGCGCGTAGAACGCCGTTTTCCTCCCACAGAGCTGTCCCCAAAAATGACTGACAGAACGTGTCCAGTGCCTGCCATTCGCTTTTGTTGGAATCAATGGTATACGGTGTGTCAAATACACGCATATCGCCCACGATTTGTGTGAATCCGTATGGTACAGCGCAGGTTTGGAACAAATTCCGCAGCCCCGGGTGCAGCCATGTTCCCGGTAGTGCCTGGCTGTCCAGCAGCAGCGCCGCCCTGCTGCGCACCGAAAGGTGCAAAAGCCTGCCGTCTGTTTCCCGCATGGTGTCCACCGGCCCGTCAAACAGGACCTTGCCCGCCGCCGCCATCCGGAAAAAGGCAGCCGGCCGCACGGGCCCCGTCAGCGGAAAGACCGCCTCCAAAACATCGGCCGGTGCGCTCACACTTCTTTGCAGGGTTACTTTCACAGGCGATGCCAGTATCTGCTGTCCGCCGTCCGCATCATACAGAATGCCGTTCACGGCACCACCAGCTTTTGTCCAGCCGTCAGCTCATTGGCCCATCGAATGTGCCCAGGGTTCGCCTGCAGCAGTTCTTCCGGCGTTGTACCGGCTGCCGTGGCCGCGCTCCACAGGCAGTCACCTGTTTTGGCTGTGTACACTCCCGGCTGTTTTGCCTGCGGCAGCAGTTCCTGAAAAAGGAATCGATACACAATGTAAGTCCGGCGCAGCGGCTGCTGCAGCGAAAGTTCCGCAAAAATCGCCTGCACCGGCTTTCTGCCCGGCAAATACAGTGTTCCGGAACCTCCCCCAGCATAGCAGGCACACAGCGCTTCCCACTCCTGCTCTGCCTCCTCGCCAACAAATACGCCGCTGCCGGACACCACGCGTCCATGCTGCCCCAGTTCCTGCAGGGTTTCCCCGCTTTCCGGCTGTGGCAGGACATCCACATATTTCTGGTTCTGCATCTGCAGGCTGTCCGGCAGACGCGGCCATGTAAAATCCTTGTACGCCATAAAAAGCTGTTTCATGTTCCGCTCTCCTCCTGTGGGGGCCGCGGATAGCGCAGATACTGCATTTCCAGTTCCTCGCTCAGTTTTTCCTGCGGTGTCAGAAGTTCCTCATTCACAGTCTTCCTCTCCTTCCTGCTGCAGCACGGCCCATGTGTACAGCCGCCGGTTTTTCAGGTACCGACCACCGCAGCGCAGTACGGTATACAGCCGGCCCCCACAAGACAGTTTTGTGCCCTCCCGCGGGCAAAATTCCGCCGGAGCTGTACAGATGCTGCGGCTGTCCTGCAAATCGTTCGGACGCAGCGACCGCAGAACGACTGGCGCTTTCTGACCACCGCACACGGCCTCCTCACCGTATCGTTCCAGCATCTGCGCAACAAACGCGGCCCGCGTCATGGCACGCTCCTGAAAATGAAACGCTCATCACGCAGGTACGGCGCGGCGGCCGCCAGTGACTCCTTCCAAAGTTCTTTTGCCGCTGCACGTTCCTGTGTGTTGTCGCCGTGCACATCTCCGGCCGTGAAGCTGCCTGCAGGTTCCGTCAGGGTAAGCTGCAAATGCACCAGTGCGGCAGCGGCAGTTTCCAGCAGGGAATCGCCCCCATCTTTTCGGCGGCAGTTCTCCAGCCGGTCCACCGCTTCCTGTGCCAGCGGCCGGTATTTCTCTGCTTCGTCCGCCTGCAAGCCGTGCAGAAGCTGCAGCTTATTTAAGATATTGTCTGTTTCCATGTTTCTCTCCTTTTCCATCTGCAAAAACAGACTTCCCAAACCCACCCGCCCAGTTCTGTTCCTGCTTTAGTCCGTATAATCCAGCATTTTGACAGCACCGTTGAAAATTTTTGTAAATCCTGCAATCGTGCTGATGGTCGCACGTTCCAGCTGACGGTCTATCAGCTTGTCATACTCGGTCTGTACACCGCCTGCTTGCACCATTTCCAATGCACAGGTGTGGTCCAGTCCCAGCAGTTTGCCGTCCGGTACATCCGGCACATGCAGCAGTTCCGCACCCATGGGCGAAACCATCTTGCCTGTCCCCTGGAAGTTTAGGCCCGCCTGTGCGTCACGCATTTCCGCAAGGCCCAGCACTTTCTGTACAGCGGCCGTACCGCCCAGCAGCACATTCATACGATAAGGTGAAAGTTTGCCCCACAGCTTTAAAAGGCTGTCATAAGAAAGCGCTTCACCGGAAATCTCTTCGGCTTTATCGGTTCCGTCGTCGCCGTTCAGCAGGACCTGCACCGCGTCGCCCATCTGTGCGCGCACAATATACGCACCAATCTGCCGCAGCGTAACGGTAAACAAGTCCAAATGCTGAAAGCGCAGTGCTTCGTAGCTTGCCACCAGCATGCGGCCGCGCTTATGCAGCTGCACCAAATGGTCCTGTGTGCGCACGACTGTCTGTGGAATCGCGGCGCCTTCGGCTACCGTTTTCAGTTTCTTTTCCTCTTCCAGCGGCGCACTGACAATGGTGCGGTAGTCCATTCCTTCTACGTTTGTCACCGTAGCCACCAGCCGGGGCAGCAGATTCTCCTGCTCCATGCCCTGCCGTACCGCACGGCAGATATACTCTGGGAACAGGGCAGCGCTGTCTCCCGTCTGGAAGAACTTTTCCACACGGTCACTGCCCGCGCCACTTACATGAATGTCAAAGCGCTTCAGCTGCCGCTGATACGCGTCTAGGTCCTCCAGCGGTGTTCCACGGTAATTTTCAGAACTATCCAGTCCCTCCAGCACCTGTGTAAAGGATTTTCCGGTGCCGTACATGCCCTTGTCCAAATGTAAATTTTCATAAAATGCCATATAAATGCCCTCCTTACAGAAGCAGACCGATTGTTGTACTGTCAGTGTCCACGACCAGCCGCTGAACGCCGCCGTCCGCTGTGGAAACCGCCACTTTTCCATTTGCCGCGGTCAGAGTCTGATACCCCAGCGCAGGTTTTGCCCCGCTGTAGGGCAGCTGTACATAGCCCTCCATCTGCACGGCCGCCACACCGTCGCGCCACGACAGCACCACGCCACAGAAATTTCCACTTGCCGCGGACACGGTGCCGTTTGCCGTCACCATCACCGGTGTACCCGGCGTCAGCTGTGTCTTGCAAAGAAAAGTCGCTGCGTTTTCTCCATATCCATTCATTGAAGTTTCCATTTTTTCCTCCTAAATATCTTGTTCCTTAAATGCGGAAATCGTTGTTCTCATCCGGTGCGGCTGTCCGTTCCGGGGCCAGCTGTACCTGCAGCGGCAGGCGCCGGTTTGCCGCATGGGACAGGACCTTTTCCACCTGTTCCAGTTCCTCCGGCGACAGGCTCTCCGTCATCTTCTTAGCCGATGCGGCCGGCACGCCCGGGCACGCCAGTGAAAAATAACGGGTCGTTTCCTCTGTCAGGTGTTCTTTCCAGCGCCGTCCCCATTCGGCGGCGTCCTCGCTTTCTTCCGCCGCTGGCGGATAGCTTTTGGTAACACCGGCAGCCCGCTGTGCCGGTACTGCGACAAAGCTCCATTCATAAGCGTCTTTCGGGTCGCTCAAAATGGTACAGCAAACCTTTCCCTGATATTTTCCGCCTTTTTGATGCCCACAGGGGTGTTTTCGGCGGTCTGCCCCACATACGGAGCACACTGCACTGCCCATGGCACAGCCAACGCTCACTTCTTTTTTAATGCCGCTGTCTATTTCCAAAATCAAGTCCTCGTTGCCTTTGGTGCGCGGCATATACGCCTTTGCGGTCAGGCGGCTGTACGGTTCCCCCGCCGCTGTTTTTCGGCTGGTGTCTGTTTCCACACTGGTGTCGTAAATGCGTGCGCTTTGTGTTCGTGCATCCATGCTGTGGTTAAACAGCCCGCTTTTCCCCAGGAAAAGGCCAGCAAGCCCATACAAGGCCGATACGGAAAAGCGTTCGCCGTCACGGTCGATTTCGTTGTCGCACAGCACCAGCCCAAAGGTGTACACTTCCTCCTTAGAAAATGGCCTTCGTGTGTACTGGTTAATTTTCTGCAGATCCTCTTTTTCCGGTGCCTGCACACTTTTCAGCACATATCCGTTCTGCATTTATCATTCTCCCTTTCCCTGCAGCTCCCGCCGCAGTTTTCTTGTCTGCATCTTGGTCAGTTCTGTCTGGGCGCGTGTCAGGGCCGCTGTGGCAAGTTCGGTTGCGTCCTGCAGCGTTACATCGTTCCACTCAATCTGGAACGGCACATTTCCCCTGCCGGAAAGCTGCAGCCACAGCGTACAAATGCGGCGGATAATTGGATTCAGCAGACGGCGGTACGCTTCCAGTTCACTGGTCAAAATATCCGCCTGCTGGCCGCTCATGCGCTCAGTGCTCGACCACGTTAGCCCCAGCAGAAACGGCGGCAGCCCTAATTTCGCCACAATCTGCTCCAACATCTGCCGCACCGGTACCGCACTGTCCAGCACCTGGTTGTCCGCACCGATTGCCTGAATATGTACATCACCGACCGCAACAAAGTCGCTTCTGCTGTCCGGCCGCATGGCACGGCTCCACTCCTGTGCCATTTGCTCCGCGTGTTCCGCAGCAAAGGCGCGGTCGTCCTCATTTGGGGTGCAGGTAACGGCAAACCGTACGTTCCCTACGCGTTCCCAGTTGACACCGATGGTGTGGAAAATCGTAACTAAAATGTTGGTTACAAAAGGAAGCCCCTGCAGAATGCTCCTGCCTTTGGCGCTTCCCGGCAGTGGGTTCAGCGCTGTATGAAAGACAAGCTCCGGGTACGGCACCGGCCGGCTGCCGCCGACACACCGGCGACGCACTTCTATTTCCACCGGTGACTTTGCCCGCAGCTCTACGTCCTGCAAAGAAGCATTGTACAGTGCCCGAAGCTCTCCGCCCTGCACCACGGCCTCCCCTACCGCATTGCCGCAGGTCAGCAGCTGGTCCAAATAGCAGTCCAAAAAGGCTGTAATACCGGCCCCGCCGGTCCCCACCGGCACGGTTCTGAGGAACTGTTCCAATTCCAGCCGTGTATCCTCTCCGGCACAGACAATGCGGAACTTTCCCACCAGCCTCACCAGCTTATCAATGGCTGCGTCAATAACCGGCACCGCCTGCCGCAGCTTCCAATACAATCCCAATTCTCCGCTGGACAGCGGCACATACCGCTGTACCGCTGAAAACGGCAGATCCTGTCCGCCAGTCTGTATAGCCAGCGTACCTGCCGATACCTTTTTCCCTCTCTTTTTTCGTATCAACTTTTTTCTTCCCTCTCTTTCCGCGGAACGGCCGCCGCCGCAAAGCCACCGCTCTCCTGCCGCAGAACCGTAGAAACGAAGTACCGAATGTCGTCCATGGCATGGTCATTCTCCTTCAGCGGTTCTTCTTTACCGTCCTGCCAGCGGTACAGCGAAAATTCCCGCCAAGTGTCCCGGCAGCCGTGGCAGATGCGAATGCGGCCCTCTTTTAGTGCCAATCCCGTGCGGCGAATTCCCTGCAGCACCTCATTTTTTGCCGGCAGTACCGGAAACCTGCCATGCCTGCGGATGGTCTCCATAAAACTTGCCGCCGAGGGGTCCACAACTACACAGCGAATTCTGTATCCGCGGCAAATCTTTTCCAGCGCGCAGTAATGTTCTTCGTCTGTCCGCGGGCTGTGCTGCCGCCCGTCATAGTAATATTCTGACAGTCGATACCAACAGCCACCGTTTTTGCCCCATAATCCAAAGGAACTGGGGTTTTTTGTGCCATAATCACAACTCACTACATACTCCGTACAGGTTTTGGGATTGTCCGCAGCCATTTTGTCCGTCATAAATGGATAGATGAGTCCTTCCGCCGCGGCCCAGCGGCCCAAAATGTACCGTTCGTAAAAAGTTCCGGTATACAAATTCCGGTAGCGGGCACGCATCCGCGGGGAAAGAGAGGGGTTGTCCTCCATGGTAAAGTGCAGGTACAGCGCATTCTTTTCCGCCGCCTTCTGTATCCATTCCGTGTAAAACCAGTGCTGCGGTCCCTCTGGATTGCAGTTAAACCAAAAGCGGCTACCCTCAACACTGCACCGTGCCAGTGCCTGCTGGACAAACTCCCGCGGCAGCAGCGCCGCCTCGTCAAACAGCACACCCGCCAAAGTAATTCCTTGTATCAGCGCGGCGCTGCTGCTGTCCCGTCCGCCGAACAGATAGAAACGATTCTTCAGCTGTCCGGCGGAAACCGTCAGCAGGTTTTCGCTCCCTTTTACGGTGTATTCGAAACCGGCAGCCGACAGTGCCGGAAGCAGTGTCGTAACAAGGTTCCGTTTTAAAGAACGCACGGTTTTTCCGCACAGTGCAAAGCTCTTGTCTGAAAAGCATGCCATTGCCCAGCACACAAAGCCCAGCCCCATGCACAGCGTTTTGCCGCTGCGCACTGCTCCGTCACAAATAACGGCGTCCTTCTGTTCGTCACCGCTGCCGGGACACCACCAGCTCATGGCCCGCAGCTG
The DNA here is from genome assembly GCF_044880635.1 of Caproicibacterium sp. XB2. Classification (NCBI taxonomy): domain Bacteria; kingdom Bacillati; phylum Bacillota; class Clostridia; order Eubacteriales; family Oscillospiraceae; genus Caproicibacterium; species Caproicibacterium sp. XB2. The sequence goes on along the minus strand of NZ_CP173227.1, from coordinate 143,660 downwards.
CTGTTTACTGAAGCGCATCCCTTCCGCTCGGTCCGCCCTCCTCCCGCACTGCCTGTGCTGACTGGTTCAGTGCGCTGTACAAAGGCTGCATGTTTTCGCCACCGCCCAGTTCCGCCATCATTTGCGCGGCTTTCAGCCGGTCGGCAAATTTGATTTCCACACTGCCTTTGTCGCTGCGTTTTATTTCTTCCACACACGACAAATCCAAATTTTGCAGGTCGCTGGCCTCCGGTGGAAAAAACAACAGCCGTACCGCGTCATTCACCTTCCCGCGGGCCAGCTTTCGGCAGACACGCAGTGCTTCTTTTTGTGTATCCATGTGTTTGCTCCTCTCTTTTTGGTTTTGCAGGTTGTCCCTGCACCCCTCCGGCCAAACGCAGATGGAATTCGCCGTTTTAGGCGAATTTTTTATAGAACTTTTTAAAAAAGGATAAAAAAGCGGCTCTCCGCAAATAAATGCAGAGAACCGTTCCATTAAAAAAGCACTGTCTGTTTAACAAGCAGACAGTGCTTTTTGTTATTTTGCCGCGGAGGACGAACTTTCGCCCTTATCCTCCAGCAGTGCAACGGTCTTCGTCAGCATTTTCCGCTGACTGACCGAATAAATTTTTACCCGTACTTTGTCTCCCGGCTTGTAACTGGTCATCTGCCCTAGCAGCTCATCCGTAGTCGTCACATCTTTGCCGTCAAACTCACACAGGATATCGCCCTTTTCTACTCCATTATGATACAGTGGACTGTCTTTGTCGATTGAAAAAATCTGCAGGCCGTTTGGTATGCCTTTCATCTGCATCTCCAGCTGGGACACTGGGGCGCAGGTAATGCCGATACGCGTACGGCCCGGCACATAACCGGTATGAATCAGCTGGTTAATAATCGTGCTGGCTTTGCTGACCGGAATGGCAAACCCCATGCCCTCGTAGCCGGTGCTTACTATTTTGCAGGAGTTAATTCCCACAACCTGCCCATACAGGTTGCACAGCGGTCCACCGGAATTCCCGGGGTTAATTGCCGCGTCCGTCTGGATATATGTCATGCCGTTTCCGCTGTGGCCGGCGATGGTGCGGTCCAGTGCAGAAACATAGCCGCCGGTCAGGCTGTTGCTGTAGTCCATTCCGCTCGGGTTGCCAATGGCAATGACTTGCTCACCAACCTGCAGTTCGTTTTCGCTGCCAAACTGGGCAGGCATCAGTCCGGTTGCGCTAATCTTCAGGACGGCAAGGTCACTCGTCTTGTCAAAGCCCAGAATGCGAGCCTTATATTCAACTTTTTTGCCCGGCAGTACTACATTCACGTCCGCGCTGGGACTGTATCCTATGACATGCGCGTTGGTTAGGATAACGCCGTCGCTGCTGGCGATGATGCCGGTTCCCTGGCTGTCGCTTTCATTGCCGTCCTCATCAGGCAGCTTTGTCAGCACGCCCACAACGCTAGGGCTAATCTTGCTGAAAACGTTCTGTGCAGACATTACCGCACCGCTTTTTTCCTGGATAATGATACTGCTGCCTGTGCCCTTTCCGTCATTAGGAACGGTATTGAAAGCGCGGGAACTGCTTTCGGTTTCCTTCGGCTGAGAAGAAGAGGAAGAACTGTCCTGCCCCGCTTCGGAAGTCTTTTGGTTTGAAAAAGTCACAGCAAACAGCGTGACAAATATCGCCAGCAGTACCGAAAGAATGGCGATAAGCACCCGCGTGCCGTTGTTCATCGGCCGGTGCGGGCGGTAACCGCCGCCGACCGGCAGATACGGCGGCGGGCAGGGCGGCACAAAGCCGCCCTGCTGTGGGGCGCCTGTTGCCGGATTTCGATAGGCAGGACCGTTTCCCTGCGGTGGCACTGGAGCGTCCTCCTGTGTCTTTCCTGCATCAGGCTTCTCCTTTTGCGGACAGCCGGCAGGATACCAAATTTCCGGACGATATGGCTGCTGTCCGTTGTTTTCGGACTGCGGCTGTTTATTTTGTTCCATCTTTACCGTCCTTTTCTTTTGGAGCATCAGAAGCAGAATCGCTGTTTTCTTTTTTCATATTTTCCGGCGCGGGCTTGGCGTTCTTCCCTTTCTGGTAAGCTTGTCGGGACGGCTCTACTACCTGCGCACATACAGTTGTCGTCGGCAGCTTCTCCCCCTGCTGCGGAATTTCTCTTGGCAGCCAGAAGGAAAACTCACTGTACTTGCCTAATTCAGAGCGAGCGGTAATCTCACCGCCGTGCTGCTGTACAATGGTACGCACAATGTAAAGCCCCAATCCCATTCCAGCGCGGTCCTTGCTGCGGGATTTGTCTGTTTTATAGAAGCGGCCAAAAATCTGCCCCAATTCCTCCGACGCAATTCCTTCGCCGCTGTTGCGAATCGTCACGGTTGTGCGTGCGGACTCTTCCCGAACATTGACGCGAATATAGCCACCGGGATTTGTAAATTTAACTGCGTTTTCTACCAGATTGTAAATAACTTGGTGCAGCAGGTCCGGGTCGCCATCCACAAAAGCCGGGTGCGTTTCGTCCAGTCCCTGTACTTCAATTCTTTTTGATTCAATCTGTTTTTCAAAGTTGAGCATTGTCGTCAGCACGGTATTGGTAATGTCAAAACGTGCTGGGTGCAGCTTCAGTTCACCGTTGTCGATGTGGGAAAGGTCCAGCATGGTATGTACCAGCCGGGATAGGCGCTTTACTTCCTGTGAAACAATCCGCAGATAATGCTTCTGCTTTTCCGGCGGAATAGTTCCGTCCAGAATGCCGTCAATAAAGCCGGCAATGGTTGTCATCGGCGTCTTTAGTTCGTGGGAAACATTGGCGATAAAGTTTCGGCGGGTATACTCGCTGGTTGCCAGTGACTCTGCCATGTGGTTAAAGGCAACTGCCAATTCGCCTATTTCGTCGCGGCTGGTAACCGGCACCCGTTTGGAAAAGTTTCCTTCCCCAAAGCTTCTGGCCGCGTCCGCCATCATCCGAAGCGGGCGCACCATATTGTAGGAAAATACCCAGACCATACAGAATCCCACGGCAAAAGCCGCGCACGCTGCAAACAGAAACATCCGGAAAATATCCTTGCGGTATTCCGTCAGGCTGTGCACCGCCACACTGGCGAAAACCGCGCCAATCGTCTGTCCGCCGCTGGAAGCATTCGCTTTTACCGGCATGCCTATCACATAGTACGGCATTGCGTAAATACCGCCCAGCAGCGTTTCGTCATCATAACTGCCCGCCAGTGCCCGTTTCATGATGTCTTTTGGTACCTGTCTGCTGACATTAATCGTTCCGTCTACGCCTTGTCCGGATACCATAATATTTCCCTTATTGTCTGTAATCAGAATATCGCTGGAATTGATGCGGCACAAAGCCGGCAGGAACTGGTCCAGTGCTTCCCTGTCAATTTTTGTGCCGCCGGAGCTGTCCGGCGCTGTGCCGTGGGTGACCATGTCCGCCACACTGGTGGCATTTTTGGTCAGGGCCGCACGTTTTTCATGCTTCCAGTTGCTGTTGAAAAACAGCAGCATAACCAGTCCCAGAATCGTAAAGCTGACCAAAATAGTCAGCAGCGTCATTCGCAGATATTTTTTAAACAGCGACTTTGGTTTTCCTTGTTTGCTCACTATGACCACTCATCTTTCCCTGCAAAATGTTTATCCCGCCTCTGCCGCAGGGATGCGGGATACCAGCGCTTTCCGGCCAATTTACTGGCCGTTTTGGTCTGTATCATCCTTGACTTCAAATTTATACCCAACGCCCCATACCGTTTTCAGGCACCACTGGTCAGAAACACCTTCCAGCTTTTCACGCAAACGCTTCACATGTACATCCACGGTACGGCTGTCACCGTAGTAGTCAAATCCCCATACTTCATCCAGAAGTTGGTCGCGGGTGAAAACGCGGTTCGGGTTGCTGGCTAAATGATAAATCAGTTCCATTTCCTTTGGCGGTGTATCAATAACCTTTCCGTTGACTTTCAGTTCATAGTTGGTCAGGTTAATGGAAAGCTTGTCGTAGTGTACTTCCTTGACCGTTTGGTTGTTGTTTTTGCCCGTACGGCGCAGTACCGCTTTAATCCGCGCCACCACCTCTTTGGTTTCAAAGGGCTTAACCACGTAGTCATCGGCGCCCAGTTCCAGACCCAGCACCTTATCAAAAGTTTCACCCTTGGCCGTCAGCATAATAATCGGGCACTGGCTCTTTCTCCGGATTTCCCGGCAAACCTGCCAGCCGTCCAACTCCGGCAGCATAATGTCCAGCAGAACAAGGTCCGGATTCTGTTCATCAAACAGTTTCAAGGCCTGGCGGCCGTCATTTGCAATAACCACCTCAAAGTTTTCTTTTTCAATATAGAGCCGCAGCAGCTCACAGATATTCTGGTCATCGTCCACGACCAGTATTTTTCCTTTTGTCATGTCAGGGGCCCTCCTTTAGCCTGTAGATATACGTATTTTATTATAAAAGGATTGGCTTTGCAAATGATGAATTTTTTATGAACGCCAAAATAGTGGCAGTAAAAAGGGACTGCCGAAGCAGTCCCTTTTTTTACGGTTTCTTCTTGTTTTTCAGACTATTTAAAAGCCCGCCTTGGTCAATGATATTCTGAATGAACGGCGGAAACGGCTCCGCCTGAAAGGATGCGCCAGTCGTCAGGTCCTGAATCTTTCCTGTGGCAAAATCCACCTGCACCTCATCACCATTCCGAACCGCTTTTGCTGCCGCCTCACATTCCAGAATCGGCAGACCGATGTTAATGGAATTGCGGTAAAAAATACGTGCAAAGGTGCTGGCAATCACACAGGAAATGCCGCTTGCCTGTATGGCAATCGGTGCGTGTTCCCGCGAAGAACCGCAGCCAAAGTTTTTATCGGCAACAATAATGTCCCCGGGTTTGACATTTTCAATGAAGCTCTTGTCAATGTCTTCCATGCAGTGCTGTGCCAGTTCCTCCCGGGAGGACGTGTTCAGGTACCGTGCCGGAATAATGACGTCGGTGTCAACGTTATCCCCATATTTATGTACTTTTCCTTTTACAACCATGCTCTGCATCCTCCTTTTACAGCTTGGCCGGGTCTGTCAGCACACCGGTCACAGCACTTGCCGCCGCAACCGCCGGGCTTGCCAGATAGACTTCACTTTCCACATGGCCCATACGGCCGACAAAGTTGCGGTTCGTTGTAGAAACCGCGCGCTCTCCCTTTCCCAGGATGCCCATATAGCCTCCCAAACACGGCCCACAGGTCGGTGTGCTGACAACCGCACCCGCTTCAATAAAGGTTTCTATCAATCCCTCACGGATACACTGCAGATAGATTTTCTGTGTTGCCGGAATGACAATACAGCGCACGCCGTCCGCGACTTTGCGGCCCTTTAAAATAGACGCCGCCGCGCGCATATCTTCCATACGGCCGTTTGTGCAGGAGCCGATGACTGCCTGGTCGATTTTAACACCCACCGCTTCGGCAATGGTGCGGGTGTTGTCCGGCAGATGTGGGAAACTGACGGTCGGGCGCAGAGTGGAAAGGTCAATTTCCACGGTACGCTCATATTCGGCGTCCGGGTCCGCTTTATAAATCTTCACTTCCCGTTGAAAACGGCCTTTTTCGTAGGCCAGCGTTTTCTCGTCTACTGGGAAAATGCCGTTCTTTGCGCCGGCCTCAATGGCCATATTCGCCATGCACAGGCGGTCCTCCACGGACAGCGCCCCCACACCTTCCCCGGTAAACTCCAGCGATTTGTACAGGGCACCGTCTACACCGATTTCCCCAATGAGATGCAGAATCACGTCTTTGCCGCAGACATAGCCGCTCGGCTTGCCTTTCAGCACCACTTTTATCGCTGTGGGAACCTTAAACCATGCTTTCCCGGAAATCATGCCGGCAGCCATATCCGTACTGCCCACACCGGTGGAAAACGCACCCAGCGCGCCATAGGTACAGGTGTGGCTGTCCGCGCCGATAATGCAGTCGCCCGGTCCAACCAGTCCCTGCTCCGGCAGCAGGGCATGCTCAATGCCCATTTTGCCGACATCAAAAAAATTCTGAATATTATATTTGCCGGCAAAAGTACGTGTACAGCGGCACTGCTCGGCCGCCTTAATGTCTTTATTCGGCACAAAATGGTCCAGCACCAGCGCAATACGCTGATTATCAAACACACTGTCTGCGCCGCAGCCTTCAAATGCGTGGATTGCCACCGGGCTGGTAATATCGTTGCCCAATACGAGGTCCAGCTTTGCCTCAATCAGCTGGCCAGGTTTTACGCTGTCCAGTCCCGCATGCGCCGCCAGAATTTTCTGTGTCATGGTCATTCCCATACCAAATGCCTCCTTGCCAAAACTCTTTTCCTGATTATCGCACAATTCATTTACAAAGAATGTAAAGTATGTTACACTTTTTGCAATAATCCATAAAGATAAGGGCTGTGGGCACGTTGTGTCCCTGTCCGTACGGAAAGATAGGAAAAAGAGGTGCTTTCATGGAACCTAACAGTTTTCATTTCACTGCTCCCGCCGCCGGATGGTCTGTTTTGGCGCAAGGGCAATCCCTGCATACAGTACCGCACGGCCACATTCTGTATCTGCAAGGGGAGGCAGGGCACTGTTTCTATTATCTGAAAAAAGGCCGTGTCCGCATTTTCCTTATTTCCAACGAAGGGACGGAAAAAACGGTGACCGAGCGGGAACCCGGCTCCATTTTTGGCGAGGCCTCTTTTTTGGACGGTGAACCGCGTACCACCTGTGCCCGCACCCTGACAGACTGTGAAATCGCCGTTATCGGCCGCGAACAGCTAACTGCTCTGTTTCGGCGGGACCCTTCTTTTGCGCTGCAAATGCTGCAGACACTTGCCAAAACGGTGCGAATGCTTTCTGAACAGCTGGATACCGTTTCTTTTTTGTCGGCGGACCGGCGGCTGGCAAATATTCTCTTTTCCCTTGCTGCGGCAGATGGTACCATTTGTCGTTCTCAGGAAGATTTGGGTGCACTGGCCGGTGTTACACGCATCACCGTCAACCGCATACTGCACACATTTGTACAAAAAGGCTGGGTTGCGCTGCGTTATCGCAGCATTACCCTGACAAACCGCCCCGCATTGGCAGCTTTTGCCGCCGGATAGACAAAACCGAGACCGCTGTGAAAGTTTCGTTTCACAGCGGTCTCGGTTCTCTAACAGCTATTTCTTGCCTATCAGTTTCTGATACACGCGGTAGCTGGCATCCCAGTATTCCTTGTGCACCGTATATTTTTTATCGTTATCCGGGTACAGTACACGCATATTGGCCGTTAACGTCAAACCTTCGTGCTGCATTGCCTTTGGCAGCGCCATTTTTGCGTGGGAGGTATCCCACGCACCCTGTTGCTGAATATAGGTATACCCTATTTCATCACATAAAAAAAACATATCACTGTAATCGCTGAGGTCGCCCAGCAGCCGTGTTTCGTTTATTTGTGCCCGCTGTGGGTCCATATTGCTTAAACCAACCGCATAATTACTGATTTCTACGGTAATATGTCCGTCACCGTTGCGGTCATTCGCGCACTTTTCAAGCTTCGCCTGATAATCGTCGATGACATCCTGGCTGACCTGATACTGTGTAATCAGCCCCACCTGATAGTCAGGGCGCACCTTGCCAAAAACATCATGCAGGAAAAGGGCCGCCACAATCGCAATGCCAATCGCAATCAGCACATGCCACTTATGGTAATACCAAAAATTCTCCCGTTTTTCCTTCGGTGTTTTTGGGGCCCGCTTCAGCTCACCACTGTGGATTGTTTCTTCATCCGCATGCAGCAGATAACGCTCACGTGCCATCGCTTACTCCTTTGGTTTCATAGTTGGGAAGAGCAGCACATCACGGATTGCGTCAGAGCCGGTCAGCGTCATGATCAAACGGTCAATGCCGATGCCCAAACCGCCGGTCGGTGGCATACCATACTCCAAAGCAGTCAGGAAGTCCTCATCAATGTCACAGGCTTCCTCATCACCGGCTGCCTTTGCCGCGGCCTGTGCCTCAAAGCGCTGACGCTGGTCGATTGGGTCGTTCAACTCAGAGAATGCGTTGGCATGCTCAGTTCCCACAATATACAGTTCAAAGCGTTCCGTATAGCGCGGGTCCTCCGGGCTCTTTTTGGCCAGCGGAGAAATGTCGGTCGGGTGATAAGTCAGGAAAGTCGGCTGAACCAGTTTGTCCTCACAGTATTCGTCAAAGAACAGGTTCATAATGTCGCCAATCTTGTGACGCTGTTCGTACTTCAAATGATGTTCATCCGCCAGTTTCCGTGCTTCGTCCAGTGTCTGCACCTTGTCGAAGTCCACACCGGCATACTTCTTCACAGCGTCCTTCATGCTGATGCGTGCAAACGGCTGTGCAAAATCGACTTCCACACCATGGGTAACAACCTTTGTCGTTCCCAGTACCTTCGTTGCGACTGTGCGAATCAAATTTTCCGTCAGGTCCATCATGCCATGGAAATCCGTGTAGGCCTGGTACAGTTCCAGCATAGTGAATTCTGGATTATGACGAGCGTCCATGCCTTCGTTGCGGAAGACACGGCCAATCTCATAAACACGGTCAAAGCCGCCGACAATCAGACGCTTCAGGTACAGTTCCAGCGCAATGCGCAGATACAGGTCCATATTCAGGGTATTATGATGCGTAATGAACGGACGTGCCGCGGCACCGCCTGCAATCGTGTGCAGAACTGGCGTTTCAACTTCCAGAAACCGCTGGTTGTCCAGGAAGCTGCGAATCTCCGTAATAATGCGGCTGCGCTTGACAAATGTGTCCTTTACTTCCGGATTCATAATCAAATCCAGATAGCGCTGACGATAGCGCATATCCGTGTTGGTCAGGCCATGGAACTTTTCCGGCAGCGGCAGAAGACTCTTGCTCAGCAGTTTGATTTCTGTGGCACGCACACTGATTTCACCGCGTTTTGTGCGGAAAACAATACCCTTTACGCCGATGATGTCACCCACATCCCAGTAGGCTTTCATCTCTTTATAGGGTTCTTCCCCTACCTCGTTGATACGCAGATAAATCTGAATGCGGTCAGTTGTGTCCACTACATCCGCAAAAGTGGCTTTGCCCATGACACGGCGGCTCATCATTCGGCCGGCAATGCACACGGGCTTGCCCTCTATCGTTTCAAAATCCGCTTTAATGTCAGCAGCATAGCTGTCACGCGGCCATGTGGTAATGACGAAGGGGTCTTTGCCGGCTTCCTGCAGGGCTGCTAGTTTTTCGCGGCGAATACGCTGCTGTTCACCAAGGTCCTGTTCTGCGGCCGGCTTGGCCTGATTTTCCTTGTTTGCCATGAATCCAATTCCTTCCTAAGGGCTGCACCGGTATGCCGGTGTACCTGTTTTTACAAATCCGAATATAAAACTTTGCCTTGTTTACTTAATGACTTCCAGAATCTCATAGACCTTCTTTCCAGCAGGCACCTCTATCTCCACTTTGTCGCCAATGGAATGTCCCATCAGCGCACCGCCTACGGCACTTTCGTCGCTGATACGGCCGGAAATAGGGTCCGCTTCGCTGCTGCCGACAATGGTCAGCTTCATTTCGCGGCCGCCCTCTGTGCTGCCTGCATCGGACACACGCACCTTCATGCTGGAACCAACATGAATCTGCTCCGCATTCATTTCACTTTCGGTCAGGATACGTGCATTTTTTAGGGTTACTTCCACATCGGCGATGCGTGCTTCCAAAATTGCCTGTTCGTTTTTTGCTTCATCATATTCACTGTTTTCGGAAAGGTCACCGTAGCCCAAAGCCACTTTAATTTTTTCCGCTACTTCTTTACGTTTGACGCCTTTTAATTCTTCCAGCTCTTTTTCCAGCTTGTTATAGCCTTCCTGGGTCATAACGGTCTGTTTCTGCATGGTAAAACCACCTTTTCAGGGAGCAGGCTCCCGCATTGAGATATACTTCTTTATTATAATAAATTGTATTTGCGCTGTCAATCCTAACCGCAAAAGGCCGCAGGAACAGTGGGAAAACACCGTTCTGCAGCCTTTTGTGCAGGTTCGTCTTTATTCGCCAAACTTTTTCTTTAGTTTATCAAAAAAGCCCTTGCGCCGCTGATAGTTATGGTCGCTGGTACTTTCTTCAAATTTACGCAGCAGTTCTTTCTGCTTTGTTGTCAGGTTCTTTGGCACTTCCAATACCATGCGTACATACTGGTCACCGCGGCCGCGGCCGCCCAGTTTCTGCACACCCTTGCCCTTCAGCTTAAAGACATCGCCGGGCTGAGTTCCTTCGCGCACCTGATAGCTGACCTTGCTGTCCAGCGTGGGTACAACCACTTCGTCACCCAGTGCAGCCTGTGCAAACGTAATCGGCATATCGCACCAAATATCATTGCCACGCCGTTCAAACAGCGCGTGCGGACGTACAGTTATCAGCAGATGCAGGTCACCGTCCGGACCGCCATTTGCACCGGCATTACCCTGTCCCGGCACATTCAATACCTGCTGATTGTCAATTCCGGCGGGAATGTTGATTTCCACCGTCTTGTGCTTGCGCACCTGACCGGTACCGCGGCAGCTGGGACACGGTGTGTTAATCACACGACCGGTGCCGCCGCAGCGGTCACAGGTACGGGTTGTCTGTACAACGCCCATAAAGGTCTTCTGCGTGATGCGCACTTGGCCGGAGCCCCCGCACGCCGGGCAGGTAGAGGCACTGGTACCGGCTTTGGCTCCGGTGCCATGACAATCAGGGCAGCTTTCCACTTTATCGTAGGAAACCTCTTTGTGGCATCCTTTGGCAGCTTCCTCAAATTCTATGGACAGCCGCACTTCTACGTCACTGCCGCGGCGGGGTGCATTTGGATTAGACCGGCGCCCACCGCCAAAGGGACTTCCACCAAAGGGGCTGCCGCCGCCAAAGAATGTGTCAAAAATATCGCCAAAGTCCACATCTCCGGAGAACGGACTGCCGCCAGCCGCCCCGCCAAAGTTCGGGTCCACACCCGCATGGCCAAACTGGTCGTACCGGGCACGCTTTTCTTTGCTTGACAGTACTTCGTACGCCTCATTCAGTTCCTTGAATTTGGCCTCAGCAATTTTGTCGCCCGGATGTAGATCCGGATGATATTTTTTTGCAAGTTTATGGTATGCCTTTTTGATTTCTTCCTCAGAGGCATTCTTCGGCACGCCCATTACTTCATAGTAATCCTTTTTTTCAGCCACAAAAATCCCTCCTCACAGGAATTGGTCTGCTGTGCGGCCCCTGCGGGCCGCGGAAGAACAGTCCTTTTCAGGATACTGTCCTGGGTGCCGGCAGGGCAACAGGGGCTTCGTTTGGGGAGCCCCTGTTGCCGCGCCATGTTTATTTCATACTGCCGCTCAAAAAGCAGCAGTATAAAATGAGATTTCAGCGATTATTTTTTATCGTTGTCGTCTACGTCCTTATACTCCGCATTGTAAACGGTGTTGCCGTTTGCGTCCGTTGTCTGCTGGCCAGCCTGTGCGCCGCCCTGCTGCTGTGCGGCCTGCTGGGCAGCCTGTGCTGCGGCCTGCGCCGCCTGCGGGTTGTTCTTATACAGCTTTTCGCTGACGGAGAACATTGCCTTCTGCAGTTCGTCGGACTTTGCCTTAATGTCAGCTGTATCGGTGCCCTTGTTGGCTTCCTTCAGGGCATTAATCTTTGTCTCCAGCTCGCTCTTATCGGCGGCATCAATCTTGCTGCCGCTATCGGAGATAAGTTTTTCTGCTGTATAGACCATCTGCTCCGCGCTGTTCTTGGTATCGACTTCTTCACGGTGCTTCTTGTCCTCTGCCGCATACTTTTCAGCATCTTTCACAGCCTTGTCAATGTCGTCCTTGCTCATGTTGGAGGAAGAAGAAATTGTGATGTGCTGCTCTTTACCGGTGCCCATATCCTTTGCGGAAACATTGACAATGCCGTTGGCATCAATATCAAAGGTGACTTCAATCTGAGGAATGCCGCGCGGTGCCGGAGCAATGCCGTCCAGCTTAAAAATACCCAGCTGTTTGTTGTCACGGGCAAATTCACGTTCACCCTGCAGGACATTGATTTCGACCTGTGTCTGGCCGTCCGCAGCAGTGGAGAAAACCTGGCTCTTCTTGGTCGGGATTGTTGTATTACGGTCAATGACCTTAGTCATAACACCGCCCATGGTTTCAACGCCCAAAGACAGCGGTGTGACATCCAGCAGCAGCAATCCTTCAACCTCGCCGCCCAGAACGCCTGCCTGCAGAGCGGCGCCGATAGCAACACATTCATCCGGGTTAATGCCCTTGAAAGGCTCCTTGCCGGTAGCCTTCTTAACAGCTTCCTGTACAGCAGGAACACGGGAAGAACCGCCGACCAGCAGGACCTTGTTCAGGTCACCGAAGGACAGGCCGGCATCTTTCATCGCCTGCTGCACCGGGCCCATGGTCTTTTCGACCAGGTCTGCGGTCAGTTCGTCGAACTTTGCGCGCGACAATGTCATATCCAAATGTTTCGGGCCAGTTGCATCGGCCGTGATGAATGGCAGGTTAATCTGTGTGCTGGTCATGCCGGAAAGTTCAATCTTTGCCTTTTCTGCCGCTTCTTTCAGGCGCTGAATAGCCATCTTGTCATTGGAAAGGTCAATACCGTTTTCCTTCTTGAACTCGCCAATCATCCAGTCCATGATGCGCTTATCAAAGTCATCGCCGCCCAGACGGTTATTGCCTGCGGTAGCCAAAACCTCCTGCACACCATCGCCCATTTCAATAATGGAAACATCGAAGGTGCCGCCGCCAAGGTCATACACCATAATCTTCTGTTCGTCGCCCTTGTCAATGCCATAGGACAAAGCCGCGGCCGTCGGTTCGTTGATAATACGCTTAACATCCAGGCCTGCAATCTTGCCGGCATCCTTGGTTGCCTGGCGCTGAGAATCCGTAAAGTATGCCGGTACGGTGATAACTGCATTGCTGACCGAAGAACCCAAATAAGCTTCTGCATCCGCCTTCAGCTTCTGCAGAATCATCGCGCTGATTTCCTGCGGAGTGTACTGCTTGTCATCAATGGTTACTTTATAGTCAGAGCCCATCTCACGCTTAATGGAACTTACGGTGCGGTCCGGGTTTGCAATGGCCTGCCGCTTTGCGGCCTGGCCGACAATGCGCTCGCCGTCTTTTTTAAAAGCAACAATGGAAGGGGTTGTGCGGGCACCCTCAGCATTGGGGATAACAACCGGCTTACCGCCTTCAATAACAGCAACGCAGGAGTTGGTCGTGCCTAAGTCAATACCAATGGTCTTACTCATAATGAATACCTCCAGTTTAACCACACTTACGGGATTCGGTAAAATATTTTTTTAATGATGATAAAATGTATATCTTCCGGCTTTCACCGGTCTCTGGAACTAGTTCGCGACTTTGACCATCGCGTGGCGGACCACTTTGTCCCCCAGCATATAGCCCTGCTGGTAAACTTCCGCAATCACATTTTCGCCAAGAGTGTCGTCCTCCGTATGGGAAACCGCGTTGTGCAGCTGTGCATCAAATTTTTCCCCTGCCTTGCCCATCGGCTCTACACCGAGTTTTTCAAGGGTGGAAAGCATTTGTTTCTGCACCATTTCAATGCCTTTGCGCAGATCCTCTGTGGAACACTCGGCCTGTCCCAGCGCACGCTCCAGATTGTCAGCCACCGGCAGGAACTCCTTTACGGTGTCCGCTGTAGCGCTGGCATACAGTGCGTTTTTCTCGCGCTCTGTGCGTTTGCGGTAGTTGTCATACTCGGCCGCGGTGCGCATCAGCCGGTCTTTCTGCTGGTCCGCTTCCATTTTGAAAGCAGCCAAGTCATTCTGCAGTTTTTCCAGCTTTTCTTTCAGTTCCTTGTTTTCTTTTTTGCTGGCCTTTCCAGCCGGTTTGTCTTTCTGGTCCTCAGCGGGCTCAGACGGCTTCGGTTCCTCTTTCTGGGGCTGTTCGGTTTCCGGCGCTGTTTTCTGCTGTGGCTCGTTTTCTTCGGCGCCTTGTGTTTCCTTTTTTTCTTCGGTACTCAAAGTCCCATCTACCCCCTTCATCTATGCAATCCAAAATTTCTGGGAATTGTCTTCCTTTTACTGCCAGTCTATCAGCTCTGTCAGCATACGGCCAACACTGCGGGCAACATAATCAATGCTGCCAATCAGTTTCGGGTAATCCATGCGCATCGGCCCCAGCACGGCGATTGCACCGGCATCCTGTTGGTGCACCGCATAATGCGCCACAATCAGCCCGGTTCCGCGCAGTGCGGACACGCCGCTCTCATTTCCCAAATACACACGGGAACCGGACCTGCGCAGCAAACCATATACTTGCTGCGGCTGCGACAGATAGCGCATCATGCGCCGCAGGTCATCCGCACCCAGTTCCGGAAAAAACAGCAGGTTTGTCTGGCCGTCCATGCGCACGTCACTGCCCATTGCTTCCCTGGCCGCATCCTGCAGGGCCATCAGCGCACTGCTCATCAGCAGCGCCGTATCGCCCATGGACGCACCCATTGTCTGGATATACGCTGGTGTAATGCTGCGCACCGGCCGTCCGGCAAGGCTTTCATTAAACACACGGAAAAACACACGCAGAATTTCCGGCGAAAGCTCAAAGCCGCAGTGGAACACACGGCTGTGCATCGTGCCGGAAGTCGTCATCAAAATCAGCATGGCCGTATGACGGCTGGTCTGTACGAACTGAATGCCGGCCACTGCCGCGGCACTGCCGCTCGGTGTAGTTGTAATCGCTGCCATGTGGCTGATGCCCGCCAACGTGCGGGCCACGCCGTCCAGCAGTTTTTCCGGGTCGTAGGCACTGGGCAGCAGCAGCGCATCAATAAAGTGGCGTTCTTCCGGTGTAACACTGGCCGGCTTCATCAGCTCATCCAGGTACAGCCGATATCCCTGCTCGCTGGGCACCCGCCCGGCGGAGGTGTGCGGCTGGTCCAACAGGCCCATCGCCGCCAAGTCACTCATCTCGTTGCGCACTGTTGCGCTGGACACGGAAAAGTCCAAATTGTCACACAGGACCTTGCTGCCCACCGGTTCGCCCGAAACCATATACAGCTCAATAATTGCCGACAGGATTTTCTGCTTGCGCGGTGTCAATTCCATATCCTCACCCTCTTTTGTAGTTAGCACTCTATGCTTATGAGTGCTAACTGCATTACTTAATGTATCATTACTTTGCCCCTGTGTCAATAGGTTAATTGTAAATACATTATGAATTTGTAGACTTTCATAAAAAAAGCGCCCATTTGGGGCGCGGTTTTTACCGTTCACAGTTCCTCCAACAAATCCGCCAGCAGCGGATTTGAAACCAGAAATCCCCGCCGTGTCAGCCGCAGGCTCTCCGGTGATACCTGTGTCAGGCCGGCCGGCACATATCGCTGTGCTGTCCGCCGCATGGCATCCGGAATACCATGCCCAAAGCGCTTCCGACAGTCAGCTTCCCGCAGGCCAGCCGTCAGCCGCAGGCGCAGCATGGCGTATTCCGCAAACGAGCCCGCCGGTATTTCTGCATCTTCTTCCGGCAGCGGTGCCTCCCCTGCCAAAAAGCCCCGCAGTGAGCGTGGCCAGTAAAAGCGTTTTCCGCCGAAATAGGAATGTGCCGCCGGACCAAGCCCCAGGTATGGTGCAAGGTCCCAATATTTTAGGTTGTGGCGGCTCTCTTGTCCGGGCCGCGCAAAGTTGCTGATTTCATACTGCCGCAGGCCGCCTTTCTCCGCTAGACTGCATGCTTTTTCATACAGTTCCGCGGCCTTGTCATCGTCCGGCAGGTCCATCTGCTCCCGCCGCTGCCAGTAAGCTGTGTGCGGCTCTATCCGCAGAAGGTACATGGATAGGTGCGTCACGCCTGCCTGCAAACAAAACTGCACGCTTTTTTGCAGGGTTTCTGCCGTCTGTCCCGGCACCGCCAGCATCAGGTCCAGCGAAACATTCGCAATGCCCGCCCGGTGTGCGTCTTCTACGGCCCGTGCCGCATCCTGCGCCGTATGCTGTCTGCCCAGCAGCCGCAGTTCCCGTTCATCCGCGCTCTGTAAGCCCAGCGATACACGATTTACTCCGGCAGCATGTACCTGCTCAAACAGCGGCTGCAGCTCGCCGTCCGGATTCGCTTCCAGCGTGATTTCCGCATTTTCCAACCCGAAAGCCTGTCGAGCCGCCATCAAAATACGGCACAGCCGCTCCGCCCCCAGCAGGCTCGGTGTACCGCCGCCAAAATAAAGAGTGTCCGCTGTCATGTCCGGATATTCCAACTTGTATTTTTTTATTTCTTCAATAATACGATTCGTATATAAATTCATCGTGCGGTCGTCCCCTCGCAGGGAAAAAAAGTCGCAGTACGGACATTTTCCGCTGCAAAACGGCACATGAATATACAGACCAACAGGTTGCATGGTGTGTTCCTCCTCTTTTGCAAAGCAGTGCTTTATGTTATAATACTACATTATAAAGAGGATTCAAAACAGGCTGCACCAGCGGCCGAGTTTCCCGGGAAAGGGGGAGTTGCCTTGCGTATTCCGCGTGAACGTATCCGCAACTTCAGCATTATTGCACATATCGACCACGGCAAATCCACACTTGCCGACCGTATTCTGGAACAAACCAAGTCTGTTCCCCTGCGTGAAATGGAAAATCAGATTCTTGACGACATGGACTTGGAACGTGAGCACGGCATTACTATTAAAGCTCGCGCGGTTACTTTGGTGTACACCGCCAAAGATGGGCTGGATTATATTTTTAACCTGATTGATACCCCCGGGCATGTGGACTTCAACTATGAAGTAAGCCGCTCGCTGGCCGCCTGTGAGGGCGCTGTGCTTGTGGTCGATGCAACACAGGGCATTGAGGCCCAAACGCTGGCAAACACCTATCTTGCCGCCGATGCCGGGTTGGAAATTCTTCCGGTCATCAATAAAATAGACCTGCCCAGTGCCAACCCCGATCGGGTGAAAAAAGAAATTGAAGACGTCATTGGCATCCCCGCGCAGGATGCCCCCTGCGTCAGTGCCAAAACCGGCCTGAATATCCGCGACGTTATGGAGCAGATTGTCCACCTTGTTCCACCGCCGCAGGGCGATGCAGGTGCCCCCCTGCAGGCGCTTATCTTTGATTCCTATTATGACTCTTACCGCGGTGCTGTCGCTCATGTCCGGCTGAAGAACGGAACTGTACACACCGGCGATGTCATTCACATGATGGCAACCGGCTGTGACTTCACGGTTGTGGAGTGCGGTTATATGCGCGCCACTTCTTTTGAACCAACCGGTGTATTGCAGGCGGGTGACGTCGGCTACATTACTGCTTCCATTAAAGAAGTAAAGGACGCCCGCGTTGGTGATACCATTACCCTGCGGGACCGGCCGGCGGAAAAGTCCCTGCCCGGCTACCGCGCCGCCCAGCCGATGGTTTTTTGCGGTATTTATCCGGCGGACGGTGCAAAATACCCCGACCTGCGCGACGCACTGGAAAAGCTGCAGCTAAATGACGCAGCCCTCTCCTTTGAACCGGAAACCAGTGTGGCACTGGGCTTCGGTTTCCGCTGCGGCTTTCTTGGTCTGCTGCACCTGGAAGTGGTGCAGGAACGGCTGGAGCGGGAATATCACTTGGACCTTATTACAACCGCGCCCAGCGTTGTGTACGAAATCACACTGACGGACGGCACCGCCAAACACATTGACAACCCGACTAACTATCCGGACCCTTCCACCATTGCGGAAGCAAAGGAACCTATCGCCGACGCGCACATCTATGCGCCCAGTGAGTACGTTGGCAATATTATGGAACTGTGCCAGGACCGACGCGGTGTATTCCAGAACATGCAGTATATCGACACCGACCGTGTAGATATTCACTACCGGCTGCCACTGAACGAAATTGTGTATGACTTCTTTGACGCACTAAAAAGTCATACCCGCGGCTATGCCAGCTTCGACTATGAACTGGCCGGCTATGAAAAAAGCCGCCTCGTAAAATTGGATATTCTTATCAACGGTGAACCGGTGGATGCTCTGAGCTTTATTATCCATGAGGACAAGGCCTATGCCCGTGCCCGCAAAATGGTAGAAAAGCTGCGGGATAAAATTCCGCGTCAGCTTTTTGAAATTCCCATTCAGGCGTGCATCGGTGGACGCATCATCGCGCGGGAAACAGTGAAAGCCCTGCGCAAGGATGTGCTTGCCAAGTGCTACGGCGGCGATATTTCCCGTAAAAAGAAGCTGCTGGAAAAGCAAAAGGAAGGCAAAAGGCGAATGCGCAAAGTCGGCTCCGTGGAGCTGCCGCAGGACGCATTCCTTTCTGTGCTTAAACTGGACGAATAAAAACTGCCGCAGTGCTGTATTTTGCACTGCGGCAGTTCCTTATTTACGAATCCAAATGTAAATGGCTGAAGTCATTCTGATAATACTTATCAGCCAGCAGATGTTTCTTTTTACCGCCCCGTCCCGGCCGGTGCTGCAGGAACTCAATGGTCTGTCCTTTTTTCCGTCTGCGGTTGCGGCGCAGCAACAGAATAATCAGCACACTGGCCGTCACGACAGCGACCCACAGCGCAATGCCCACACCGTTAACCGCGGTATTGCGGCTTGCATCACTGACTGGATTGGCAAATGGGTTTTCCTCTGATACAGCCCCCACACTTGGCAGTGCAATACCGGCAGCAGCATCTGCTTTTTTAGAGGAGGCTGATAATGTTTTGGAAGCAGAAGCTGAACTTTTGGACAACGCAGTGGAAGCGGTGCTCCTCCGTGATGTTCGTGTTTGGGAAGAAGCTCTCCGGGAAGAGGTCACTGTTCGGGACGAGGTCCGCTGTGTGTATGTCCGTGAATGCGTTTTCTGTCGGGAAGAAACCACCGTCCGTTTGGAAGAGGCCGCCTTAGGAGTCGATTCCTGGGAAGATACCGTCGGCTTTGACGACACCGCTGACACCGTTCCTTTTGAAACTGCCGCGGTCGAACTGCTTTTTCCGCCCGCGCCGGAGACCGCCTGCACTGGCATACCGACAGCATAAAACAGGGCCGCTGTACACAACAGTACCGCAGCCAGATAAAGAAGGTGATTTCGTTTCTTTTTGCGACAAGTCACAGTTCAATCCTCCAGCGCTTCCGGGCAAATCATTTTTATGAACTGATTATAACATAAATCCGTAAATTTACAAACTGTTCCCTGTCGAAGCAGCGCCGGCCGCAGTGCGGCTTGATACAAGGTTTTGCCGTCCGCAAAGGCTGTATGGCGGCAGACTACATCTGCTGTACCAAATCCCGTCAGCAACAGCAAGGCCGCCAGTGTGCCCAGACAAGCCGACCAAAATATCCGCTTTTTCTCCTGTTTCACTCGTTTATGCCCCCTGTCAAAGTTTTTTGCCTGCCCCATGTTCATATCCGCCATCTTTTTCCCATAAGATTCTTTATACTATATTACCTGTACGGGAATATTCATAAAGAATCGAGGGATTTCACTGATGAACGAAAAATGCAAGGCCGTATGCGCTGTTGCGCTGATGACAGCGGCCTGTGCCTGTGCCGTTACGCGGCTGCCCATTCTTTCCGCACAGAAAGGTGCTCTCGCGGCCGCCGAATTCATTTTGCCGGTCGGCGCCGTACAGGAACGGCGCCTTTCTTCCAAGGCACCGGCCGCATCAGTGCCCGAAAAAGCCGTTTCCTCTTTTTCCTCGCCCGCTTCCTCCTCCAAAAAGCCTGCTTCCTCTTCCAAAAAATCCGCTTCCTCCGCACCGACTGTTTCCATTCCGTCCGGCCGTGTGCAAACACAAAAACTGCCAAGCAAATTCATTGGCGGCGGTATTTATGAAACTGACCTTTCCGATACCGGCGAAAGCCAGTGTGGTTTTCATTATAAAAATTCCAATCAGAATCATAAGCTGGACGCGGCAGCTGTTCTGCGGGAACGCCCGCCCCTAAAAATAAAGGCCAACGGCACCCCTATGGTGCTCATTTATCACACCCATACAACAGAAGCCTACGCCGGTGTCACCCGCAGCCGCGACCCCTCCAAAAGTGTGGTCACGGTCGGGGAAGCGCTGGCAAAAAGCCTGCGGGCGGCGGGCATTGGCGCTGTTCATGATACTACCATTCACGACGACCCCGCATTTAACGGCAGCTATACCCGCAGTGCCCACACCATCAGCCAAAACCTCGCCAAATACCCGTCCATTCAAGTGACCATTGACGTCCACCGTGACACCATGACCAGCAGCACAACCGGCACTCGCTATAAACCAACGGTCCTTGTAAACGGCAAACGTGCTTGTCAGATTATGATTATTTCCGGCTGTGATGATACCGGTTCTCTCAATTTCCCAAACTGGGAGCAAAACCTGCGCTTAGCCGTGCGCCTGCAGAAAGGTGCCGCAGAGCAGTACCCGCACCTCATGCGTCCGCTGAACTTCGGCCCTACACGCTACAACGAACAAATGACGCCCGGCTCCCTGCTCTGTGAATTCGGCACAGAAGTGAACACACTGGATGAAGCAACTTATTCCGGCGCGCTGTTCGGGCAGGTGCTGGCAAAGCAGCTGAAAGCGCTTATTTCATAAGGCCTTTTCAGGCACCGGTCAGCTGCTCGTAAACTTCCGGCTCCAAGCTGGGGTTTAGGGCGCAGTTTACCGACAGCGCCAACAAATGCGCTGCCCGCGCAACCAAACTGTCAATACCGCGCGGCGTCACCATCATCTGCTCCGCGCACGGCACGGTCTGAGCGCACAGGTCGCTGCACAGTGTAGAGGCGTCCACCACGGTCGGTACCCCCAGCCCAATAACCGGTATGCCCAGCGTCGTCTCACACAGGGAAGGCCGGTCATTTCCTACGCCGGAACCGGGTGAGATGCCGCCGTCACTCAGCTGCACTGTCTTGCCCAAACGATGAAGCCGGCCCGCCGCCAGCGCATCTATTGCGATAACCGCCGCGGGGCACAGGCCGCGTATCAGCGTACGCAGCAGTTCAGCCGTTTCAATTCCTGTTGTGCCCAGCACACCCGGCTTGACAACGCAGACACTGCGCAGACCGGCAAGTTCGGTCTGTACACCGATATGGCCGCGCACATGCCGGGTTGCCAAAACACGGTCAGCACACAGCGGCCCCAATGCATCCGGCGTAACCTGCGGGTTTCCCAGCCCCGCTACCAGCACTTCTCCCTTTTTCGGCAGCAGGGCCGCAATCTCTTGCGAAAGGAAGTGGCGCAGCTTTCCATCCCCCTCTACTGTTCCGGTAATCTGCGGCGCCTCGACTGTGATATAGTGGACGCCGTTCTCCTCCATTCGGCTGACCTGCAGACCGTTCATGCTCTCTTTTTTTGTCTTTGCTTCCGCTCGCTCCAGCGCAAGGTCTGTACGATACCCCATGGGCGTTCTCTCCTTTGTTGTTATTTACAGGTGTCCCTATTTGCAGTATCCCCGAAAAAGTTCCGGAAAAACCACCCCAACGCCTGCTGTTTATTTAATTTTCAAAAGCGCTTGCATTTTCTTCGCAAAAATGATAGTATGATAAATACGTGACGACTATTGAAAAGGAGGTGTGACCATGCCAAACATTAAATCCGCAAAAAAGCGCGTGAAGGTCATTGCTACCAAAGCCGCACACAACAAAGTGATTAACTCCGGCCTGAAGACCGATATTAAAAAAGCAAACGCCGCAATCAGCGCCAATGCCGAAAATAAGGCTGAGGCCGTACGCGTTGCCGTAAAGGCAATCGACCATGCTGCTGCGAAGGGCATTATAAAGAAAAATACCGCTGCCAGAAAGAAAAGCAGCCTGGCCCGTCAGCTGAACGCTGTCGGCTGAAAAATATCCATTTTTCTTTTTCCGAAAAATGCAGAGCAGGGCTAATGTGCCCTGCTTTTTTCATGCCTGCCTATTTCCTCAGCTTGACTTTTTCAGCTGTTTCGGGTATGATATTTACATTGGTATTGTATATCGAAATCTTTAGGGCGGAGGTGCTCGCATTGGAAAAGAAAAGCAGTTTTACGGTGTTTTTGTCCATTGTTTCTGCTTTAGCGGCAATTGCCGCGGCAATCGTTGCGGCCACCCTTTACTTCGAAAAGAAGCAGAAGGATGAAGAGGAACTGGAGCACTACCTGGACTGCTCTATTCAGTAAACACCATGCAAAAAGGTTGGGCGGGCCCTTTTTCGGGGTCCGCCCATTTTTTGTATCCATTTTCAGCTCTTGTCGCCCGGTTTTGCCAGCAGCGCCGCCAGATAGCCAAACGCCACCGCGGCCGCTACGCCTCCGGCAGCCGCGCCCAGCCCACCGGTAAAAATGCCCACGGCGCCGTGCTGTTCCACTGCCAGCTTGGTTCCCTTTGCCAGCAGATAGCCAAACCCCGTCAGCGGAACTGTAGCACCAGCGCCGGCCCACTGCACCAGCGGACCATACAGCCCGACCGCACCCAAAATAACGCCAGCCGTAACAAAGCTCACCAGGATACGGGCCGGTGTCAGTTTCGTCAGGTCCATCAGCAACTGCCCCACCACACAGATGGCACCACCTACCAAAAATGCCCGCAGAATATCCATTGCTGTCACCTCATCTCGGAATCTTTCCAATTAGTGTCTGCCGCAGGTACCGCAAATATACACTTTCTTTATTTTTATCGAAAATAGGGCTTGACAGGCCTACCCCTTTATGGAATACTATAGAACTGCTTCCCAGCAAACGTTTTCAGTTTGCCGGTCCCATTCATTTTCAGTAACTTTACATATCAGAGGAGACATATTGTGACCAAAGACCTTACCCGCGGCAATCCCGCAAAACTTATTTTCTTTTTCACCATTCCGCTACTCATCGGCAACCTTTTTCAGCAGTTTTACAACATGGCAGATACCCTGATTGTTGGACAAACACTGGGTGTGGACGCGCTGGCAGGTGTCGGCTGCACCGGCGGCATCTCGTTCCTCATTCTCGGCTTTGCCGAGGGCATCGCTGCCGGCCTGTCCATTTTGACCGCCCAGCGCTTTGGTGCCGGGGATACGGACGGTGTCCGGCGCAGCTTTGCTGCTGGGCTGCTCATCGCCGCCGGCACAACTGTTGTGCTGACTCTGGCCGGCATGCTTTTGGCGGGGCAAATGCTTCGCTGGATGAACACACCCGCAAAAATTTATCCGTATGCTTACAGCTACATCATTGTCATTATGGGCGGTATTGTGGCTGCTATGCTGTTTAACCTATTATCCAACATTCTGCGCGCGCTGGGGGATAGCCGCACGCCACTTTTATTTCTAGTCATCGCGTGCCTTATCAATATCGTACTGGACCTCACTTTCATCAAAGTTTTTCACTGGGGTGTGGCAGGTGCCGGCATTGCCACTGTAGCCTCTCAGCTAATTTCCTGTGTTTGCTGCCTGATGTTCATTGCAAAAAAGTTTCCCATTCTGCACCTGCGCCGAGAAGACTGGCATATCACTGCCTGGGAACTCGGGACACATATGCGCATCGCCTTCCCTATGGGCTTTCAAAGCAGCATTATTGCGCTGGGTACCCTGATTCTGCAAACGGCACTCAACGGCTTGGGTGCCACAGCGGTCGCCGGATACACCGCTGCCTGCCGGGTGGACCAGCTTGCCATTCAACCCATGATGTCCTTTGGCATGACGATGGCTACCTATGCCGCCCAAAATTACGGTGCCGGTAAATTTGACCGCATTCGCAAAGGCGTTAAACAATGTTTGCTGATTTCCATTTCCTTCAGTATTGTCATGGCCTTTGTCAACATCTTTTTTGGAAAACCGCTGGTTCGGCTGTTTGTCGGCAGTGCTGAAAATGTCGTCAACCTTGCGGAAATCTATCTGATTATCAACGGTGTATGCTATTTTATTCTGGCGATTCTGTTTATTATCCGTTACACCCTGCAGGGGCTGGGCAAAAGCTTTGTCCCTACGTTTGCGGGCATTATGGAACTGGTCATGCGCACCGTAGCTGCGCTTGCGCTGGTTGGACCACTCGGCTTCGCCGGAGCTTCCTCTTCTAACCCATTGGCATGGATTGGCAGCTGCATTCCGCTGTGTATTGCTTATATCTATCTCATGCGTCATTTGCCGAAAGGTCAGGATACGGCGGACTAAATCATTACATACAGCATAATAAAAAGCAGGTGATGCAGTGCCCAATTTAGGGCACTGCATCACCTGCTTTTTTCTGTCTATTCTGTTTTTAGGTGCCGGGGACTGTTCATTTTCTCCCGCTGTTCCACTGGAAAGGAAAGCAGCACTACCAGCGGAAAAGCGACCGAAAAGGCAAACATATACCGGAATTCACAGAAAGTCGGTGTCGCCACCATCAGCGTCAGCCACAGCAGCAAAAGTGGCACCAACAGCAAAAGTTTCTTTCGCCGTTTCTGTATAATCATTTGGAATGCCGCATACAAGACCGCCCAAAAAAGGAACCCGATGCTCAAAATCAGCGATAAAACCGGAATTTGTTTCTGCAGACAGTCAAGGCTGTTCTTCACGGCGCCACGGCTCCACGCAAAGCTGACGGCATCCGGCTGTACAATGCCTACCATGCGGCACATCTCCGGGTCCACCGCGCCGTACAATGCAATCCAGTTGGCTGTTCCGATGTGCCAATATCCCACCGTTTCCATTAGGTAGGCCTTAACGTACTTCTTCCAATTCGGACGCAGCATCTGTGCCCAAACCTTGATAAATTCTCCCTTATGACTTTCCAAAAAGTTGTTGTTAAAAGCGGAATTGAATTTAATGGGATTTACAATATAAGGCCTGTACGATTTTTTCATGGTGTCCAGCGGCAGAATCTGGTTAAGGAACGCTTTCTGCTCCACTGTGACAGCACCGTCGTTCGCCACCGTATAGCCGATTTGCTGCAATGGAATACCGACCGATTCTGCAAATGGACTTGCCGCGACATTGGCTGCCTTATAGCCCGGCCCCTGTATCACCGGCACCAAAATCAGCACTGCAAGAAATGCCGGCAGCACCCGTTTCCAGTACTTCCGGTACAAAACTGCCAGAATCACCAGTGTAACAAAGACCAAATAATATCCGTTGTTGCGTAAAAAACATAGCAGTATATTCAGCAGTACAAAGCCCACCAGATAGCCCAGACTTTGCAGCTTTTCCCCGCCGCTTTGCAAAATATTATACAGCTGCAGCAGATAAAGCAGCGTAAATGCACTGAACAAAATGTCCTTCCACATGGTCACCGCATAAATCGAAAAAACCGGGTTCAGCACAAAATAAGCCATACACAGAATTTGAATCCACGGCGCCGCACCTTTTTGGGTAAGCCAGCAAAAGAAGTAGCCAATAACCACGGCCATTACCGCGGTCTGCAGTGTCAGGAACAGTGCTGCACCAAAATTGATGTCCCTGCCAATGGCAAACGCAAACTGCAGGACCGGCCGTATCAGCAAAATATACAGAAGCGGCTGTTGGTTGGAAAGCGGCACCTTTCCCAGCGCGCGAACAATACAAGCCACAGAATCACCCGAAATGTTTCCGGGATAAAAGACAAACAAACAGGGAATCCAGCTGAAAAACAAAACGAGAGTGGATGCCAGCCACATTTTTCCCGGAGAAAGCCGCCGCCTTTTGCGGCACAAATGCACCGGATGACGGCCTATAAAATCCGACATACAGGAGAAGCAGATGAAAAACACCGCTCCCAGCGCCGCCAAAGGAAGCAGGTCATTGTGCAGGAACGAAGACATTGTCTGACCACTCTGCAGGTTTGCTTTATTTCCGGCGATAAAGGAAATCGCCAGCAGCAAAGAAAAGACCGCATTGCAGACAAACAGCCGCCGGTTATGTACCTGACTTATCTGCCGCAGCAATAGGAACAGTCCCGCGGCCGCGGGAAGCAGCAGGAACAGCGGTGCCCGAAAAAAGCACAGTGTCACTGCTGCTAAAAATACACTGCACACCGCGGCCGCTATTCCACACGGCACAGAAACAGGGGAGTTACTTTTCTCCATGCTTGTTCATCTCCATAGATAAATTCGTCAGCATTTCAATAATGCGGCTGCGCTGTTTCACCGAAACCTCCAAAATAATGCCGGAGAAAAGGGACAGCAACGCGCAAATACCAAATGTAGAACCGACAATCAGTGTTGGGAAACGCGGTACTAAGCCGGTCATAAAATATTCATGCACAACGGGAATAAAACAGCATAGGGAAACAATCAAAAAAAGCAGAGAAAAAATTCCAAAGAATAAAAGCGGCTTATAATCGCGAAAAAGGCGAAAAATGGTACGCAGCACACGAAAACCGTCCGAGTAGGTATCCAGCTTCGACACACTGCCGTTTGGCCGGTCCCGATAAGCAATCGGTATCTCCCGAATGATGAAGTTGCGCTCGACCGCGTAAATCGTCATTTCCGTTTCGATTTCAAATCCCTGGGAAAGGATCGGGAAGTTTTTGATAAAAACACGGCTGAAAGCGCGCATTCCGGTCATAATATCGTGCACATCGGTATGGAAGATTCGGTTGATAAGGCTGCGCACCATTACGTTGCCCGCATTATGGAACGGACGCTTGTTTTCCTCAAAGTAGGTAGAGGACAGCCGGTCACCGTTGACCATATCCGCTTTGCCGTCCAGAATCATCCGCACCATTTCTGGTGCCTTTTCGGGAGGATAGGTATCATCGCCGTCCGTAATCAGGTAGCAGTCGGCTTCTACTTCTTGGAACATGGTACGCATCACGTTGCCCTTGCCCTGCCGATATTCATGCCGCACAATGGCGCCCGCCTTTTCCGCAAGCTCCGCCGTATGGTCTGTGGAATTATTGTCATATACATAAATATCGGCATCCGGCAGGCTTTCGTGATAGTCCCGGACCACCTTTTCTATCGTTTTTGCTTCATTGTAGCAAGGAATTAAAACCGCTACACGTTCCATTCTTTTTCCTCCCGCCTGTTGGTGCAAAGTCTTTTTATCCGTCTGCCTCAAAACAAATTCCTTTTATTATAACATATTCCATTTTTCACAGAAATCAGTGACATTTTTAATACCCTCTACATTTGCGATTTTTCCTGCCAAATGGTCAGCAGCGCTTGTTTTTCATTGGGGCACCGCCCGGAAATGACCGCTTCCAGCAGGAATGACAGCGCTTCCCCAACTTCCGCGCCGTGCAGCCCCAGCGCTGTCAGGTCATTTCCCTTTACCGCCAGCTGCGCACGTGAAAAACAGGCCTGCTGCTGCAGCAGCTTTCGCAGCAGTGCTTCCGTTTGGTCCAGCACCCGTAGGCGGTCCTGCACCGCCGCAGACTGTGCCGCTGTATCCGCCCGCTGCACCTGTAATAGAAACAGGCAGAAGTTCGGACCAAACTGTCGCAGCCGCCGTTTTAGAATATGCTCGTCCGGTTCCATGAACAGCATATGGCGGCGTATTCCCTCCTGTACCTGGCGGCTCAGCTTTGCTGAACAACGCAGACGCTTTAGGACCGGACCAACCATCTCTGAACCAACAGATTCATGACGATAAAAATGGTCTGTTCCGGTTTCATCGGTTGTATGGCAGGCCGGTTTTCCTATATCATGCAGCAGCATTGTCAACCTTATTGGCACCTCCGGCGGCGCGGCCTGTACGGCGTGCAGTGTATGTTCCCAAACGTCATAGCTGTGATAAGGGCTACGCTGTGGGCATCCTTTTTGTGGGGCAAGTTCCGGAAGAATGGTAAACAACACATCAGAAAAATCCCGCAGCACACGCGCGGCACCCGGCCCGCACAACAGCTTGCCCAGTTCCGCGCCAATGCGTTCCGCAGCAATCTTTTTTAGCAGGCCCCGCTGCCGGTGCACAGCCGCCGTTGTTTCCGGCGCAATGGAAAAATCCAGCACACTGGCAAAGCGCAGTGCCCGCAGAATGCGCAGGCCGTCCTCCTGAAAACGAACGTCCGGGCTGCCGACGCATCGGACAACGCCCGCCTTTAGGTCCGAAAATCCGCCGAATAAATCCACCAGCGTTCCATTGTCCCATGCCATGGCGTTGATGGTAAAATCCCTTCGGCGCAAATCCTCCGGCAGGCTCCGGGTAAAAGAAACGCTGTCCGGGCGGCGGTTGTCACTGTAGGTCCCGTCCGTACGGAAAGTGGTCACCTCCACGGGGTGTCCGTCCGACAAGACCGTAACCGTGCCATGCTGTACGCCTGTTTCCAGACAAGGAAATGCAGCCAGGGCACACTCCGTCTGTCCCGGTGTGCTGGCCGACGCGATGTCCCAGTCATTCGGTGTCCGGTGCAGCAGTGTATCCCGCACACAGCCGCCTACCAGACACGCCTGCCAGCCGGCAGTTCGCAGGGATATTAAAGTTTTCTGTACATAGTCCGGTATGATAAATTTCACGTTTACCCCTTTAAAATTTTCCGCAGATTCCGCCTCCTGCTGCGTCTTTTCCGCGGTTTTCTCCGTATTCTTTCAAACTTTTATAGTATATCATATCCACTTTTTGGGGTCAATCGGCCTTTCCCGCATACTGCCGCCCCGTACAGGCAATACTGCAACTGGAAGGGAGCGGTAAGATGCAGAACAATAAAGTGGAAATCTGCGGTGTCAACACCGCGGACCTCAAGGTACTGACAGAGGCCGAAAAAATGGATTTGCTTAAAAAAATGCACGCTGGTGACAAAAGCGCCCGTGATAAGCTGATTCGCGGCAACCTTCGTCTGGTGCTAAGCGTTATCCAGCGTTTCACCAACCGAGGTGAAAACCTGGACGACCTGTTTCAGGTCGGCTGTATTGGCCTGATGAAAGCTATTGACCACTTCGATACCAGCCAGGGTGTCCGCTTTTCAACCTACGGGGTTCCTATGATTATCGGTGAAATCCGGCGATATCTGCGGGACAACAACTCCATCCGTGTTTCGCGCTCCCTGCGCGACACTGCCTACAAAGCCATGAAGGCGAAAGAAGCGTTCCTCACCAAGCACGACCGGGAACCAACCACGGACGAGCTGGCCGCCATTTTGGATATAAAGCGGGAGGATATTGTGCTGGCACTGGAATCCGTTGTGGACCCTATTTCCTTATATGAACCGGTTTTTTCGGATGGCGGGGATACCATTTATGTCATGGACCAGGTGGGCGATAACAACGATGACAATAATTGGATTGATGAAATTATCCTGAAACAGGCTATTCATGATCTTTCGGACCGAGAAAAAAACATTCTGTCCATGCGTTTCTTTCACGGAAAAACACAAATGGAAGTTGCAAAGGAAATCGGCATCAGCCAGGCACAGGTTTCTCGGCTGGAAAAAGCCGCCCTACAAAAGGTGAAAAGGGACCTGTAAATTCTCCTGATGTCCCGTTAATGGTCAGGCAGTTTCTTTACGATAAAAACCAGCAAATGGTCTTTCCTGCCCGCTGTGCTCATGATTGAATCGTGAATCTCCGTTTTTTGGGAACCCGCATGAAGAAATGATGATTGCAGGAAAAAGCAAAAATATGGCGGGCCGGGCCCGCGTTCTGGGTTCTTTTGGGCATCCTTGCACTGTCCTTTTTCTTGGATCTCTGGAACATCGGGCAGAGCTGCATCACACAGGCAATTCGAAAATCCGCTGCCAGCAGTACAACAGAGAACTGCCCCGCAGAATGGGTAGTCCGGCAGCACCCAGCAGAGTGGATAGCCGCAGAAATCTTCTATGGACAGCAGCCCTTCCTCTTCCGGGAAAAACGCCGGTACGCTCTATCCCTCCTCCAGATAAACCGCATATGGGGCCAATTTTGAAAAAGGACCGGCCCTTTTGCTGCTCTGACAAAAAGCGATGCTTTTTATCCAAAAAATCCTGTAGAATAGCAGGCAGGAGTTGATGGACAAAATGCGAAACGTCTGGATTCTGCTGAGAAAAAAATGGATACAGCAAAAACAAATGCTGCACTATGGCCGCCGCAATTCCCCGAAGGAATGTGCCGCGCGTCTGCGCCGCAAATGCTTAAGCCTTCTTCTGGTAAGTACCGTCGGTTTCGGCACACTGGGATTTTTCCATGCCAGCGCAATGCCCCGAACCGGCAGTGAAAAGGGAAGCCGCCCCGGAACGCCGCCTGTTTCACTGCAGCTGCAGCTTCCCTACTGCAGCGCCACGAACCTGCTGCCGTGCGGCAGTGAATCTGTCAGTGAGCTGATGCTGCTGCACTACTGGGGCATTCCGGCTAGTTTGGACAGCGTCGTGTCTTCTCTGCAAAAGGCACCGCTGCAACAGGCAAAAAGCGGTGGTCTGCTCGGTCCAAACCCCAATACGGCCTTTGCCGGTAACCCGCGCAAAAAAGGCAGTGCCGGCTGTTTTGCCGATCCTGTCGCCGCGTCGCTATCCCAGCTGCTGCCGCCGCAGCTGCGGGCAAAGGACGCAACCGGTGCCTCACTGGACAGTCTTCTGCAAAAATATGTTGCGAATGGTGAACCGGTGCTTTTGTGGGCAACGGTCAATATGGACAAGCCCTCTGTCCCGCTCAAATGGAATACACCGGAGGGTGGCACCTGCTGCTGGCCAAGGAACACCGACTGCATGGTTCTGGTCGGCTATGACCAAACCTGCTGCTGGCTGGAGGACCCGGAAAACACCGCCGGTCCCACCCGCCTGACACGGCAGCTGACCGAAGAACGCTACAATCAGCTTGGCCGCCACTGTGTAACAGTAAGCCGGACAAGGGAATGACCTTCCCGGCATTTTCCATATCCCTTTTGCATAGGCATTGATAAGAGGTGATTTGCGTTGCACAGCAGAGTATATGACCTGCACCGCAAGGAAGTAATCAATGTACGTGACGGAACCCGTCTGGGAAATGTTGGGGATGTGGAAATTGACACCGACACGGCCTCGGTGCTGGCGCTGGTCATTTACGGCAGGCTGCGCTTTTTCGGTTTGTTCGGCCGGGAAGACGACAAAATTGTGCCGTGGTCGGACATTCGGCTGATTGGGCAGGACATCATTCTGGTGGATACCTCATCTCCGCTGCGTGACAGCAAAAAAAAGGGTTTGGCCGTAAAAGAAGAAGGGCCGCCCTCTCCGCATGACTCCTCTCTTTAAATGATGCACATACAAAAGCCCGTTTTGAACTGCACCCCCAAAGTGAAACAGTATGGTATGCTGTAACTACTTTGGGGGTGTTTTCTATGCTGTCACGAAATCACCGTGAAATATCAAATGCCATGTTCGCGTGTACAGTTTTGTCAGCTTTACCGTATGGCATAAAAAGTTTTCTGCACTTACTTGACAAATTTCCTGCAAGTATATACAATCATATATAAATTTATATATTACCATTTTGCTTATAATTTAGATTGTCAGGAGTGGTACACAATGATATGCCAAAAAAGAATTACAGAAGCCTTTTGCAGCTTGACGAAAATTGACAGCCCGTCTTTTGGGGAACGCGCCATGACGGACTTCCTGACAAAACGCCTACAAGAATTGGGGCTGACCGTTGTGGAGGATGATGCCGCCAAAAAGACAAATGGCACCGCCGGCAACCTGCTGGCAACCCTGCCCGGCACGCAGGAGGGTGAGCCGCTTTTGTTTGCTGCGCATATGGATACTGTGGCACCAGCACTTGGGAAAAAAGCAACGGTTCACCCGGATGGCACCATCACCAGCGATGGCACTACCGTGCTTGGTGCGGATGATGTCAGCGGGCTTTCCATCATTCTGGAGGCACTGGAATCCATCAAAGAGGACTCTCTTCCCCATCGCCCACTGGAGATTCTATTCACGATTGCGGAAGAACCCTATGACTGCGGCAGTGAAGTATTCGATTACAGCAAGGTCCACGCAAAGGAAGCCTATGTGCTTGACCTCAGCGGCGCGGTGGGTGGCGCAGCTTATGCCGCACCCACCATCTGCTCCTTTACGTTTGAGCTGACCGGCAAGGCCGCGCATGCCGGATTTGCCCCGCAGGAGGGTATTCATGCGGTTGCGGCGGCGGCCTTGGCAGTCAGCAAGTTGAAAATGGGAAAATCGGATGAAGAAACAACGCTGAATATCGGCACCATTCAAGGCGGAACAGCAACCAACATTGTACCGGATAAATGCGTAGTCAGCGGAGAACTGCGCTCCTACTCCCACCAAACTGCCGAGCGGGTTCTGCAAAATGTGATTACCGTGTTTCAGAATGCTGCAAAATCATTCGGCGCGTCCTGCCGTGTCAGCAGCCGCTTTGGCTGCTATGCCTATGAAATTTCCAAGAGTCATCCGGTTGTGCAGCGCTATGCCGCTGCCTGCCGCGCATCCGGCGTGGAGCTAAATCTATTTCGTACCTTTGGCGGCAGTGACGCAAACCAGTTTGCGCGGCACGGCATTTCGGGGCTGGTCATTTCCAGTGCCATGTATCGCTGCCATTCCTGCGATGAATACACAACCACGAAAGATTTGCAGAAAGCGGCGAAAGTTACACAGAAACTCATGACAGCGAAAATTTAAAAATTTTTGCTTATGGTGGATTTTGCTCCAACGTTCCAAACATGGCGGCGAACGAAACCGCCAAAGTAGTACAAGCTCCCATAAAGACAACAAAACGAAGCGGCAGCCGCAGTTTTCGAGTATTGCGGTTGTCGCTTCGTTTTGAGAATAATATGGAAAAGTGTGTTAGAAGCGTGCTTTATTTCTTGCTGTAATCAGGTACCGTCCACAGACCGTTGTTGTTTTTGTCGAGGTATGTCTTAAATTCATCAGACTGGTAAGCGGCGGCAATATCCTTTGCCCACTGGCTGTTTTCATCGGAATCTTTTACAACCAGATGCAGCATCAGGTCGGGCAGAATGTCCTCCTCAAGCAGTGCGGTGGAGGGGTCAATTTTTGCATTGTATACGATAGAGCCGGTAATAACAATGAAATCAAAATCGGAGCGCACAGATGGAATATTTAGGGATTTCATTTCTACAAACTGGATGTGGTACGGGTTTTCTGCAATATCCTCCTGTGTGGCCTTGGTAGGTTCTATACCGGCTTTCAGTTTAATCCATCCAGCTTTCTGCAGCAGCACATAGGCGCGTGCGGTGTTGGCAGCGTCATTTGGAACAGCAATCTTGGATCCATCGGTAAGCTGTTTCAGCGCAGTTTTGGAACCGGAATAGATACCGGCCGGAACCGTTGGAATCGGTGTGACCGCCGCAAGATGTCCGTTTTGCGTTTTGTTAAAATTGTTCATATAGGCTACATGCTGTTCTACATTAAAGTCAACCTCGCCGTCATTTAGAGCAGAATCGGCCTGCGAAAGGTCAGACATATCGACGGCGTTAATTTTGTATCCTTTTTTCTCCAGAATGGGCTGAACTCCTTTTTGGAAAAGTTCGCTGTACGGCCCCTGCGATTTACTGAATTTTAATTCCTTTTTTGCCTGCGCGGTAGAAGCAGTGCTTCCGGACGACGAGAAGGCAGTTTCACCGCAGCCGGTAAGGGAAACGGACGCAAACAATGCAGCAAGTCCGAGTGCGGTAATTTTACGGATGATAAAATCCTTTTTCATAATGAAATACCTCTCCTCTCAAATTTCTTCTGTGTTTTGAAAATGTGCATTTTTATATCATGACTTTGCGTTGTAAAAAGTCTTGAGAACCTTCCTTGCAGGTTCTCTCTGTCTTGTTGCTTCCTGTTTTGCTGTTTATTTATGCCGCAGCCTGCGGGAAAGAAAGTTTCCCAGCACTTGAATCAGCTGCACAAAAACAATGAGCACAATGATAGTGAACAGCATCAGCGGGAAATTCATACGCTCATAGCCGTAGGTTAGCGCCAAGTCACCAACACCGCCTGCACCGATAGCACCCGCCATTGCGGTGGCACCCAAAAGGCCAATGGCGCCGTTAGTCAATGCAAGGATAAGCGAACCGCTGGATTCCGGCAACAGGAAATGCCAGATGATTTGAAATGTGGTGGCACCCATAGACTGCGCCGCTTCTACAATGCCACGGTTTACTTCCAGTAAGGAACTTTCCAGCAAACGCGCAAGGTACGGAGCAATGAACACGACCAATGGAACAATGGCGGCTGTTGTACCGATACGTGTGCCAACAATAGCCTTCGTCAGCGGCATAATAAAAACCATTAAGATAATAAACGGAATACTGCGCACCACGTTAATGACAGCATTCAGAATGCCGTACACGATTTTGTTTGGGCGGATGCCGCCTTTTCGAGTCAGCACAAGGATAACTGCCATGGCGGCGCCAAGAATGGTGCCGATAATTAAAGCAATGCCGACCATATAAATAGTCTGCTGTGCCGCCAGCAGGATTTTTTCATTTGGTATGTCAAGGTCAATCATACGGCTACCTCCTCAAAGTCAACATCCGATTTTTGGATATACGTTTCCGCTGCCGCAATTTCTTCCCGCGGGCCAACCAGCTGAAGCACCAGTGTGCCAAGCACGGTTCCTTGCAGTTCATGTACAGAAGCAAACAGAATGTTGGTTTCCACATCAAATTTTTTATTGATGGCGGAAATCAGTGCTTCACGGGAATTGCTGCCAAGAAAGTGCAGTCGCATAATGGTGCTGTTCCGTGTCTCGGTGGCAATGGATTTTTTAATACTTTCCGGTATGTGGTCATCAATGACCGTGGAAACGAAATCTTTGGTAATGGATTCTTTCGGGTGGCTAAAAACATCCAAAACCGTCCCCTGCTCAACAACACGGCCGCTTTCCATAACAGCAACACGGTTGCAAATTTTTTGAATAACGTTGATTTGATGCGTAATAATCAGGATAGTAACGCCCAGCTCCCGGTTGACCTTTTGCAGCAGTTGTAAAATGGAATCGGTCGTTTTGGGGTCGAGCGCGCTGGTGGGTTCGTCACATAACAGGATGGACGGCTGTGTCGCCAGTGCGCGGGCAATGCCGACACGCTGTTTCTGCCCTCCGGAAAGCTTTGCGGGGTAGGCATCCCACTTATCAGAAAGTTCAACGAATGTGAGCAGCTTCTCCACCCGGTCGGCGATTTGTACTTTGGATATATGGTTTAATTTCAGCGGCATGGCGACGTTGTCAAAGACCGTGCGGGAATCCAGCAAATTGAACTGCTGAAACACCATGGCAATCTTCTTGCGTTCCTTGCGCAGTTCGGCAGGGGGAATCTTTTCCAAGTCTTTTCCCTGCACCAATACCTGACCGGCAGTTGGTGTTTCCAGTGCGTTTACCATACGCAGCAAGGTGGATTTTCCCGCGCCGCTGAAACCGATAACACCGAAAATGTCGCCCTTTTCGATGGTAAGGTTCACTCCGCGCAGTGCATTAACATTTTCGGTGCTGCTTGAAAATTCCTTGCTGACATTTACAAACTGAATCATGCTATCTGGCCTTCTTCGTTTCGCTAATCTATACAATTATTATATGAATTGTCTATATTGTATGTAAAAGTGGAGCGTCTGTCAAGTAAAAAATCCCAAATAAAAGCACTGAGAATTTATATACTATTTTAGTAATGTATCAAATGGAAGCGAAAACAGTCTGCAAAAATACATTTTACAGCTGTTATAAAATACTTTCATGAATCATGATTACACAAACAAAAAGGCAGGGCCTGCTAAACAGGGCCTGCCTTTTTGTTTGTATCCGTTTGTATCAGCCGTCTTGTCTGGCGGCCGCAATCACTTTTTCCGCAATCTGCGGCGGGCACTGTTCATACCTTGCGAAAGCAAAAGTATAAGTGCCCTGGCCCTGAGTCACCTGACGCAGGAAGGTAGAAAAGTCCGCCATTTCTGATACCGGCACTTCTGCTTCAATCGTTTGGTAGCCGGTCTGTGCCGGTTCCATGCCCTGCACACGGCCGCGGCGCTTGTTGACAGCACCCATTACATCGCCCATATTGCCATCCGGAACGGTTGCTTTCAGCGTACCGATTGGCTCCAGCAGAACCGGGTCCGCCTGCGGCATACCGGCTTTATAGGCTAAGCTGGCCGCTGTCTTAAAGGCCATTTCAGAACTGTCCACCGGATGGTAGGAGCCGTCATACAGGGTCGCGTGCAGTCCCACCACCGGGTATCCGGCCAGCGGCCCGCTGGAAATGCACTCCCGCAGCCCTTTTTCTACGGCGGGGAAATACCCCTTCGGCACGCTGCCGCCGACAACGTGCTCGTCAAAGACCATATCTTTGCTGTCGCAGGGGCTAAACGCAATCCATACATCACCGAACTGCCCGTGGCCGCCGGTCTGCTTTTTGTGGCGTCCCTGTACCTTTACAGTCTTGCGGATTGTTTCGCGGTAGGGCACACGCGGTGTTTTTAGAACCGCCTCTACGCCGTAGCGATTCTGCAGTTTGGAAAGCACAACGTCTAGATGCTGTTCACCCAGACCGGAAATAACCATTTCATGTGTTTCCACATTATTTTCATACCCAATGGTCGGGTCCTCTTCCATCAGGCGGAAAATAGCCTGCGCAATTTTATCTTCCTCGCCCTTCTGCTTTGGCAGAATAGCCATGCGCAGCGGCGCGTTGGGATAGTCCACGCCGTCCAGCGTCACCTTGCGGGCAGGCGCACACAGGGTATCCCCTGTAGCAGTTCCGGACAGCTTCAGCACTGCACCGATATCGCCGGCGGGAATCACACGCATATCTTCCTGCTTTTTGCCGCGCATCAGCACCACCTTGCCGATATGCTCACTTCCACCTGTACGCATATTGATAAGGATGCCGTCCTGTTCCACTTTTCCGGAAACGCACTTGAGGAAACTGACCTTGCCGACAAAGGGGTCCGCAATCGTCTTAAAACAAATTGCCGCCGTTGCCGCTTCTTCATTTACCTGCAATTCCACCGGGTCGTCGTTGACATCCGTGCCGATTTCAGCGGCTTTTTCCGCCGCGCTGGGCAGCAGCCAGACAATCCCATCCAGGAACTGTTCCATGCCGCGCATCAACAGTGCATCGCCGCAAAATACCGGCATAATGGTGCCGGCCTTTACGCCGTGGGACACGCCGACAATGACTTCCTCCGGTGTAAATTCTTGTCCAGAAAAATACTTTTCGAACATCTCGTCACTTGTTTCAGCAACAGCCTCACAGATGGCCGTGCGTAGTCCCTGCAAACGGTGGTCCCCCATATCCGGCATTTTCACCTCGACCGGTGCGCCGTTGGAGTAATCATAGGCCTTGTATTCCAGTAAATTAATATAAATATTTGCCTGCCCGTCCTGTATGTACGGCACGACAACCGGGCAAACCGCCGGACCGAAGCTCGCTTTCAAATCCTCAAACACATGGTAAAAGCGAGCGCTCTCATCGCACAGTCCATTGACAAAGAAAGCTTTGGCCAGCCCGCGGCTGTCTGCCGCGGCAACGGCCTTTTTTGTGCCGACACACACGCCGTCACGTCCACTGACGGCAATGAGCACACTGTCCGCCGCACGCACCGCTTCGGCAGCTGCACCGGCAAAGTCGAACAGCCCGGGAGCGTCCAGCAGATTTATTTTATATCCCTTCCACTCCAGCGGTGCCACTGCGGCGGAAATGCTTACCCCGCGGCGAGCCTCCTCCGGGTCGTAATCACATACGGTATTGCCGCTGTCCACTTTGCCGAGGCGGTCAGTCGCGCCGGAAAGCTTCAGCATAGCTTCCGCAATACTGGTCTTGCCGGCGCCGGAATGGCCTGCCAGCGCAATATTTAAAATGTTTTTTGCAGAATACGATTTCATTGCTCTTTCTCCCTTCACGGGTAGTTGTTTTTAATAAATATCTATTATCATATTGCCATAATTATATATCATATTACCACACAAGGCAAGAGATTCAGCAACATTTGATAACTAATACATATGTATATAATCCTTTTTGTGCAAAATATCAAAATGCATTCCGTGTGCAGCGTCTTTCGTGGGCAAAAGCAGGCCGCTGCTAACCATAAAAAAAGCCGGTGACCCACACGGGGCCATCAGCTTTCCTATATTCGATTGGTTACGGTTTCCGCAATTTTGGTACCAGCCAAATAGCCAAACACCAGAACGCTTCATAAATAAATATGCCCAAGGTACTGACCTGCTGCATACCTTTCTGCCAGCACAGGAAGGCTACCAGAACAAAGCCCAGCACTGCACTGACGTTCTGCAAAACCACGGCAAGCGAGATGTTCGACCGCTGCCGCACACAGGCTGTTACCAGACGCATCATCGTTGTGGTGCGCCCTCTGGTCGCAATCAGCGCATTTGCTTCCTTCTTCGGCTGCTTTTCCATGGACTCATATACCTGTCCCAACCGGTCCGGCAGGACACGTACCGTATGCGTATCCAGCCCAAACAGAGCCGCCAGAAACGGTGCCGTCACATTGGGGTCATTGCTGCGCACAATCAGGGAAATGCCATTATCTTCCATGCGCTGCAGTTCCTGTGAACGGTGACGGTCCGCTTTATAAGTGATGATAAACATAGCAGACAGCTCACCGCTGACTGAAAGGTAAACAACCTGACGGCCGCCCTTCATGTATTTCTTTTCCAGTTCTTCACTGGACGGCGTCACATTGTGGTGGGACAGCAGCTTCCGGCTGCCAATCAGCACACGGCGCCCGCCAACCCAGCCGGAAATGCCAAGGCCGTCCTCATACTGGATATTTTCCACTTTGGGCGCACCCGCCATCTGGCTGCGGGTAATTTGACTGAACAGACTGCTCAGCGGGCCGCCCGCTGCCTGCAGCAGGGCCGCCGCATCGATAATAGCAGAATCCATCTGCTGGCCGCGGAACGTTTTAATGCCGTTCAAAACAATGCTTCCGCGCGGGAATAAGTCCTTTGCGTCTACCAGCACTGCATTGGCACCCGAAAAATACTGCACAGCCGGGAAGCCGATAATCATGCCGCCGCACTGTGTCGCCACATGGCTGACACGCGACAGCGGAAGGTTAACTGAAAGCATATTCATCAGCGGAATGCTTGCACAGGTTGCCGCCGCAAAAGCGGTCAGCGCGCTGCCCACGTCCCCCGGCTGAATGAACAGCAGCATCAGCAGGAACAGTATCAGGCTGGCACAGAACAAAACCGGCGCAAGGAACTGGCTGCTGCGGTCACTGGGGTCATCGCTGTAAGACAGGCGGAGGAAGTTTTTCAGGAATCCGGTTTCCCGCTGGCAGGCAATTTCCGGTGTATCTATGGTAACACCTTCTGCCATCTGCAGGGCCGTGTTGTGGTCATCAAACTTTTCCACCGCATATTTTTTACCCGGTGACGTGATATAATGGAAATTCTTATTTACGCGGCGTACCATCAGCAGTTTCCCAAGCGTATTGAGGAACAGCGCTGCACAGACAACCACTGTATACAGGTACAGCTGACCCTTGCCAAAGGCGTTTTGCGCAAATAAAGAATACACGCCCTGTATCAAACCGACGATACTGGCAACTGCCACACCGCTGTCCGCGTTGGCCCGCAGTCGGACCAGTGCTTTCAGTCCGCCAAACACGGTGACACCGCAAAAAGCGACCGCCACTGCAAGGAACACAAGGCTACTTAATAGGTAAACGGTTGTTCCAAGTGCCGAAGTACCCAGAATACCAAATTCACCCATCACACCGAAAATCAGTTCCAGCACACTGCAGATTCCGGTAATGGAAAGCCGAAGCGCCAGCTCCCGCAGAGCCCCGCCAAGCTGGTGGAAAATAGCTGCTGCGTCTTCCGGCGCATTGTAGTCGTCCAGTTCTTCCGGCCTTCCCGCAATATGCAGCGGCTGCGGTTTTCTCGCTGCGGGCTTTTCCACGGGTGGTGTTCGGTGCTGCGGTTCCTGTATCTTTTTGTCCGGCTGTACAGGTGTACGGCTGGATGACTTCTTTTTGGGCAGCTCCGCTTCTTTAACCGGCTCCTGCGGCTGATCGGCCGGTGCGCTTTTTTCTGTCAGCTGTACAATCGGACGGCCAGACGCCTTTTTCTTCAGCGGCTTTTCCTTCACATCTGTTTTGTCTATCGGGACAGCCGCGTCTGCAAAGCGGTCCGGCACCTTCGCCGGAACAACCGGCCTGCTAACCGGTATCGCTGTTTCTTCCTGTTTCTCCGCTGCCGGCGCCGCAATCACTGGGCGGGAAGCCCGTTCCTCTTTGCGGGGCATCTTCTCCTCTTTGGGTGCGCTGCGGCTGACACGCGGATAAGCGCGGGACTCATTAAAAACAGGCGTTGTCAGGTCATTCAGCGGTACAATATGTACCGGCGTACCAGTGGGCCGGTACGTTGTCTTTTCACCTTCCGGCAAATGTGCATCTATCTGCGGATTCTGTACCGCCTGCATAGGCAGTGGCCGTTCCTGCGGGTCCTGTATGGACGGCTTGTCTTCTTCTTTCCGGGGACGTTCCCGCGGTTTCTGCGGCTCTTCCAGCGGAATTGGCTGCTGGCTGATGTCCACGCCCTTTTTTGCCGCCTCTTTGCGGATATCATCTAAGCTGATGGCCGTTGTAATGGAATAAATATCTTCTTTGGCCACGTCATTGGTGCCGGTTTCTTTGACCACTTCATTGACACGGCGGCGGCGCTTTTCATGCAGGTTCTTCAGTTTTTCCCTCATGGCCGGGTCAATACCGGTATCGTCCTTATCAAACAGGTAAGTAAAGGTGCCTGTCTTTTCGCTATCCTCTTCCGGACGAATGGGTTTAAAGGAGAGGGTTTCCTCATACTCTTTCTGGTATTCCTCGCGGGACTTGAGTTTCAGGCCATAATAAGGGTCTTCCTCCTCCGCCGTTTCTTTTTTGTTCCGGCGGCGAAGTTTGTCCTGCTTCCTAAGGCTCATCTCTTCTTTTTTCTTTTTTCGGCGGTTCTTTTTCTCTTCGTGCTTCTTTTGCTTTTCTGTAGCAGCCGATTCTTTGGCTTCCTGACGGACACGCTCTTCCTGTTCTTTTTTCTGTTCGCGTTCTTCTTCTGCCTGTTCCCGCTCCCGGGCACGCTCTTCTTCTTCCTGCTGCTGCTTTTTCTGCAGTGCCTCTTGGCGCTCCTTCTCCTCCCGCTCTGCTTTTTCACGGGCTTCATGATCCTGTTTTTCCTGCAGTTCCTGCCGATGTTTTTCCTGCTCTTCGCGCTGTTTCCGCTCTTCCTGCGCTTTTTTCTCGCGGGCTTCCCGTTCTTGCTTTTCCTGCAGTGCTTTGCGGCACTTCTCTTCTTCCTGACGCCGCTTTTCTTCCTCTTCCCGGCGTCTTTGCTCTTCCAGCTTTTGCTCCGCCTCTTCGCGGCGTTCTTTTTTGGCAGTAGAAGAAAAAGCCATGGCATCTGCCATTGGTTCTTCCGGTTTTTGAAGGGAATTCTCCGGTGTATCTGCTATATGATTTTTGTCCTGGTTCTCCATCTTACTCCCCACTTTCTACTTAGCGTTTAGAGTGGATCCCCGCGCGCTGCCGCAGAACTTCATAACATACGATTCCACAAGCGACAGAAGCATTCAGGGAATTGATTTTTCCTTTCATGGGCAGGGAAATGACAAA
Organism: Caproicibacterium sp. XB2; assembly: GCF_044880635.1. Taxonomy (NCBI): domain Bacteria; kingdom Bacillati; phylum Bacillota; class Clostridia; order Eubacteriales; family Oscillospiraceae; genus Caproicibacterium; species Caproicibacterium sp. XB2. The sequence goes on along the minus strand of NZ_CP173227.1, from coordinate 102,385 downwards.
GTCACACTTTTCTTTTACCAGGCGGCTGACACCAAAGCCCTCACTGCCGATGACCATGGCACACGGTCCGGCGTAATCCACGGTGCACCACGGCTCGCCGTCCATATCGGCGGCATACAGCCACACCCCGCGCTTTTTCAGCTCCTCCAGCACAGTTGGCAGGCTATTTACCCGCACGACCGGCACATATTCCACTGCACCGGCGCTGGCCTTACCGACCGCATAGGTCAGCCCAACGCTGCGCCGCTTGGGGATAATCACACCATGCGCGCCCGCGCACTCTGCCACCCGCAGCACTGCGCCCAGATTATGCGGGTCTTCCAGACCGTCTGCCACAATAAGGAACGGCGGCTCTCCGCGGGATTCTGCCAGAGCAAACACGTCGTCCAGCGTTGCATAGGGCTTAACCGATGCAACCGCAACGACACCCTGATGGGCAGCCCCACCGCACATAGCGTCCAACTTGCGGGCATCGGCTTCCTTTACCGGTATGCCAGCTTCCCGGGCTTTTGCCGTCAAGGTGCCAAGGCTTCCGCCGTGCACACCGCGGGCAAGGTACAGCGCCTCCAGCGGGCGTCCGCTTTTCAATGCCTCCGCAACAGCGTTGCGGCCTGCTATCACATCATCGCCGCGCACGCGGCCGTCCTGCTCCAAGCGATTCGGTTTCATTCTGGTTCCTCCATATACATTTCCCATAATATTTGATTATACCACAAGGGTACTACTCCTGCACGCGCTTTCCAAAAAAATGTTGGAAAGTTCATGGTTTCGCCATACTCGGCAGCCATTCCGCAGAATCCGCGGCGTCCCTATTTTCGGCGCAAAAGGATACTCTGTCGAAAAAGCGTTGGGCACCAAAAATTGGAACCCACTTTCTGCTTTTTTCCCGCTGAAGCCCCCCGTTATACAAACTGTATTTCCACAGGTTTACATAATTTAAGTTGAAAACTTGGTGGAGAATGTGGAAAACTCAGTTGAAACTGTGGATAAGTCAGTACAAAAAGCCGGTGGAAAGGTTATTCACCTCTGGTAAAAACTATATTATGTAAACGAAATTACATGAATTCTTCAACTTTCCGTATTTTCGTGATATACTGTGCAGGAAGAATCGGCTTTCTGCAAATTGGTGAAAGTCCGCCTTAAATTTACATAATTATGCTCTTTATACATTTAGTTGATTCCTTTTACTATTTCATGCAAAGGAGAAAAAATGTTGAATCTTCGCAAAACACTGCTGTGCGGGCAGTGCTTCCGCTGGCAGGAAACCGCACCGGGTGTGTTTTCGGGCACAGCGGGCGGACGCTTCCTGACCGTCTCCCAAAAAGACCTGCCGCTGTTAAAAGCAGACCCTTTTTGGTGCAGCTATTTTGACTTGGGCACCGACTATGACACACTGCAGCGGCAGCTTGCCGTCCTGTATCCCACCCTGCGGGAAGCTGCTCAGCTTGGTATGGGTATCCATATTCTGCGGCAGGACCCGTGGGAAGCACTATGTTCCTTCATTCTCTCACAAAACAATAATATCCCCCGCATTCAGGGAATTATCAACCGGCTGTGCGGCGGCCAGGAAGAATCCCTGCCCCCAATTATGTCCGGCCTGCGTCAGCAGAAAAGCCTGCACCCGTTTCCTTCCGCCGAAACACTCGCGGGCCAAACGGAGCAAGACCTTGCGCCGCTGCGATGCGGCTTCCGGGCACGGTATCTGTTGGACGCCGCCGAAAAAGTTGCCAGCGGTACGGTGAATCTGGAAGCGCTGCGCACCGCACCGCTGGAAGAAGCACGGCGTCAGTTGATGACAATTATTGGTGTCGGGCCAAAAGTGGCCGACTGCACCCTGCTGTACGGCCTGCACCGTATGGAAGCTTTTCCAAAAGATGTTTGGATTAAGCGAGCCATGGCACAATGGTTTCCCGGTGTGGCGCCATCATCTTTCGGACCGGCGGCCGGTCTTGCCCAGCAGTATATCTTTTGTTGGGTTCGGCAGCAGGCGGGCCGAACTGTTTCGCACAAGTAAGCCGTCTAGCTGGAAGTTTGTCCTTCTTAATGTTTCTTTTTTATTTGGTTTGTTGTATAATAAGATTTGCCAAAATAAAAGTTAACAGGAGTGTGAGACCCATGGCATTAGTAAACACCAGGGGAATGTTTAAAAAAGCATACGACGGCGGTTACGCAATCGGTGCTTTCAACGTAAACAATATGGAGATTATCCAGGGCATCACCGAAGCAGCCGGCGAGCTGAACGCGCCCGTCATTCTGCAGGTTTCCAAGGGCGCCCGCGCCTACGCCAACCCTACCTATCTGGTTAAGCTGGTAGAGGCTGCTGTGGCAGAGCATCCGGAAATCCCGATTGTGCTGCATCTGGACCACGGTCCGTCCTACGAAATGTGCAAAGCCTGCATTGATGACGGCTTCACTTCCGTTATGTTTGACGGCTCTTCCAAGCCTTATGAAGAAAATGTTGCTGAATCTGCAAAAGTCGTGGAGTACGCACATAAGTACAATGTTACCGTAGAAGCGGAACTGGGCACCCTGGGCGGTGTGGAAGATGACGTTTCCGTTGAAGCGGACAAGGCCATGTACACAGACCCCGACCAGGTGCAGGATTTTGTAAAGCGTACCGGCGTGGACAGCCTCGCTATTGCCATTGGCACCAGCCACGGGGCCTACAAGTTTAAACCTGGCCAGAACCCGAAGCTGCGTCTTGACATTCTGGAGGAAGTTTCCAAGCGTCTGCCCGGCTTCCCAATTGTCCTGCACGGTGCTTCCAGTGTCCCGCAGGAATTTGTAAAGGTTGTTAACACTTACGGCGGCAATATGCCAAATGCAATCGGCATTCCTGAAAGCGAGCTGCGCAAAGCCGCAAAGATGGCTGTCTGCAAGATTAACGTCGACTCCGACATTCGTCTGGCTATGACTGCTACCATCCGCAAGTGCTTCCATGACCATCCGGATTACTTCGACCCGCGCCAGTACCTTGGACCTGCACGTGAAGCAGTCAAGGACATGGTTTCTCACAAGATTACGGATGTTATGGGCTGCAACGGCAAGGCCTAATGTCCGCTCTCTAAATCGCTTTATTTCGTATAAACAAAGCTGCCCACTGAAAGGGATTCCTTTCGGCGGGCAGCTTTTTGTACCAGCAAATGATAGTGCTGGCTTTCGCCGACGTGTTTTAGGGAAAGAATCGAAAATGGTTGGGACAATTCTCGTATCAAATGGTTATCCGCATAGAAATGTGGAATGCCATACTCAGGCCCAGATTCGCGTGTCCTCGTCCACAGCTGGACTGCAGCACGTGATACAGTTCCGCAATGTTTTTCTTTGCCCTGACTGGTGCAGTCCTTCCTTTTTTTACCCTAATAAAAAAATCCACAGGCAGCGTGTCTGCGGATTTTCTTTATTCTTTTACTCTACATACGGCTGGCTGCCGTCTTGCGGATGATACTTTGCACAGGTGCACTTCTTCCACTTCAGGCCGCTGCCGCACGGGCACAGCTCGTTGCGGCCGATTTTATGGCCTTTGTGCTTTTCCGGTGCCGTATGGTCGTCCGTTGTTCCCTCTGCGCCGGAGGCAGCAGTCGGGTCCATGACCTGTTCCCGCTGCGGTTCTTCCGCTGTCTGCAGGCGAACGGTCAGCAGCATACGGGCAGTATTTTCCCGAATGGCATCAATCATCGCATCAAACATATCATAGCTTTCCATGCGATACTCTACGACCGGGTCTTTCTGGCCGTATGCACGCAGACGAATGCCGCGCTGCAGTTCTTCCATAGAGTCGATATGGTCCATCCACTCTGTATCAACGTTTTTCAGCAGAACCACACGTTCCAGTTCGCGGCAAACGTCCTTGCCGAATTTCTCCTCACGCACGCTGCAGATTTCTTCTGCCTTTTCGTACAGAGTTCCGGTCACATCTTCCGGCTTCAGCGTTTTCAGCTCGTCTTCCGTGTAGGAAAGGTCGCCCTGTTTCAGCAGCCATCCCATATAGCGGTCACGCAGGCCATCCATATTCCAGTCGTGCCGCGGGTTATCAATATTGGTTTCATCCATCGGCAGGAAAACCTTCACCTGATTTTCGATTGCCTGCTTGACCATACCCATGATCTGCTCATGCACGTCGGCGCCATCCAGTACCTGGTCACGCTGTTTATAAATAACTTCGCGCTGGCGGGAGTTGACATCGTCATACTTCAGCACGTCTTTACGAATAGCAAAGTTGCGGCCCTCAATCCTGCGCTGTGCATTTTCAATGGTCTTGGTCAGCATCTTGTTTTCAATCGGTGTATCTTCGTCGACCTTCAGTGTTTCCATCATAGCGGATACACGTTCGCCGCCGAACAGACGCATCAAGTCGTCTTCCAGAGAAATATAGAACCGGGACATACCGGGGTCGCCCTGACGGCCGGAACGACCGCGCAGCTGGTTGTCAATACGGCGGGATTCGTGGCGTTCGGTGCCGATAATGTAAAGGCCGCCCGCCTTGCGCACTTCGTCCGCTTCCGGTTTAATTTCCTTTTTATACTTGTCTTCCAATGTGCTGTACGTTTTACGGGCATTGAGGATATCTTTGTTATCCGTTTCCCCATAAGCCGTCGACTGCGCAACCATCTCAGAGCTGAAGCCCATACGGCGCATTTCGCTCTTTGCCATATATTCGCTGTTGCCGCCCAGCATAATATCGGTACCACGGCCTGCCATGTTGGTGGCAATGGTGACGGCGCCTTTTTTGCCGGCCTGTGCAACGATTTCTGCTTCTTTTTCGTGGTACTTTGCGTTCAGGACAACATGCTTAATACCGCGCTGTTTCAGCAGCTTGGACAGCTGCTCACTCTTATCAATAGAAATGGTGCCCACCAGAACCGGCTGGCCGGTTTTGTGGTGTTCCTCAACATCATCAATAACCGCGTTGAACTTCGCCTTTTCTGTTTTATAGACTACATCATGCAGGTCTTTGCGAATCATCGGCTTGTTGGTCGGAATTTCGACAACGTCCAACTTATAGATTTCGCGGAATTCGTCCTCTTCGGTCATGGCCGTACCGGTCATACCGGAAAGCTTGCTGTATAGACGGAAATAGTTCTGGAAGGTAATGGTTGCCAGCGTCTTGCTCTCACGGGCGACCTGCACGCCTTCTTTTGCCTCGATTGCCTGATGCAGTCCCTCATTATAGCGGCGGCCATACATCAAGCGGCCGGTAAATTCATCGACGATAATGACTCCCCCATCTTTGACCACGTAATCTACATCACGCGTCATAACGCCGCGGGCCTTAATCGCCTGGTTCACATAGTGCTGCAGGCCGATATTTTCCGCGTCCGTAAGGTTGTCCACATGGAAGTAGGATTCTGTCTTTTTTACACCGGAGGGCGTTAACGTCGCAGTTTTCGCTTTTTCATCTACAATGTAATCCGCGTCCGTGTACAGCGCGTCATTGTCTTCTTTATCATTCAGTTCCGCAACTTTAACCATTTTCAGCGTCTGGACAAAACGGTCGGCAACTGTGTACATTTCCGTGGACTTTTCACCAGGGCCGGAAATAATCAGCGGAGTACGCGCCTCATCAACCAGAATGGAGTCCACCTCATCGACAATGGCAAAATGATGACCGCGCTGTACCTTATCCTCTTTATAGATGACCATGTTGTCACGCAGATAGTCAAAACCGAATTCGTTGTTGGTGCCGTAAGTAATATCCGCGTTATATGCTTCCTTGCGGGCAGCGCTGTCCATTTCGTGGGTAATCAGACCAACGGAAAGGCCCAGGAAACGGTAAACTTTTCCCATCCACTCACTGTCGCGGCGGGCCAGATAATCGTTGACCGTAACGATATGCACGCCCTTGCCTGTAAGACCGTTGAGGTAAGCCGGCAGCGTGGCGACCAGTGTTTTGCCTTCGCCGGTCTTCATCTCCGCGATACGGCCCTGATGCAGAACAATGCCGCCGAGCACCTGCACCGGGAAGTGACGCATTCCCAGCACACGGGCACTTGCCTCCCGGCAGACGGCGAAAGCGTCCGGCAGAATGTCCTCTACGCTTTCGCCGTCTGCCAAACGTTCCTTTAGGGCGGGAGTCTGTGCCTGCAGCTCTGTGTCTGACAACGCCTTATACTTGTCTTCCTTGGAGATGACAGCATCACACATCGGCTGAATCCGCTTCAGTTCACGCTTGCTGTAATTTCCAAAGAATCTGGACAGAATATTATTTGGCATATCTTCACCTCATAGCGGTTATTAAGAACTATAATTTCCTAAATATTTACATTCAAAATCTCTACATTCTTTTAGATTATAGCATAGAGCGGTTCAAAAGGAAAGGTATTTCAAGGAAACGAAAACAGAAAAAAGCGCGCTCCTGCAGGGAAAGCAGGCGCGTGCCTTTCGGAATTTCTAACGGCAGTGAACTGACTGGCGAAAACTTGATAATTTTGAAAATGTATTTTCTGTCCGGCAGTTAGTCCACTCTCAATATCAATGCATGTGTTTCCGATAAATATAGTTTATGGGAATCCTGGGATAAATAAGAGTCTTTCTCCGGATTCGGCATTAAAATATGGTATTGTTCGCTCTGCTGCAGATTTTCCCTTTTCAGAATCAGTCCTGTTTGCAATTTTTCAGCAGATATTCTTCCGCTTCTGGGCACCAAAGACCATTATGTGCCTCGGTAATCTCTGCCAGTGCGGCAAAGCGTGGGTCTTTTTCTCCAATCTTCGGGAAATCTGAAATAGCAGTCAACGGCATATTCAAATGCGTATAAATCAGCTTTTTTCCACCCGGGATTTTCGGCAGGTTCAATGTTGTTTCCGCTGCAACATTCAAACCTCCAACATGAGTAACCATCACGGCAGGATTGGTCTGCCCAGCAGAGGACAGGCGCAGGGATTCCTTTAAATCGCTCATATTTCCGCCGGTTGTACCAATAACATGGGCCGAATTATAGTGGACATCATAGTAGTTGAGTTTTGCCGAAAACTTTTTATCTGTCGGACCTGCAAAGAAATTAAGGCAGCCATCGCGGCCCAGCACTGCAGAGGCCAGCTCACACACAGAAGTGACCGGCGCAAAGGCAAACACATCGTCATATCCATCCGGTGCATACTTCCGCAGCAGAGCCGCTGGATTATCTTCTCCGGCAATATTTACAAAATGAATTTCCGTTCCGATTTTCGCAGCATCCTCCGCAGAAAACATTCTTGATGCGCGCTCCAGACGTTCTTTGCTGATATCAGCAACCACCAACAAACGGGGGTTGCGGCCACTGTGCAGTGCATAATCAACAGCGCCCATACCCATTGGTCCAGCCGCCGCCAGCAGTGCCATGGTGCCATTCTCCTTTGTTCCCATACTGTGTATATAGCTGCCCATTTCTGTATGGAAGCAAGCGTGCATAGCGCCAATGCAGCACGACATCGGCTCCGCCAAAGAAGCTTCATAATAAGCACGGCCGGTATACGGAATCAGGCAGCCCAGCTCCATCACCTCCGGCGGAATGATGCAATATGTGCAGTCGCCGCCAAAAAATTCATAAGAATATCCCGGGCTCCACATGGTGCCTTTATAGTTTAAAGCCGGCTGCTGTGCGAATTTCATACCCGGCTGGAATTCATTCTGATGTTTTTTGCCGACCTTGACAATATCACCGGCAAATTCATGTCCCATAATTGTCGGGTGTGTATCCACATTCTGCGGCACACGCTTATGTGCCTTTCCCAGAATCGCGCATTTATAAGTAGACATGCAAATGCTGTCAGAAACAACTTTCACAAGGATTTCATCGTCTTTAATATCTGGAAGGTCAAATTCTTCTGTACGAAGATCATTTGCGCCGTACAAACGCACTGCTCTTGTTTTCATTGTATTATGCTACCTCCGTAATGACAACTTTTTTATATAATTTCTTGACTGTTTTCAGTTCCGGAGCCTGCGTGCCGTCACACATAACGCTGGCCGCACTGAAGGCTACCGACAGCTTCGCCTGTTCTTCCCAGCTCATTCTCTGCATGGAACCATAGGCCAGTGCCGCAACCATAGAATCGCCGGCGCCAACTGTGCTCTTTACCGGCACCTGCAGGGCAGAAGCCCGCAGCGTGCTTTCCGATGAACAGAACAGTGCACCGTCGCTGCCCAGTGAAACCACAACACGGCCGACACCATGTTTCATCAGCATTCGTGCCGCACGCAGAATATCCTTTTCACCCAGCAGATGTGTCCCCACCAGTGCCTCCAGTTCTTCTTTGTTTGGCTTGATAAGGTCTGGTTTTGCTTCCACTCCCAGTTTCAGTGGTTCACCGTCTGCATCCAGAAAAACCTGCGCGCCTTCCTGTTTGCAGCGCACCGCCCAGTCCCGATAAAGGGAAACGGGCGCCTCTGTCGGCAGGCTGCCGGCCAAAACAACTATATCCCCCGGCTGCAGACGTTCCAGCAGCAGATTCTGCAAATCCGCAAATTCTCTGCCGGAAACCGCTGGTCCCGGTTCGTTAATATCGGTATTCACACCGCGCACCGAGTCGATAATTTTCAGGTTTGTGCGCGTTTGTCCGGCAGTTTCTATTGACAGCGGCTCTATATGGGGCTGCTGCTGCAGGAAAGCAAGCATCCCTTTCCCCACGCTGCCACCCAGCAATGCCAATGCGGTGGTATCACCGCCCAACACAGCAATACATTTGGAAACATTAATTCCCTTGCCGCCGACATCAGCACGCATGGTCTGAATGCGGTTTACTTCCCCCACGGAGAAATTCGGAATTTCCACGGTCTTGTCCAAAGCCGGATTAACGGTTACAGTATACAGCATGTGCAAGCAGCCTCCATTTAAAAGACACCAGATGTCTGTTTTTCATTATTTTTTCTTCTTTTATAAAAGACCAACAGAATCATTCTTTGTTTTTATTCTGATAGTCCTGCAGGACCAGTCGTACCTGCTGTGCGGTGCGGCAGGACATCACCTGCTCAGTCAAGCGGCGGCAGCTGCCTGCTGACAGCCGGCCCATCAAATACTTTACCTGTGGAAGCGACCCGGCCGGCATACTCAATTCATTCAGTCCCAGCCCCACTAGTAACGGTACTGCCAGCGGGTCTCCCGCCATGGCACCACACATACCCAGTGGAATGCCGGCTGTGTGCGCAGCCTGTGAAGTATGCTGTATCAGACGAATAACTGCCGGGTCAAAATAATCATATAAATAGGATATGGTCTCGTTTCCACGGTCCACTGCCAATGTATACTGCACCAAATCGTTTGTACCGATACTGAAAAAGTCAACTTCTTTTGCAAGAATATCCGACATAATAGCCGCGGCAGGAACTTCTACCATAATTCCAACTGGAATGGACTCATCAAATGGCAGGTGCAATGCCTTCAGCTGTTCTTTTGCTTTTTGCAGCATATCCTTTGCCCGCCGTAGTTCCTGCAGGCCGGAAATCATAGGGAACATAACCGCAATGCTGCCATAAACAGAAGCCCTTAAAATGGCCCGCAACTGTGTAAGAAAAACATGCTCGTTCCTTAAACAGTAGCGAATGGCGCGGCAACCAAGAAACGGATTGCTTTCCTTGGCAATTCCCAAATAATCTACTTCTTTATCGCCACCGATATCCAGTGTACGCACAATCACGCGCCGGTGGCCATAAATTTTTGCTACCTTCTTATAAACGGCAAACTGTTCTTCCTCTGTCGGGGCAGAACTGCGGGACAAATACATCTGTTCTGTACGGAACAAGCCTGCGCCTTCTGCACCCATTGCAAGTGAATTCTGCGCATCCGCGGCCGAACCGATATTGGCTGCGGCAACTATGCGCTTTCCGTCCAAGGTGTGTGCATTCTGTCTGGATGCCTGCATATACCGCTCTTTTCTCTCCTCCTCTCTTTTTATTCTTGCGGAATAGACCTCAGTAGTTTGTGGGGTCGGTGACAACGTAAAAGTTCCTTGCTGTCCATCTAGAATCACCGTATCTCCGGTTTTTATCTGCTCCAGTAAATTTGGGATTCCAACTATGGCTGGAATGCCCAGCGACTTCGCAAAAATAGAGGTGTGGGAGGTTTTTCCCCCTTTCTGTGTGGCAAATGCAAGGATACAGCTGCGGTCAAACTGAATGGTGTCGGACGGCGAGAGGTCGTCTGCGACCAGGATAACCGGCTCGGTCAGATGTTTTAAATGCACTGTTTCACTGCCCGTAAGGTACCGCAGCAGACGCCGGCCAGCGTCCCGTACATCTGCGGCACGTTCCCGCATATACGCGTTGTCCATATTTGCAAATAAAGAAGCATACTGTTCCGTGACGGCTCGGACGGCTTTTTCTGGTGCGTATTGTTTCTCTTTCACCAGTTTTTTCATCGCCGGGCAGAAAGCCGGGTCCGACAAAAAGGTTTTTTGTCCCCGAATGACCTCCGCTTCAGTTCCTTTCAGCTGAGATGAAGCGCAGACAATAAGCCGGTCCACTTCTTTTTTCGCCTGTTCAACAGCGTTTTGCAGGCGTTCCAGTTCCGCCGGTACTTCTTCCGCTGTAATGGTCCGGTCCGCATGGGGCAGGACCCTGCTGCCATACACCAGCGCCTTTCCAACACGGATTCCCTCAGAAACACCGATTCCGTGATAGATTTTTTCTTTCATTCTTCTCACACCTCGCCGATGGTTTATTCGCCGAAATTTGTCTGGAACAGCTGCTCCATTGCAGACATGGCCTCCGCTTCATCGCTTCCGCTGATTTCCACTTGCACGCTCTGTCTGTCTGCCAATCCCAAACTCATCAGGCCCAGCAGACTTTTAGCATCCGCTTCGGAATCATTTCCTGTCTGAATATGGATATCTGAAGCAAACGGTGTCATCGTCTCCACCATTACTTGTGCCGGACGCAGATGAAACCCGTACTGGCTGTGCAGTGTAAATGTCTTTTGTATCATAATCGCAGTGCCTTCCTTTCTTTTCTGTTTACTTACTGCCCTCGTTGATAATATCCAGAATTTCCTGCGGTGTTTTCGCACAGCGCAGGCACTCAATATTTTTGGTGTCCTGCACAGTCAGTGCGATTTTTGTCAACAAGTCCAAGTGTTCATCACCTTTTCCGGCGATACCAATGACCAGATAAGCAATTTTATCCTTGCCGAATATCACGCCTTGCGGGTACTGTACCACAGCAAGGCCTGTGGAAAGAATCTCTTTCTTATATTCATTGACACCATGCGGAATCGCAATTCCTCCGCCAATATAGGTTGTAAACTCCTCTTCCCGTTTCTTCATGCCCCCAATATATCTGGGAGTAACATAGCCGCTGTCTACCAGCATTTGTCCAACGCGCTCGATTGCCCGCTGTTTGCTTTCCGTTTTTTGTCCGATTACAATATTCCTCAGCTGCAAAACCTCTGCTGCCATAACCTTATTCGCTCCTTTCAGTGTCCGCTGGCTGCGTCAAAATACAGCACAGTTTTGTCTTCAGTTCCCCCAATGTGCCCGTGCGCAGCATTTTGGGAAAGGTTTTATCTTCAATCAGCGCCACACTCATGCGCCCCATTTTTTCAAGTACAGATGCTGTTTCGCTGGACCGTGCCAACATAACCAAAAACGTATTTACCGGTTCCCATACGAATCCGACACCCCGCATACATATTTCTCCCTCCGCAATGCGGTATACACCAACAAATGGGGAGTGAACTAAGTCTGAACGGACATGCAGCAGGGACACCTTTGTCTGTGGTACAACAATACTGCCGGTCTTTTCTCTCTGCAAAATCAAATGGGTGATTTCTTTTGGGTCTGCAATTCTGTGCTGCCGAAAAAGCTCGGCAGCAATACGGTCGACCATCTGCTCAAATGGTTCTTTGGGTATTTTCTCCAGCTGCAGGGAGTCGACCATCTCGAAAATCAGTTTCTTTTCTTCCGCTGTTTCTATCGGTTGATTGTCAGCGGCAGGCCTTTTCTGAAGTGAATAATCCGTTTGGCTGCGAATGCGGTCTACACATGTATGAATACGCGTAATATCCTGATTATTTAGGAACTGTGAAACAACCAAAATGTTTTGTCCCTCGCGTGGCTCTATTTCAACGGTTGATAAGACCAAGTCATAGTGTTGTGTGCTTTCTGACCATTCTTTCAACGATGCCACTTCGATTTTGTCACTGGCACGGACGATTCCTTTTACCTTGTCATAAAGAATGTGGGAAGCAAACAAACCGTTTGGACAAATAATCAAAATGGAGAGATTCTTTTCCAAATAAGCCCGCGTTTCCAGTGCGTTGCCGATTTCCATCGTCAGAAAACCGACTTCATCAGCTGGAAAGCACAAATTATATTTTAAAAATACCAATTTGCACGCTCTGCTGACTGCCTGATAAAGGCGCCCATAGTGCTGCATCACCTGCGGCAGCAGTTCATTTTTTACTTGTATTCCCATGTTCGCGCGATAAACAGCCAGTGTAATGTCATGTGACAAACCTCTTCGCAGCCGACCACTAATTTCTGTATCCACGCCTAAATTTTTTCCTACTTCATACAGAACTTCTTTCGCAAGATTATCCGCTTTTACGTCATAGCCCTGCAGAATCTCCTCTTCATTATTAGAAAGACATTTCCCTGGCAGATGAAGCGCAATATAAACAATCTCATCCGCTGAGGCTGGGATTTCCCTTTGCTGTAGGATTGCTCGTACTTGCCAATCAAAAGATTCACCGCCGTTCGACAGGAATCTTTGTGTCAGTTTCCGCGGCAAAGAAATAGGCCGGCCGTCCGCCATACTTTTCACGGAAATCATCGTATGCAGTAAGGAAGTTAGGTATAAAATATCGTCCGTCTGCTCCTGTGAAACCAGATTTAGAATATCCCGCGATATTTGTATAACAGCTGTGCCAAACAAAGCATGAAAGAAAAATTGCTGAACTGGGTCACTGTCAACACCGTAAATATGGGCTAAAATCTTATTGACCGGCTTATACTCATAAATAAGTGTCACCAGTGTGTTGCGCTTGTTCCATTCCGTACCTTCCACTTTCAATCCGCACCGGCATTCTCGGTTAAGCGTTAATCCTTTCTGTTTCATCCACTGGGCAATGCGATTCATATACAGGCTGACCGTACCCGCCGTAATATGCAGCTGATAACTGAAAAAAGCTGATTTATACGCCTCATCTGTCAGAAGCAGCTGTGCCGAGATAAACAGCATTCTCTGCCGCGGTGTTAAAAGCATACGCCGTGGAATATCCTGCAGCATCTGCGCTAATTCTTTCCTCTGCTTCGGTCCAGCCTCCACTTTTAAAACAGACCTGCTTACTGCAATGCGAACCATCTTTTCCTCCAAAACATCATTGATAGCTGACATTTCGCGGAATACAGTACGCTCGCTGATTTCCATTCTCCGGGCCAGTGCACCAATCTCCATACCATTTGGTTCCATTAGCAGCCGAAGCATCAGCTTCTGCCGGGCTGAGAGCTCTTTCATTTTTCCACCTCTTTTCCGGTTGACTGCTATTTTTCTATAAGCAGAGGAAAGGAGGCAGCATTCCTTTCTGTATGCCGTCCCCCTCATCTTTCCCTTGCTTATTTCTGCTGTGCGATTGCTTTCTTTAGGGAAGCAATATAGGCGTCATATGGCGCACTATCCAAGAAGTTGTCCACAGTTCGTATCTCGGCATGCGGGACGACCTGACGCGCGCGGTCCGCTAAGCTCACCTGTGTAAACACCACCTGTGCATCCTGTGGGATTTCACTGACAGGCGCATGGTGTACCGTAATGTCAATTCCAGCCCCCTGCAGCTTTTTGCGGAGAATGGTTTCTCCCATAGCAGAAGAGCCCATTCCAGCATCGCAGGCAAAAACAATGACGCTGGGAATTTCGCCAACAGCAGCCGGCTCCACCGCTGCCTGTGTATCCATTGTTTCCGTATCTTTTCCTTCTGCCTTCATTACATTCATTTTCTTCCGCGCATCATCAAAAGCTGCATTATCCGCGTCTTTGGCACTAGCGCGCTTAACAATCGGTATGGAAATCAGCAGCGAAACAACCGTACCTGTCAGGATTCCTGCCAGCACCGGCAGAATGCCTCCTTTCGGGCACATTGCAATTTCTGCAATGATGCTTCCGGGGGACGGAGAAGCGACCAGACCTGCTCCGGTAATGACAAACACAAAGTCAGCCGACATGCCCCCGAAAATAACGGAGAGCAGAAGCAGCGGGTTCATAAGTACATAGGGGAAATAAATCTCATGGATGCCGCCGAGGAACTCAATGATAACGGCACCAGGGGCAGAACTTTTGACCTTACCTTTACCGAAAATCCAATAAGCAAGCAGTACACCCAGTCCAGGACCAGGGTCAGACTCCAGCAGGAAGAAGATAGACTTGCCAAACTGTTTCACCTGTGAAATGCCAACCGGGTCAAAGATTCCGTGATTAATGGCATTATTGAGAAATAAAATTTTGCCAGGTTCCACCACTGTTGCAATGAGCGGCAAAATTTTGGCCTTGGTAATCCACATAGCGCCGTTGCCGAGGGCAATCGTCAGCGCACTAACCACCGGTCCAATCGCAAGGAACCCGAGAATTGCAATCGCGCCGCCGATAATGCCGGCAGAAAAGGTATTAACCAGCATTTCAAATCCTGCCTTAACTTTTCCTTCTGTCAGCCGGTCGAACTGTTTTACAACAAACGCACTGAACGGACCAATAATCATAGCGCCAAGGAACATGGTCACCGAAGAACCAACAATGACACCCATGGTCGCAATGGCACCCACCACAGCGCCACGCTTGCCATACACGATATGGCCGCCCGTGTACCCAATCAGCAGCGGCAGCAAATATGTAATCATTGGCGCCTGCAGCTTGTTGAGCGTTGCGTTGGGAATCCACCCAGTTGGAATGAACAGGGCCGTTATAAGGCCCCATGCGATAAACGCGCCGATGTTCGGCATCACCATTCCGGCAAGGAATTCACCAAACTTCTGAACCCCTGCCCTTGCTCCCTTTTTCTTTTGGGGAGCGTTTTCAATGTTTTTTGCATCTACCATGAAAACTCCTCCTATTCTCTTTCTTTTTTGTGAATAGCAACAACTCCTGTTTCCAATATAACATTCCCCGGGTACACCCGCAAGAGGGAATGCTTTAAGGCTGTCAGACTTATGTTATGACAAAATGACAATTTCAAATAAAATATATATAAAAATCTGTTCATCATGCTATCCATTCTTTCGGTGAATTTGCCACTTATGCGAAGTTTCTGCAAAGAAATGTGCAGATAACTGTGCAAAAAAGCTGTCCTTCCGGTGAAACAGTGGAAGGAGGCTCTTTTTTGGCAGGAACGGTCCAACCAATTCTCTCCTTGCGCCGATATTCCTGCGTTTTTTGGCCGTTTTGCCCGTTTCCTTTTTTCATGAGTTCTGTTGCGTGTCCGCAGAAAATGGCCTATAATATAGGCATCATTGGTTTTTGTATCCGCACCCTGTGCGGGTGCTTTGTTGTTCTGCAAACCAAGGACTTGAAATCGAAAGGAGTACCGCTATGAACTATTCCGCTGAAGTGGAAAAAATGTGCACAGTCACGAAAGGCCCCAAACACGGCCCGGCTCCCATCCCTGAAGAGGGCAAATGGGTAAAGGCATATGATATTAAAGATATTTCCGGCCTGACACACGGTGTTGGCTGGTGTGCCCCGCAGCAGGGTGCCTGTAAGCTGACGCTGAACATAAAGGACGGCGTGGTAAAGGAAGCACTGGTCGAAACCATCGGCTGCTCCGGCATGACACACTCCGCTGCTATGGCAGCAGAAATCCTGCCCGGAAAGACCATTTTGGAGTGCCTGAACACCGACCTCGTGTGCGACGCTATCAACGTTGCCATGCGTGAACTGTTTAAGCAGATTGTCTATGGCCGCAGCCAGACTGCTTTCTCCGAGGGCGGCCTGCCTATCGGTGCCGGCATGGAGGACCTGGGCAAGGGCCTGCGCAGCATGGTCGGTACCATGTACAGCACCGAAGCCAAAGGTGTCCGTTATATGGAAATGACAGAGGGCTATGTGCTGAAAATGGCTCTGGACGACAATGACGAAGTCATTGGATACCAGTTTATAAAGCTCGGCAAGATGATGGATGACATCCGCCACGGTGTATCCCCGGATGAAGCCTTTAAAAAGAACGTTGGTCAGTACGGCCGCTTCGACGGTGCCGCCAAGTACATTGACCCCCGCGAAGAATAAGGAACAGAAAAGGAGGATTCAACACAATGGCAAATGATGTCATGTTTGAAGGGAAAGAAAGAAGAATGCCGAAAATTGAGGCATTCTTGAAAAAATACGACCTCGGCAGCCTGGAGGAAGCACGTGACCTGTGCCTTTCCAAGGGCGTTGACGTTGAAAAAATCGTAAAGGGCGTACAGCCTATCGCTTTTGATAACGCCGTATGGGCCTATACACTGGGCACCGCACTGGCACTGAAAACCGGTGTTTCTTCCGCTTCGGAAGCAAGCGAAAAAATCGGTGTCGGTCTGCAGGCATTCTGCGTTCCCGGTTCCGTTGCCGAACACCGTAAAGTCGGTTTGGGCCACGGCAACCTCGGCGCCCGCCTGCTGCACGATGAAACCAAGTGTTTCGCGTTCCTCGCCGGCCACGAAAGCTTCGCTGCCGCTGAAGGCGCAATCGGTATCGCCCGCACTGCCAACCGTGCCCGCAAAGAGCCACTGCGTGTCATTCTGAACGGCCTCGGCAAAGATGCCGCCTATATCATTTCCCGTATTAACGGCTTTACTTATGTACAGACAGATTATGACTTCTACAGTGAGAAGCTGAATATCGTCAAGACCATTCCTTTCTCGGAAGGTGAGCGCGCACAAATTAAGTGCTACGGCGCAAACGATGTTCAGGAAGGTGTCGCTATTATGCGGGAAGAGGGCGTCGACGTTTCCATTACCGGCAACTCCACCAACCCGGTCCGCTTCCAGCACCTGGTGGCAGGCACCTACAAAAAGTGGTGCATTGAGAACAAGCGCCCGTACTTTTCCGTTGCTTCCGGCGGCGGCACAGGCCGTACCCTGCACCCGGACAACATGGGCGCAGGCCCTGCTTCTTACGGCCTGACCGACTCCATGGGCCGTATGCACAGTGATGCACAGTTTGCCGGTTCCTCCTCCGTTCCGGCCCACGTTGAAATGATGGGCCTTATCGGTATGGGCAACAACCCGATGGTCGGCGCAACCGTCGCCTGCGCAGTTGCTGTTTACGAAGCCTGCAAGAAAAATTAAGCTTTCTGACGTAATTAAAAACAGACAGCCAGCTTCCCTGAAAAGGAAAGTCGGATGTCTGTTTTTTTGCGCATGGTGGTATTTGACCATCTCGCTTTTCTCTAAAGGTTTTGTCTCTGTTTGTCTGAAGCACCTGCCGCAAATTTCGCAGGTACTTTTGCGCTCCGTGCAGTTACCGTGCCCTGTACATTTTCTCCAATAGCGGGCTCTCTGCCACATTTCGACTATGCACAATTCTATTATTCACCAAACAAGTTCATTTTTATTGTTTATACGTTTTTGTATAATAAATAATGATATTTTGCGCGGTAAGAAAAACATATTCCATTATATGATACCAGAAAGGGAAATGCTGGTCACAAATCGCCTTCTTTTCCGAAACAGTCTGGAAAAGCAGCCGGATTCGAGTTAAAATAAAGGCAGAGGATTGCAGTTTGGAGGAGGGAATGACATGCCGAACATTATCCTGCGGGACCTTGTCAAAAAATACAGCCGTACCAATACAGCGGTCAGTCATCTTGACCTTGCAATTGAGAAAAATTCGTTTGTCACGCTTCTTGGTCCGTCTGGCTGCGGAAAGACAACCACATTGCGAATGATAGCCGGTTTGGAGCAACCAACAAGCGGTACCATTCTGATAGACGGAAAAACCGTCTTTTCCTCAGAGGAGGGAATCAATATTCCTCCGGAAAAACGCGGCATCGGTTTTATTTTTCAGAACTACGCCCTATGGCCACAGATGACCGTATACAAAAACATCTCCTTTGGCCTGGAAAACAGGAAGTGGAAACCCAGCCGCATTCGGGAACGAGTGACCGAACTTTTGAAAATGATGCAGCTGGAAGGCTATGAAAATCGGTATCCCGCCGAACTTTCCGGTGGTCAGCAGCAGCGTGTTGCCATTGCACGAACACTCGCGGCCGACCCGAAAATTCTGCTCATGGACGAGCCACTCTCCAATCTGGACGCCAAGCTGCGCATGGAAATGCGGATGGACCTTAAAAACCTGCATGCCAAAGCCAAGACCACTATTGTTTATGTGACGCATGACCAGCTGGAAGCCATGACTTTGTCCTCTCGAATTGCGCTGCTGAAAGACGGTATTCTTCAACAGTATGGCACACCCTCTGAAATTTACAGCGAACCTGCTAATTTGTTTGCTGCCAACTTTGTCGGAAGCCCGTCCAACAACCTGATTTCTTTTACCGGTGACAATGTTAATCTGGACGAAATTGCACTGTCACGGGACGAAATGCAGCTTCTCTTTACACCCGTCAGCGGCGGGGCCGCCATCATGAATGGACAAAAGCTGGTTATCGGCATTCGTCCGGAAGACAT
Organism: Caproicibacterium sp. XB2; assembly: GCF_044880635.1. Classification (NCBI taxonomy): domain Bacteria; kingdom Bacillati; phylum Bacillota; class Clostridia; order Eubacteriales; family Oscillospiraceae; genus Caproicibacterium; species Caproicibacterium sp. XB2. The sequence goes on along the minus strand of NZ_CP173227.1, from coordinate 83,831 downwards.
TTGCCTGCTGGCGCACGGACCGCTTGCAGGAAAAATCTATTCCACACTGCCATCCGGCATGGAAACCATTATCTGCGTAACCATTGGCAAGGTAAAGCTGAACTGCGTACAATTCGGCCGAATGGACTATCACATCGGGCAGACCTGCACCGTTGATTTTAAGAACGAGGACGCTTTCCCCCTATTTGACGCCGAAACTGGAGACCGGATTGCGCTTGGCCGCATTGAAGTTGTTTAACTTGATAAAAGGAAAGGCACAGCCTAAGAGGAAATTTTCATTCCTCGGGCTGTGCCTTTTCTTCTGTGACAGGGAAACGAACCGTGAAGGTACTTCCCTCATTGAGCTTGGAATACACCGATATCCTGCCGCCAAGCTCATCTACAAGTTCTTTGGTAATAGCCAGCCCCAGTCCGGAGCCGCCCCGTTTCGTATTGCGGGATTTCTCCACACGGTAAAAGCGCTCAAAAACATGCGGTATTTCGGACTGATCCATACCAATGCCGTTGTCCTTTACTTGAAAGATAAAGTCTCTGTCGTTTGCCTGCGCAGACAAAGTCACTTTTCCACCGTCCTGGGTGTATTTAATAGCGTTTTCGCACAGATTGGTAACAATCTGTGCCAGCGATGTTTTATCCCCAAAGATTTTCCGGCCCAAATGCGGCAAAGAACTCGAAAAGGTAATGTTTTTCTTTTCCGCCAGCACAATAAAGGAAGCGCAAAGCGGCTCCACTGCCTCAATAGGGTCCACGGGGGACAGATGACCGGCATCAATCCGGCTTTCCATATGAGATAAATCGAGCAGCTGAGAAATCATGTGCCTTAGGCGGTTGGATTCAATACCGATAATTTCAAGTGCATGCTGACAGTCTTCATCGTCAAGGTCCTGCCGGTTCTGCAGCGTTTCCGTAAACCCGCAGATTAAAGTAAGCGGCGTGCGCAGTTCATGAGAAACGTTGGAAACGAACTCGTCTCGAATGCGCTCCATGCGCCGCTTCTCTGTTACATCTGTAATAAAGACCTGAATGCCGGAAAATGTGTAGGGAACATATTTGCTGTACACAACCGTTGTACGAATAAAAAAGATACGGCCGTCGGCTGTCGGCAAGTCCTCTTTTTGGGGCTTTTTCTGCTGCATGCTTTCCCGTGCCATTGCCTGCACATGGGAAAAAACCGGTGAAACCCAGTCAGAACTTGCGCGGTGTTTTGGGAAAAAGAGGCTGCTTTTCGCCCCGGTCAGATGCTGTGCTTTGGGATTCATTAACAGAACGAAACCGTCTGCGTCAAAGAACAAAATGCCGCTTTCCGTATTCGTCAAGACGGTGCTCAACAGATTGATTCGCTCATTGTAGTAGTACTTCATTTGGTCGATATGATTCCGGACGCTGGGATTCAGCCGAGGTTTTTCGTTTTCCCGTGCTGTCTGCGTGTCCTTCCGGTTTTTCCAAAGAATCAGCGATGCCAGAAAAAAAGCCGCCCCCGTACCAATCATCACGAATTGTATGATATGGATTTTCCACAAAGCATCCAGCGGTACCGTCATGCAAAGCACTGCGGTTGTGAAGGAGGTCAGCTGAATCGGATAAAATTCATTGACAACATAGCGGCCGTCCTGATTGGAAACAGAACTGGTCACCAGTTCCTTGGGACCGCGGATACGGCTGAGCGGGAAATAAAGTGCCGGCTTGTCCTGACCGGTTGGAATGGAATCCGCCAGCATTTCGCCGCTGGACGAAAAGAAGCACGTCCGATTCCCTGTCAGGCTTGCCAGTTTCGCTGCCTCTTTGTTCAGTCCCAGTGGTTTTCCGCTGCTGCGTTCTTCTGTCAAATAACTGTCTGCAAACCGCATGAGATGGGCCGCTTTGTCCTGTGCGTCTGCAAGGTAAAGCGTCCGAATCCAAAAGGAAAGGGTCGTTAGGAGGACCAGTAAACAAGCTGAAGCTGCAATAAAGAAAATACTGTGTTTTTTTGTCATTTCTATCTTCCTGAATAAGGTCAGGCGTCTTTGGGGTTTACCATCTTATAGCCAAGTCCCCGAATCGTGACAAAGTATTGTTCGCCGACTTTCCTGCGGAGATTCAGCATATGCACATTAATGGAGCCAATCTCAAGGTTCATGGTCCCGCTCAATGCTGTTACAAGCTGTTCACGCTGAATAACGTGTCCGGCATTTTCCGCCATGTATTTCAGAATCTGATACTCCGTCAGAGTAAGATTGACCGGCTTTCCGTTGATAGTAACCGCATGGGCAGACGAATCAATCTGGAGGTCGCCGACACATATTTTTTCATCTTCCGGCTCGGACACAGCTGTACGCCGCAGGTGGGCATTGATACGGGCAAGAAGTTCGCGGATACCAAACGGTTTTGTCATATAGTCATCTGCCCCAACACCCAGGCCAATCACTTTATCGGTTTCCTCACTTTTCGCCGAAAGAATAATAATCGGCACCTTTTGCGTTAAGTGATTTTCCCGCAGTTTCCGGCAGGTTTCCAGTCCATCCATATCCGGCATCATGACATCCAGAAGGATTAAATCCGGTTTTTCCGCCCACGCTTTTTCAAGCGCCTCCTGTCCGGAATAGGCGCAGATCGGCTGATAGCCTTCTCTTTTTAGATTCATCCGAATCAGCTCAACGATATATTCTTCATCGTCCACAATCAATATCTTTTTTGCCAAGTACAAACACCAGCCTTGTTCCTTTACTTTTAATACAAACAGCATTTCCCCAAACAAAGCGTTTCTGTGAAATGCAAGTTTATTATACACCCCACTCGGATAAAAATAAACAAAAGCCCGTCTTACTTCCGCAGGAGGTCGATAATCTCCAGAATATCCTCTGCCCGATAATCCGTAAGGGCCGCTTTCCGTGCGTCACTGACACCGACCGCTGTCATGCCGCCCCGTTTGGCCGCTTCTATTCCGGCTGCCGCGTCCTCCACGACCAAACAGTTTTCCGGTCTTTCCCCAAGCTTTTCCGCCGCTTTTAAATAAACTTCCGGGTCAGGTTTCGCTCGTGTAATCTCGTTGCCGTCAACCACCGCATCAAATGATTCGCTCAGGCCAATTCTTTGAAGCGTCTGCTGTGCGTTTCGGCTGCTGGTCCCCACCGCCGTATGCACACCCATTGCCCGCAGTGCCTGCAACAGTTCTGGTACATGCGGCAAAAGATCCGCCGGCGTCAGCTGGTCAAGCAGCCCAAGATAATAGTCGTTTTTATAGGCCATCATTTCGGCAGCCTGCTCCTCGGAACAGGTGCGGTGCGCGCTTTCGAGGATTACATTTAGGGACGCCCTCCGGGAAATGCCGCGCAGCCGGTTGTTCAGCGTCCGGTCAAAAGGGATTCCCTCGCGGTCTGTTAAGTGTTTCCATGCCCGATACTGCAAATCATCTGTCCGTACCAAAACGCCGTCAAGGTCAAAAATGACTGCTTTCATGTTGTTTCCTCCAAAGTCATTGTGCTTTTTTGCAAAGGAAGAGCCTGCCTTATGAAAAAGACAGGCTCCAGCTTTTGAATCTGTATGATGTATTTTAATAATGGAAGGTCAGTAAAAAATGAATACGCAAAAAGTCTTTTGTTTCCGCTTCAGCAGATTTTTTCTGGTCCGTGAACTCTCGGGATTTCCTTTTTCAGGGCATGCACCATAATATGTGCAATAGCAAAGCCAACCACACCGCCGGCGATAAGTGCCAGATACCAGAGGCCTTTCGTCACGACAAATGGCACTCCAACACAAAGGGCCAGGCACAACAGGCTCCACGGCCAGCTTCTCAGTGCGTGCTGCGCTGCCTGCAGAATGGTTTCCTTAACGGTATTCCGGTAAAGCGCCGTCATTGGGAACGCATAGCAGCCAACAATAATAACCACAGCAAGCAGGCAGAGGATGGCAATCTCCAGCCCCCGGTAAGTTCCCGCACGCACAGCTAGCCGTGAATAGTACCAGGCATCCATACTGAGAACCAAGGAAACCGCAAGTTCCGTTATCCAAAGTCCCGTGGATTTCCGAAAGTTCTCTTTGAAAGCTGCAAAAAACGGTTTCACATATCCCTGGTATCTGCCATCCTTTTTCATCTTACGGAAAAGGACGGAATACATGGCGGTTGTCGCCGCCCCTGCTGTTACAATCGGAATTGTACACAAAAACCAGAGCGCACCTATTAGGCAGATTTCCGTCAGACTATCCCCTAGTTTCCATAGATTATCCGGGTCATTTGTCGCCGTCATTTGATTCATATTGTTCATAATCAATTACCCATCCCGAAGGTATTTCTTTCTGTTTTGAATCAGTCCGCTGCCAAAGACAGTCTTCCCCTTGCAATCAGGCGGCCGGTCTTCCGGCTAAAGAGCAGGACATTGCCGGTATCAATCGTAAACTTCATCTTCTGTCCAATCTGATAAAGCTTGCCGCCGAACATAACGGATGTCAGCAGATACTCCCCAATGCGGATACGAACCATCGTCTCCATACCAGTTGGCATGGCACTGTAAATTTCACAGTCCATGGGGCCTTCACTGTCGATGTTAATGAATTCGGGACGGACACCGACCACAAGGTCGTCATCCTGCGGCGGTTCCTTCTCCTCAAATCCTTCCAGTGTGTTGACTTTGGAAATATGGTACTGGAAAATGGAATCCTTGTTGCTCTTTTCAGTTTTGTGACGCTTGGCCGCGTCTTCCGCCTGTACCTTTACATCGGCGTCCGCCTGTTTGCACCATTCCCGAAGGTTCACCGGCTCCTCCGGCAGGAACTTTATCTTCCTGCCGTCAAATACCGTCAAATCAACGGAACCGTTCCCTTCCTGCACACCTTTGCCTTCAATGAAATTGATGGAGGGATTGCCGACAAAGTCGGCGATAAAGAGATTAGCCGGCCGTTTGTAAACTTCCAGCGGTGCGTCATACTGCTGCAGGACACCATTTTCAATCAGACAGATTTTTGTCGCCAGCGTCATAGCTTCCAGCTGGTCATGGGTGACATAGATGAACGTGGAACCGGTCTCGATATGTAAGCGCTGCAGTTCGGACCGCATCTCAATACGGAGCTTGGCGTCCAAATTGGAAAGCGGTTCGTCCATGAACAGGACCTTCGGCTTCGGGGCAAGGGTACGGGCAATCGCGACACGCTGCTGCTGGCCGCCGGAAAGTTCACTGGGGTAGCGGTCCATGAACATACCGATTTTAACAATGCGGGAAACGCGGCGCACCTGAAGGTCGATTTCTTCTTCCGTCAGCTTGCGTACCTGTGTTTGGACTTTTCCATCCTTGACGAGCTCAAACTTTTCGTTCAGTTCAAGCCCTTCCTTTTTATATTTGTTCTGAATTTCACCGATTTTGACGGTCAGTTTGCGGGCTTTTTCCTTTGCGGCGCTTTCACAGTCGGACGCATCCTGCAAACGATAGTCAATCAAAATCTTCGCTGTCTTTTCTGAAATGTCATACTGGTCTATCAGCCGAATGGAAGCCGCTTTTTTATCGAACTTTCCCTTTTTGTCCCGGCACTCTTCCAGTACTTTTTTTACCTCTTTTGCCTTCGGCAGAATGTGCAGCAGGCTGTCCGCCTGATGGGCCTCAAAGTCGATTTTGGGCATTTCCTCCTTGATATTAGAAAGGCCGAACGCGATGTTTTGGTAAACGGTCATATTCGGCCACAAGGCATAGTTTTGAAACAGGAAACCGACTTTGCGCTTATTGGCGGGGATATTGATGCCGCGCTCACTGTCAAAAACCGGCACACCGTCTATTGTAATCGAGCCACTGGTCGGCGTTTCCAAACCCGCAATCATGCGGAGTGTCGTTGTTTTGCCGCAGCCGGAGGGTCCCAGCAGTGTAACGAAGGCGTTGTCCTCGATAACCAAATTCAGGTTATCAACTGCATAAAACTTATCAAAACGTTTGGTTATATTTTCCAATACTATCTTTGGCATACTTCAGTTTCCTCCAATTCCCTTGTCGATGCTGGCCCCGGTCAGTTTGTTGACCACGGCGTTGCAGATGAGGATAGTAACAATCAAAATGAGATTGATGCCGCTTGAGAACGCGTACAGGCCCATCTCATCAAAATAATCGAGCAGAGTTGTCAGAATCTTCGTCTGCGAGCACAGGAGCATGAACAGGGTCAGTTCTCTCAGGGTGGACATAAACGGCAGCATATAGCCGCTGATAATAGACGACTTCTGGATTGGAATGATGATTTTAAACATTCGTTTGTGCCACGGAATGTTTTGAATCACAGCCGCCTCTTCGATTTCTCCGCTCAGCTGCAGCATAGAGTTGAGCGCACTGCGGCTGGCAAACGGAATGTATTTGACGGTACCTGCAATAATCAGCAGCAGATAAGTGTTATAGATGCCGATATTGGAGCCAAAAACATAGAATGCAACACCAACGGACAGTGCCGGCAGCAGGTACGGCAGGAAAGCCATGCTGTTGACGTAATTGGCCCATTTGCTGTGACGGTTTTTGCTGCAGGCATAGCCAACCAACGTGCCAATCGTACCGGCAAGCAGCGAGCAGCAGACCGCCACAAACAGAATGCCGAAGTAGGCGTTCCAAATGGTTGTGTTGTGCAGAATGCCACACTGACCGAACAGGCTGGAATCGGTGTTGGTCGATGTTGTCCACCACTTAAGCGTCAGGCTGGACCAGTTTCCCTTGGTCAAGAAGCTGTAGTCGCCCGGGTTCGGAAGAAACGTTTCGGTTGCGAAGGAGATAATCGGGTAAATGCTTGTAAAGAGTGTCAGGACAAGGAAGATAATCGCCGTTACATATTTGCCGTGCCGGCCGAGATTCACCCTGCTGATTTGCCCTGATTTGCCGGTGACGGTCGTGTAATTTTTTCGCCCGCTTGTCGCCGCAATGTTTAGGCTTAGTATCGCAATGCCGAATACCATCATGATGACTGCCAATATAGAAGCCTCGCCGGCCCTTGCCACACTCATTTCAACATATTTTGTTGCGAGTGTCGTATAGGTCAAGTAGTACGGGACCGGGAAGCTGCCCATCGCGCTGCTGAAAACCAAAAGGACTGTTGACAAAACCGCCGGCATAACCATGGGCAGTGTCACCCGGAAGAAAATCCGGCGTTTTGGCGTATTGAGAATGGTTGCCGCTTCCTCAAGGTTGGCGTCCATATTGCGGAAAATGCCGCCAATCAGGATGTAGGCAAACGGCGCATAGTGAATGGCCAAAACGGTAGCACTTGGGAACAGGCCCTTGCACCACCACAGCGGCATTTGTATACCGGTAAGGGCTACCAGCAAGCCGTTGGAGCCGCCCGTCACTGCCGAGCTGTAGAACAGATTTTTCCACACAACCGCCAGTGTCCACTGCGGCATGATGTACGGGAAAATGAAAATGGAACTTAATAATTTTTTGAATTTCATGTTCGTGCGGGTTACAAGGTAGGCAAAGATGCCTCCGTAAAGAACCGCACCGATACAGGTGAAAACTGCCAGCAGCAGTGTGTTTTTCAACGGCAGCAGCAGGTTTGCCTGGCTCAGGCGTCCCGTGAACAAATCCGCCCAGTTGTAAAGCGTGAAACCGGAAAGCAGGCCGGTGTTCGTTGAGTCAATCGAACCGGTGTGTACCATCACCGTATCGGCCACAATAGAAATAATTGGTCCAATCGTCGTAATAGAAAGAACAACGCCGAGAATCAGCAGCACGAGGTTCTGCGGTTTGGAAAGGTATGTCAGAACCTTATTCATGCGAATTTTAAATTTACTCGGCTTCTTTTCTGTAATTGCTTGCTCCATACTTCCCCCAAAGCCGTGTCACTAAAGTCCTCATGCGGCTTTATCATCTCGGATAATGTTTTTCAGAAAATCAGCCCTTGCTGCTGACAAAGGAATCAACCCAATCGCTCATCTGTGAGGATGTCTTTGCACAATAGGCTGGGTCCTCAACCACCAGGCGGCCGCCGTTATTGGAGGTCCACCAGCTAAATGGCTTATCATTCTTAACGGCAAAGGTATTCACACCATTCACATAACCATCCTTGGAGTGGTCCTGCATGATGCTCGGGTTGGAGCAGTAGCTGCCCATATCTTTGCCCCATGCCACATAACCGTCTTTATTGGTTGTCATGTAGGCAATAAAGGCGCAGGCTGTCCACGGAAGCGGAGATGTCTTCAGGACCTGGAGGTAATGTTTATAGGAAAATCCGCCGATACCATGGTATCCGTCCTGGTATACGGCAATGGTAACATTCTTTTTGGAAGAGGATGCGGATTCCTCAATGGAACGGAACTTGGAATTCACCAGAAGTGCACTCTGGTTAGCTGCCGACTTCGTAACCAGCTGTGTGCAGGTCGGGCCGTCATCGGTTTGCTTGTTGTACTGCTGGCACCAAAGTTTAATCCACGCGAGCGAATATTTGACGTTATCCCCTGTAAGGCCAAGCTTGGAGCCTTCACCTGCCATAGAGTTTACAATCGGCTGGAAATAGGCTTTCTTGTCCGCCGATAAAGAATCAAAAGCACTCTTCATCATGTCGGCATACTGACTGTCGGTCAGCATATACAGGAAGTTCTTGCCAACCGGCTCTGAGTTGACGCCCATAAACATTGGATGCTGGTCTTTGTAAACAAAATCCCAGCAGTTGTTGAATTTAGCTCCGCCGACATTATTAAAGGCAAAGACCTTTACCTGTGACTGCAATGCAAACGGGTGTCCATTTGTCTTTTCATCTGCTCCGTTCGCCGCCAGCCAGTCTTTCGGAATAAAGTTTTTAAGGTAGCCGGTATTGAGCATCTTGGACTGAATCTGGTTGCCGTCCTGAATCAGTGTCATAGAGTAGGTATGCTGTGCACTGGCAATATCGGACGTCAAAAGGGTAAAAATAGAGTTGTTTTTCGGCTGGGACCATTCAACCTTGCCGTCATAGGACGAATCAATCGTTTTCAGCATTTTGACGAAGTTTGTACCGGCCGTTGCGCCGCGGCTGGAGTTGCCAATACCATACATGGTCTTTCCTTTGGACTCTTCAATAGCCTTCTTGTACAATTCCTGGTTAGTCATTTTTTCCGCTTCGGCAATGACCTTATCCACATTGGTCTGGGAAGAGGCCGCCGCCTGATTTCTCGGGCTTGCGCTGCCGCAGGCCGTGAAGGAAACGCCAATCATGGCCGCTGCAAGAACGGATGCAATCACTCTTTTCATACAACAAATCCACCTTTCAAATTATCGGTCCATTTCCCGCCCCACTGGCAGGTTTTTTATGAAACCGAATGCAGACAAAACGCCTTCGTTCATTTTCTTGCGGAATCGCCTCGTTTCTTAATAATAGATTAGCGTTTGGTTAATTCTTCATTATAATATCATTAACATTTTACTTTGTCAATGATATTGTTATCATAAAATAAATATTTTTGTTTATTTTGTTAATAAAAGTGAGACTTCCTCTCTTCGCTTCACGAAAAAAGAAAAAGCGACACGATTCAAGGGGAAATCCTTAAATCATGTCGTTTCTTTTGGTACATATATAACAGAGTAGGAAATACAAAAAAAGCCGCACAGTCAATGACGAAGCATTAACTGTGCGGCTTTCGCTTTGGTGCGCCCGCGGGGATTCGAACCCAGGACCTTCTGATTCGTAGTCAGACACTCTATCCAGCTGAGCTACGAGCGCATATCCGCTGCCTCTCTTATAAAAGACAGCTTCATTATTATAGGGGATGTCAAGCCAAAAGTCAAGTCTTTTTTTGTATTTTTTTCAAAAAGTCCATCAATTCGTCTTTCATCTCCGGCTCTTGTTCGATATTTTCCATAATTTTATCTTTAATAGACTCCAGCGCTTCTTCCGGTGTTTCCGGCTTTCCCAGTGGAAACGGTCCGGAGGGAGAAGGTCTCTTCTGCCGTACCAGCGCCGTCACGCTCAGGGGATGCAAATGGATGCCGCTGTTGCGGTCCGGCGCCTCACCGAAAACAGGTTCCGCCGTGCGCCACTCGTCCGGCAAATACAATGCATACGGATTCTCTCCCGCATTCAGTGCCACCAAAATGGCATCAATCGAATCTTCCCTCACATACACCAGTGTATGGTCATCTGCTTTCAGCGGCGTAAAGGTTCCCTCTTTTAGGCAGGACAGCAGCCGACGCAGCTTTCCCAGTTTCCGGTACCACGACAGCAGCTCTTCGTTTTCGTGGCCCCATGGGAATGTACCGCGGTTGAACGGGTCTTTGTAGCCCTCCATGCCGACTTCATCGCCGTAGTAGATGCACGGCACGCCTGGCAGCGTAAACTGCATAACTGCTGCCATCTTCAAACGCTTTAGTCCAAGTTCCCGCTGTTCCGGCGTCAGCTTCTGTTGTGCCTGCCACGCCCGGCCGTGGTCACCGGTCGGTTCTCCGCCCAGCACGGTCAACGCACGTTCTGTATCATGGGTACCAATGTGGTTCATCAACAGCCGAACAACCTGCGGCGGATAATTCTCCAGTACATTCATAATAATTTCCAGCATCTTTGCTGGGTCATGTCCCAGCAGATAGCCCAGAATGGCATTGCGGAATGGATAGTTCATCACGCTGTCCAGCTGGTCACCAAGCAGATAACGGCGGCGTTTGCCGTAGGCGGATTTGGTGCTAGCGTCCTCCCAGACTTCCCCCAAGACCAACGCATCCGGATTTTCCATCTTTGCTGCTGTACGCAGATTGTCCAAAAAGGTGTCCGGCAGCTCATCGGCCACATCCAGCCGCCAACCGGAGGCACCCGCAGCAATCCAGTGCCGCACAATGCCTTTGCTTCCATTGATGTATTGGTCATACTCCGGATTTGTCTCTATAACGTCCGGCAGTGTTTTAAAATTCCACCAGCACTCATAATCGTCCGGCCAGCTGCAGAAATTGTACCAAGATGAATAGGGGGAATTCTGGCTGTTGTAGGCACCCTGTGTCGGATAGCGGCCTTCTCGGTTAAAATAGACGCTGTCGCTGCCGGTATGGTTAAAAACGCCATCCAGCAAGACATGGATACCTCTCTTTTTTGCCTCGGTGCACAGCAATCTGAAATCCTCTTCATTGCCAAGCAGCGGGTCAATTTTTTCATAGCTTGCCGTGTTGTACCTGTGATTGGAGTGCGCCTCAAAAATAGGGTTCAGGTACAGGCATGTGACGCCCAAACTTTTTAAGTAGTCCAGCTTCTCCATAATGCCGGCGAGGTCCCCACCAAAATAATCAGAATTGGTTACTTCCCCCCGACTGTTCGGCTTCCATTCCGGCTCTTCTTCCCAGCTGCCGTGCAGGGTGCGGTCCGCCGGCACGCCTGTTTTCGGTTTTCCAGAACGGAAAAAACGGTCTGGAAACACCTGATACATCACGCCGCCCACCAGCCACTCCGGTGTATGAAAAGAACGTTCATACACGGTCAGCTGCCAGTCATCCTTTGCTTCCGGGGACATGGTATCCGTTCCGCCAAAGGCACGGTGCATCTGCATAACACCGCGCCATGTTGTCACCTCAAAATGGTAAAAATACAAGCCTGGCCGCTGTGCGGCAAAGTGGCATTCCCACCACTCGTGGTTGTCGCCGTTCATGCCGCACCAGAACATATCCAACTTCTGGGTTTCTCCGGTACTGTCCTCCCGTACCAGCAGACGGGCAGCACTGCAGTGCAGGTCACGCGGCATATCAATTTTAAAATGAACAGGTAGGCAGTTCGCCACCGCACCTGTCGGATAGCGAAAAGCCGGATTGCGTGAATTGAACATACTTCGTTCTACTCCTTTAAGTCCTTTAAGAAAAGAACTGACCAGAATCTCTACCGTAGTTTATTTGGTGGCAAAAGCATCAGTACCGGGTGCCGTACTGCTCGGCACAGGCTTGCAGTGCCAGATGTTGTCCGCATATTCGCGGATAGCACGGTCCGCGGCAAAGCGGCCGGCGTTTGCGATATTGATAAGGCACATCCGCTGCCATGTTTCTGGATTGCGGTACAGCTTGACAGCGCGCCCCTGTGCCTTCTGATAGCTGTCAAAGTCGGCCAGCACCATATATGGGTCATTTGTCGTCAGGGAATGGACAATATCACCGAACTCAACGCCGTTCACACCGCCGCGCATATAATCAATGGCACAGTGCACGGCCGGATTGTTATAATAAATCTGTTCCGGATGATAGCCATCTTTGCGCAGGATTTCCACTTCCGGCGTCGTCATGCCAAAGAGAAGCATATTGTCGTCACCCACCGAGTCGTGAATCTCCACATTGGCACCGTCCAGCGTGCCCAGTGTTACCGCACCGTTAATCATAAACTTCATATTGCTGGTACCGGAAGCTTCTGTGCCCGCAAGGGAAATCTGTTCACTGATATCCGCGGCCGGAATCAGCAGCTCGGCCAGTGTCACACGGTAATCTTCAATATAAATAACCTTCATCTTCTGGTTGACCGCAGGGTCGTTGTTAATGAGCTGTCCCAGTTTATAGATGAAGCGAATCATCTGTTTTGCAAAGTAATAGCCGGGAGCCGCTTTGGCGCCAAATATGTAGGTATGCGGCACAAAGTCGGCGTTCGGGTTGTCTTTCAGCCACAGATACGTTGCCAGAATATTCAGTGCGTTCAGGTGCTGCCGCTTATATTCATGCATGCGCTTAACCTGTACATCAAAGATAGAATCCGGGTCCACCGTCACATTGTTTTCTTTCTTGATATAGGCAGCCAGCCGCTCCTTGTTGTGGTGCTTAATTTCGGCCAGTTCTTTCAGGACCGCCTTGTCGTCCTTAAACGCTTCCAGCTTTTTGAGTTGAGAGGCGTCATAAATATAACCTCTGCCTATCTTTTGAGTCAGCAGGTTCGCCAGTTCCGGGTTGGACTGGTTTAGCCACCGACGGTGCGCAATGCCGTTGGTGACATTGGTAAACTTTTCTGGCATTTCTGTATAAAAGTCATTAAAAACGGTCTTCTTCAAAATATCACTGTGCAGGGCCGAAACGCCGTTGACGCTGTGGCTGCCCACTACAGCTAGATTTGCCATCTTGACATAGCCGTCATTCAGCGGTGCCATGCGGCCGACTTTATAGCCGTCCACGCCTATATCATGCATCTGCTGACAGAAGCGGCGGTTAATTTCCTCCACAATCTGATAAATACGCGGCAGCTGCATTTTAAATAGTTCCTGACTCCAGCACTCCAGCGCTTCCTTCATAACCGTATGGTTTGTATAAGCAACAGTACGGGTAGTGATGTCCCATGCGTGATCCCAGTCATATCCGCACTCGTCCAGCATAATGCGCATCAGTTCCGGAATAGCCAGCACCGGATGTGTGTCATTCAGGTGGATTGCCACCGTGTCCGGCAGGTTATCCAGTGTCGCATACTGGAACAAATGCGTGCGGATAATATCCTGAATGGAAGCGGACACCAGAAAATACTGCTGCGTCAGGCGCAGACTTTTTCCCTCTGGGTGATTGTCCTCGGGGTACAGCACTTTGGTGATGGATTCAGCCATGGCGTTCTGCTCCATCGCGCGCATATAGTTGCCGGAATTAAACAGCCCCATGTCGAAGCTTTCTCCCTTGCTTTTCCACAGACGCAGGCGGGAAACGCCCTTGCCATCCATGCCGGCAATATACATATCGCAGGGGACTGCCATAATCGTTGTATAATCTTTATGAATGCACTCATGGTAGTTGTTGTGCCAGCGTTCTTCCACATGGCCGCGGAAGTGCACCTCCACCGCCTTTTCCGGAATCTCATGCATCCAGATGCGTCCGCCGGGCAGCCAAAAGTCCGGAAGCTCTGTCTGCCAGCCATCCACCAGTTTTTGGCGGAAAATGCCGTACTCATAGCACAAACTGTAGCCCATAGCAGGGTAACGCTGAGTTGCCAGCGCATCCATAAAGCACGCGGCCAAACGACCCAGACCGCCGTTTCCCAAACCGGCATCTGGCTCACAGTCATATAGGGAATCCAGCTTTACGCCCATTTGACGCAGAGCCTCCCGAAAATCGTTTTCCACACCGAGGTTAAAAAGCGTGTTTTTCAGGCTGCGTCCCAGCAGGAATTCCATGCATAGATAGTAAACTTGTTTGGTCTTTGTTTTCTCGGCTTCCGCCATAAACTCACTGCACCCTTGCTCCATCATCTCACGAGCAATTAGCGCTACTGATTTATAAATCTGGTCGTTGGTTGCATTCTCCAGACCGACACCATAGCCGTGTTCCAGCTTCGCCAAAATCTGTTTTTCTATCTGTGGGACCGAATGCTTATACTCCATGAGCGAATTCCTCCGTTTCAGGCAGGGCACACTTTTTGTTTTTTCTGACTGGACCGTTATGAAAATATTTGATTTATATTATATGCCAAAATACACAGCTTTTCAATGACTACATATGATTTTCCCTTTTTCCGCCAAAATTCATGAAATACGGTGAAATCATGCGGTTTTTCCGTGTTTTTTACACGTTCTTGTGACAGAACCGCTATGTAGAAATATGGGCGTATTATTGTGTATTTTGTACAAAACTGCGTTTTTTAGGCGACAGCGTTCCGGGTAAAAAGATACTGCCTCTAAATTTGCCGAAAATGCTTTCTTCCAGACGGAAAATAGGGTATAATAAAATAGATATTTTAGAAAGAGAGGTCTGCCAAATGAGTAAACACAGTGTCCGCCTGACCATATGCGGTACAGAATGTGCGGTTGGCACAGAAAACAATGAAGCCTATGTCCGTTCTCTTGCGGCAGAAGTACAAACCTGTATGCTGCAGCTTTCCCGTCAAAGCGTGCGCGCCTCCGGGACAGTCACCGCCATTGTTGCGGCACTTTCTTTCTGTGACGATTATCATAAAGAAAAAGAGGCAGCAGAAGCTCTGCGCCAGCAGATGCAGCGCTGTCTTGCCGATACTGCCAAAGCAAACCAGCAGGCCCGTGAGGCCCAGCAGGAAGCCAACCGTCTGCGGCAGGAGACCGCCTGTCTGCGCGCACGCTTGGGGCAGGAGGAGCCTGACCCCTCTGCCCGCACCGCCCAGCAGGCCCCTGTGGAGCGTGAAACCTCCGGTGTGTTCTCGCGCCCGCAGCCGAAGACGGAAAAAAGCGGTGCGGATTTTTTAAGCCTTTTTGAGGATAAACATGAAAAAAATAATGAAACCTGAAGTTTTGGCGCCTGCCGGCAGCCCGGAAGCCCTGACTGCTGCTGTGCGTGCCGGTGCGGATGCCGTATATTTGGGTGCCAGCTCTTTTTCCGCCAGAGCCGGTGCCCACAATTTTTCCAAAGAAGAACTGAAGCAGGCAGTTGCCTACTGTCATGGACGCGGAGTGCGGGTACATTTGGCCGTAAACATTCTGCTGCATGAAGCGGAACTGCCCGCCGCGCTGGAACTGGTGCAGTACGCCTGCTCCCTGCCGGTAGATGCGGTTCTGGTACAGGACCCCGGCCTGCTGTACCTGCTGCGCCGGTGCTGCCCGGACCTTCCGCTGCACGCCAGCACACAGATGAGCATTCACACGCCCGCCGGTGTGCGGGCCTGCCAAACCGCCGGTTTTTCGCGTGTCGTACTGTCGCGGGAACTGAGCCTTACGGAAATAAAGCAGATACACCGCGCCTGTCCTAATGTGGAATTGGAATCTTTCGTTCATGGTGCCCTGTGCATGAGTGTTTCGGGACAGTGCTGGTTCAGCGCCGTGCTGGGCCGCAGAAGCGGAAACCGCGGACAGTGCGCCCAACCCTGCCGACTGCCGTTTGCGGCGCCGGGCGGCACCGGCCATGACCTGTCCCTCAAGGACCTTTCTATGATTCCGCGCCTGCAGGAACTGCGGGATGCCGGAATTGACTCCTTCAAAATTGAAGGCCGCATGAAGCGGCCCGAATATGTAGCAGCGGCCACACACGCCGGTCGGCTTGCCGCGGACGGACAGCCGCTTCCCCCGCAGCTGCTGCGGGACCTGCACCATGTCTTTTCCCGCTCCGGCTTTACAACGGGTTATCCGGACGGAAAACGCGGCCGCACCATGTTCGGCACACGCAGCAAAGAGGACTCTTCCGATACATCGGAAGCCTGCGCTCATCTGCGCGGGCTGTACCGCCGGGAATTTTCCCATATCCCGGTTTCCTTTGTTCTGACCATACAGGAAGGAAAGCCGGTACAGCTGCAGGTACGCGATGAAGCGGGCCATACGGCCGCCGCAGAAAGCCCTGTACTGCCGCAGCCAGCACGCACACGCCCGCTGACAAATGCTTTCTGTACAGAACATCTGCAAAAAACCGGCAGCACCCCGTTTCTGGCCGCAAATGTACAGTGCCGTATTGGGGACAGCCTCTCTGTGCCGGTATCCGTGCTGAACCACCTGCGGCGGGACGTGCTGGAACAGCTGCTGGAGCAGCGCAGCCAGCACTCGCCCATTCCGTTCACTGCGGTCCCACTTTCCACGGAACCGCACCGGGCGGCGGCGTTCACGCTGCGTGCCCGTTTTCCGGACGGACAGGTGCCTGATGAAGCGGCTGTATGCGAAAGCATTTTGGTTCCCTACAGCCTGCCTCTTTCCGCCCTGAAAGAACTGCGGCGGCGCGGCTTTTCCGTTTGGCTGGAACTGCCCCGCGGAATGTTCGGCACAGAGGAATCCGTGCGCCGCTCGCTGCAGGAAACCGCCGAAGAAGGGTTTCGGGACGTATGGACCGGCACCCTTAACAGCGTCGGCCTTGCGCGGGAACTGGGCCTTACCCCGCACGGCGGTTTTTCGCTGAATGTGACAAATTCTGCTGCCCTTCGTTGGTATACTGAATTTGGTCTGACTGATACGGAATTAAGCTTTGAATTAACGCTTCAGCAGGCAGCGGCTCTGGGCGGCAGTCTGCCGCGCGGGCTGCTGGTATACGGCCGCCTGCCGCTGATGCTGACACGCAATTGTCCAATTGCAAACGGCGGCGGCTGCCGCCACTGCAGAACAGCACAGTCCCTGACAGACCGCATGGGTATGCAGTTCCCGGTGCAGTGCTTTGGTGGATGCAGTGATGTGCTGAACAGTGTCCCGCTGTCTCTTTTGGGCCGGCTGAGCACGCTTTCCAATATGGACTTTGGCGTTCTGCGCTTTACGACAGAAACGCTGCCGGGACGTGCCAAAATTCTCCGAATGGCAGCGGCCGACCAGTCCATTGGCGGCAGCATAACACGCGGACTGTACGACAGAGGTATTCTATGACAATATTGATTAAAAAAATGCGCACGGAGGCCATTCTTCCCGTGCGTGCAACAGTGGGTTCCGCCGGACTGGATTTATGTGCCTGCTTGCAAAAGCCGCTGACCATTGCGCCAGGCGACCTCGTACAGGTACCCACCGGCATTGCCGCAGCACTGCCGGAAGGCACCGTCGGCCTTTTGTGCGGACGCAGCGGACTGGGTGTAAAGCACGGCATCACCCTCAGCAACTGCGTGGGTGTGATAGACAGTGACTACCGCGGGGAGCTGGCAGTCGGCCTGTGCAACGTGGGGGACAAGCCCTACACGCTGCGCCCGGGTGAGCGTTTCGCGCAGCTTCTGGTCCTTCCGGCACTGACACCGGCCCTGCAGGAAGTGCAGGACCTGCCGCCGACGCAGCGCGGAACCAGCGGCTTTGGTTCCACAGGGAAATAAACCGCCGCTGTTTCAGCCGCTTCTTTTGTTTACATAATTTTTGGCGGCGGTTGAGAAGTTCCCTTCTGAGATGTATAATGAAAAGAATCCACGTGCGCATTCTGCGCCGAAAGGGGTAATTGACAGATATGGCGAAAGAACTCGGCATTGACCTTGGCACAGCGAACACGCTGGCATATATGAAAGGAAAAGGCATCCTCATGCGCGAGCCGTCTGTGGTGGCGGTAGATGTGCGTACAGACGCCGTGGTAGAAGTTGGCAGCAAGGCAAAGGACATGATTGGCCGTACACCTGGTTCCATCGTGGCCGTCAGCCCGCTGAAAGACGGTGTAATTTCCGATTTTGATATTACTGCAACCATGCTTAAGCATTTTATTAAAATGGCCGCAAAGACCGGCCGTTTTTCCCGGGCGAATGTCGTTGTATGCATTCCATCCGGCGTTACCGAGGTGGAACGGCAGGCTGTCGCGGACGCAATCGACAAAGCCGGCGCGCATGTGCTGGACTTTTTACCGGAACCGAAAGCGGCGGCAATGGGTGCCGGCCTGCCTGTAGAGGACCCAGTCGGTTCCATGGTACTGGATATCGGCGGTGGTACCAGCGAAGTGGCCGTCATCTCGCTGGGCGATATTGTTGCCTATGAAAGTGTAAGGGTAGCTGGAAATAAATTTGACGATGCAATTATTCAGTATATCCGCAAGAAATATGACCTGCTCATTGGCCAGCAGACCGCTGAAGAGATTAAAAAACAGATTGGTTCTGCCTATCCGACAGACGAAACGACCAATGCTGCCCTGCAGGTAAAGGGCCGCAGCTTGGTGGACGGCCTCGCCAAAAATATTACTGTCACGGCCGAAGAGATACGGGAAGCACTTTCCGATTCTCTGCAGCTGATCGTGGAGGCCGTTCACGCAACGCTGGAAAAAACGCCACCGGAGCTGTGCGCCGACATTATCGACCATGGCATTACCATTACCGGCGGCGGCGCGCTGCTGCACGGCATTGCGCCTCTTCTGCATCAGGAAACCGGTATGCCCGTGCGGGTAGCGGAAAATCCGCTGGACTGCGTCGTCACCGGCGCCGGCAAATACCTGGAGCTCCACACGCACAGCCGTTCCAGCGAGCGGCCGGCTGAAAAGCCTGCCGAAAAGCCAGAAGAATAAAACCGGTACTGCCGAAATACCGGACGAAGGAGGCTTTTCGTGAACCGGTTCTTTCAGTCTAATCAATTCAGGGGCCTGATTGTTGTGCTGTTCCTGCTTTCCAGCCTGACACTGTACACCAGCACCGCTGGCCCGGGTGCACTGGGTGACCTGCTGAACAGCGCCGCCATGCCCATGCAAAAAGTGCTTTCCACCGCGACCGGCAAAGCGGCCACCGGCGCCGAAACCATCACCAAAAGCAAAGAAGAACTGCTGGCGGAAAACAAAAGCCTGCAGCAGCAGGTAAATACCCTCAATCAGAAATTGACCAACTACTATACTGCCCTGCAGCAAAACGAACAGTACAAGCAGTTCCTGGGCATTAAAAATCAGCACAAAGATTATCAGCTGTTATCGGCTACCATCATTGCGCGTGACCCGAACTCTGTTTCCGGCAGCTTTACCATTGACCAAGGCTCTACTTCCGGTATTACCAAGGACTGTCCGGTTATCACTTCGGCCGGCGTGGTCGGCTGGATAAGTGAAGTGAGTCCCCTGTCAGCTAAAGTGACGACAATTTTCGACACCAGTGCACAGTTTGGTGTGCGGGACACCGCAAATCGGGATACCGGTGTATTTGCCAATGATTTAAAGTTGGCGGATAAGGGCCTGACAAAAATGGAGTATCTGGCTACCGGAACGACCGTAAAGGCTGGGGACCAGATTGTAACCAGCGGCCTTGCGGTAGAAAACGGCTTCGGCGGCAAATTCCCGCGCGGGCTGCCGGTAGGCACGGTTTCCGCCGTAAAGAGCAGTCCCTACGATGTTTCTCTGTATGCGGAAATAAAGCCATATGTCACCCCGGGCAAAATTCGTGATGTGATGGTCATTACTGACTTTGCCGGAAAAGCGGAGGCTGCCAAGGCCGCGTCGAGCCAGAGCAGCAGTTCCTCCTTAAGCGGGGCCTCCAAATGAAGCGGGGCAAGCGTATACGCTTTCTGGCGTATTTTCTGGAAATTTTGCTGTTCTTCATTTTACAGCAGGCACCGGACCTGTTGCCGGTTATTCACTACGCACGGCCGCTGCTGCTGATTCCAACTGCCGTGACCATTGCGCTGTTTGAACCGCAGGTGGCCTCCACCGCTTTCGGCCTTTTCTGCGGACTGCTCATCGACGCGGGCACAAACGGCGGCGTACTGGGTATGCACGCCATCATTTTAACGGTCATTTGTTTTGTGGTCAGCTACCTTGCGCATGACTTACTGCAAATCAATGCTCTGACCGCTTTTCTTGTCTGCGGTATTGCCGCGGCTATCACCATTATACTGCAGTGGCTGTTGTTCTACGTTTCGCTCGGTTATGCGGACCCAGCCTACGCACTGGTGGAACACTACCTGCCGCGGTTCCTGTACACCATTGCTTTGGGTCTGCCCATTTATGCGCTGAACCGCACAATTGCACTGCGCATATAAAAAATCTCTTCCCGTACAGCTGCCGCCATTTTGCAAGCTGCCCGGGTTTCTTTTTACAGAAAGGAGAGCACCCCATGCTTCATCATGCAAAAAAGAAGCGCACTGTTCAGGCCCGTTATGTGGTCTGCGGTGCAGTTGCGCTGCTGCTGGCCGCGGTATTCGTTGCCCGGCTGTTCCAGTGGCAGATTATAGAGGGCGCCACAGCCCTGGAGGAATCCGACAAAACCAGTAAAACCAATGTGACCATGCCCACTAACCGCGGCGAGATTGTGGACATTCACGGTGTGGGCCTGGCAACCAACAAAACGGGCTATGCCCTGCAGTTTGACCACGCCTATATGACCACCGCAACTGAAAACGCCACCATTCTGCGGCTTATCAATCTGCTGGAAAAGCGTCAGGAGAAATGGCTGGACACCCTGCCCATTGTCATGGACGACAGCGGGAATTACGCGTTTAAAGGCAACTCCCCGAAAGAAATCAAATACTTAAAATCCAAAGATTTTTTGAATGTAAACGATTATGCAAATGCCCAGACCTGTATGCAGAATCTGATTAAAAAATATTTTAAACAAACCACAAAAGACCAGAAGAACCCCACCGCCGGCTACAGCAAATCCGACCTGCGCAAGGTTATTTCCGTCCGTTACGCCATGACGCTGGAAGGTTTTGACTATTCCCTGAACACTCCCTACACCTTTGCGGAGGATGTCAGCCGTGACACGGTGGAAATCGTGAGTGAAAACAGCGAAAACCTGCCGGGTGTGGTGACAAAAGTGACCACAACCCGTGAAAATCCCAACAGTACGCTGATTCCACAGGTGGTAGGTACCATGGGTGCTATTTCTGAAAAACAGTATGCCTCACTGAAAAATAAAGGCTACCACCTGAACGACCGGCTGGGCACCTCCGGCATTGAAAGCGCCATGGAAAGCATGCTGCGCGGTACAGAAGGCGAAAAGAGTCTGACGATTGACTCCAGCGGCAACGTAACCGGTGACAAGGTTCTGAAAGCACCGGTAAACGGCAAAACCGTTTTTCTGACGATTGACTCCAAACTGCAAAAAGCCGCTTCCGATGCACTGGCCTCCAGTGTGAAAGCCGCCCATGCGGCACAACCCATGTGCAAGTCCGGCGGTGTGGTTGTGCTGAACGTAAAGGACTTTTCCGTACTTGCTGCGGCTTCCTTCCCTTCTTATGACCTTTCTAAGTACCCCTCGGACACCGCCTATACCAAAAAGCTTCTCGCCGACAGTGCCAACCCGCTGGTGGACCGCACCTTCGGCAGTGCCTACACCCCTGGCTCCATTTTTAAGCCCTCGGTCGCGCTTGCGGCACTGCAGGAGGGCATTATCAACGAAAATACCACTTTTGTCTGCAACCACCGCTACCTGCGTTTTGAAAGCAGCGGCTACACCCCGGTGTGTGAAGGCAACCACGGCGCCATCACCATTATGGACGCCTTGGCAAAATCCTGCAATATCTTCTTCTTTGAAACCGGCTACCACACCAAAATCGCCAACATGAACGTCTATGCCAAAAAGCTGGGACTGGGCGACAAAACCGGCGTGGAAATTCCAGAAAACACCGGCACGCTTGCCGGCCCCGGTGAAAAGAAAGCCAGCGGCGGTGTTTGGTATGAAACTGACACGATTCAGGCCGCCATCGGCCAGAGCGATAACTCCTTCACGCCGGCACAGCTGGCTACCTATGCTGCAACGATTGCCAACAACGGCACCCGCAAGCAGGTGCATCTGGTGGACCACGTGACCGACTACAGCCGCAAGAAAACGGTTTCCACTGTTAAGCCGGAAACCTACACCGACAACAGCGACTACAGCTTTCTGTCCAAAGGAAACCTGGACATTGTAAAGGCCGGTATGCGCAAAGTCTGCACCAGCGGCACCGCTTCATCCTCCTTTGCCGATTATCCGATTGCCGTTGCTGCTAAGACCGGTACCGCTGAAACCAGCCGCGCCGACAACACCACTTTCATTACATTCGCGCCGTATGACAATCCACAGATTGCCGTTGCCGTCGTGATTGAACACGGTGAGAAAGGTAAATACAGCCAGGATGTAGCAAAGGCTATTTACAATTCTTATTTCAAGGTTAACCAGTCCTCCAGCAGTGCAGGCTAAAGCAGAAAAAGCAGTTGGGATTTTTTGTGCAACTTGCTTCACAAAAAAAGGATAGCTATTTTTATGGTCTTTTCACAAAGAATTGAAAACGAATGATAAAATCTTTGACTATATCGGTTTGTTGTGTTAGTATTTAGTATGAGGTTATTAGTATGGGAGCAGTCACAGTCATTACATCTGGAAAAGGCGGAGTGGGCAAATCCACAACAACGGTACATATGGGCCTGGCCCTTGCGGCCCGCGGCAGGCGTGTCCTGCTGCTGGACTGCGACGCGGGTCTCGGCTGTCTGGATATGCTGCTGGGGGTTTCCCAGCGGCGTGTATTTGACCTTTCCGATGTTGTGTCTGGTACGACCTCTCCGGACAAGGCAATTTACCAAAGTCCGCTAATGCCCGGCCTGTTTTTGATGCCCGCACCGCTGCATGAAGAGGATTTAGTCAGCACCGGTGTCATGCGGCAGCTGGTTCCGGCGCTGGCACATCATTACGACCATGTTCTGATCGACTGTCCCGCCGGCATTGGCACTGGTTTCCGCAGTGCCTGTGCCGCGGCGGATCGGGCTGTGGTTGTTTCCACACCGGACGGTATCAGTACCGCCGCTGCCGCAAAAGTGCGCGGACAGCTGCTGACGCTGGGTATTTCTGAACAGCGTCTGGTCATTAACCGCTTCTCCCTGAAGTTTTTCCGGCGGGCGCACTTTTTCAGTGACCTGGACGCTGTGATTGACACAACGGGCATTCAGCTGATTGCAGTCATTCCAGAGGACCATGCGCTGTGTGCCGCCGCTGTAAACGGGTTGCCGCCGAAAAACAGTCCTGCTGTGCTGGCATTTGCGCGGCTGGCCCTTCGGCTGGAAGGCCACAATGTTCCTTTGCCGCCCCTGCAGAAGCTGTAATGCTTTTGCTGTAAAATTGAATCATCTTGTCTTTCTTTTTATCCTATATATCTCCCTCTGCTGTGCAGAGATGCCTTTGAAGGAGGCTTTCGTTCCATGAACATTGCATTGATTGCGCATGACGCAAAAAAAGAATTGATGGTGCAGTTCTGTATCGCCTACTGTGGTGTACTCAGCCGACATGACCTGTGCGCTACCGGTACCACCGGGAAACTGGTCAGTGAAGCCACCGGTCTGCCAATTCAGAAATTTTTGAGTGGCAGCCAAGGCGGCGACCAACAGATTGCTGCAAGGATTGCCTGCAATGAAGTGGACTTGCTGCTCTTTTTCCGCGACCCGCTGACCGCAAAGCCCAGTGAGCCAAACGATATGAATATGCTTCGGCTGTGCGATATGCACAACATTCCGGTAGCAACCAATATCGCTACCGCAGAAGTACTTATCCATGGTTTGGAACGCGGTGACCTTGACTGGCGCAATATCCTTAACCCCAAAAATTAAGCGTCTGCTTTCCGGCAGCACTTTTCAAATGAGCCGTACAGGGAATTGGGCCGGCAAGGCTCCCTGTGCGGCCTTTTTCTGTTTTTCGGCGATTGTGAGAAAGTTGTCAATTTTCTTTTCTTTGCTGTTTTAATATGTTATAATGAGTTGGTCAGCATACAGGAGGAATGACAATGAATTTGATTACAAAAGTGCCCCGCGGCACACAGGACATCCTGCCCGGGCAAAGCAAAAACTGGCAGACAATCGAAACCGTACTGCGGCAGGTCGCGTCCCTGCACGGCTTTTCCGAAATCCGCACACCGGTTTTTGAACATACGGAACTTTTTCAGCGCGGTGTAGGGGATACAACCGACGTCGTGCAGAAAGAAATGTATACCTTCCAGGACAAGGGCGGCCGTTCCATCACTCTGCGCCCGGAAGGAACCGCCGGTGCCACGCGCGCGCTGCTGGAGCACGGCCTGTACGCGGCGGCTCTTCCGCAGAAACTTTGGTATGAAGCCTCCTGCTATCGCTATGAAAAGGCACAGAAAGGCCGCCTGCGTGAGTTCCACCAGTTTGGTGTGGAAATGTACGGTTCGGCGGACCCGCTGGCCGACGCAGAAATCATCTCCATTGCAAGTGCCATCTTCAGCCGGCTGGACATTCACGGCCTGACGCTAGAACTAAACTCTATCGGCTGCCCGACCTGCCGTGCGGCCTACACCAAGGCGCTGCAGGAATATTTCGGCCAGTACAAGGACCAGCTGTGCGAAACCTGCCAGTCCCGCTTGGAGCGCAACCCCATGCGTATTTTGGACTGCAAATCGGAAATTTGTCATAAAATCGGCGAAAAAGCGCCGTCCATTCTCGACTATCTCTGTGATGACTGCAAAGCACACTTTCAAAAAGTCTGCTCCGCCTTGGACACACTGGGTATTTCCTATCAAATCAATGACCGCATTGTGCGCGGACTTGACTACTACACCCGCACCGTCTTTGAGTTCACCACCAACGACCTCGGCAGCCAAGGCACCGTCTGCGGCGGCGGCCGCTATGACGGCCTTGTGGAGGAGCTGGGTGGACCGGCTATGCCAGCCCTCGGCTTTGGGTTGGGACTGGACCGTCTTCTGCTGCTGATGGAAGCACAAAATATCCGATTCCCGCAGCAGCCCGCCTGTGACCTGTACATCGCCAGCATCGGTGAAGCGGCCCGGCTGAAAAGCCTGGTCTTGGCCACCGCTCTGCGTTCCGCTGACATGATTGCTGCTTTCGACGACCTTGGCCGTGGTCTGAAGGCACAGATGAAGTACGCAAATAAAATTGGCGCCCGCTACAGCATGGTACTGGGTGATAACGAACTTGCCGCCGAACAGGCTTCTGTCAAAAACATGGAAACCGGCGACGAGGACAACCTGCCCATTGATGAAAACTTTGCAAAGGCCTTTGCAGGCATGGAGCGCCGCTCCAGCCTGTTCACTACGCTGTAAAGTTTTTTGAAACACGCCGGGCGGAACCAAACGGCCATGTTTCGTTTTATGGACTATTTTTACGGGACACAACAGTCCTGTGTAGGATAGAACCAATTTTCTGGAGGTATATTATGGCAGAATTTATGACCGGACTGAAGCGCAGCTGCTACTGCGGCGAACCGCGTCTGTCCGATGTCGGAAAAACCTTGACTCTATGCGGCTGGGTACAGCGTCAGCGTGACCTCGGCCAGCTGATTTTTATAGATTTGCGCGACCGCTCCGGCATCGTGCAGCTTGCATTTGATGAGTCGACCGATAAAGAGGTTTTTCATAAAGCTTTCACCTGCCGCAGCGAGTATGTGCTGGCTGCCACCGGCGTTCTGCGGGAGCGCACCAGCAAAAACGCAATCCTTCCCACCGGTGATGTGGAGTTGGAAGTAAAGGCACTGCGTATCCTGGCAAAAAGCGAAACCCCGCCTTTCGCCATTGAAGAAAACTCCAACGTATCCAATGAAACACGGCTGCGCTATCGTTTTCTGGACCTGCGCCGCCCCGATATGCAGAACATCCTAATGGCACGCCACCGCATTACCAAATGCGCCCACGACTACTTTGACAACAACGGATTTTTAGAGATTGAAACACCGGACCTTATCAAATCCACACCGGAAGGCGCCCGCGACTATCTGGTACCCAGCCGTATTTTTGACGGCAAGTTCTTTGCTCTGCCGCAAAGCCCCCAGCTATACAAACAGCTGCTGATGATTTCCGGTTTTGACCGCTATATGCAGATTGCACGCTGTTTCCGTGATGAGGACCTGCGCGCTGACCGTCAGCCGGAATTTACCCAGATTGATTTTGAGATGAGCTTCGTCGAACAAAACGACGTCATGGCGATTGGCGAGGGCTTCATTCAGAAGGTCTACAAGGATTTATTGAATATCGACATTCCCACACCGCTGCGCCGCATGACCTGGCAGGAAGCAATGGATCGCTTTGGTTCGGATAAGCCGGACCTGCGTTTTGGCATGGAACTGCACGATGTGAGCGACTGTGTAAAGGACACTGCCTTTAAGGTGTTCCACAGCGCGCTGCCGGGCGGCTCTGTACGCGGCATTAACCTAAAGGGCCATGCAAAGGACCTGTCCCGCAAGGAAATTGACAAACTGGGCGATTGGGTAAAAAGCTACGGCGCCAAAGGCCTTGCATGGACACGTCTGGCGGACAAGGAAACCAGCAGCTATGAAAAATTCCTTGCACCAGAAGAGGCAAAAGCTATCCGTGAAGCGATGGATGCCGAGCCGGGCGATGTGCTGTTCCTGGTTGCCAGCGATGACAACACCGTTGTCTATGCTTCTTTGGGTGCCCTGCGGTGTGAGCTTGCCCGCCGCTTTAACCTCATCGACAAATCCAAGCCGTGCCTGCTGTGGGTAACGGACTTCCCGATGTTCGAGTACAGCAAAGAAGAGGGCCGCTGGATGGCCATGCATCACCCCTTCACCATGCCGAATCCGGAAGACCTCGACCGGCTGGAAAGCGACCCCGGTTCGGTTCGCTCCATTGCCTACGATATGGTTATCAATGGTTATGAGGCCGGCGGCGGCAGTATCCGTATTCACGACACCGACCTGCAGCAGCGTATGCTGCAGGCACTCGGCTTTACGCCAGAGGAAGCACAGCGCCGCTTTGGCTTCCTGCTGAACGCCCTGAAGTACGGTGCCCCGCCGCACGGCGGCATGGCCTGGGGACTGGAGCGTTTGGTGATGGTCCTGTTGGGCATTGACGATATGCGCGATACAGTTGCTTTCCCAAAAGTGGCTTCATCCGCCGACCTGATGTCCAATGCACCAGATGTGGTAGACCCACAGCAGCTGGCCGACCTGCATATTGCAACGCTCAGCAAGAAAGAATAAAGCAAGTTAATAGGGCCGTGCCGGCACAGCCGCCGGTGCGGTCCTTGTTGCTACCCAAAGGAGGCTGTAAAAAGTGCAGAAACAAAACTATCAACTGGCACTGGACCAGGTCCTGCGCAGCCTGCCACCAAACCGAAAACCCCGCCTGCTGCTGCACGCCTGCTGTGCACCCTGCAGCAGTTACGTTCTGGAGTATCTGTCCCCGTATTTTCAAATTACACTTTTCTATTATAATCCTAATATTTCTTCTAAAGATGAATATGAAAAGCGTGTCGCTGAAGTTCGCCGCCTGCTGCAGGAAATGCCGCTGCCAACACCGGTGTCCTTTTTGCCGGGCCGCTATGACCCAGAACGCTTTCTTGCCATGGCAAAGGGCATGGAAACACTGCCGGAAGGCGGAGAACGCTGTTTTGCCTGCTATCGTCTGCGCCTGACGGAAGCCGCGAAGGCTGCCAAAGAAAGCAACTTTGACTTTTTCACAACCACGCTGTCCATCAGCCCACACAAAAACGCACAGATGCTTAACCAAATTGGTATGGAGCTTGCCGAAACATACGGCGTCACATGGCTGCCGGGTGACTTTAAAAAGCGCGGCGGTTTCCAGCGCAGCATCGTCCTTTCACAGCAATATCATCTGTACCGGCAGAACTACTGCGGCTGTGTTTACTCTGCCGCCGAAGCTGCTCGCCGCCGGAAGGAATCCACACTATGAAAAAAGAAAAAAGCAAAGAAAAAGAGAAAAAGGGAAAAAAGCGCGGGCGTTCTCTGTCCGTTGTTGGCGAAGAGGAACAGGACGCCCTGCTGTCCCATGCACTGCAACTGGTAGGCGGAAAATGGAAGCTGCGTATTCTGCTGGTCCTAGGCAGTGCGGAGAGTCTGCGCTACGGCGAAATCCGCAGCCGTGTCGCGGGCATCACGGACATGATGCTCAGCCAGAGCCTGAAGAACCTGTGCGCCTCCGGTCTGATACAGCGGCAGCAATTTCAGCAAATTCCGCCGCGGGTGGAATACCGCCTGACCGAACAGGCCTCCGGTGCACTGGAGGCCGCTGTCAAACTTTGCTCCTGGGCAAAGCACCTTTAATTTTTCGCCGTCCATGTACTACAGATTGTGTATCTGCCGCTGGGATGCTGCCGCATTGTATTGTTGATAACTGGTTGAAAAGGGTGGAAAACACCGGGTGTTGTCCCCCTTTTCTCTTCTTTTTTCAACAGAATAGTGGAATAATCGGTGGAGAAGTCGATAAGGCAGCCCTTTTCACACGAAAAATTCGTTTTTCCAAAACCACAATATATAGTTATATACAAAAGTACCGCGTCTACATGCGGTACTTTTGTGTTTGACAAGCACGTTTTGCAGTGCTAGAATATCCCTAACACATCAATTCTTCAC
Source organism: Caproicibacterium sp. XB2 (assembly GCF_044880635.1). Taxonomy (NCBI): domain Bacteria; kingdom Bacillati; phylum Bacillota; class Clostridia; order Eubacteriales; family Oscillospiraceae; genus Caproicibacterium; species Caproicibacterium sp. XB2. The sequence goes on along the minus strand of NZ_CP173227.1, from coordinate 55,364 downwards.
AGCTTTTATCGGAGGGATCTTATTGTTTACGCAGATTCGAAAACGCAACGGTGACCTTGTCCCATTTGACCGAAAAAAAATCTATCGTGCGATTGAAAAATCAAATCAGTCCGTTACAGGTGAAAAAATGTCTGCACAGGACTTGAATGCCATCGCAGACAAGGTCATTGCTTCCCTGCCGCAGGGAAAGGTCCCTGCTGTAGAACTGGTACAGGACGAAGTAGAGGCACAGCTGATTGCAGCTTCCTTTGCAAAAACAGCTAAATCCTACATTCTGTATCGCGCTGAGCACGCAAAAATCCGTCAGGCGGAAGGCGACCTAATGGATATTTATAAAGAGCTGACCTTCTGTGACTCCAAAGATGTAGACCTAAAGCGCGAAAACGCCAATATCGACGCTGACACTTCTATGGGCACCATGCTGAAGTACGGCAGTGAAGGCAGTAAGTACTTCATCAACAATTATGTGCTGCCTAAGGATATCGCCGCAGCGCACCTGAACGGTGACATTCATATTCATGATGAAGATTTCTACATGCTGACCGAAACCTGCTGCCAAATTGACCTGTTGAAGCTCTTTAAAGGCGGCTTCTGCACCGGTCACGGTACCCTGCGGGAACCGAACGACATTCGCTCCTACGCGGCGCTGGCCTGCATTGCCATTCAGGCAAACCAGAATGAAATGCACGGCGGACAGTCCGTCCCGAACTTCGATTACTCCATGGCTCCGGGCGTTGCTAAAACCTACCGGAAGATGTACCGTCTGGGACTTGCCCTGTGGTTTGAAGGCAATCTCTCGATGGGTATCCCCGATGCGGAAGCGCTGGCTGCTTATCTGTATAACCAGCTGGACGCCGATGAAATCCGTATGAACAACAGCGATGCGCTGGAAGAAAAGCTGGTAAAGATTCTGCCGGCACATCAGCGTGAAAACGGATACCAAGAAATCACCGAGGAACAGGCCCATACCGCACACCGTTTCGCAGTCCAGACTGCCTGGCATGAGACAGACAAGGCGACTTATCAGGCCATGGAAGCCCTTATTCATAACCTGAACACCATGAACTCCCGTGCAGGTGCACAGGTTCCGTTTTCCAGCGTGAACTACGGTACCTGCACCAGTGAAGAGGGCCGCATGGTCATGCGCAACCTGCTGCTGGCAACAGAAGCCGGTTTGGGCGACGGCGAAACCCCGATTTTCCCGGTACAGATTTTCAAGGTCAAAGAGGGCATTAACTATAATCCCGGCGACCCGAACTACGACCTATTCAAGCTTGCGATGAAGACCAGTGCCAAGCGCTTGTTCCCGAACTTCAGCTTTATTGATGCGCCGTTTAATCTGCAGTATTATGATGGCACCTATAACAGTGAAGTCGCCTACATGGGCTGCCGCACACGCGTCATGGGCAACGTTTATGACCCCGACAAAGAAGTAACCTGCGGCCGCGGCAATCTGAGCTTTACCAGCATTAACCTGCCGCGTATCGGCATAGAAGCACACCACGACCTCGACCGTTTCTATAAGATTTTGGATGACCGCATTGATCTGTGCATTCGTCAGCTGCTGCACCGCTTTAAGATTCAGTGCAGCAAAAAGGTGTACAACTATCCATTCCTCATGGGACAGGGTGTATGGATTGATTCCGAAAAGCTCGGTCCCGATGACAGTGTGGCAGATGTTCTGAAACACGGCACCCTTTCGGTCGGCTTTATTGGCCTGGCGGAAACACTGGTCGCTTTGACCGGCAAACATCACGGCGAAAGTGAAGCAAGCCAGAAGCTCGGTTTAAAAATCATCGGTCATATGCGTAAACGTATGGATGACGAGAGCAAAAAGCGTAAACTGAACTTTACCCTGTTGGCAACCCCGGCAGAGGGCCTGTCCGGTCAGTTTGTTAAAATTGATAAGGTTAAGTATGGTATTCTGCCGGGTATTACGGACCGTGAATACTACACCAATTCCTTCCATGTACCAGTGTATTATTCCACCAGTGCATTTAAGAAGATTAAAATAGAGGCACCGTATCATGCCCTGACAAATGCTGGCCATATTTCTTACGTAGAACTGGACGGCGATACCTGCAAGAATCTGGACGCCTTTGAGGCTGTTGTCCGCTGCATGAAAGAATCCGGCATTGGCTACGGCAGTGTCAACCATCCAGTGGACCGCGACCCGGTATGCGGCTATAACGGTGTAATTGACAACGTATGTCCGCGCTGCGGCCGCCGGGAGGGCGAACCAGTCAGCATAGAACAGCTGAATAAACTACGTAAAAAGTACCCGAATGTTCCGATTGTTGACGGCTGTGGCTGCGACGGACACTGAACTTTTTTATCCCATTATTTTTAATAGAGGAGTGCTGCTTTATGATACATCAGTTAATTGTAAATCCTGAAAACAATACAGTTGGCGAAGGCGTCAGCTTTGACCGTATTCGCCGCATCACCGGCTATTTGGTAGGCACCATGGACCGCTGGAACGATGCAAAGCGCGCCGAAGAAAAAGACCGTGTCAAACATGGCCTGCACTGAGCTGCGGCTGGCCGGCACAGAACCGGAGTCCATTGTAGATGGCCGCGGCATTCGCTATACGGTCTTTGTACAGGGCTGTCCGCATAACTGTTCCGGTTGCCAAAATCCGCAGACACATGATTTTTCCGGCGGCTATACTGCTTCTATTGACAGTTTACTGGCTGAAATGAAGGAAAACCCGCTGTTAAGGGGCGTTACATTCTCCGGCGGTGAACCATTCGCTCAGGCCAACGCATTGGCGGACCTTGCCGAGCGGCTAAAACGGGAAACAACACTAGATTTGACCGTTTATTCCGGCTGGACCTATGAGGAACTGCTGAAATGCACAAAACCGGGCGTGCACCGGCTGCTGGACTTGACCGACTACCTGGTAGACGGTCCCTATATAGAAACGCAGCGGGATTTGACACTGCATTTTCGCGGCAGCCGTAACCAGCGTGTCATTGACATGAACGCCACCCGGCGGGAAGGTCACATTGTGTTGGACGATTTGGACGAGGAAACTGAATAGAAGAAAGACGTACCCCCAAAATGAGGGTACGTCTTTTTTATTAATTCTCTTCTTAATCAAAAAAGTTTTCAACGAAATATGTAGAATGTGTGGAAAACTTTTTTATTTTTCTTCTTTCGCTGTCAGCACACGGTAAATCTCGTTTTTCCGGCGACCACTTTCCGCTGCCGCCTGCTTTGCCGCCGCAGAAGCGGAAAGGCTGTCCTCCGCCATCAGCGTGCGCGCCAAAGCAGTTGCGTCCTCCAACGAAAGCACCTCTTTTTCCGGCGCCGCAGCACCGTGGATAACCAATACAAACTCTCCGCGCGGCGGATTCTGTGAATAGTATTCTGCCGCCTCAGATAGTGTGGTACGCCGCACTTCCTCGTGTACTTTGGTCAGTTCCCGCGCCAGCGCCAGCTCCCGGTCCCCCCATGCGGCAAGCATATCCTGCAAGGTGGCAAGCAATTTATGCGGCGCTTCATAAAACACCATAGTACGGTGTTCATTTTTGACCTCTTCCAAATGTTCCCGCCGACTTTTGCGGTTGACGCTCAAAAAGCCCTCGAATGTAAAGCGGCCGGTTGGAAGACCGGAAACCGCCAGCGCTGTTACCACTGCACTGGGACCGGGCACCGCCGCCACCGGAATGCCGCGTTCCGCAGCCTGCTTGACCAACAGTTCACCGGGGTCCGAAATTGCAGGCATCCCGGCATCGCTGACCAGCGCGCAGTTTTCACCGGCCGCAATGCGATCCAGTATTCCGCCGCCGCGCTGCCACTTATTATGCTCAAAATAACTAATCAATGGTTTTTTAATGCCAAAGTGTGTCAGCAGTTTCAGCGTCACACGGGTGTCTTCGGCCGCGATAAAATCGACACTGCTTAAAACCTGTACCGCACGCGGCGAAAAATCACTCAAATTTCCGATTGGCGTACCAACTATATATAATGTACCACTCACGGGAGTCCCTCCCCATATCTTGCGTTCAAACCGTCCAGCTGTGTCAGGACGTTCGCCTCCTCCAGCAACAGCACCGGCTCCACAGTCAAACCGGGCCGGCCGCCACGGCGTGCCTCCAATAGGAACAGAAACGGCGCTTTTTGCAGCCGGTGCTGTACCATCCGCATCCGCTTCGGTTCCAGGCCTGCTGCCGAAAAGGTCTGGAACGCCTCCGCCATGCGCTGCGGACGCAGACAGCAGAAAAAACTGCCGCCCCAGCGCAGCAGCCGTGCGGCGGCGGCGGCCACCTCTGTCAGTGTACAGCCGATTTCATGATGAGCGGCTGCACGGCTGCCCTGCGGGCTTGGCACACCGTCCCCAACTGGCTGATAAGGCGGATTGCAGGCCACCATATCCAACTGTAGTGGAAGAGGCAAGTCGCTGGCCTTCTGCACGGCAATATTCCGCAGGTCGTATTCCAATACGTGCAGGTGTGTGAAAGCATTCAGCTGCACACTGCGCTGCGCCTGTCTGCACGCTTCCGGTTGTACCTCCAGAGCATAGACCTCACCGGGACAGCCGCGGTTGCACCAGAGCAACGGCACCATTCCACAGCCGGTACCCAGCTCCGCACAGCGTTCCCCATGGCGTGGCATGGAATACTTCGCCAGCAGGATGGTATCTGTTGTAAAGCCGTAACGGCGGCTGACGATAACGTGATGGCCTCCGCCAATGGGTTCCAGCCTTTCTTCGGGGCAGAGCTGCATGGAATTTCGTCCTCTCTTTTTTCGATTGTCCTCTGCTGCACGGACCGCAGCAGGAATATTTTAAAGCAAGAAAAAAAGCGGTGTGCCTGCACACCGCCCTTCTCACTGCAAAAAAGCAGATTAGCCTTCCTGAGGAGCCCCAACAGGGCAGACACCTGCACAAGAACCACAGGAAATGCAAGCATTTTCGTCGATGACGAACTTGCCGTCGCCCTCAGAAATTGCGTTGACCGGGCATTCTGCTGCGCAAGCGCCGCAGGAAATGCAATCACTGCTGATCTGATATGCCATTATAAACACACCTCCATCTTTAATGTATTTGTTATCATTTTATCATACTTTCCCTGAAATGCAAGATAGAATTATTGAAACTGTCAATTATCGCGGCCGCCGCGTATGTTCTCTCGGTTATTTCCATTGGTTTTATCGGCATTGGTCCTACCAGCCTTTTCCTTTGCTCGCTGCCGAGGTCTGGCAGCCGGCAAACGCAGCAGCTTGGTTTCGCTGACTTTGCAGCGGACAGGAGCTCCTTCCGGTGGGGCACTGTCCAAATGCACCTGCAGAACTCCCACCAGCAAACTGACCGCCACAACGGTTCCTTTGCCCTGCGGTGTCTGTACATAGGAACCAACCGGTGGTGTGTTCTGCTGCAGGTCCTGATAAGCTTCCTGCTCATATTTCAGGCAGCACATCAGCCGCCCGCATGTGCCGGAAATTTTAACAGGGTTCAGGGATAGTCCCTGCTCTTTAGCCATTTTAATGGAAACCGGCTGAAACCCAACCAGAAATTGGCTACAGCAGAACGGCCGCCCACACAGGCCCAGCCCTCCCAACATTTTTGCCTCATCTCGTACACCAATCTGCCGCAGTTCAATGCGTGTACGGAACACACTGGCAAGATCCTTGACCAGCTCACGGAAATCCACACGGCCGTCCGCCGTAAAGTAGAAAAGGATTTTATTATTATCAAATGTATATTCTACATCTACCAGCTTCATTTCCAGCTTGTGTGCCGCAATTTTTTTCTGGCAGATGGAAAAAGCACTGATTTCCTTCCGGCAGTTTTCTTCCACCACTTTCATGTCCTCATCCGTTGCCACCTGGATAATCTTGCGCAGCGGCTGCACAATATGGTTCTCGGGGACGTCACGGTTTGGCATGGCAACCTCGCCGCACTCGACACCGCGGGCTGTCTCCACAATGACATGGCTGCCGACTTGAAGCTGTGTTCCTTCCGGGTCAAAGTAATATACTTTCCCCAGATTTTTAAACCGCACACCAATTACTTCCGCCATAGTGCCTCCTTTGCATTCTTTTCAAAGTTCCGGCCTTTTCGCCAGTTTAATGCTCCGCGGCACTGCGCAGCCGTGCACACAGTGTCGTCACCAGCAGCGCCGTATTGGCGTTGCGCTCAGTATCGCCGAGCATTTCCCACGCGGTCTGCACAAATCGATACAGCTGTGCGCGTGTAAACTGCTGTGCCAATTTTTCCGCCGTTTCGGTTTCTCCTGAAACAGCGGTCCCGCCGCTGCGCAGCACCAGCGCATCCCGAAACAGGAGCATCAGTTTTTCCAGCACCGTATGCAGACGCACACGGTCCTTTGTCAGCGGCGCCGTCAGGTACAGCAGCTCGCTTTCCTTTGGACGGCAGACCGCCAGCGCTATTTGTGCCACAAGGCCGTCATCCTGCGGCTGTTCTGTAGCAGAAAGGGTGTAAATCTGTGACCGACTGCGTACCGTATCCAACAGTGACGTAGCTCGGTCACAGGTCAGCAGGAACTGCACATTCGTCGGTGGCTCTTCCAATACTTTCAGCAGGGCATTCTGTGCCTGTGGTGACAGGTTCTGCGCATTCTCCAGAATGAACACTCGTCCGCCCGCTTCGTTGGGACGGATATAGGCGTTGCGCCGCAGCTCAGAAATCTCTTCTTTATGGAAGGACCGTCCAGCTTCACCGCCACCCAGCCGCATAATATCCGGATGACTGCCTGCCAGCGCTTTCCGGCAGCCGGCGCAGTGTCCGCAGGGGCGTTCTTCCGGCGCCAGACAAACTGCCACCTGTGCCAGCCATTTTGCCAGCGCCAACGTCTGCTGTGCATCACCCTCAAAAACCAGCGCGTGGGGCACTCGCCCAGTTTCATAAACTGAAAGCAGAGCTGTCCTTACCGATGGCGGGCACAGCTCCTGCGGCAGACGCAGCTTCACAGCTTTTCAAAGCGGTCAACATCCAATACAAAGACCGTTGCGCCGCCGACAGTCACCTCAATCGGGTAGGTGCCGTACATGGTGCCGTCCGGCGCGCTTGTGCTGGGCATTATCTGGGTACGGCGGCTGCACTGTCTGCGCAGAATCTCAATGACACGGTCCACTTTATCGTTCTGCGTACCCACAATAAAGGTCGTATTGCCGGACTTCAAAAAGCCGCCGGTCGTCGCTAATTTTGTTGCCTGAAAGCCCGCCTTTGTCAGGCTGTTGTTTACCAGAGCGGCGTCGTCATTGCTGACGATTGCAAGTACCAGTTTCATTCTGAGGTTCCCCCTGTCTTTCCGTATGAAAAATATGGTGAAAAACCGGACACTATAGTATGCAAGCCATATCCGGCAGAAAATTCTGTATACGCAAAGATAATGATAATATTTTAAATAATTATAACACACGCAGGGACAGAAAGCCATACCTGCCCAGAAACTGCACCGCCTGCGGCGTGATTTCCTCGCCGGGCATAACAACGGGAATCCCCGGCGGGCAGGGGCAGGCCGCTTCGGCCGCAATACAGCCGGCTGCCCGCTGCAGAGGAACCTCATGGGACGCAGAAAAGACCGCTTTCCGCAGCGGCATACGCACCGGCGGCAGCGCCGGCAATTCCGGCCCGCAGGACAGGGGTTCCCCAACCGGCAGCGCCGCTATCGCCCGTGCGGCGCGTGCAAAATCTTCTCGGATATTCCACGGGGTAGCAATGAGTACCACATAGGCACCGTCCGCCATTTCTGGCTCTACGCCGTTCTGTCGAAAAATCTCCGCCGCCCGTGTCCCTGTCAGGCCAATTTCCGCCGTTTTTAAAGAAAGGCGTGTGGGATCGTCGCTGACGTTTAGAATGCCACGGGACGCCGCCTGCTGTGACAGCTGCTGTACCCGCCGCTGCACCGGTACAAAAGCGTCCGGATGCTCCTGCAAAAAGGCACGGGCAAGGTCTAAACTCGCCATAATCGGATAGGAAGGGCTAGTGGAGGCAAACAGCTGCATGGCTCCCTTTGCGTTCGGTACATATCGTTCCTCACCTATTTGCAGCCATGCACCGCCTGTCAAAACATTCAGCGTTTTGTGTGCGCTGTCCGCCGTCATGCTGGCCCCCTGGTGCAGCGGGTGCAGGTCCGGCTGTGTAAAGGCCAGCTGGGTGCCGTGTGCGTTGTCCACCAGCAGCGGAATGTTCCGCCGGCGGCAGGCAGCGGCCAGTGCCGAAATATCTAACAGACGACCATAATAGTCCGGATTGGTAACATAGCAGGCATCTATCCTATCTGTATTTTTATTTAATATATTAAGTATATTCTTTGGCATAACCCAAAGTGGTGTCAAACCAAGCAAAGCCATGGCATTTACGGCGGTTCGGTGGGCATTGCGTGCGCATAGCACCGTCCCGCCCTGCGGGCAGCTAAGCCGCAGCATTGTCTGGATACACAGGGAACAGCCGCCCGCGGAAAACAGCGTGCGCCGGGCCCCAAACAGTGCCGCTGCCGCCTGCTCCGCCTGCAGGATTGGCCCACTTGCCTCAAAAAGGCTGTCCGTATCCGGCAGTTCCGTATAGTCCAGCTGCAAAAGGTCCGGCGGCAGCGCACCAGCAGCACATTTATGGCCGGGCGTATGGAATGGCGCCCGGTGCAATGCATGGTGGTGGCGCAGGGCCGTATAAAGTGGTGTTTCACTCATGTATGAAAGTCCTTTCTGAAAAAGCAAAAACTGCCGCAGGAATCACCCACAGCAGCCCTTTCCTTAGCTTTTATTCCTCATCGGAGCTGGTATCATCCGTGCTGGTTTTTACCGTCGCCTCACTGGAGTCTTCATTCTTACTGCTGGTATCCGTACCGGTGGTTCCCGCCAAAGCTACCTTGGAAACATCCGGCATATCGCTTTCATATAGGAATGTCAGCGCATCCTTGACCACCCTTTGGTTATCCTTAATCTGCACAACGTCTGCGCTCTGATTGCCGATACTGATAACCGGTGTGTCATAGTTTCCTTCCGCCGGAACCTGATTCTGCTTCATTGGATAGTTCATTACAGTAGGGACCTGCGGCAGCAGGCTGTAAACTTCATTGCGGCTGAAGTTCGTAATGACTTTAAAAAGCACCTTTGTCGCAGTATCTGACAAAGTTTTTAGATTACTGCTCTTAAACTTATTGACAAGGGAAGTGACAACCATGCGCTGCCGCTCCGCACGGCCAACATCGCCGTAGTGTCCGTATACGTTCGGAGCTGTGATGTTTTTTCCGTTCTCGTCATATCCTTCTTGCCGGATACGGCCAAAGTAGTGGGCCTGCGCGCCGTCCAAATGCTGGACGCCGTCCACACCTTTCAGTTTTTCCGCGGTGGAGCCGGAATAGCAGTTAATCAATCCTGCCTCTTTGGCGGTAATGTTGACGTCTACGCCGCCCAATGTGTTGACAACATCGTCGAACACAGAATCCTTGATAACGACATACCGGTCGATATACATACCAAAGTTCAGCTCCAGCGTTTTAATGCAGAGCTGTGCACCGTCGTTGACGCTGGTAATATCCCCAGCCTTTGCTTTGCCGCTGTCCACCGCACTGCAGGCACCGAAATGATAGGCAGCGTTCAGTTTGTTGGAACCATTCCCAGGAATGGCAAGGTAAGTATCCCGCAAGAATGAAGTAATTTTCAGCTTTTTGTGGCGGTTGTCTAAGCTAAGAAGCATCATGCTGTCGGAACGGCCAATCGGGTCATCCTTCTGATAATCGTCCACACCTATTACTAAGATGTTGGTCACGGCCTCATCTTTCAGCAAGCCGTTTACCTGGTTTGCGCCCTTACTGTTGTACTTTGTGCCGGAGTCAACTGTGCTGGCAGTAATCGGCTCGTTGAGGACGCTGTTCTGGTCGCCTACAAACTGCCCTTTCCCCAGAACATTATCCACATAAATACAGCCAACACCGCCCACCAGCAGTGCCAAACTGAGTACCAGAATCAAAATATTGCGGACAAGATATCGTTTTTTCAGGGGTGGCTTTTTCTGCTTTTTCACAACATCAACCCTTCACTGTTGGTTCATTCAAAGGACAAGATACATGATATTCTGTTTCAGTATACTAAAAAACGAGGGCAACAATGTTCTAATAAAGAACTATTTTTGTGTCCCTGCCGAAAAAGGTCATATCTGTTCGTCCAGCGTCAAACTGTAGCTTGGCAAAAATTCCCGCACAAACAGGTTTACTTCCGGCAGCTTCATTTCCGCCAGCGCCGCACGTGTACTTTCCTCTGCACGGCTGAACTCGCTGTTGCCCATACTGCGCTCGTTGACACACTTAATAAGGGCACTCAGTTTATCGGCCGCCTTCACCAACTGCAGCAGTTCCCCGTCGGCTGGGTCGTCCTGCCGCAGCAGAGGCGCATAGTCTTCCCGCAGGTCAGCCGGCAGCAAGCCCAGCAGGTTCCGCTGTGCTTCCCGCTCTACTTTTTCATAGGCGGCATGGATGGCACCGCTGGCGTATTTAACGGGTGTCGGCAGGTCTCCTGTCAAAATCTCCGGTGCATCGTGGTACAGGGCCAGCACCGCTGCGCGCTGTGCGTCCACATGACCGCCGAACCGCCGGTTGCGAAGCGTTGCAAGGGCGTGCGCCAGCACCGCCGTTTCCCAGGAATGCTCACACAAGTTTTCGCTGCGTACATTACGCATCAGGCCCCAGCGCATAATATACCGCATACGCGACAGCTTTGCAAAAAAATGATACATCTGTTTTCCCCTCATGTTGCCCGGCAGGTGCAGAAAGGTTTCTTGACTGCTTCTTGACTGCCTTGTAGTATGTGCAACTTTTTATTGATTATTTTACAGCAAATGGGACTAAAAAAGCAAGTGTTCTTGCTTTTTCTATCTATATAGACGCTAATTTCAATAAATTTTTATACAAAACAGCAATAAAAATCGGGCCTTATGCAGAAAATCTGCATAAGGCCCTGTCTTTTTACAGGAATTTGCGAAAAAAGTTTTATTCTGAAGTTTTTGGCAGCTCCGCAGTTTTATTTTTGTGCCAGCGGTTTCTGTCATCTGTTATATAGACGTACCCACCCAGCAGGGCAAAGCTAGCTACCGTAACCACACCGCCGGCTTTCAGCCCGGGCGTCTGATAGGTAAACCGGATAGTAGAAGTACCCGCCGGCACCTGCACCGCCATAAAGCCAACGTTTACTTTTTGGATAGATGCCGCGGCGCCGTTCACCGAGGCTCTCCAGCCGCCCTCCCACGGCACGCTGAAAAACACCAGCCGCGGCTTATCCGCAGTCACTTTGGCGGTAAAGCCCAGCTTATCCGTTGTAAAGCTGCTGCAGGTCGTGGCCGCGCGGGACCGACAGTCCACAAAGTAGGCCTGCTCCGTGTAGGAAGCCGCACTGATATTGCTGTAATGCGTCAAGGTAGCCTTTGCAGTTGACACATCTTTGTCCTCGACAACCAGCGCTTTCAGCAGCGCCAAGCTGCGGTCTCCCTCCGGCAAGGCGTTATACTCTTTACGGGTAATATAAGAGTCATAGCTGTACCCCATGGGAATAAAATACTGGTTTTCATAAATTTTGCTGCCGTTCTGCGTTGCGTAATACTCCCAGCCGGGCATACGCGCCTGTGAGGTGGCAGAGTCGATAAAGTTCTCCCCGTGGTTGATGGGGTCAAACAGCCACCGGCAGCTCAGAAAGCTGCGCAGCGCATACACATCTGTGCTGGGTCGGCTGCCCACATCGCGCGTAACTCCAACGGTGGGATAAAAATCCATAATGGAGCCGGGAACAATGCTGTGGAACGCCTGAATCGTCGGGCGCTGCCAGTACATGGGGAGATTGTCCATGCCGTCGTACACGTCCAGCCGACAGAACTGCTTGCCGTCGCTTGGCAGGTGAATGTCATCACCCTTGTTCAGCGCATAGGGGATAATCTCATTGTGTGTGTCATCGCTCTGCGTTTTTCCGGTTGTAATGTAGAACAGACTGTAAATAACCGCGATAAATGCTACACCGACCGTAGCCATACGCAGAAATATTTTTTTATGGCGGCGGTAATATCGGAAAATAATAATGAGCAAAAGAAGACTAACCAGCGCAATGGCCACATAAGCCCAGAAGCGGGTGGGGTACTTTTCCAGTCCGTAGGAAATCGTTTGTATTTTCCGGCCGTCGTTGGTATCGGTTCTGGTGATGTTCGGCATTAGACCGATAGAAAGACCGATCGCCAGCGTAATGCCCAATGTCCACCGAATCGCCCGGCCCCAGTCCACATCTGTCCGCTGCAGGCAGGCAAGCGTTGCCAGGACCATCATCAGTACAAGCATATAATACCAACGCGCATAATAAGAAGCGTTGAACAGCTGGAACGCGCTGTTTAAAACTGGCACAAACGCCATAAAGAACAGTACGGTCAACAGTGTTTTATACCATGCTTTTTTGCGGGACTGCAGCGCTGCAATGACGCCGCTCATGCTGAACAGCGGCAGCCATGCTCCCAGTGAAGCCCACTGGCTGTCGCTGTCCGGCGTGAAGTTAGCACGAGCCGGCAGGTCGGGTGGGAAGAAGAAGCAGCTGAAAATATGCAGATAACGCTGGTTGCGGTCATACAGCAGTGCATTCCAGCCGTTGCTGGGGTCATTGACACGGTTGTTTTGTGAAATGGCAAACAGCGTCGGCAGCAGTAGTATGCAGGAACACGCCACTCCCAGAACGGCCTCCACCCACAGTAGGGCAAAGTCCTTGCCGCTGATGCTGCGGTACTGTTCATCATGTGCAAACCAGCGCACCAGCCAATAGATGATGACAAAAACAACCTGTCCCACAAAGAAGTAGTAATTGACAAAGCAGCACAGGAAGGTGCACAGCGCAAACACGCCCCGCCGTCGGTGATACATATATTCGTCCATTGCCCACAGGAACAGCGGGAAGAAAATAATGGCTTCGTGAAAATGATTGAAAAAGACGTTATAAACGGAAAAGCCTGAAAAAGCATACAGCATGCCGCCCAAAACCGCCAAATCGCCGCTTTTGCAGTAACGGCGCAGATAGATGCTGCCGGCCGCGCAGGCGCAGCCGAACTTTAGGATATACAGCGGTCCCATCAAGTAGGGCACCGCTGCGCTGGGGAACAGCATGGTCAGCCAGAAAAACGGGCTGCCCAATAGGTAAAAAGTATAGGAGCCGACAAAATTGGCCCCTAGGTCCGTTGTCCAGCTCCAGCGCCAGTTTCCGCTGCGGATTGCATCGTGGCACATCTGATAAAAGGGCACCTGCTGTACATTAAAATCTCCATAGAAAAGGAAATAGCCCTTATCATAAATCATAAACGGAATAAAGATAACCGCAGCAGTTGCCAACCCCAATAAAAAGGCCCGCAGTATATAGTTGTGCTGCTCCGGTTTCTGCAAACGTTCCAAGTCACCGCCTCCTGCCGGAAATATGAGTATTTTGTTTTCTCATTATAACACAATTCAGGCCGCAGAAAGAAAGGGTTTCCGTTTTTTAGTCCACGGATTTCAGACTCTCCACCATATTGATTTTCTGGAAGCGGGGATACATCAGCAAATCGACCGCGGCCGTGAAGGCTGCCGTCAGCAGCACGCTCCACAAGTAAGACAGCGGGTCAATGGTGCGCGGGAACATACACATATCTATCTCGACCGTGGCAATCACAGCGTGGTGCATCAGCACGCCCAGAAACAGCCCGCCAATACAGCCAAGCGCCGTAAGCACCGTTGTTTCGCGGTAAATATACGCGGCGCTTTCCCGCTCATAAAAGCCCAGCACACGCAGAGTTGCCATTTCCCGTGTGCGTTCCGTAATATTGATATTGGTTAGGTTGTACAGCACAACAAAGGAAAGCATTCCCGCACACAAAATCAGTACTAGAACAATCACATCCAGTGCACGAATCATGTTGTCAAAGGTCGCTGTGATATCGTCCAAAAAGGCCACTGTCTGCACGCCGCTCTGCTGTGTCAGCTTTCGGCTGAGTGTTTCATGTGCACTCTGCGGCTGCACAGTGCTGGCCCACACACCATTCGTTTTCGGCGTTTCACCGGTCACTTTTTGGTAAACAGCCGGTGCAATATAGACATAGTGATAAATATAGTTTTCCGTAATGCCGGTTACCGTAAACGTCCGTTTTTTTCCGCTGCCGTCCGGAACCACCACATGGCCGCCGACACGCAGGCCCAGCCGGTCCGCCAGTTTTTCCGTCACCACCACACTGTTGCTGCCGAAAGCGACCGGGGCGTGTGTCCGGCGGTCCCGCAAATGAACGAATTTTTGAAGGCCCGCCGCATTCTGCGGCACCATCAGATTGCCAGTCATAGACGTTCCGGACGGGTTGGAAATATCCACGGAACGGTTGGTGTACAGCATCCATTTCTGAAACTGCGAGGAGTCCTGCATAATCCTTTTTGCGCCGGTGGAAAGGCCGCCGTCCTGCAGGCTGATGACCGTATTGTACTGGTTGACACTGTAGTATTGGTCATATACCACATGGCGCACACTGTCGCGGATACCGAATCCCGTAAGAATCAGCCCGGTGCAGCCGGCAATTCCAACAACCGTCATAATCAGCCGCTTTTTATAGCGGAACAGGTTGCGCGCTGTGACTTTTGCTGTGAAATTCATGTGTTTCCACAGTGGTGTCAAACGTTCCAGCAAAATTCGGCGGCCGGGTTTCGGGGCCTTTGGCTGCAAAAGCGCCGCCGTTTTTTCGCACAGGACTGCCCGGCACGCACCCCATGTGGACAGCAGGGTAACACCCACCGCCAGCAGGCAGCCTATCAGCGCATAAAATGGGACAACGTGCGCGGTCATGGGCGGCGCGCTGTACATAATGCGGTAAGCGTTCCAACAAACCGGCGGCAGTGTCAAACATCCAATGACAACGCCGGTGACACTGCCCAGCACACTGACCAGCAGTGCATACAATAGGTACCTGCGCGCAATGGACCGCTCCGAAAAGCCCATTGCTTTATAGGCACCGATTTCGATACGTTCTTCTTCCACCATGCGTGTCATGGTCGTCAGCACGACCAGCGCCGCGACCAGGAAGAAAAAGGCAGGGAATAGGCGGGAAATAGACTGCATGCGGTCGGCGTCAAGCGTAAAGCTATGGAAACCGACATTTTTGTCCCGGTCCAGCACATACCACACCGGCATTTTCACCTGCCGCAGCTGCTGTTCACCGTTTGTCAGCTGTTTTTCGGCTGCGGCAAGCTTTTCCTGTGTTTGTGTGCGGCTCTTTTCAAAGGCGGCGCGGTTTTTGCGTACCTCCACCGAGGCAGCATTCAGTTTTTTCTGTCCGGCCTCTGTTTCCGCTTTGGCTGCGGCGAGCTTTTGGGTATTTCGCTGGATTTGCGTTTTTGCCGCAGAAAGCTTTTGTGCAGCCTCCGCCAGCTGCTGTTCCGTGCGCTGCTTTTGGCTTTGGTAGGCGGTCCCACCGCTTGCAAGCTTCGCTTTTTGAGCGGAAATCTGCGTTTCCCCCTCTGCAAGCTTTTTGTGGGCAGCCTGCAGCTTTGGCTGTGCGGCGGCAGCCTGCTTCTCATACTGTTCCTGTGCCCGCTGCCATTTTTCACGATTTTCGTTGAGTTCTTTTTCAGATGCGGCAAGCTGCTGGGTTCCTTTGTCATAGGCTTCTATTTGTTCGCGCAGTGCCGCCGCTTCGGTACTGGCACCCTGTCCGGCCGTCTCCAGCTGGGCAAGCGCCGCCCGCGCCTGTTCCACCGCGGTGGAAGCGCCCTTCAGTTTCTGCCGCGACTGCTCCAGCTGTGTCTGCGCCGCAGTAAGCTTTTGCTTTTGGGCCGCCAGCTCCGTTTTTGCATCTGACAGCTTTGCTTCCTGTGAGGTCAGCTCCGCACGGCTGGCCATTAGTTTCTGCTGTGCCTGTGCCAATGCTTCACGGCCGCTCCGCAGCTGTTCTTCGGCGGCGGTAAAACGGCTTTCTGCCTGCTTTTTTTGCGCTGTATATTCTGTAAGCCCCTGCTGATACTGCGTTTTTGCCTGTGTAAGCTGTTTTTCACCAGCGGCTGTCTGCCGACGGGCCTCTGCTAGCTTTTTTTCGTTTGCCGCTATCTGTGTTTCGGCAGTGGTCAGCTTTTTCTGCGCGGATGCCAGCTGTTTCTGTGCATCCATTTTCTGCGTTTCATAGGTTTTTCGGCTTGCGTCCAGCTTTTTCTGCGCACTGGCGGTCACTTCACTTCGGCGCAGCGGCGCACGCGTTTTGCCCAAAGATGTCAGCGTACTGCACACGGCAGACACCTTTGTTTGATAATCTTCCGTAAAGGCGCTGACTTCTTTTGCATTTTTTGCCGTGACATACATACAGGAATACGCCGATGAAGAAAAAGTCTGTGGCAGCACATACAGATAATGACCGAGCTGTCCGTTGCCGATATTGGTCGTACCCAGCGAAAAGCTGACATATAAAGGTGACTGTATCAGCCCAACAACCTTTAGCTTCGTGTACTTCAGATTTTTCTGCCCATTTTGTTCCTGCAGGGTGATGGAATCCCCGAGGGAAATAGGCATAAGACGCTGACTGTCCAGCACGCATTCCTGCCCATTTTTCGGCCAGCGGCCGGAAATCAGCACGGGGCGGTTCATGACGTTCGCTCCATTCTGCGGCAGTGCATGGACACGTACACTAACGTCCGATTCGCCGATGCGGCTCATGACGTCCTCCACATAAGAGGGCGTTGCCGCCTGCACACCCTGACTTTTCTGCACCGCCTGCACATCCTGCTCGGAAAAGCCAAGCGTGGAAAGCAGCTCCACATCCATGGTATTCTGCTGGTCAAGGTATCCGTCTACCGTACTGCGCATCTGCGGCGCCGCAGAGGAAATGCCCGCAAAAAAACCGGCGCCCAGCGCTACAATCGCAAAAATAGCAAAGAAACGCCGGCCGGAGTGGAAAAAGGAACGCAGGATGGATTTTCCGTATGCCTTCATACTACCACTCTATCCTTTCTGCCGGAAGCGGAGCGGGGTTCCGGGTAACCTTCTGCACTTTTCCCGAATGAATATGAATCACACGGTCCGCCATAGCGGCAAACGCCTGGTTGTGCGTAATGACCACAACCGTGCGGCCGTTGTCACGGCAGGTGTGCTGCAGCAGCTGCAAAACCTGCCGACCCGTCACATAGTCCAGTGCACCGGTCGGTTCGTCGCACAGCAAAAGTTTTGGATTCTTTGCGAGTGCGCGCGCAATGGCCACACGCTGCTGCTCGCCGCCGGAAAGCTGCGCCGGAAAGTTGTCCATTCGTTCGCCAAGGCCCACCCGTTCCAGCACTTTGCGCGGGTTCAGCGGACTGCGGCATATTTGGGAGGCAAGCTCAACATTCTCCAGCGCCGTCAGATTCTGTATCAGGTTGTAAAACTGAAAGACAAAGCCCACGTCATGCCGGCGGTACTCCGTCAGCTGGCGCTCCGTGCAGGCACTGACGTCCCTGCCGTCCACCAGAATCTTACCGGAGGTACAGCTGTCCATGCCGCCCAGCAGGTTGAGTATGGTCGTTTTTCCAGCGCCGCTTGGGCCAACCATAACGACAAATTCGCCCTTTTCTATTTCAAAGCTTACACCATCTGCCGCAGCAGTGACCGTGTCGCCCATGCGGTACTCCTTGCGTACATCTGTAAAGGAAACGTATGCCATGTATTTCCTCCGTTTCGTCTTCAGCCTTTTTTCAGAATTAGTCTGGTTTCACCGGGGTTCAGCGTAATGAGTTTGGAAGCAATGCGCGGGTGCTTCAGCTGCCTGCGCACCATGTCCCGCAGGACCGTGCCCCCGTGGCAGCCGTGAATCACCCGTACCTCCTGCACATCAGCCGGTGTATGGGAAAGCCAGTGTGTTAAAAGGTGCATGGCGCTTTCCCGCGTTTCACCGTGAATGTCCAGTTCTACTACAGAGCCATGCCGGTATTCCGTCATATTCTTTTACTTCTTTCCCTATAGGAACCTTTTGGGAACAGACATGCCCCCAAAAAGGATTTATCCTCTTATTTCTTGTGCGTTTACTACCCTTATTATACTCGGTTCCCCGCCGAAAAGGAATACGATTCAAGCCGCCGCACCTGCAAAAAAGCAGAAACTGTGTTATAATGCTTTTATCCTATTTTTTCGACAAATTCGTTCCTGTACAGAAGGTGAAACCGTGAAAACTGCAGACCTGCGCCGTACCCTGCTTTCTTGCAATGACAGGCTTCTTGAAATTGGCGGGGAGCACTTGTACTACACCCGCGAAACCAACGCTCCGGGCTGTCACCGGCTTTCCCTGCTGGTTTACAGCCAAGCGGCAAAAAGCAGCCGCACGTTGGCTTCCTACCTCATTATGAAACCAGAATACCGAATGCACTCCTTTGCCTTTCCCGACTCTGTCCTTGTCGTCATGGAAAACGGGGACAGTGAAGCATGGATACTGAAGCTAAATAAGCACACCGGTGCAGAAGAGCAGCTTTCCCGCGTGCGCTTTGCCGGAAACTTTGCCGGATGCTGCGCACTGGATGCAGACCACGTCGTTCTGTACTCCCATGCCAGCCGGCGGGACGCCTCTTTGTTTTTGGAATACCGCCGCCACACCGGTTTTGGGCAGGCGGCAAGCCTTTATGACCTGCAAAAGGACTGCTGCTGGTCCATTCGGGACCCGCGTATTTGTGCCGGTGCCCAGCTGATTCCGTTTGATGGAGGCGGTGAGCGCCGGCTGCTGGCCGTAAAAGCATGGGGAACCGAGAAGGAAAAGCAAAAAGCTTTTCTGGAACGTGAGTGGGTTTCCGCCCCTGTCGAGGACCGTGTTTGGCTGTGCACACTGCAGCAGTTTCTCTCCTCCATTGAAGCGGAGTGCCCCGAAGTTCCCATGACCTGCACCCTGCGGGCGGGAATTGATGGTATGGTTCGCTGTGCCGGACAGGACCGGGATTCCTTATATTTCCGCGCCCAATATTTTCCGACACAGGATCAGCAGCTTCTCGCGATAAGCAAACACACCGGCGCGAAGCGCCGGGCCGCCTCCCTCAATCTTTCTCCCTCGGAAAAGGACGCTTCCTTTCTTGCGGAAAACGGACACTTTTTCAAGCTGAGCGACCTGCCGGACGGACGCACCCATGTACAGGGAATTCTAAACAGTACCCTTGACACGGTCTACAGCCGAAGCCTTGGACAGCTGGCCGCCTGTCTGGATGACCGCTGGCTACTGCTGCGTGATATCCTTTGTGACGGAAAGGACAGCCTTCTGTTTTATCACCTGCTGGATACACAAACCGGGCACACCACGGAGCTGGAAGGCCGCTGTGCGGTCCGCAACAATACATTGGTTTTGTTTTAATCTTTGACTGCATACAAAAATGCCGTCCACGGAATTTTCCGGGACGGCATTTTTTACGCTTTTTTACGAAAGCAGTTATTTTTTAGAGGAAGCTGCACTGCTGGCTGCCTTGGAAGAAGCACTGGACGCTTTGGAAGAAGCAGTACTGCTGACTGCTGCCGAGGAAACCGGCGCGGCAGCAGAAGCTGCGGAAGCGGTGCTGGAGGGCGCCGTATAGTAAAGGTCCGCCGTAAACTTCTTTGTTACAGCGTCGTTCCATGTGGCGCCTTTATAGGACTTTGCTTCGTTTTCAATATCCTGGAGAAATGTTTCGCCCTTCAGCGCGTACAGCAGCTGCAGGCGGTTGTCGCCGTTCTTCAGGAAGGAATCTGTCTTTTCCTTAATGTCGTTTTTCGTTATCAGGACATAGTAGGAAGAGGAAGCTTCCAGCAGACGTGTTTCACCGGCCTTCATTCCCTTCACGGCAGAAATCATATCCGTTGGCAGGGAAGAAGCCACTGTGGAGGAATCCATGTCCCCGGTCATGGCCTGATAAGTGTCGGAGGTTCCGTGGGCGTTGGCAAAGGACGTGCTGGCGGCCTTTAGTGTCGTTTTTCCACCGCGAATCTGGGAAAGGTAGCCGTCCAACTCTTTTTTCAGGGCCGCTTTTTCGGACGCCGTCATCGCTGTTGTTCCGCTGGAAGTGGCGGCGGCGCTGCCGGCTGCGGCAGAGGCAGCGGAGGAAACGGCACCGCTGGATGCGGAAGAAGCCGGCTTTTCCAGCGGCACAAACATATACTCAATGTCTGAGTAGTGCTTTTCAAAATAATCTTTCTGGGTGCTGGTGGGGATTGCCTTGCTTCCGCCGGCGTCATAGGTGCCCATAAAGACCTTGCGCAGCTGATAGATATATTCCGCATACGCCGTCTGGAAAGATGATTCGGACACATGCTTGTCCGCCAGCGTGCTGGAGAACTGCTGTGCCCATGCGTTCTGCGCAGCTTGCTCTACGGCGGAATTTTCAGATGAAGTAAGGCTCAGCTTCATTTGCTTCATCTTGTCGTTCAGGACGAACAGTTCGTTCGTCAGCTGCTTTGCGCGGTCGTTAACCCACGTCATGGCGTCCTTGTTGTCGATTTTTGCTTTTTTCATGTCAGCTGTGGTGGTTTTACTCTGTGCCTCGCTGTAGGCGTTGTAAAGTTCATAGATATAAACACCAGAAGGCAGAGTCAAGTTCGCGGTCTTGGCACACCAGGACTCATCTTTGCCAATGGTGCAGCCGGCGGCGGCACCGACAACCAGCGCACAGGCCAAAACACCAGCCGTAAATCTCTTTAATTTCATTGCTGCTACACTCTCCGATTGTCAGATTTTATGGACTGTATTTCCTGATATACAAAAGCGGATATAACAGATAAATTATACTACACAGAGGTACATTTGTCCATTTGTTTTGCGCTTGCTTTGCTGGATGAACCACTCGGTGCGGCAGGGCTGCTTTCCAAAATGTCTTTCAGCAGTGCCAAAATATCTTCGCCTGGCTGTGGGTGAACCGCAATATAGGGTTTTTGGCCCGCATTAACCAGCACACGGCCGGGATAACGTGCCGACAGCTGGGAAATCCACTGCATATTCAGCTTTTTCTGGTACAGCTGCAGCTGCCCTTGTCCTTCTTTTACTTCGGTTACACCGCACAAACCGGCCATGTTGCGCAATAGGGCAATCTGAATAAGGCCCTGTACACTTTTGGGCGGGTCACCGTAGCGGTCAATCAGTTCATCGGTCACATCCAGCGCGTCCGCATCGCTGCGGATATCCGCAATGCGGCGGTACATTTCCAGCCTGCCGCTGTTGTCACTGATATACGACTCCGAAATATGTGCCTGCAGCGGCAAGTCCATGACGCACTCCTCGCCCTGCGGCGGCGCCTCTCCTTTTTCGGCAGCCACGGCATCGCCCAGCAGCTTTAGGTACATTTCGTAGCCAACCGCCTCCATGTGACCGTGCTGTTCTCCTCCCAGTATATTGCCCGCGCCGCGAATTTCCAAGTCCCGCAGGGCAATCTTAAAACCAGAGCCGAACTCCGTAAACTCACGTATTGCCGATAGGCGTTTCTGGGCAATTTCGGACAGTGCCTTATTCGGCTGGAATGTAAAGTACGCGTAGGCCCGGCGGGAACTGCGCCCCACACGGCCGCGTATCTGGTGCAACTGTGACAGGCCCATTCGGTCCGCGTTGTCAATAATTAAGGTATTGGCATTCGGCACATCTACGCCGGTTTCAATGATAGTGGTACAGACCAGTACATCAATTTCGTGGTCTATCAGCTGCCGCCATACTTCCGAAAGTTCCTGTTCGCTCATTTTGCCGTGACCAATGCCAATGTGTGCCTCCGGCACACGGGCCTTCAGCCGTGCTGCCACACGCGTGATGGAAGCAACATCATTGTGCAGCCAGTAAACCTGCCCACCGCGGCGCAGTTCCCGCCGGACGGCGTCTGCCAAAACGCCCTCATCGTGCTCCATGACATACGTCTGCACTGGATGACGGTCATGGGGGGCTTCCTCCAGAACGCTCATGTCCCGAATGCCGGACATGGCCATGTCGAGGGTACGCGGAATCGGCGTTGCCGACAAGGTAAGCACATCGACATTGTTGCACAGGTGCTTGAGTTTTTCTTTTTGTGCCACACCAAAGCGCTGTTCCTCATCGATAATTACCAAACCCAAGTCGCGGAACTCCACATCTTTGCTGATGAGCCTGTGTGTGCCAATAATCAAATCAATGCTGCCATGGTGCAGCTTATCGATAATCTTCTGCTGCTGTTTAGGGGTACGGAAGCGGGACAGCAGCTCAATATTGACAGGGAAGCCCTCCATACGGCGCAGGGCAGTTTGATAATGCTGCCATGCCAAAATGGTCGTCGGCACCAGCAACGCACACTGTTTGCCGTCACAAATACATTTGAATGCCGCGCGCAGAGCAACCTCTGTTTTGCCAAAGCCCACGTCCCCGCAAAGCAGCCTGTCCATGGGTGCCTGCTTCTCCATGTCTGCCTTAATTTCCTCAACGCAGCGCAGCTGGTCATCGGTTTCATCAAACTCAAACCGGCTTTCAAAGTCACGCTGCATATCGCAGTCGGGGGAGAAAGCAAAGCCTTTTGCCTGCATACGCGCTGCATACAGCTGAATCAATTCTTTTGCCATATCGCGCACCGCACGGCGGACACGCGTTTTGGTTTTTTCCCATTCGGTGCCGCCCAGCCGGTGCAGATGCATGGAAGCGTCCTCCCGCGGCCCAATGTAGCGGCTGACAAGGTCCAGCTGTGTCACCGGAACATACAGGATATCTCCCTTGGCATACTGAATTTTCAGATAATCTTTCACAATACCGTGGGTATCTATTTTTTGTATACCCTGATAAATACCAATGCCGTGGCTTTCATGCACAACATAATCCCCCGGCTGCAGCTCAGACAGAGAACTAAGCGGGCGGCTGTTTTTGCTGTGCTTTTTGCGGCGGCGGCCGTCGGACTGCAGCAGCCGGCCATGCGTAAGAATTCCCAAAAAGGCACCGGGCCATTCCGCGCCAGCTGAAAGGGAGCCGGGCAGCACTGCGACCGCACCGCGCGCAATTTCCTGTGTATCCTCTGTATAGTAGGCGTTAATGCCCGCGGCAAGCAGGTCGGTCACGATGGTATGCGTGCTGCGCTCATTGCCGGCCAATACCGCACAAGACCATTTTTTGCGCAGCATTTCGGACAGGTCCTCGGTCAGCACCTGCACGGAACCTCCCCAAACGGAAAGCTGACGGGCTGTAAAGTTGAGCAGTGTCTGAACAGGAATCTCATAACTGCCGCGGGCAAAGGTATCCAGAAAAATGGTATCCCGCTTTTCAAAATAGGACAGTGCGTCGGTCCATGTTTGATTGTAATCGTCTAAATGTCTGCACAGCACGCCCTCCTCCAGATACCCTTTCAGGTCCTCGTTCCAGTGCAGCTGCGCTGTGCGCATTTTTTCTTTAACATTGACGGTTTCACTGACAAATAAAAGGTCGTTTTCTGCGCAATAGTCAAGCAGGCAGGCTGGCTGGTCATACAGAATCGGCAGGAATTTGTCCATGCATGAAAGGGCCACACCCTGTTCCAGAGAATCAGCCTGTTCCTGTAAAATTGGCCGCGCGAGCGGTGCATTTTTCCCCCGCAGAGAAGATGCAATCCTGCGCAGCCGCGCTGCCAGCGAGGCTGTATTATCCGCCAGGGCTTCCGCTGCCGGAGATATGCAGACACTGTCGACTGGAACCGTTCGCCGCTGTGTTTGTGTATCAAAAGAAGAAAGCGTGTCGATTTCGTCTCCCCAAAATTCCGCACGCACGGGGGTACTGTTTCCCGGTGAAAAAAGATCCAAAATGCCGCCGCGGCGGGCAAACTGGCCAGGGCCTTCCACCTGTGCCGCACGCTCATAGCCACAGTTCAGCAGCAGTTTTTCCACTTTCTCCGGAGCAACGGTATCTCCGGGCGCAAGGGTTCGTGTGCGCTTGCGCAGTTCCTCCGGTGGAATGGTATCCTGCAGGGCGCCGTCGATACAGCAGATAACGGCATCACAGCCGCCGGCCGTCAGGCGGGACAGCACCTGCAGTCGTTTGTGTTCATATTCATGGGAAGCGGTTTCATCGCCGCGCAGCGTAAAGTCCCTCACCGGATAATACAGGGCACGCATTCCCTGCGCAGAAAGGTCACCTGCCATCCGATTTGCCTCCGGTTCGTCGCCGGCAATAAGGAACACCCGGCGGCCGGTATGCACCCACAGAGAATAAATCAGGTTTGCCTTATGGATGCCGGACAATCCGGTAACCGCCGCCGGAAACCTATGCTGGCGCACAGCCTCCAGCAAAGTCTGATATTCTCCCATATGGGAAAGGGCATTTGCAATAAATTTCATAGTGCTCTCCTGTTCTGTCAAGCATAAAACAATAGGTCCATTTTTCCTGTCGAAAAGGCAGAAAGTCAGATACTCATATTTTTTTGCAGTTCTTGGGGCCTTATGGTATAATAGAGATTAAAATTTATAAGTTTCCAAGTTTAAATGCTTACTGCTTTAAAGCAGTGTTCTGAGGGGGATTTTTATGGAAGAGAAACAAAAAAGCCGTGCATCCTTTACCAGCCGTATCGGTTTTGTGATGGCGGCGGCCGGTTCTGCGGCAGGTCTGGGGAACATCTGGCGCTTTCCGTATCTTGCGGCAAAGTACGGAGGCGGCGCCTTTCTGCTTGTGTACATCATTTTGGCTGTCACCTTTGGTTTCAGTCTGATGATCGTAGAGTTCGCTATTGGCCGTAAAACGCATATATCCGCTATTGAAGCGTATGGCAAGCTGGACCACCGCTTCAAGTGGCTGGGATACCTTGCCTCCATTGTGCCGATTATTATTCTGCCGTATTACTGCGTTATCGGTGGCTGGGTTTTCAAGTATTTTGGTGTCTTTATTTCCGGCCAAGCCGGTGCTTCCTCAAAAGACGGCTTCTTTTCAAATTACATTGGTCAGACAGCGGAGCCCATTGTCTGGTTTATGGTCTTTATGATTGCAACGGCCATCATCGTTATGCTTGGTGTGGAAAAAGGCGTAGAAAAAGTCAGCCGCACCCTGATGCCTCTGCTGCTCATCCTGAGTATTGTCACGGCCGTGTATTCCCTGACGCTGCCAAACGCCATGGCCGGCGTCAAATATTATCTGATTCCGGACTTCTCCCATTTTTCCGTCAATACCGTGCTTGCGGCACTCGGCCAGCTGTTCTATTCCCTGAGCCTTGCCATGGGTATTACCGTTACATACGGTTCTTACTGCAGTAAGAAAGACGATTTGGAAGTATCTGCCACACAGGTAGATATCTTTGATACCGGTGTTGCTCTGCTGGCCGGCCTGACGATTATTCCAGCCGTATTTTCTTTCTCCGGCGGCAGCCAGGCACAGCTGCAGCAGGGCCCTGGGCTGATGTTCGTCATGCTGCCAAAGGTATTCAGCAGCATGGGCTTCGGTGGAGTCATTGCCGGTGCGGCATTCTTCCTGTTGGTACTGTTTGCGGCCTTAACCTCTTCGATTGCACTGATGGAAACGGTTGTGTCCATTTTTCAGGACAAACTGCACATTGGCCGCATGGCAGCCTCCATACTGACACTGGCAATTTCCGTGGTGCTTGGCCTTTTGTCTTCGCTGGGCTTCGGCGCGCTGTCCGGTGTAACCCTGTTCGGCTTTGATTTCCTAGACTTCTTTGACTTTATCAGCAACAGCATTCTTATGCCGCTGGTCGCTCTGTTCACCTGTATCCTGGTCGGCTGGGTTGTTGGCATGAAGACGATTGACGACGAAGTAACCATCAGCTCGAAGTTCCGCCGTGAAAAGCTGTGCAATGTCATGATTAAATGGATTGCGCCAATCTTTATTATTCTGATTCTGGTTTCCAGTGTGCTGAACTCCCTGGGAATTATTAAGCTCTGACCGTTCTGTCTAGCTAAACGGAAAACGCCGTACACTGCATTCTACAGTTGTGCGGCGTTCTTTATACGCTTTTTACAGCTTTCTTTAACCTTTTCCGTTATAAAGATTCATGGCCTCCACCATTTTGCCATTGACCAGCAGCTCCGCTGCCTCAGCCGCGTGCTGAAAGCTCTGTTGCATTTGTTGGCTGTCCTCGTTCGAAAAACGGCTGAGAACCCAGTCCGCCAAATCCCACTGCGGCGTCGGCTTGGCACCGATGCCGATTTTCACGCGGGGAAATTGGTCACTGCCGGCAAGATAAATGATATTTTTCATGCCGTTGTGCCCGCCGTCGCTGCCCTTTCGGCGAAGACGCAGCCGGCCGCAGGGGAGAGAAATGTCGTCAAAGAAAATAATGGTGCGTTCTGGCGGCAGCTTATAAAAGCGCATGGCCGCGGTCACGCTCTGGCCGGACAGATTCATATAGGTAGAGGGCTTCAGCAGCAAAACTTTTTTGCCGCCCACCACAGCTTGGACGCACTGTCCCTGAAACTGCAGCTTATCTATGGAAACGCCGGCTTTCTTTGCAATGGTATCCAGTGCCATAAAGCCGGTATTGTGCCGGGTACCCTCATACTGGCTGCCGGGGTTGCCCAAACCGGCCAGTATCCACTCGACCGGTCCCGCAGAAAAGGAATTTTTAGAAAATAACATAATATACGATGCCTCAACACAAAAGGGGCTGCCGCGGACGGCACCGGTTTTTCGGTGCTTTGCGGCAACCCTGTTCTTTTTTATTTTGTAATTTTAATGCATTTTTAAGCGAAAATTAAATAAACATCGGAGAAACCGGTTTATCCTCATAGATGCGCTCGATTGCTTCGGCAAAAGTCGGTGCAGTCGGCAGCACTGTGATTTTATCAATGCGCTTTTCCGGCGGCAGGGGAATGGTATCCA
Source organism: Caproicibacterium sp. XB2 (assembly GCF_044880635.1). Taxonomy (NCBI): domain Bacteria; kingdom Bacillati; phylum Bacillota; class Clostridia; order Eubacteriales; family Oscillospiraceae; genus Caproicibacterium; species Caproicibacterium sp. XB2. Next base: position 28,669 of record NZ_CP173227.1, on the reverse strand, counting down.
GCAGAACAACTTCCTTCAGGACAGAATCCTGCAGGCGCTGAATGGCCGGGCCAGAGAGAACGCCATGGGTTGCGCAGGCAGTGACGGAAACCGCGCCGTGCTCCATGATGGCCTGTGCCGCATTGCACAGTGTACCGGCAGTATCAATCATATCATCGACGATAATGACCTTTTTGCCTTCAACGGAACCGATAATGTTCATGACTTCGCATTCATTGGCACGCTGACGGCGCTTGTCAACAATGGCCATAGGGGTGCCGATGCGCTCCGCAAAATCACGCGCACGTGTGACAGAACCCAAGTCAGGGGAAACGACAAGGTAATCATCCACATGGTCACCCAGACGTTCTTTCATAAAGGAAGCAAGCAGCGGTGCTCCGCGCAGGTGATCAACCGGAATGTTGAAAAACCCCTGAATCTGCGCCGCGTGCAGGTCCATGGTCAGCACACGGTCGGCGCCGGCAGTTTCAATAATATCGGCACACAGTTTTGCACTAATCGGGTCACGGGCCTTTGCCTTGCGGTCCTGGCGGGCGTAGCCGAAGTGCGGAATGACAGCCGTAATGCGGGCAGCCGAAGCGCGCTTCATGGCGTCAATCATAATCAGCAATTCCATAAGGTTGTCATTAACCGGAGAGCAGGTGGACTGCACAATAAAGCAGTCGGAACCGCGCACCGATTCCTTCAGAGAAACGGAGATTTCGCCGTTGCTGAAAGTGGTGACTTCACTTTTGCCCATGGGCAGGCCGAGGCATTCACTAATCTGCCGCGCCACGTCCGGGTTTGCGTTTCCAGCAAAAATTTTGATATCCTTGCCGTGAAAATTCATTTCTTTTCCCCCTGTTTTGAAACAATCATTTGTCTTTTTGCCTTTTGGCATCTTTTTTCCGCAGGAAACAAGTCACCGCAAAGCGTGCCTTTCCACCGAAAAAGTGCCCCCTGCTATTCTTTCCATCTATTTTGTGTACAGGCCAAAAAGGCCCGCACGCACAAGCAGGGTGCTCCACCGCTGAAGCACCCTGTTGTTGACAACTATCGCAGTACAGAATAGGGTTCTAAAATCTCCCCTTCTGCAACTTTTTTATTGTAAACCTGCACGGAGTTAAGCAAAACGTGGTCTTCCACATACGCGTTTTGCAGGATTGTATTAGGTCCAATGGTGCAGTCCTGCCCCACCGAGGTAGTCCCCTGCAGGATACTTCCCGGTAAAATGCAGGAATATGCGCCAATTTTGACATCTGGTCCAATAATAACGCCGTCTGTGCAAGGGATGGCAATGCCTTCCGCCATGTGCCGGTGCAGAACGCGCTCCCGTGCGATTTGGTTCAGCTGATACAGCTGTATGCAGTCGTTCGCACCCAAAACTGCAGCTGAGTCTTTCGCCGGAAACACGCTGACCTGCCTGCTGCGGTGAAGCAGCGCAATGGCGTCCGTTAGATAATATTCACCCTGGGCGTTGTCGCTGGTAATATCGTCCAAAACGCTCAGCAGGTCATCCACAGCAAACCAATAGGAGCCGGAATTGATTTCATTAATTTTTTGTTCTTCCGAACTGGCGTCCTTCTGCTCCACAATCGCAGAAAGGAGCTGTGTTGCTGGGTCACGAACAATTCGGCCGTAACCTGTGGGGTTTTCAACTTTCGCCGAAACGACGGTTGCAGCATTGTGACTTGCATCGTGCATCTGTCGCGCATCCGATATGGTTTCCGCTGACATAAACGGTGCGTCGCCGTTTAAGACCAGCACCTGACCGCCGTGGTGTTTTTCCAAAAAAGCGCGGGCCGTCATAACCGCATGGCCGGTGCCTCGGCGCTCCCTTTGCAGGACACACCGTACAGGATGTGCAGCAAACGAACCAGCATTAATCTTTGCAAGATATGCTTCCAGCTGTTCGTGGCGGTGTCCCGTCACACAGCAGATGTCCTGAATGCCGGCTGCCTGCACGGCATCCAGCACCCAGCGCAGCATTGGCTTAAATAGTACCTCGCACAGCACTTTTGGGCGGTCTGCCTTCATGCGCTTACCTTCCCCTGCAGCCAGAACCACTGCACAGTATCGTTCTCCCATTATGCCCATAAAACCTCCCGGGCAGACGGGCCTCAGCCCGCCAGTTTTTTGCTGTCAGTAAAGAAAGTCATAATTAGACATTACCAGTATACGTATTTCTGCGGCAAAATGCAAGACCTTTATCCGCAATCTCCGCTGCTTCCGCGGAAAACAGGGCCTTGTGCCGGACCAAAGGCAGGGCCAGTCAAAAAATCCGCAAAAAATTAACAGCAGAAACACAAATTCATCTGGAATTTCCTCCTGACATTTGCTATAATATTTGTTGGGCTTTCGTTTGAAAGTCTAAATATGGATTTTATATCCTTAATTTTGCTTCTCATCCTGAAGTTTTATTAGGAATCAGAAAAAATTTATAGGAGGATCAGTCTATGAGCTGCAAGTACCTTTACTACTTCACCGAGGGTAACAAAGCCTTTAAAGGCGATATGATCACGATGAAGAACATCCTGGGCGGCAAGGGCGCTGGCCTTGCGGAAATGACCGCAGCCGGTATGCCGGTTCCGCAGGGCTTCACTATTACGACCGGAGCCTGCACGCAGTATTACACCGACGGCCGCCAGATTAACGACGAAATCCAGAAGGATATCTTCGAGCACATGAAAGGCCTCGAGAAAATCACGGGGAAGACCTTTGGTGACAACAGAAACCCGCTGCTGGTTTCTGTCCGTTCCGGCGCACGTCAGTCTATGCCCGGCATGATGGATACCATTCTGAACCTCGGCCTGAACGATGAAGCCGTGGAAGGCCTGGCAAAGAAGACCAACAATCCGCGCTTTGCATACGACAGCTACCGCCGCTTCGTTCAGATGTTTGCCGATGTTGTCATGGGCGTTTCCAAAAGTCTCTTTGAAGATGAAATTGACAAGATGAAGGCCGAAAAGGGCTACAAGAGCGACATCGACCTGACAGCTGAAGACCTGAAAAAGCTGGTTGCCGTCTTCAAGAAAATTTATGAAGACAACGAGCACAAACCCTTCCCGCAGGACCCGAAGGTACAGCTTATTGAAGCAGTGAAGGCTGTCTTCCGCAGCTGGGACAACCCCCGTGCAAACGTTTACCGCAAAATGAACGAAATTCCGTACGAGTGGGGCACCGCTGTCAACGTACAGCAGATGGCATTCGGCAACTCCGGTAACAACTCCGGCACAGGCGTTGCATTTACCCGCAACCCGGCAACCGGCGAAAAGAAGCTGTTTGGTGAATACCTGATTAACGCACAGGGCGAAGACGTTGTCGCTGGCGTGCGCACACCATCCCCCATCAGCCATCTGAAGGACCAGATGCCTGCTGTGTATGACCAGTTCACGGATATTGCCACAAAGCTGGAAAATCACTTCAAGGATATGCAGGACATGGAGTTCACCATCGAAGACGGCCACCTTTATATGCTGCAGACTCGTAACGGCAAACGTACCGCTACCGCTGCTCTGAAGATTGCCTGCGACCTTGTCGATGAAGGCATGATTGACAAGGAAGAGGCTGTCCTGCGTGTTGAACCGCATCAGCTGGACGCTCTGCTGCATCCGCAGTTTGACCCGGATGCCCTGAAGAAAGCAGAAGTCATTGGCAGAGGCCTGGCTGCTTCCCCCGGAGCTGCCTGTGGCAAAGTTGTGTTCTCCGCTGAGGACGCAAAGGCATGGAAGAAGAACGGCGAAAAGGTTGTTCTGGTTCGCCTGGAAACTTCTCCGGAAGACATTGAAGGCATGCAGTCCGCAGAGGGCATTCTGACTGTCCGCGGCGGTATGACCAGCCATGCTGCTGTTGTGGCGCGCGGTATGGGCACCTGCTGTGTTTCTGGCTGCGGCGAAATTACCGTTGACTATGACAAAAAGCAGTTCACCCTTGGCGGCAAGGCTTACAAAGAGGGCGACTACATTTCCATTGACGGCTCCACCGGCAACATTTACGGTGAAGCTCTGCCGACCGTTCCGGCTTCCATTACCGGCAACTTCGGCCGCTTCATGGAGTGGGCCGACAAGGTCCGCACCCTGAAGGTTTACACCAACGCTGACCGCCCGAAGGATGCCCAGCAGGCAAGTGACTTTGGCGCAGAAGGCATTGGTCTGTGCCGTACCGAGCACATGTTCTTCGAGGGCAACCGCATTAAGGCTATGCGTGAAATGATTGTCGCCGAGAATGTAGAAGACCGTAAGAAGGCTCTGGCGAAGATTCTGCCGTATCAGCAGGGCGACTTCGAGGGCCTGTTTGAAATCATGGGCGAGCGCCCGGTCACCATTCGTTTCCTCGACCCGCCGCTGCATGAATTCCTGCCGACAAAAGAAAACGACATTAAGGACCTGGCGGACGATCTGCACATCACCGTTGAAAAGCTGAAAGACGTTATCGCCTCTCTGCATGAGTTCAACCCGATGATGGGTCACCGTGGCTGCCGTCTGACTGTCACTTATCCGGAAATCGCTGAAATGCAGACCACCGCTGTCATCAACGCTGCTATCAATGTAACAAAGAAAACCGGTAAGAAGATTGTCCCGCAGATTATGATTCCTCTGGTTGGCGAAGCCAAGGAACTCAAGTTTGTTAAGGATACCGTTGTGAAGACTGCCGATAAGATTATTAAGGATTCCGGTATGGACCTGAAGTACGAAGTCGGCACTATGATTGAAATTCCGCGTGCTGCACTGACTGCAGGCAAGATCGCCAAGGAAGCTGACTTCTTCTGCTATGGTACCAACGACCTGACACAGATGACCTTCGGCTTCAGCCGTGATGATGCCGGCAAGTTCCTGGATTCCTACTACGAGAACAAGATTTACGAATCTGACCCATTTGTGCATCTGGACACAGAGGGTGTTGGCCGTCTGGTCAAGATGAGCTCCGAGGAAGGTAAAGCTGCCAACCCGCAGCTGCACCTCGGCATCTGCGGTGAACACGGTGGTGATCCGTCTTCCATTGAGTTCTGCCACAACTCGGGCCTAGACTATGTATCCTGTTCTCCATTCCGTGTACCGATTGCACGTCTGGCTGCCGCACAGGCCGCTATCAAAGAAAATCGCGCAAAGGCCAAAGCCTGAGTTTTTCTATAACATGCAGCCATCCTTTGGCTGCTGTATCTGACCAATAAAAACCGGTGCTGCCCCAAAAGGACAGCACCGGTTTTTTGCGCCCTTTTCGTACCCTATACACAGCCCCTCTTTTTTGTTATAATATAAAAAAGAAAAATTATCACCTTTTTAGGAGGGACCTGCCGATGTCACGAGACCGCTACGATAAAAAGAACCTGAAAATCACCCAATGGGCCGCATTGATTCTGCAGGTCCTTTTTGTCGTGCTGATTTTTTTGCCGGCAGGGAATTTGACAGACAGCCGCCTGCCTGTTAACTCCCTGCAAATGGGCCTGTTGTACCTGAAGTATGGAGACTGGATACACTTTATCGGCGGCCTTCTGTACTGTGTTCCACTGCTTGTGCTTCCTGTTGCCATCTGGCTGATAACTTTCCTGCGCAAAACTCGTTCTAGATACGGTGTGTGCATTGGGATGTGTTCCTGGGAATTCATTTCCTCTTCCATTTTTTACACGGTGGTGGCCCACCGAATGAGCGGCATTCTTACTTTAAAAAGCTGTGTCTGTTATGCAGTTGTTCTGTTGGAAATTTTGAATGCGGCCCTTTTTCTGCACGCTTTTATGCTGGCGTGGAAAAAGCCAAATTGACATTCTTTCTTTCTTTTGATAAAATGGAGAGTAGTTTTCATTTGTCTTCGTAGCTCAGCTGGATAGAGCGACCGCCTCCTAAGCGGTAGGCCGGCGGTTCAAATCCGCCCGAGGACACCACAAACGCCGTGCCGTCAAGGTTTTCGGCGTTTTTCTTTTGTCACCCTCCCGAAAAACAAATCATGCCAATAGACTACAAATGATATAGAACCCTCCTATCGCATCGGACTAAGCGGTAAGAGGGTTTTGCCCTGTATGAAGGATTCTGCGCGCCTTCTCTGCGGAATGATTCTTTATGATTGATTATGATTGAAATTGCTTTATATAATAAGTCTTGTTAGTTTAATTTGCCTTTATGCAAAATATTCAAACAATTTTTCTAAATTTGTGAATATTATTGATTGATATTGAATGTTTTTGATTGTATACTGTAATTATTCACAGAAAGAAGGTGGTCAAATGCTTACGGAAGAACGTTTTTCTATTATTCTGCACATGCTGCAGGATAAGCACTCTGTTACCGTACAGCAACTGTGTGACGTTCTCGGCGCCAGCGAGTCAACGGTTCGCCGTGACCTGCAAACTCTGGACACCCAAGGCCGGCTCAACCGCGTGCACGGCGGCGCAACTTTAGCAAATAACCGCTTTATCGCTGCCGAGGAAACCATGACTACCAAAGAGGCGCAGGCTGTTTCACAGAAAGCTGACATCGGCGCGGCCGCCGCACAGCTGATTTGTCCGGAAGATTTTGCCTACATTGATGCGGGCAGCACCACCCTGCAGCTTGTCAAGTGTCTTTCCGGCAGCGCACTGCACGCTGTTTATGTGACCAACGGTATTGCCCATGCGCGCATCCTGGCACAAAAGGGGTGTCGGGTATATGTACTTGCCGGGCAAGTACGGCCCAGCACAGAAGCGATTGTAGGGGCAGGGGCCATGGCAAACCTGCAGCGCTATCATTTCACAAAGGCCTTTATGGGTGCAAACGGTGTAACCCTGGGGGAAGGTTTCACCACGCCGGATGTGGAGGAAGCCGAGCTGAAAAATACCGCGCTGAACCGTGCGATGGAAACCTGGTTTCTTACAGATGACTCCAAATTCGGCAAAGTTTATGCCGCCGTCATTTGTCCTCTCATAGAGGGTTCCATTTTTACAAATCACCTTCCAAATGAAAAATATCGCCAATATACTTTGGTAAAAGAGAGTGACGTAAAATGATTTATACGATGACTTTTAATCCCGCTATTGATTATGTGGTCCATCTGGAAAATCACCTGCAACCGGGAAAAATTAACCGCTGCACCGATGAGACCTACCAGTTCGGCGGAAAAGGAATCAACGTAGCCGTGATGCTGCGAAATCTGGGTCATGATGCCATTGCACTGGGCTTTATCGCTGGGGAAACCGGAAGCTGGCTGCAAAAAGGACTGCACAATATGGGCCTTTTAACGGATTTTATTCGCCTTCCTTCCGGCATGACGCGTATCAACGTAAAAGTGAAAGATAAGGAAGAAACTGAAATTAACGGCAGTGGTCCGGTCATTTCACCGGCGGATATGAAGCGGCTTTATACCCGACTGGACGCGCTGAAAAGCGGTGATATATTGGTATTAGCGGGCAGCATTCCTGCCTGTCTTGCAAGCGATACCTATGAAAAAATTATGAGGAGACTTGCCGTACGAAATATTCTCGTCGCGGTGGACGCAACACGTGACCTTCTTGTAAATGTCCTCCCATACCAACCGTTTCTGATTAAGCCCAACAGCCACGAGTTGGGTGAAATCTTTGGCCGGGAACTGAAAAGCGACCGGGAAATTACTGAATGTGCCACTAAGCTGCAGGAGCGTGGTGCACGCAACGTGCTGGTAAGCATGGCAAAGGACGGCGCACTTCTGCTGGATGAAACCGGAAAGGTCCACCGAATGGCCGCACCGAGCGGTAAAGTACGCAACAGCGTGGGCGCGGGCGACAGCATGGTAGCTGGCTTCTTGGCCGGCTGGCTGCAAACTGGCAGCTATGAAAAAGCACTGCGCTTAGGAACCGCCGCCGGCAGCGCCACCGCCTGTTCCTTAGGGCTGGCAGGCAAAGAAGAAATCGACGCGATGCTTGCAAAGATGTAGTTTTTTCTGTTTATCTTTTTTGCAAAATTGTTTGCGGAAATTACAAAATTCATTGAATGACAATGGGAGGAGTTAACCATGCGTATCACAGACCTTCTCAGCACCGAATCCATTGCGCTGGATTTCCCCGTGGAAAATCAGACGCAGGTCATTGACAAGCTGGTTTCGCTGCAGGTTACCCACGGTGGCATCACGGACGTGGCGACCTACAAAAAGGCCATCTATGCCCGTGAGGCTGAGGCTTCCACTTATGTGGACTGCGGCATCACAGTGCCCCACGCAAAATGCACTTGCGTGACAAAGCCAAGCCTTGCGGCCCTGCGTCCGAAAACGCCGGTGCAGTATAACCCAGATGACGCGGAAAAAAGCAGCCTGTTTTTTATGATTGCCGCGCCAAACAATAGCAACCTGCACGTGGATTTGCTGGCCCGCATGATGCAGATGCTGATGAATGAAGATTTCGTGGCAAAACTGCACGCCGCCAAAACTCCAAAAGAGTTTCTCTCTGTAATTGACACGCAGGAAGAGGCGCAGTTTGGTAACGAAAGTATCACAAAAGAGGACGCCGGCGTCCCTACCGGCTACCGTGTGCTGGCGGTCACAGCCTGTCCCACCGGCATTGCCCACACCTACATGGCGGCAGAGGCACTCGATAAAGCCGGCAAAAAGCTCGGAATTTCCTGTAAGGTAGAAACAAACGGCTCCGGTGGGGCAAAAAATGTGCTCACCGCCGCCGAGATTGCCGCATGTGACGGCATTATCATTGCGGCGGACAAAAATGTCGAAACCGCCCGTTTTGACGGCAAACCCGTCATTTTCACCCGTGTAGATGACGGCATTCACAAGCCGGAGGAGCTGCTGCGAAAGATTGAAAGCGGCAGCATACCCGTGTTCCACGCACAGGGCGGCAAACCCGCTGAGGAAGCGCAGAACAGCAGTGTCGGTCACACCATCTATAAGCACCTGATGAACGGCATTTCACATATGCTGCCTTTTGTCATTGGCGGCGGCATTCTCATTGCGTTGGCGTTTTTATTTGATGATTACGCCATTAACCCAAAGAATTTCGGCATGAACACCCCGCTTGCGGCTTTCTTTAAGACTATCGGCGGCGCGGCATTCAACTATATGCTGCCTATTCTCTCCGCATTCATTGCCATGTCCATTGCGGACCGGCCCGGTTTGGCAGTTGGTTTTGCCGGCGGTATACTGGCCATGACCGGCACCAACTTTTCGGGACTTGCCAGCGGCGATGCCACAGGCATTTCCGGCGGCTTTTTGGCGGCACTGCTCTCCGGCTTTGTAGCAGGCTACCTAGTGAAATTTCTGGAGAAAACCACCGAAAATATGCCAAAAAGTATGGACGGTATCCGGCCAATGCTTATCTATCCGCTGGGCGGCATCTCGTGTATCGGCATAGTGATGTGTGCTATCAACCCGCTGATGGGCCTCATCAATTCCGGCATTTCCGCTTGGCTGAACTCGATGGGCGGTGTTTCCAAAGTACTGCTGGGCACTATTTTGGGCGGCATGATGAGTGTGGATATGGGCGGCCCTGTTAACAAAGCAGCCTATGTGTTCGGCACGGCGGCTTTGGCCAGCGGCAGCTTTGACGTGATGGCCGCGGTCATGGTCGGTGGCATGGTTCCGCCCCTGGCGATTGCGCTCTCTACCACTTTCTTCCCGAAGAAGTGGACACCCAGCGAACGCCGGAATGGCATTGTCAACTATGTAATGGGCCTGTGCTTTATTTCTGAGGGTGCCATTCCTTATGCCGCAGCCGACCCGCTGCGCGTACTGCCAAGCTGTATTGTCGGTTCCGCTGTTTCTGGTGCACTCTCTATGCTGTTCGGCTGTACACTGCGTGCCCCGCATGGCGGCATCTTTGTGTTCCCAGTGGTAGGGAATCCGCTGATGTACGTAGTTGCTCTGGCTGCTGGCAGCATTGTTGGCGCAGTGATGCTCAGCCTGTTAAAAAAGACACGTACTGATGCCGCATAACGGTATCTTTAAAAACTACAATCAGAAAAAAACCGGAAAGCCCTTTTGAACAGGGCCTTCCGGTTTTTTAAAATTCTGCGGGCTGTTGTCGGTGCAGGGCAGGCGGCTCATTGGTGGGCGGCAGACAGGAGTGTCCAGTACAAACGAAATAGGTTGTTCGCCCATTCAGCAGCGGATAGTCCGCTGTGGGACGCTTCAAAATTGTCACCATAGCGTTTAGGCTGCATTTTTTTAGGAGTTCGCTTACATCTTCATCCGCCGCGGGCACCACCGTGACGTGGTCCGGCGGTGAAAGAAAATCAGAAAGCGCCAGCAGAAAGAATGCGTGTCCCATCGGAATCTCCTCTGCCTGTTTGGACAAAAACGCCAGCTGGCGCCGAGCAAGGTCCTCCCAGTGCGCATCGTCTGTCATTTGGGACAGCCGAACCAGATTGTACGCCATGACCGAGTTGCCGCTGGGCATGGCCCCGTCATACGTTTCTTTGGGGTGCAGAATCAACTCCTCGTTCTTTTTACCCGACAAAAAGAAGCCTCCCTGCTCCTGGTCCCAGAAATCATGCAGTGCCCGCTGGCACAGCCGCTGTGCCTTCACCAAAAACATCGGTTCCTGCGCTGCCTGAGAAAGCTCCAGCAGGGCGAATATGGCGCAGGCATAGTCATTTAGATAGCCGGGACCGCCGCGGACACGGCTGCACCAACTGACATACAAAAAGTTATCTTCACAAAGGTTTGTCCGCAGAAACTGCTCACAGGTCAGCGCCGCATACAGGTACCGCTTACTTCCGGAAACACGCGCAAGCTGTGACAGTGCCGCAATCATCAGCCCGTTCCACGCCGTCAAAATCTTATTGTCCAAGTGAAGACGGCTACGGTGTTTGCGATATAATCGCAAAGGGGGGAGACAGTCCGCCAACGCATGAACATCCTCCATACTTCCCATCAGATGCGGAATGCTTTTTCCATTAAAGTTTCCATACTCGGTAATGCCATAGCAGCGATTGAACGCTTCTCCGGTTTTTTCTCCCAAAATTTTTTGAATCTCAGACGGTGTAAATGCATAGTACCGGCCTTCCGCACCCTCGCTATCTGCATCCTGGGCGCTGTAAAACGCTCCTTCCGGGCTGGTCATCTCCCGCAGCACATAGTCCGCTGTCTGTTTCGCGACCTCCAAATAAAAAGCGTCACCTGTGACATCATAGGCCTTGGCATAGCTCATTATTAACAAGGCATTGTCATAAAGCATTTTTTCAAAGTGCGGAACTTGAAACGCGCGGTCCGTGGAATAGCGGGAAAAACCGAAACCGATATGGTCAAACAGACCGCCCCGATACATCCGGCGCAGTGTCAGTTCCACCATACGGAGCGCGGAGGAATTGCCCGTTTTTTGAAACCGGTCCAATAAAAACAAAAGATTGTGCGGCGTGGGAAATTTCGGGGCTTCTCCAAAACCGCCGTATTCTTCATCAAAACTCTGCTGAAACTGCTGCATTGCCCGGTCCAAAAGAGAATCGTCCACATGGCCGCCGCTGGTTTTTTGCTTGGACAAAAGTTCCGTCAGTTCCTCCGCAGACTGTAGCAGTGCATTCCGGTCCTGTCTCCATTTCCCAGAGATAACCTGCAGCAGCTGCCGGAATCCCACCATCCCCATTTGGCTGTCTTTAGGAAAATAGGTACCGGCAAAAAACGGCTTTTTGTCCGGTGTGAGGAAAACACTCAGCGGCCAGCCGCCGCTGCCGGTCATCGCCAGACAAACGGCCATATAGACGCTGTCCAAATCCGGGCGTTCCTCCCGGTCCACTTTAATGGAAACAAAACTTTTATTAAGCAAAGCTGCAATTTCTTTATCCGCAAAACTTTCCTTTGCCATGACATGGCACCAGTGACAGGTGGAATATCCTATGCTTAAAAAAATTGGCCTGTCCTCCGCTCGTGCTTTGGCAAAGGCCTTTTCCCCCCATGGATACCAGTTGACCGGCTGGTGGGCATGCTGGAGAAGATACGGGCTGGTTTCGTGAATGAGCTGATTTTCGTACATACAAAGCCGCTCCTTCCGCGCAAATATTATCCTATGGAATCTGTGACAAACAAAATGCAAATTATTTCTAGTGTTTGCGAAAGCGGTTTTTCTATACAAAAAGCACTGACAGATGTCAAAGAGGACGGGATTGTTTCCTCTTTTTTCCGTGTATGCTGTACAGATGAACGGGAAAGTTTTAAAATAAGAAAAAGGACCAGAAAGGAGCCGAATTGTATGAAAATTGTCATTGTCGGCGGGGGCTGGGCCGGATGCGCCGCCGCTGTGCGTGCCGCCAAGGCAGGTGCAGAAACCGTTCTGCTGGAGCGCACCGATATGTTGCTGGGTACCGGGCAGGTGGGCGGTATTATGCGGAATAACGGGCGCTGGACCGCCGCTGAGGAATGCATTGCCATGGGCGGCGGCGAGTTGTTTCAGCTGATTGACAGTTGCTGCCGTCACAAAAACATCTCCTTTCCCGGCCACGCGCACGCCAGCCTTTACGACGTTGGCAAAACGCCCGGAAAAACGGAACAGTATCTGCGCAGTCTCGGCATTCATCTGCGGTTTCAATCCCGCGTGACCGGCGTCGAACTGGACGGCAGCCAGCTAAAAGCTGTGAAGCTGCAGGACGGCACCCGCTTCTCGGCGGACGCTTTTCTGGATACCACCGGCACAGCCGGTCCCACACAAAACTGCACAAAATACGGCAACGGCTGTGCCATGTGTATTCTGCGGTGCCCCAGTTTCGGCGGAAGAATCAGCCTGACCGGCCTGTGCGGCATTCCGGAAATGCACGGGAAAAAAGCTGACGGCTCCATTGGCGCCATGAGCGGCTCCTGCAAGCTGATGAAAGGCTCGCTGGCGCCGGAAATTGTGGAGCAGCTGGACCGGGATGGTGTGGTGGTTGTTCCGCTGCCTCCGGAACTGTGTGAAGACCATCTCTCCCTAAAGGCGTGCCAGCAGTACGCTTTACCCGCTTACTCACAGAATCTGGTCCTGCTGGACACTGGCCACGCCAAGCTGATGACACCGTATTTTACGCTGGCGCAGCTGCACAAAGTGCCCGGTTTTGAAACCGCGCGGTACGAGGACCCATACGCTGGCGGAAAAGGCAATTCCATGCGGTTCTTCGCCATGGCGCCGCGGGACGATACGCTGAGGGTACAGGGCATGGACAACCTGTTCTGTGCCGGAGAAAAGGCGGGGCTGCTGGTTGGCCACACGGAGGCCATTGCAACCGGTACGCTGGCCGGATGGAATGCGGTTCAGTGTGCCCGCGGTCTTCCGCTTTTAACACTGCCCGATACACTGGCTGTGGGGGACGCTGTTCACTTTGTGCGGGAACAGATGAAAACCGAGGAAGGCGTACGGAAAAAATTCACTTTTTCCGGCTCGGTCCTTTTCGCGCATATGAAGGAGCGAGGCTTATACACAACCAATACTGTGGAAGTGCAAGAACGTGTCGCGGAAGCCGGCCTGACCAATGTCTTTGCCGGTGAGCAAATCAGTCATGATAAAAATCGCACTTGATTGTAAAATTTTTTCCTATACTTGATTTTATTGTAAAAATAGCCTACAATAAAATAAGAAACTATATCCCCTGAAAAACAGATGAAAGGAAGGCGCAAACAAGATGGACACAAAGAAGAAGCTAACCAAACAGGACTTGAAAGATAAGCTGGAACCGGTAAGCGAGGCCATGGCCAAGGCTTCCCAAACCGTAAGCGACATGGCGCGCGAAACCGCAGGAAAAGCCGCTTCTGCCGCCAGAGACGCCGCTGAGAAAGCCGAGCCGACCGTAAAGGCCGTTGGGCAGACAATCCGTGACACCGGAAAAAAGGCCACTGAGGCAGGCCGGAGGGCCGCTTCTGCACTGGTTCCGGAGGTTTATGTACAGTGGGGCAACCGCGAAGTACAGACCGCAGACCTGATAGAACGTGCCAAAACAGATTATCATATGACCAACAAGGGTGCCATTTATTCCTGCCGCCTGTACGTCAAACCAGAGGATGGCATTGTGTATTATGTCATTAACGGAAAAGAAGGAAAAATTTATCTCTGATAAATCCAAATAAACAGGAAAAAGTCCGAACAGCTGTTTTTAAAAGAAGCTGTTCGGACTTTTTTATTGTTTACATACTGCGTGTCGTAATCAGATTGACGCCGGTCCCGCAGATGTCCTGCAAAACAACCTGCCCACGGGAAACAGGCGCCTGCAGTTCCACCTTTTCCAAAGCTTTCATGACTGCGGGCACCTGCTTTTTGGGAACGGCCTGTTCAGTTTTAACTGGACAGCGCGGGTGCAGACCGCCCCGAATACGCACAGTGCTGGTAACAATGCGTACGGGATTGGTTGCTTCCTGCCGACCGTAAACAGCGCCGTTCGGGCAGCCGTTGCCTGTCACGCGATAGTCCTGCATCTCATCTACCTGAAGGCGGCAGCCTTTCGGACAGCAGGTACAGATAATTTCTTTCATAGCATCTATGCCTCCTCTACCTGTACGGTCAGCGTATCCTGCGGCGCCTTTTCCAACAGAACACGGGGAAGAGAAATATGCTCCATTTCACCGGGCGTAACACGCTCCCGCGGATAACGCGCCGTTACGGCATCGCCGCTTCTTACTACAATGCTGCTCTTTCCAAAAATACGGCGGGCACGGAACGAAACCGTCACTGTCTTTTCCACATGATTCAGACGCACCCGCTGCGGCACCGTATAGCCCACACCACTGCCGGGTTGAAGCTCCAGCACACGACCGCCGGACGGCTCGCCGCACCGTACATAATGGGCAGCGGCCGTGCCGGCTTTTTCACTTTCATCGGAAACGAAATCCACCAAATCATGTACCTGCACAACGTTGCCGCAGGAAAAAATGCCGGGAATGCTGGTTTCCATATCTTCATAGACCACAGCGCCCTTTGTGTGCGGGTCCATGCAGATACCAGCCTGCCGCGTCAGCTCGTTTTCGGGAATGAGGCCGACACTCAGCAGGATGGTGTCACAGTCAAAGGTGATTTCCGTTCCGGGAATGGGTTTGCGATCCGGTCCCACTTTAGCAACAACCGCCTTTTCGACACGGTTCTGTCCCTGTATATCGACAATGGTATGAGAAAGGTACAGCGGAATATGAAAGTCCTGCAGACACTGCACAATGTTTCGTGTCAGGCCGCTGGAATAGGGCATCAGTTCCACACAGGCCAACACCTTGGCACCCTCCAGTGTCATGCGGCGTGCCATAATCAGACCGATGTCGCCGCTGCCGAGAATCAGCACGCGTTTGCCGACCAGATATCCCTCTATATTGGCGTACCTCTGTGCGGTGCCAGCCGTGTAAATACCGGCCGGCCGGGTTCCCGGTATGCCGATTGCACCGCGGGGACGCTCCCGACAACCCATGCACAGCAAAACAGCCTTTGCTTCCAGGACACGGTATCCGTCTTTCTGTGAAACACAGTGTACCTTTTTGTCCGGTGTCACAGCCAGCACCATCGTATCCAAGCTGACCTGCACCTGTGTATCCTGCAGCATATCGATAAACCGGCCGGCGTACTCCGGGCCGGTCAGCTGCTCACCAAACCGGTGCAGACCGAACCCGTTGTGAATGCACTGGTTCAGAATGCCGCCCAGTTCTTTGTCCCGCTCGATAATTAAAATACGGCGAAGACCGCTTTGATAAGCCCGGTACGCAGCCGCCAAACCGGCAGGACCGCCGCCGACAATAATCAAATCATACATGAGGATTCCCTCCCTGTTTGGTTTCGCAGGCCAGCACATAGCTGCCGTCACGGTCCTGCTGTACCTGCAGCGGGTCCATATGCAGTTCCCGGCACAGAAGTTCCAGCACACGCGGTCCGCAGAAGCCTCCCTGACAGCGCCCCATGCCCGCATTGCAGCGGCGCTTGACACCGTCAATCGTCCACGCAGGCACTTCACTGTGAATGGCCTGCAAAATTTCGCCTTCTGTAACAGTTTCACAGCGGCAGATAATACGACCGTACGCGGGGTACTCCTGTACCAACCTCTTTTTACCCTCCGGCGACAGCTGGCGGAAGCGAATATGACGGCGGCCGTCCCGATACTCTTTTTTCCGATCCGGCAGGTCATGCTTGTCCCGCAAAATTTTGACCACTTCCTGTCCAATGGCCGCAGCCGAGGACAGGCCGGGGGATTTGATTCCCGCAAGGTCAATAAAGTTCGGCACGTCCGGTGCCTCGCCGATGATAAAGTCGTCCGTGTCCACGTTGGCACGCACGCCCGCAAAGCTGCGGACCGCGTCCCCCAGCTGAAAGCCCGGCACACTGCGTCTGGCACTTTCTTCGACAAAATGCAGTCCGGCGGCCGTACAGGACCGGTTCTCCTCTTCCACTTCTTCCGCATTCGGGCCAATCAGCAGATTGCCATCCACTGTTGGTGTAACCAAAACGCCTTTTCCAAATTTTCCAGGGCACTGAAAAATCGTAGAATGTACCAAATTGCCCTCGTTTTTGTCCAAAACATAGTACTCGCCGCGGGTGGGGAGGATATGAAAACGCGGCTGGCAAATCAGATTATGTATTTTTTCCGAATACACACCCGCTGCATTGATGACATACCGGCTTTCAATCGTCCCGCCGGGGACTGTCAGCGAAAAGACACCGTCTTTTTTGCGGATGGCGGAAACAGGACTGCGCCGCAAAAGCTTTGTGCCGTTCCGCACGGCCACTTCTATCATGGCCAGCGCATACTCCCACGGGCTGACAATACCGGCGCTGGGCGCCCACAAGGCACCCAAAACCTGTTTGGAAAGGTTCGGTTCTTTTTGCAGCGTTTCCTGTGCGGAAAGCAGCTGCATATCCGGCACACCGTTTGCCAGACCATTTTCATACAAATGCCGCAGCCGCGGCAGGTCCTCCGGTGAAAGTGCCAGCACCATGCTGCCGCATACCCGATAGGGAACGTCCAGCCGGCTGCAGATTTTCTTTGCCAGCGCAATGCCTTTGACATTCAGCTGTGCCATGCGGGTTCCCGGCTCCGGGTCAAATCCCGCGTGAAGAATGGCGCTGTTTGCCTTGGTCGCACCCTCCGCAACGTCATTTTCCGCCTCCAACACCACCACGTTCAGGTCATAGTGGGAAAGGACATAGGCCGCCGCCGCACCGACTACGCCGCAGCCGATAATTGCTGCATCATACATATTGCATTCCTCCTGTCCTGTAAAATAAACCCCCGTGCTTCAAAAAAGAGCAAAACAAACAAAGGCCGGAAAAGCCCTCATCTGTTTTGCTCCGTGTTTCATGAAAAGCTCTGTATTTCCATTAACCTGCAAAAATACCTTTCCAGCGGTTTTCGGTTACAGCTTTCCCTCTTTGACCAGCTGTGCTGTACGCAGAATCGCCGCATACGTCTTTGCATCGTGTATTTCGCCGCGCGCAGCCATTGCCTCGGCCTCTCGCAGGGGAACACGCTCAACATCCAGGAACTCGCCCTTATCCAACTGCTGACAGCCCTGCCCGGTAATGCGGCAGGCATACAGATACAGTTTTTCATTGGTATAGCCGGGCGAAGGGTACAGCACCGCAAGCGGAAGGTAGGTTTCCGCAGACGTGCCGGTTTCCTCCAGCTGCTCCCGTTTACACGCTTCCAGCGGGTCCTCGCCGAGGCGGTCCAGCTTGCCAGCCGGAACCTCTACCACTGCCTCATGGTAGGGGTATCGAAACTGCCGAACCAAAAGAATTTCATCTTTTGGCGTAATGGCCGCCACACACACACCGCCCGGGTGGTCGATACATTCCCGTACGGAAACGCTGCCGTCCTCCAGCTGTACTTTATCCACGTGCATCTGCAGGATTCGGCCATGGTACATATACTTTTGTTCCAGCGTTTTTTCTGTCTGTATCATCTGCTTCACCTCAGCGGGTATTTTTTTGCAGGTCAGTTTTCTTCCTGCTCTTCAGGCTGCTGGTCTTCCGTTTCAGCTGAATCGTCAGCGCCTTCCGTTTCATCGTCATTGTCACCGCTGTCCGGCAGTTCGTCCATTTGCACGTCTTCCTCATGCTCTGTACGGGCAAGCGTGACAACTTTGTCGGTGCCGTTCAGCCGCATTACTTTGACACCCTTGCTCGGACGGGAACAAATACGAATGGAATCTGCCGGAATACGGATAAGAATGCCGTCCTCCGAAATTAAAATAATATCGTCTGTCAGGTCCACAACTTTAATGCCGGCCACACAGCCATATTTATCAATATGGTAGTTCGTAAGACCCTTGCCGCCACGGTTTTGAATGCGGTAATCTTCAATCGGTGACAGACGGCCAAAGCCAGTTTCACTGACTGTCAGCACACGGCCGCCTTCCCGCAGGATACTCATGCCGACAACGTAGTCGCTTTCTTTCAGGGTAATCGCCTTAACACCGCGCGCCGCACGGCCCATTGGACGCACATCATTTTCATTAAACCGAATGGCCATACCAAAATGGGTAGCAACCAGCAGCTCATCATCGCCGCTTGTCAGACGCACCCAGCACAGCTCGTCACCGTCGTCCAAACCCAGCGCAATCACGCCGCCCTTCCGCGCCGTATTATACGCGGACAGCGCTGTGCGCTTAATAATGCCATTGCGGGTAACCATACACAGATAACTTTCATCGTCAAACTCCGGCACACGAATCATGGAGGTGACACTTTCGCCCTGTGAAATCGGCAGCAGGTTGGCAATATTGACACCCTTGCTGGTACGGCTGCCCTCCGGCACTTCATAGCACTTCAGACGGTACACACGGCCAAAATTGGTAAAGAACAAAACATAATCATGGCTGCCGCACACAAACATCTCACTGGCAAAATCCTCATCCCGACGTGTCATAGCACTGATGCCCCGTCCGCCGCGGTTCTGTGTGTGATAGGTATCCGCCGCCAGACGCTTGGCATAACCGAAGTTCGTCAGTGTCAGCACACATTCCTCGTCTGGAATCAGGTCCTCAATATCCACTTCACCGGAAACAGAAACAATTTCGGTGCGGCGTTCATCGCCGAACTTTTTCTTGACATTCTGCGCGTCTTCCTTAATGATAGCAAGGACACGCTCCTCGTGTGCCAAAATATCGCGCAGGTCCGCCACTTTTGCCTCTATGGCAGCCAGTTCTTCTTCCAGTTTTTTGCGTTCCAAACCGGTCAGGGCACCCAAAGGCATCTGCACAATGGCCTGTGTTTGTATATCGTCCAACCCAAAACGTTCCGTCATACGCGCACGCGCCGCAGCACGGTCACGGCTGGAACGGATAATGGCAATAATCTCATCGATATTATCGACGGCAATTTTTAATCCTTCCAGAATATGCGCACGGGCCAGTGCCTTTTTCAAGTCATACTTTGTCCGGCGTGTAATGACGTCCTTCTGAAAGGCCACATATTCCTGCAAAATCTGCTTTAAGGTCAGCAGTTTTGGCTCGCCGCTGTAGCTGCCATGTGCACCGACAATCGCCAGCATATTGACGCTGAAGGTTGTCTGCAGCTGGGTGTAAGAATACAGCTGGTTCAGGATAATCTGAGGGGAAGCGTCCCGCTTGAGCGTAATAAGAATATGCATGCCGTTGCGGTCTGAATGGTCCTCAATGTTGGAAATGCCAGTAATGCGCTTGTTTTTAACAAGGTCCGCCATGTTTTCAATCAGGCGTGCTTTGTTGACCTGATAGGGCAGTTCCGTAACAACAATGCTGAAGCGGCCGTTTTTCTCCTCCACAATTTCCGCGCGGGCACGCACCGTGATGCGGCCGCGTCCGGTTGCATAAGCGGCACGGATACCCGCACGGCCCATAATGATACCGGCTGTCGGGAAATCTGGTCCCTTAATGTACTGCATCAGACCTTCCAGGCCGATATCCGGATCGTCAATAAGGGCACAGACGCCGTCCAGAACTTCTCCCATATTGTGCGGTGGAATATTGGTTGCCATACCGACCGCAATACCCGTGGAGCCGTTGACCAGCAAGTTTGGAAAATGGCCGGGCAGTACCGTGGGTTCCTTGCGGCTGTCATCAAAGTTCGAACCAAAATCGACCGTATCCTTATCAATATCGCGCAGCATTTCTACGGACAGGCGGCTCATACGGGATTCTGTATAACGGTAAGCAGCCGGCGGGTCACCGTCCACGGAGCCAAAGTTGCCGTGGCCGTCTACCAGCATATAGCGCATGGAAAAATCCTGTGCCAAACGTACCAGCGCGTCATACACAGAGGCGTCGCCGTGCGGATGATACCGGCCCAGCACGTCGCCGACGGTGGTTGCACATTTTTTATAGGGCTTATCCGGTGTAATGCCGTCCTCATACATGGCGTACAGAATCCGGCGGTGGACAGGCTTCAGCCCGTCCCGTACATCCGGTAATGCACGCTGTACAATGACCGACATAGAATATGCCATAAAGGATTTTTGTACTTCCTTTTCCAGGTCTACATCGATAATTTTTGATTTATTTTCATTTTGTATTTCATCCATGAAAGGACTTCCTCCCGTACACCAATGTACACAATGTTCCGCTGTGGTCTGTCCGGCGAAACAACGGCCGTGTCAGGAACACGCCGTATAAAAAGCAGATTTATTTTCTAACCCGGCGGGTTCCGACACAAAGCATAGCCTCCACGTCTGCCAAAACGCCCGGCTCCACACTGCGCAGCGGAATAACCAACAAGTGCTTTTTGGGGCCGCTGCCGGACTTTTCACTATACTGCAACAGCGCCAGTCCCTTGTACAGCATACTGCAGGCAGAGCCATCCAGCGGAATGGAAATTTTTTCATTGCCGTAGGTTCCCTCTATTACATCCGGGTAAATATTTAGTACATACTCCTGACAATCATAGTTTTTCTGAACAAATCTGCGAATAGCGAACCGCGGAAAAACAGCCGAAAAGATACCGACTACCAAAAACATCACAACAAACAACAGCATAGCGGGAAGTGACCGCAGACTAAATTCTGCCAGAAAAGCGGCCGCCGCGACAAATGAAACAATGGAAATGCCGCACAGCAAAAACCGTTTGCTTCGGTTCATGCCCTCCCGCAGAAGGGCACGGCACAGCTCCTCTTTCGTCAGCTTATAGCGGATACGGACTGCAGTCATCTTTTCCTCATATGCCTGCGCATCCTCGTCCGGGACCATGCGTGCCTCACTGCCGTCCCATCGGATGCCGTCGTCGTCTGCGTCCTGCTGCTCCGGTTGCGGAGGCTTTACAGCCTCTTCCTCGATTTGTTTTTCGCTCATTCTCTATAAACTCCTTTGTCCGTTTCGGCCTCAATTTTTACCGAATGAATATGTTTTTATTATACCAGATTTTCGGGCAAATGAAAACACCCGCCGCACAGTGGAAGCTGTGTCCTTTTGTCAAACATCCAAATTTTCCGTATATTTGGCGTTCTCCTCGATATACTGCCGGCGTGGGGCAACCTTATCACCCATTAGCACTGTAAAGGCAGCGTCCGCAGCTGTAGCATCCTCCACTTCTACCCGGCGCATAATGCGTGTTTCAGGGTTCATGGTCGTTTCCCACAGCTGCTCCGGGTCCATTTCGCCCAGACCTTTGTACCGCTGCATATCGGTCTGGCCAAGCTCCTGCATCAGCTGGTCGCGCTGCTCATCCGAATAAGCGTAATAGTACTGCTTGTTTTTCATTAGGCGGTACAGCGGCGGCTGTGCAAGATAGATATGGCCCTGCTCCACCAGCGGCTGCATAAAACGATAAAAGAATGTAAGCAGCAGAATACGGATATGGGAACCGTCAACATCGGCATCGGCCATAATGATGATTTTTCCATAGCGCAGCTTTGTCATATCAAAGTCGTCGCCAATACCGGTGCCCAGTGCCGTAACGATTGGCATCAGTTTTTCATTGCCGTAAACTTTGTCCAGCCGCGCCTTTTCCACGTTCAGCATTTTGCCCCACAGGGGGAGAATTGCCTGGAACTTACGGTCACGTCCCATTTTCGCGGAGCCGCCTGCGGAATCACCTTCCACGATGTAGATTTCGGTTTCTTCCGGGTCACGGCTTTGGCAGTCTGCCAGCTTGCCGGGAAGGCTGGCGGTTTCCAAAACAGATTTGCGGCGGACCAGATCCCGCGCTTTCCGTGCCGCTGCACGGGCACGGGAAGCGGCCAGCGATTTTTCAAAGATAGCTTTGCCAACACCCGGATGTTCTTCCAAATAAGTTGAAAGTTTATCTCCTACAACTGAGTTGACCAGCGTGCCAATTTCCGTATTGCCGAGTTTGGCCTTCGTCTGGCTTTCAAACTGGGCATCTTTGACCTTAATGCTGATAATCGCCGTCAGGCCCTCCCGCACATCATCACCGCTCAGGTTTTCATCGCTGTCCTTCAACAGGTTGTGCTGATGCGCATAGGTGTTCATCACGCGGGTAAGTGCACGTTTAAAGCCCTCCACATGGGTGCCGCCGTCCGTTGTATGGACGTCATTGGCAAAGGAGAGGAGCATTTCGTTGTAGGAATCCGTGTACTGTATGGCAATTTCCGCTGTGGAATTGCCGTCCGGCGCCGTAGCGGAAAAATGAATGACATCCGGATGAACCGGCTCCTTATCTTTATTGATAAACTCCACAAAGCTAGACAGACCGCCCTCATAGCAAAAACGGTTGGAAATGATATTTTCCGGGTCACGTTCATCCGTCAGAACGATATTGATGCCGGCATTTAAGAAAGCCTGCTCCCGCAGCCGTTTCTGCAGGATTTCATATTTGTACACAGTGGTGTCCTGAAAAATATCCGGGTCCGCCTGAAAACGGACATTGGTGCCGCTCTGACCAGGCTGAGATTCACCAATAATTTTGAGGTCACAGGCTACTTTACCGCGCTCAAAGCGCTGAAAATAAACTTTTCCTTCATGAATGACCTTGACCTCCAGCCAGGAGGACAGCGCATTGACAACCGAGGCACCTACGCCGTGCAGGCCGCTGGAAACCTTATATCCGCCGCCGCCGAACTTGCCGCCGGCGTGCAGAACAGTATAAACGACTGTCACGGCGGGCATGCCGGTTTTATGCTCCACACCCACTGGAATGCCGCGGCCGTTGTCGGTGACATTGATGATATTTCCCGGTTCTATCTTTACATCGATACGGTCACAGAAGCCCGCCAAAGCTTCATCAACGGCGTTATCGACAATTTCATACACCAGATGGTGCAAACCGCGCTCACCGGTAGAGCCGATATACATACCCGGACGCTTGCGAACAGCCTCCAGTCCTTCCAGGACCTGAATCTGGTCTGCGTTATACGTTTCCTCTGCGTGTGTTACCTGATTGATCTTCAAAGCTGAAACCTCCTGCGGGGAGCCAAACAACAAACCGGGCCGGCACAAAGCTGCGCCGGCACCTGACTCCAATTTTTCATTCTTTCAACTCTAGTATGTAAATTCGTCTTCCGCTAAGAAGGCGATTTTTCAAAGACGACCGTCCAGCCGCGAAAACACCAAAGCACCGTTGCCAGCGCCGCTGTCAGTACCCAGATGCCAACCAGTGGAACACCTGCCTGCAGCAGAAAAAAATCACACACACACATGGCCACAGCCAAAGAGATGAAGGCCGCCATGCGTTTTCCGCTGCGGAAAGCGTGTATCAGCCGGCCGCACACCGGACACTGCAGATGTCCGCTTTTGCGGGCCGCCC
The DNA here is from genome assembly GCF_044880635.1 of Caproicibacterium sp. XB2. Classification (NCBI taxonomy): domain Bacteria; kingdom Bacillati; phylum Bacillota; class Clostridia; order Eubacteriales; family Oscillospiraceae; genus Caproicibacterium; species Caproicibacterium sp. XB2. The sequence continues at coordinate 5,142 of NZ_CP173227.1, read as the reverse complement.
GGCAGCGTTCCATCTGGGTATAATGTGCACCGCACCATGGGCAGCACGAAGCCTGTTTACGGGTTTTCATGCGGATTTTCCTCCGATTCTTCCAGTGGGGCACGGTAACTGTGGTATTTTCCGGAGGGAGTTTTTGCATCTGTCTTTTTGTAGAAGACCGGTTCTGCTTCTTCGCCAAGGTTCTCCTCAAACTGATGCAGCAGTTCTTCTGGTACCTTTTCTTGTTTTTGTTTCTGTGCTTTGATTGTCCGAAGCGGCGGAACTGGTGACATTTCGTCAATCTGTCCCATTTGGATAGTGGGGTCCTCATGGACAGGCTCAGGGCTTTCCTCATATACCGCAACAGGGCGGTCATACAGAGAAGGCACACTGACGGTTGGTTCTTCTTTGTGGTCACAAACGGACGTAAAACCTCCGGTAATGCTGTTTGGCGCGCGTCTTTTCACGGGACGCCGTGGAATAACTGGACGGCGTAATTCTACATAACGGGCAGACAGCAGGTAAAAAATCAAAAACGGCAGAAAAACCAGCGGCGGAGAGTACCATGTAAAATGGCGCACAAAGACTTCTTCAATCAGCAGCACTGCTGCTGCAGCCAGTACCATAACAACTGCCAGCCGGTAAATACCAGCGTTTAGATGAATGTTTGAAATGCCTTTGCACTTGGTACAGCGGTACTCCCCCCGGTTCTTCAGTACAAAGGCAATCAGTGGATTTACTTTTTTCCCACAGTATGGGCAGCGTGGGCCTCTGTTTTGTTTCATTTTATCGGCTCCTGTCTGTCAGTGTTCACGTTTCTCAGTTCTTTTTCAAAGCTCGCGCGCCTCAGCAGAGTGGCTGAGCTGATAGGGGTAATGTAAACGGTTTCCCGGCCGCCCGGCGGACAGCACAAGACAAAACTTTTTGGCATATCCATGGAAACATTGACAACATGGCCTGCTTTTTCGCTGTTTGCTAAATAAACGCGCGTGGAAGAAGAAATTGTAGAAGTTTCCATGTCAAAAATGCCGAGGATATCTTCACTTCGTATCACCGTGTTCTGTCCCAGATGAAGATACATAAACTTCTCCTTTCCGTTTTTCCGGCCCTGCAGCGGTTACCATTCCGTTCTCTACCCGAAACAATCCACCGCTGTGCAGATTCATTGCCTGCTGCGGTTCACAGCAGGTAATAAATACCTGATACTGCGAAAGGTGATTCAGCAGATAGTCCTGCCGTGCACTGTCCAGTTCACTCAAGACATCATCCAGCAGGACAGCCGGCTTTTCACCGGTGCATTCTTCCAAAATGTGCGCTTCGGCCAGTTTGAGTGCAAGTACAATGCTGCGCTTCTGTCCTTGGGAGGCATAGGAGCGGGCTGAACTGTCATTCAGCTGCAGGACCATGTCGTCCCGATGCGGACCCGCGCCGGTAAAGCCCTGCCGAATATCCTGCTTATGCTCTTTTTGCAGGTTGTCTGCAAAATTTGGTGCAGAAGCATGGTAAAAAATCTGCAGGGATTCTGCACCGTGACTGAGTCCGGCATACACGGAGGACGCAAAAACAGACAGCCGGCTGAGAAACGCTTTCCGCTGTGAAACAATTCGTTCACCATCCTGCACCAGCCGTGCGTCCCATATCGGCAGCGTATCTTCCAGCTCCCAATGACGAGGAATATCCTTCAACAGGGCATTCCGCTGCGAAAGCGCCCGGTGGTAGCGGCTGAGGATTCCAGCATATCCGGGCTTCATCTGGCAAAGCGCCGCGTCCATAAAGCTGCGCCGATTTGCCGGACCGCCGCGTACCAGCGCCAGATGTTCCGGTGAAAAAATAACCGCATAAACGTGTCCAACCAATTCACCAGGAGAATGCAGTGCAATGCCATTAAGAAGTACCTGTCGTCTTCCGCCGGCAATGCGGATTTCCGCAGACTGCTCCCGCTCCTCACTGTAAAAGGAGAGAAGAAGCCGTGCACCTGCCGCGCCGTGACGTACCAGTTCGCTGTCCTTCGCACCGCGAAAGCTGCGGCCGCCGGTAAAAATCCACAGTGCTTCCAGCAAGTTTGTTTTGCCCTGGGCGTTCTGCCCCCATAGGACATTTCCTTCCGGCTTCGGTGAAAAACAGAGCGGCGCTAAATTGCGGTAATCCCGGCAGGAAAGGGAAACGATTCTCACTCCGCTACCTCAAAGATACTGCCTCCATAGGAAGCCGTGTCACCGGGGTGCAGCTTTTTACCGCGCATGGTGCAAACCTCATCATTAACCTGTACCTCACCGTTCTGAATCACATATTTGGCACGGCCGCCGGTGTCCACCGCCCCCGCCAGCTTTAGCAGCGCATCCAAACGGATATAAGGTGTACTAATTGTTATTATTTTCCTATTCATATTATTTTAATCCTCAATCGTTGTTTTAATAGAGAAAATTTTTAGTCCTCAGAAGCTTTCAGGCGGACCGGAAGCACTAGGAAAAGAAAGCTGTTTCCTTCCATCGGCAGTACCTTCATAGGTGAAAGCGGACCGTTCAGCTCAATTTTCACTTGATCTCCCTCAGCATTGCGCAGAGCATCCAGCAGATAATGATTGTTAAAGCCCATCTCGACAGAATTTCCTGTCAGTTGTGCCGGGAACTGGTCGCTTGCGCGCCCGATAGGCGTATAGCTGGACAGTCGAACTGTATCTTCATCAAACAGGCAGCGGATTGGGCTTTTCAGCCGGTCAGTAATCAGCAGGGAAACACGCTCTACACTGTCGATAAAATCGCTGGTTTTGACCGTAATGGTCGTGCTGCTGGTCTGCGGGATAGCTGCACGATAATCTAGAAATTCGCCTTCCAGTAGACGTGCAATGACCGTATAACTGCCAATGATAAACAGAATGTGACGGCTTCCGACCTGTATGGTGCAGGGTTCGTCAGTTTCCAGCAGCAGTTTGCTGACTTCTTGCAGTGCCTTTCCCGGCACGACAAAGGAAAGGTCCTGCTCCTCACTGCTTACCATTTCTTCCCGGATAGCTAAACGATAGCCGTCTACGCTGACCAAACGGATTTTTCCGTTCCCGATTTCAAATAGGGTGCCGGTGTGAATCGGCTTGGCGTCACTCTCGGCAACAGCAAAAATGGTCTGCCGAATCATATTTTTTAAGACTTGGCTGGAAATGCGAATGCTCCGTTCGCTGGAAACGTGGGGAAGCTCCGGATATTCTTCTGCAGGAATGCCGACGATGGAAAAATGGCTTTGTCCGCTTTGAATGGTTGTAACGTTGTGGTCGTCCGCCGCAATGTGTACGCTGGCATCCGGTAAACGACGTACAATATCACCAAATAGACGAGCGGACAGAACAACTGTACCGATTTCGGAAATATCTGCGGGGATTTCCGTAGTCATTCCCAGCATTTCGGCATCGTAGCCGTACAGGAAAATGCTATTTTGCTTTGCCTTTAATAGAATGCCCTGCAGGGCAGGGATGGAACTCTTTGAAGATACAGCACGCTGTACATTTAATACAGCTTCCGTCAGCAGCTGACGGTCACAGGTGAATTTCATAGAAGGACAGCCTCCGTTTACTGAGAGTATAATTTGAAAGAGATAGATTTAGAAATAGTAGTAAGGGCTTTGGAAAAGTTGAAAGACGGGAAAAGGCCCGGAAAACACTGCGAAAAGAGAGAAAAAATTTTAAACTGCGGACAGTTTGGAATTTGTGAAAAAGAATCAACACAATCCACATTTCAACGCACTGTTGAAAACTCGGTGGAGAAAGTTGAAAACAAGTTGAAGAATAAAGATGAAAATATACAAGGAATAGACGAATAAATATACGAAAAAATGAATACTGATAAGTATAAAAAATCAGCGGTCCCGTATATTTTTGATGATATCTTCGACAGTGGCACGCATCCGGGGGTTCTTCTTGATATTTTTCTCGACCTGCTGGATAGCGTACACGACCGTAGAGTGGTCACGTCCGCCAAATTCTGCGCCAATGCGCGCCATTGGCATTTGCGTAATTTCACGCACAACATACATAGCGACCTGCCGCGCACTGCTGATGTTGGCACTGCGTTTGCTGGAACGGATGTCTTCCGGTGTTGTGCCGAACGTACGGCTGACTTCCTCTATGATTTTTTCGATGGTGACCGGTACAGGCTGGTCATTGTTAATGATGTCACTGATAGCGGCCTGTGCGGTGCTGATATTCAGAGGATAGCCGTTCAGAAGGTGGTATGCCTTCATTTTTTTGACTGCACCCTCCAGCTGGCGGATGTTGTCCTTCAAGCGGTTGGCCATATATTCGTTTACATTGTCGTCCAGTGAGATTCCCAGCAGCTCTGCCTTGCGCTTAATAATAGCGATGCGCGTTTCAAAATCCGGCGGCTGGATATCAGCAGTCAAACCCCACTCAAAACGGGTGAGCAGCCGTTCTTCCAGGGTAGCAATATCCTTTGGTGGGCGGTCACTGGTCAGAACAATCTGCTTTTTTGCCTCATATAAGGTATTGAATGTGTGGAAGAACTCCTCCTGGGTGGAGTCCTTGCCGGCGATGAACTGAATATCATCCACCAAAAGGACGTCGGCATTGCGGTAACGGTTGTGAAACTCAGCTGTGGTACCCTTTTGAATGGCATCAATCAATTCATTGGTAAATTCGTCGCCTTTGATGTACACAATATCCATATTAGGAGAATTCTTTTTAATTTCGTTGCAGATGGCATACAGAAGATGTGTTTTTCCAAGGCCGGAGTTGCCGTAGATGAACAGCGGATTGTAAAGTTCAGCCGGTTTTGTGGCAACAGCCATGCTGGCAGCATGGGCAAACTTATTGCTGGGGCCTACGATAAATGTGTCGAACGTATATTCATAGTTTTCTGCGCCCGGCTGACCGCTTTCCGCCTGTTTTTTAGGCGCAAGGTCTTCATCGGTGCGCAGGTCAATTTTGATGTCTGATGTTCCGAAAACTTCCCAGAATGCCTCTTTGATGGTATCCAGGTAGTAGTGGGTAATGGTTTTTCGGTGAAAATCGTTTGGAACTTTCAGTACCGCGGTCCCGCTGGAAAAGTCCAGATTAACAGGCTCAATGCGCGAAATCCAGGTGGTGTAGGCCACCTCTGTAATCTTGGTTTTACAGTAGTCGCAGATAAGCCCCCAGGCCTCTGTGAAGGAATCCAT